>JAFYOX010000008.1 GCA_017547755.1 Clostridia bacterium | reverse complement strand
GGTTCAAGTCCAACTTCCGCTATCGGTGATTTAAAAAAGATCACCAAAATGATTTATCGATGATCCTATGGCCCGTTGGTCAAGCGGTTAAGACACCGCCCTTTCACGGCAGTAACGGGGGTTCGATTCCCCCACGGGTCATCAAAAAGGCATTCACGGTAAATCATCTTCGGCCCGTTGGTCAAGCGGTTAAGACACCGCCCTTTCACGGCAGTAACGGGGGTTCGATTCCCCCACGGGTCACCACAAAAAGAACGCTGTTCAGATACAAATGTATCGGGACGGCGTTTTTTAGTCTATACGGAAAAACCATGCAGGAATTCATTACCGGAAATTCCGGGAAAGGAAGTATCTCTATGAACAGTCATGAAGTCGAACTCGATTTTAAAATCCGCGCCGTTACGGCGGAGGATGAAGCTCTGATTGACGATTTTTTCGCAGTTATGGGGGACGAATCCCGTGCCTTTTTCAACCGTCACGACTCAAACCATCAGAGTGCGGTTAATTATTGCCGGAATCCTTCGGCGAACTGGCAGTATTTTCTTGCGGAAGCTGACGGCGTCATGATCGGGCTTGTATTTCTGTGGGATCTGAACACGACGATTCCGTGGCTCGGAATAGCCGTCCGTGAAAACCTGAGAGGAAAGCACATCGGACGGAAGCTGATCGCGTTTGCGCAGGATTATGCGAGAGAACACGGCAAGGGCGGGATCCAGCTGACCACACACATCGCAAATCTGCGCGGACAGTCCCTGTACGAAACCATGGGATTCCGACGGATGGGAATCTACGGCCCGAGCGGCGAATTCTATTATCTTTTCCGGTACACGGACGAATGGAACAGAACGGTATGAACGGTCTGCGCCTGTTTCATGTCAGCGAAGAGCCGGATATCCGGGTGTTCGAGCCGCGTCTGCCCGCCAGAAAGGATCTGGATCCCGATGTGGGGCTTGTCTGGGCGATCGATGAAGCGCATCTGCCGAATTTTCTGACGCCGCGGGATTGCCCGCGGGTTGCATATCATGTCGGACCGCAGACGACGGACGAGGATCGCCGGCGATTTTTTACTTCACCGGAAAACAGCTATGCGGTCGTGATCGAAGCCGGATGGTTTTCTGTAATGCGTGATACAACGCTTTTCCTGTACGAGTTTGATCCGCGAGATTTTCGCCTGCAGGATGGGATCGCTGGATATTATGTCGCGGAAAAGACGCAGATCCCGGTGAAAAAACACGTTCTGACCGATCTGTACGGCGAACTTCTCCGGAAAAAGGTGGAACTGCGGGTCACGGAGAATCTCTGGAACATTGCGGATGCCGTGAAGGAGTCCACGCTGAACTGGTCGCTGTGCCGGATGAAAAATGCCGTCATGCGCAGAACAAAATAAAAATGGGGAAACTTCTTTCGGAAGTTTCCCCTGTTTTTTCGGAATTACCGGATATCCACGGATTTGCCGGTTGCGGCGGATTCGTAGATCGCGTCAAGGATCTTCATGAGAGCGACGCCGTCTTCAGCGGTCGCACGGCATTCGCCGCCGTTCATTGCCGCATTGATGAAGCCGCGGATTTCCGCGTTGAAGGGATTGGTCGCTTCAAAGGTGGTGTTGCCCTGCGGCTGGATGTTCACGAACATTCCCGCCATGTCGGTATACAGTTCAACACCCGGATCGATCTTCGCGCCGGACTTGGTGCCGAAGAGTTCGATCTTGCCGAGGTCGCGCGGAATATTGAGATTGAAGCTTGCTTCCACCTGAAGGGTGAATCCGTTGTCGAAACGGACCAGTGCGGATGCGAAGTCTTCGACGGTGTATTCGTAGCCGTCCTTCTTGCTGGACATTTCCCATGCCATTTCCGCACCTGCCGCACGGTTGCAGCCGAGGTTGTTGTAGGTCACGCCGAACGCGGACACCGGCTTCGGATTGCCTGCGAGATAACGGGAAAGGTCGATCACGTGAACGCCGAGGTCGATCAGAGGACCGCCGCCGGAGTAAGACTTGTCGCCGAACCAGCCGCCCGGGCAGCCGTTTCTGCGGAGATAGGTCGCCTTTGCGTAGTAAATATCGCCCATCGTGCCGGCCTTTGTCAGCTTACGGATGGTGTCAGCGTCACCGCCGAAACGGCGTACGAAGCCGATCTGCAGAAGTTTGCCCGTTTCCTTCGCTACCGCGAGCATTTCTTCCGCTTCCGCCGCGTTCATCGCCATCGGCTTTTCGCAGAGAACGTTTGCACCGCCGCGCAGAGCCGCGATGGTCGCACCCTTGTGTGCAGCGTTCCAGGTGGTGACGCTGACGCAGTCAAGGTCTTCCTTCGCCATCATTTCGTTGTAGTCGGTGTAGATGTGCGGGATGTTGTAGCGTTCCGCGTACCGCTTCAGCTTCGCTTCGTCGATATCGCAGGCCGCAACCACTTCCACACTGTCCGCCATCGCCTTGTAGCCGCCCATATGCGCGTTGCTGATGCCGCCGGTACCGATGATACCTACTCTGATTTTTTCCATGAGATACCTCCGTCTGAAATAAAAATTTTCTCTAATTGACAACGATTGTATCACAGACGTCGGATTTTGTCAATAATTTCAACTAATAATAAAAAATCTGATTTTGCTTGAAAAAATAACAATGCCGCATGGATTTTTCACGGAATTTTATTGACATTCCCGGGAGGCTTTGTTATAATAAAACCAGATTTTATCGACCGTTAAAAATTTTCGAAAGGAAAAACAAAAATGAAGAAACTTCTTACCATGCTTCTTCTCTCCGCAATGCTTCTGAGCACGTTTGCCGCATGCGGGGAATCCGCGGCCAATGCAGATGAAGGAACCGTTTCCGGAGACGCTGCATCTTCCGAAGCGGAAGAAATCGTTGAAGAAACCGAATACGTGGAAACTCTTGACGCGGAAGTCAAGGACTATGAAGGACGTACCATCAACATCGTTCTTGCCGGAAACTGGTCCTTTACCGATTTCATCGCCGAAGAAATGACCGGTGAAGCCATCAACGACGCGAAGTACACCGCAAACGAAGCGGTTTCCGAAATGTTCAATGTTGAATTCACCGTCAACAACCAGAGCGGCCAGTCTTCCGGCGGTACCGGTACCGGCTACAAGCTCATCGACACGATGGTCATGGCAGGTACGAACGACTATGACATCGCGGACATCGGCTGCTACGACGTATCCACGCTCGCTTACAACGGTAAGCTCCTTGACCTCAACGCAAACAAGAACATCGACCTCACCAAGAGCTGGTGGGACCCCAAGGCAAACGAACACCTTTCCGTAGCCGGCAAGATGTTCTACACGACCGGTGATGCAGGCGTTCTCGACAACGACTGTACTTACTGTATTCTGTTCAACAAGCAGATGATCACCAATTTCAGCCTTGATAATCCCTACGACCTCGTTCGTGAAAATAAGTGGACCTACGACAAGTTCACCGAAATGGCAAATACTGGTTATATCGATATGAACGGCAACGGTACCACCGACGCGGAAGACTCCATCGGTATCATCATGTGGCAGGACTCCGTTATCGGTATGCTCCACGCGAGCAGCGGTAAGTTCGCTACCATCAATGCAGACGGTCTGATCGAAATGACCCTCAACAACGAACGCAACTTCGACGTTCTCACCTCCTGGCTGACCCTCAAGACCCAGCCGCTGATCGGCTTCATCGGTTCCGGTGCAACCATTCAGGAAGCTGACCTCCACACCATGTTCGGTGACCAGCGCGCAATGTTCTACTGCCGTTACGTCAAGGCGGTTTCCTGGTTCCGTGATATGGACACCGACTTCGGTATCCTTCCTTACCCGAAGTGGGACGAAACCCAGCAGGACTTCTGTAACACCATGCACGCTTACGGTACCTCCTATGTCTGCATCCCGACCACCGTTGCTGACCCTGACATGAGCGGCGCGGTTCTCGAAGCACTTTCTTACTACGGTAAGGAATATATCACTCCCGCATACTATGAAACCACTCTGAAGGGCAAGTACTTCCGTGACGAAGAATCTGCGGAAATGCTCGACCTGATCTTCGCGTCCCGCTTCTTTGACGTTGGTACTTACTACCAGCTCGGCGGTTACAACGAAAAGGTCATCACTATGATGCAGCAGGGCGACACCGACTTCGCTTCCATGTATCAGAAGAACGAAAAGGTAGCTGCGAAGGTTCTTTCCAAGATCAACGACGCATACGCGGCAATGCTCGCAGGTCAGAATCCGTAAGCGGATCTCATCGGATAAATCGAACAGAAATACAAAGGGGCTGTCGCAAATTAGGGTAAAGTTTCCAATTGTTCAGTAACATATACAAAAAATCAAGTGTTAATCTTTCGAAATCAAATGATTTCTTGTGTATGTTGCCGATGAATTGGTTACGATTTCCTAATTTGCGACAG
>JAFYOX010000007.1 GCA_017547755.1 Clostridia bacterium | reverse complement strand
TTCCGCGCGGCTTGGCTAATCCGCCGTCCGCGCTTTTCGTCAGAAAGAGAGGCTGACGTAAGGTTTGTACATACACAAAGCACGAACGGCGGCAGCCAAGGAGTGCGGATACTCAATAAAATGTAGCTGAATTCTATATTGACGTATTATATCACGGATACTGAAGCCGGCGTGGGAAGTCAGGGTCTCGGCGGCCCCTGACTTCCGTCTCCACCCTTCCTCATGCTTTGGATCGCTCAACCCCTGTCGACTGGGACAAACCAAATGTCAGCGCACAAACCCATAAAAAATCCCCTCTAACCTCAAATCCGCACTATCCAACCTTGATAGCTGCCCCAAGAGGTTTGGAAGGGAGTTTGAGGGGACCCTTTCCTCCGAAAAGGTTCCCCTCAAGAAACTTCAGCAAAACAATATTTTATTCCCCATCCCAAAATTCCTCAAGCATCACCCGCATGGAGTAGACGTCGCCGGTGAAGCGCATGTGGCGCCAGTGGCGTGGGAAGAGAAGGCGCATGGAAGGTTCTGCCCAGCGGTCGTCGAGGAGGAGAACCATGCCGCGGTCGGTTTCGGAGCGGATGACGCGTCCGGCCGCCTGGAGGACTTTGTTCATGCCGGGGCAGATGTAGGCGAAATCACGGCCGCGCTCGGTCTTTTCGTCGTAGTAGGCGGACATGATGTTGCGTTCGGCGGAGAGCTGGGGCATGCCGGTGCCGACGATGACCGCACCGATCAGACGTTCGCCCGCAAGGTCAATGCCTTCCGAGAACATGCCGCCGAGAACGCAGAAGCCGACCGTGTATTCGTCGGTCAGGTCCGCGCGTTCATGGAAGATGCCGATGAAGCGTTCGCGTTCGCGGTAGCTCATGCCTGGGCGCTGCATCACGACCGCGGCTTCCGGCATCACCTGTGTGAACAGACGGCAGACGCGCTTCATATAATCATAGGAAGGGAAGTAGACGAGATAATTCCCCGGCCGTGCCGCAATCGCTTCCGCGATGATTTCCGCGCAGTCTTCCGCCGTCTGACGGCGGTCGGAAAACCGCGTGCTGAGCGCATCGTACGCGATCAGGCAGAGATTGTCCCGCTCGTACGGGGATTCAAGCTCCAGCGCCGCGGCTTTTTTCAGCCCCGTCACTTCGCGGAAGTATTCGATCGGCGAAAGAGTCGCCGAAAACAGAATCACCGACCGCGCGATTTTCGTCATCGCACGCAGGATCCCCGACGGGTCCAGACACAGGATTTCCGCCGTCACTTCGCCGCCTTCGCGTGACGCGAAGAATCGGAATTTGTCGTCGAAAAATCCTGCCGCAAACACAAATTTCGACAGCTTTGCGTAGGGCTCGGTCAGAATTTCCGAGGCGTCCGCACCTTCGCGGATACAGCGCAGCATCAGCTTCGCCATGTCTGCCGCCGCACGGACAAGTGCGTCCGGTACCCGCCCGGCTTCATAGAATCCGCCGGAAATTTCTTCGCCGTTTTTCCCCGTTCGGAAGAATTCGTTTTCCGTGCAGGCGCCGGTCAGCTCTGCCATCGCCTCGCATAATCCGCCGGACGCCGCCTGAAATTCCGCGTCTTCCAGAAAATAAGTGTCACATAAATTTTCGATTTCCCGTACCAATGCCGTCGTCAGGACGGCCGAATAGGTGTCCCGGGCACGGTCGGGAAGGTTGTGCGCCTCGTCGAAGAGAAACGCGTATTTTTCATCCGCACGTTTTTTGATATCCTTGAAATACCGCTTGAAGCGGATACTTTCGTCGATCACGTAGTTGTAGTCGCACACGATCAGCGTGCAGTATTCCGACAGATCGAGCGACAGTTCGTACGGACAGACACGGAATTTCTCCGCCGTTTTCCGGACGCGCGCGGACGTGAAAATGACATCTTCCGAATCCAGAAGCTCCGTCAGGGCATCCAGTTCTCGTTCGCGATAGGAAATGTACGTCTTGCCGAGGTCGTCGGAGATGCTGTCCACCTTCTCGCAGAAACGGCATTTCATCCGCAGATTCAGCTCCGGATTTTCCTTTTTTCCGGGGCAGACCTGCTCTTTCGCCTGGATCATCAGCGCACGGAAATGCGGTACGTGCTTCACGATTTCCCGTGCCGCGTCCAAAGCGGCGATGCCGGTCACGTTTTTCGCCGTAAAGTAGAAGATCCGGTCGATGCGCCCGGAGCCGGTCGCTTTTACCGCCGGATACAGCGCGGAGATCGTCTTGCCGATCCCCGTCGGTGCGGAAACGAGCAGGGAAGTGCCGTTTGCCATGGCACGGTAGGCTTCGCGGATGAATTCCTCCTGTCCCTCGCGGATCGTCCGGTACGGGAACGGCATTTTTTTCACTTCGTCCGGATAGACCGAATACCGTTCCGCCGTATGCCGGATAAATCCCGCCGCACGTTCCATCAGAGCGTCAAACGTGCGATGGAGAAAAACGCGGGAAAATACGGCGTTGAACAATACTTTTGCGCCGTTGGAACGGCGGATATAGGTCAGACGGATCCCCACTTCCGGAAGTTCCGCCGCTTCCGCGAGAAGGTGTGCGTATATGCACGCCTGTGCGAAATGAGACGGATCGGAAAAGGGCGTCAGCGAATTTTCGATGTACCCGATGGTCTTGATCTCCTCGACCGTATGAATCTGCCCGTCAAAGGAGATAATATCCGCATAGCCCTGGATGCTCACGGTGATCCCGCCGGATGACGTAGTCTTTTCCAGAGGCACTTCCGTGTGGACGGAGGTGCCGTCTGCGGAATCGGCGGATGTGACCGTCATCGCGTCCGTTTCCGTGACATTGTGCATCGCGGTGCCGTGACGCAGGGGCATCAGTCCGGATTCGTCGGGATACTCATACGTGTCTGGCGTGACGGTGGTTTTTGAAAATCCGAATTTTTTCATGAGGATCCCGGGATTTTCCCGCTGAAAGGCATAGGAAGCCAGCTCCGTCACGGTGAGGAGCATGGTATTGGCGTCGCGGTCGAACTTCATCGGGAAAACCTCCGGAAAACAAAATCATATATCGCTCCATAGTATAGCACAAAAAAGGGAGCAAATCAACACAGACATCCCGAACCGTACAAAATCCGCATGACAAAATCTTGCTTTTTCTGCACAACCGTGTTATAATAAATTATATTTCTTTTATTTGAAAAGGTTTTTGAAAGGGGTTCCGGGAAAACTTTTTTTAGGAAAAAGTTTTCCCGGAGAAATATAAATTTTATGATTCTCGAACGTAAAGAAACCACGGTTGCGTACCGGTGTCCGGAGTGCGGCGCAAGCGTGATGAGCATGGTCGGTATTTTCGCGCTGACTGCGGATATGATCCGTATGAAGTGTCCCTGCGGCGGTTCGCAGCTGGAACTCGTCTACACCAAGGATAAGAAGGTGCGCCTGAACGTGCCCTGCTTCCTCTGCCCGACGCCGCACAGCTATATGATGTCGTCGTCGATGTTCTTCGACCGCGATCTGTTTGCTCTGCCGTGCAGCTATTCCGGATTTGATATCTGCTTCATCGGAAAGCAGGACAAAGTTGCCGAAGCCATGCAGGAATCCGAAAAGGAACTGATGGCAATGCTTGAGGAATCCGAAATTGACGTGGACACCCTTCTGCACAGCGTCGACCGCGAAAAGAAGCCCGAACTGAGCGATCCGCAGGTGCTGGATATCGTCATGTACGTGATCCGTGACCTTGCCGACGAAGGAAAAATCACGTGCAGCTGTCCCGACGGCGGCGACTATGACGTGGAAATTTTCGACGACCACCTCACCGTAAAGTGCAAGCAGTGCGGGGACAGCCTCGACATTCCCACGAACAGCCTCACGGCGGCAAACGATTTTCTTGCCTGCGAGAGCCTGGATCTCGAATAAATCAGGAACACATTTTCACGGAAAGCATACCATGATATCAGAGCGGTGAAGATGCCGCTCGGAAAATCAGACGAAATGAAAGAACCGGAGGTTCATATCATGGGATGCTTCTGCAACATTTTTGAAAACGAAACCCTTGTCTGGATCATCGTGATCATCCTTCTCCTCGCGATCCTCAACTGCTCCTGCTGCGGCTGAGTTCTGATCCGGAAACAGAAACAGACGTACCGTCCGGTACGTCTGTTTTCTTTTTGTCTTACAGGGTGTATTCCGCGCCTGTTTCGATGTCGAAACGGCGGAATTCTCCGTTTTCGTAAACCATAACGCTGTGCGCGCTGCCGTTTTTCGGGATGGAAACGGAACCGGGATTCAGATACCGTACGCCGTCCTTCACGAAATCGTGCGGAATATGCGTGTGGCCGGTCAGATAAACGCTGCCTTCCGCCATCTTCGGTTCGTCACGGTGACCGTGGGAACAGTAGATCGTGGTGCTGCCGTCGAAGAGCACCGCATAATCGGGTGTGACGGGGAAGTCGAGCATCAGCGAATCCACTTCCGCTTCGCAGTTGCCGCGTACGGCAATGATCTGCGCGGCGAATTCGTTCAGCATCGGCGCGACCTGCTTCGGCGCATAATCCTTCGGCAGATCGTTGCGCGGACCGTGGTAGAGGATATCTCCGAGGAGAACGAGCTTGTCCGCATCGCAGGTCTTGTAGAAATCCAGTGCGAGCCTGGTATAATAAGCCGACCCGTGCAGGTCGGATGCGATCATCAGTTTCATAAAAATAAAAAATCCTTTCTGTCTGAAAAGGTTTGGAAAAGGGGTTCGGGGAAAACCTTTTCCTTAAAAAGGTTTTCCCCGAAAAATTAAATTACTTCAGATTGAACTTAGCGATCTTTTCGCGGAGGAAGTTTACTGCGAGTTCGATGTCTGCAACGGGGTTGCCGCCGACTTCACGTTCGATGGTGAGGAAGCCGTTGTAGCCGGTTGCTGCGAGAGCGGGGAGGTAAACGTCGAAGTTTACGTCGCCTTCGCCGAGAGGCAGTTCGAGGTACTTGTGACCCATATCGAGCATTGCCTTGTGTTCCTTTGCTTCGTCGCCGATCGCAACAGCAGCTTCAACACGCTTCTTGAGCATGATGCCGTCCTTAGCGTGGGTGTGAACAACGTACTTGCCGATGTACTGGAGAGCGTTTTCCGGACGGTCGTCTACGCACATAACGAGGTTTGCGGGGTCGAAGTTTACACGAACGCCGCCTGCGCCGAGAGAATCGAGGAATTCGCCGAGAACCTTACCGGTTTCGGGACCGGTTTCAACTGCGAATGCTGCGCCAACGGAGTCTGCATATTCTGCGAGTTCGCGGCAAGCCTTACGCATGATTTCCTTGGTAGCGTTTTCTTCTGCGGGAACGGTACCGATGTGGGTGGTAACAACGTTGCAGTCGAGCTTCTTTGCGAGGTCGAGAACTCTCTTGGACTTTTCAACATAGATCTTGTTTTCGTCTGCATTCATGAAGCCGTGGCCGAAGTCACCGCAGAGAGCGGAGAATACGAGACCGTTGGACTTTACGATGTCGAGAGTTTCACGGATCTTGTCTTCGGTCATGTTTTCCGGAGCAAGTTCGCCGTAGGTTGCGTATGCCTGGATACCTTCGATGCCGAGAGAAGCAGCCTTCTCAACGCCGCCCTTGAAGCCGAGACGGAAGGATTCTACCATTGCGCCAATTTTCATTTGATTGATCTCCTTTTATATGGAAATTTATTTTTTGATGAGTTTCTGTTCGCGGATATCGTGTCCGCGGAAGTGAAGCGTTGTGAATTCGCCGAGGATCCGGCTGAAAATCCGGTCGGTGTACCGCGAACGGAGTTCCTTGTCCGAAAGGTTGGTGTTGATGATCGTCGACTTGTGCATGATGATGCGCGAGTTGATGATGTTGTACAGACACGAGAGCGTGAAGTTGTTCACGACCTCGCAGCCGAGATCGTCGATGATGAGCAGATCACATTCGGTGTAGCGGTCCACGTTGTCGTCCCACTCGTTGTTGTAGCTGCTTCCTCCGAAGCGTTTCGCTTCGTAGTCTGCGATCATCGAGATCGAGGATTCGTACACGACGTACGCGCCTTTTTCGATGATGACGCGCGCTACCGCCGAGGAAAGATGGGTCTTGCCGAGTCCCGTTGCGCCGATGAACAGGAAACTTTCCGATTTTCCGGGAACGAAATTGTTTGCGAATTCCCAGAGACGGACAGCGTTCCGCTTCATATTTATTTTATCATCTTTTTCGTAATAGTCAAGAGAAAATGTCTGAAAAGATTGCGTTTCCACCAAAGAATACAGTCCGGATGCTTCGAGCGACGCCAGAACCAGCTCTTTTTTCAGGCATTCGCAGATGCGGATATCCACATAGCCGGTGTCGGAGCATTTCGGACAGAAGTATTTGATGTCGCAGTAGTCGGCGGGATAGCCGTTGTCGGTGAGGATCTGGCGTTTCCGGTCGGCGAGCGCATCGTATTCGGCATGAACGGCTTCGATGTTCCGTTCGGCTTCGTCGGAAGGAGAGGCAAGCGCGGCGGCCATGATTTTCAGACCGGTCTGCGCCAGCTGATCGTCGATCCGCTTGAATTCCGGAAAAAGCGCGGAGATCTCGGCGGTGTGGCGTTCGTAAATGCGGATGGCTGTCGCACGGTTTTCGGCAATCTTCTGTTTCGCTGCGCGGATATTGTCGCTGCGGCTCATGGGAATTCTCCTTTGTTATGGATTCACGGTTTGGTACTGCTTTCGCCGTACGAGCGCTGAAGTGCCGCTTCGAAGAAACTGTCGGTCTCGAAACTCGTGCCCTGCGGCACGTTTTTCGGACGGTTTGCGGCACGCTGGGCTTCCGCCTCTTCCACATCGCGGACGGTTTTGTAGCCGGCGGCAAACCAGTTTTCGAGGACGGCGTTGGCGTAATTCATGTTGGGTTCCTTCGCCTTTTCGACGGTGATCTCGTACGCGGCACGGATCATTTCACGGTCAAAGCCGTATTTGTCCACCCAGTTTGCGATGAAATCCCGTTCTTTTTTGATCAGCGTACGGCTGCCGATGCCGAACAGATCGCGGACGAATCCTTCCATGGACGTCCGGCGTTCGATGGCGGAAAGCTCTTCTTCCAGAGCGGCATAGGTGGTGATTTCGCGGTCGTACAGATCAAGCGCCATTTTTTCCACGTAGCGGACGGATTTTTTCTGAATATTCGCTGCGTGGGAGCAGAGCAGAAGAATATAGTCCGGGCTGAGGGAGAGGTGATCCACCAGTCCGATGATGATGGCGGTTTCGGCGGCGTTGAACATTTTGCCGAGCGTCTGCTGGCAGGAATCGAGAAGTTCGGAGCTTCCGCGCGTATGTTCCATCACGGTTGCGATTTCATCGGAAGAGTAATGCGGGAGCGCGGCGCCTGCCAGAAGTTTTTTGCTGTCTTTCATGACTTCGCGTTTTTTCTGCGCGGCGGTCATGGAGTTTTCCTGACTGCTTTCGAGCTTCAGCGCACCGGCGGTTTCCCATGCGGAGATCGCGCGGCGCAGGGCGTTTTCGGTCATATCCAGCTCGGCGGCAAGTTCGGAAACGGTGAATTCCCGCTTCAGCATCACAGCGAGGAGAACGCGCAGTTCGTCCGCGGTGGCTGTGGATAACTTTTCGGAAACCGCTTCCGCGGGAAGGGATAAAATTTCATGTTTGTATAAGGGAATGATTTTCATACGATCAATATTAATTATGTCTTACCTCCGCGTTCATCGCAGGATTCCCGTTTTTTCGCGCATCTGCCGGTAAAAAAACGCAGGGATTCTGCTGTATTGGGAGGAAACAGGAGGATACTTCGGAGATAAACGGGATACGGGAGGAATCTTCGGTGAAAAAATATGCGGGTGACGGAAACTGTCGTGGTTGTGGAAAAACCTTTTCCACAACCTGTGGAAAAGTATGTGGAAAGTCCCGGGAATCAGAGCTTTTCCTTCAGTTCGTCCAGATATTCTTCGGCGGCTTCGTCGGAAGCGAACGCGTTGAGGGAGAGATCCGCCGTGAGTCCCTGACGGTACATATAGTACCCTTCGGCAGCGGTCATAGCGGCGTTGTCGCCGCAGAGCTTCAGCGAAGGCACGATGAATTTCACGCCGTACTTCGCGCAGGTCTCGCCGACGGCTTTGCGCAGATGGGAGTTTGCCGCAACGCCGCCCGCCATAACGAGGGTTTTGGTGCCGGTCGTTTTCAGTGCGAGCGCGAGTTTTTTCGTCACGCCGTCGCAGACGGTGCGGGTGAATGCCGCCGCGATCTCACAGCGTTTTTCGTCGGGAAGCGTATCGGATTTTGCCTTCTGCTTTTCGGTATGGATGTAGTTGATGACGGCAGTCTTGAGACCGCTGAACGAGAAGTCGAGCGTGTCGTCCGCAACGGCGGGAGACGGGAATTTCAGCGCATTTTTCGCCTTGGGATCGAACATTTCCATACCCTGTGCCGCAAGTTTGTCCATCGCCGCACCGCCGGGATAGGGAAGACCCATCACGCGGCCGACCTTGTCGAACGCTTCGCCGCAGGCATCGTCGCGGGTACCGCCGATCTCGGTGAACGTGGCGTAGTCGGAAACTTCATACAGGGAGGTGTGACCGCCGGAGACGACGAGTGCGAGGTACGGGGGCTTGAGTTCGTCGTTTTCGAGATACGCGGCGGCAACATGAGCTTCGATGTGATTGACGGGAATGATCGGGACATTCAGCGTCATGGCGAGGGATTTTGCGAAGCTGACGCCGACCAGAAGGGAGCCGATCAGACCGGGCGCGAAGGTTACGGCGATGGCATCGATGTCGGAAAAGGAGATCCCGGCGGTCTCGATGGCTTCGCGGGAGACATTGGAGATGGCTTCGCAGTGCGCACGGCTGGCAATTTCAGGAACGACGCCGCCGTAGAGCGCGTGTATTTCGATCTGGGAGGAAACGACGTTGGAAAGGAGCGTGATTTTATCGTCCCCGGCACGGATGACCGCCGCCGCCGTTTCGTCGCAGGAACTTTCAATGGCAAAGATATACATAGAAAATAATAGTTCTCGCGGAAAACGGAGGTTTCCGCGAACCCCTTTCAAAAACCTTAAAGCTGGGTGAGTGGGAGGAAGTTTTTCAGGATTTATTCCGGATCGACTGTTTTCCGCATGATAATGGCGTCTTCGACCGGTTTTGAGTAATAGCGCTTGCGGACGCCGAGGATCTCGAATCCGTTTTTTTCATAAAGGCGGCGCGCGGCGGCGTTGGATTCGCGGACTTCAAGGAAGAAGGTCCGGACACCGTCGGCAGTTCCTTCAGTGAGCATGGCATTCATGAGCTGTCCGCCGACGCCGTTTTTCCGCGCGGATTCGCGGACGGCGATGTTGAGGATCTCTCCTTCATCGGCGTACCACATAAGGCAGGAAAAACCGGCGATGGTTCCGTCGTCCGCAACGGCGGCATAGACGGTGATATTCTGGGCTTCAAACGCTTCTGCGAAACTTTTCTCGGACCACGGGCAGGTGAACGCCTCGTTTTCGATTTCAAGGATGACGGGAAGCATTGCGGGATCTGCATGAAGAATGGTCATACGTTATCTCCTTCCGGTTCATCAAAGCCGAATGCGGTACGGAGCGCACGGTCGATATCGGCGAGACAGGCTTCGTAACGCGCGGTGCTTCCGCCGAACGGATCGGAAATTTCGTTCGGCATGACGGTGATTTTCGACGCGTACGCGGGGAAGCGGAGCATGAGCTGCATGGCATGGGATGACGTTACGCCGACGACAACGGCGGCGTTTTCCATCATTTCCGCCGTGACCGTGCGGGAAACGTGAGATTTGTAGTCGTTGTCCGGTTTTCTGGACGGCACGTCCGCCTTTTCGAGGGCGAGGACGGCGTTTTCCGAGATGGGAGAGCCGTCTGCCGCGAGTCCGGCGGAAACGGCATGGCGCGTGAGTCCGGCGTACCGGTCGTTGAAGAGAGCGGCGCACATGGGCGACCGGCAGGTATTGCCGGTGCAGACGAAGAGGACGGTATCTTTCGGGAGAAAATCGCCGTCGGTCTTCAGCGGAAGGGGAGCGAGTTCGGGAGTCAAGGGGAGGTACCGCCTTTCTTCGGAAGTGAGCTTACGGCTTGGCGCTGGGGATGAAATCTGCGAGGGCATCGCCGATCATGACGCTGTGCTTGGTGTTGCGGTCATAGAGGAAGGTGCCTTCGGCGAATTCGCCGTAAGTGAGGTTATAGTAGATATGCGGATATTTTTCTTCGGAATAGAACTTGAGTTCGTAAGTCTTATAGGCGCCGATGAGAGGCCATTCGGCGTAGGTACCGTTTTCGAAGATGTCGACAAGTCCGTCGATGACGGTCTGATCGTTGACGGTGACGATGCTGATGGTGACGCTTTCACCTTCGGTGACGAAGATTTTGTTCGGTTCCAGTTCGGCGAGAGTGGGCAGAGCAGAGTCGTCGGAGTAGAAAATGGTGGTAGCACTGCCGGCGTACGCCTGGGTGAGCCATTCTTTCGGGTCGAGACCCTTGATTTCATAGAGGGTCATGTCGGACTTTTCGTAGTAGCCGTAGGCTTCACCGACGGAGACGGGTTCGTAATTGGTGGGCGCGGGAGTATAGGCAAGGCCGAGACGCTTGTTGATCATCTGGCCGTTTTCATATTTGAGATTGACGAGCGTGCCGGAACAGGAAGCGAGGGACAGGAGAGCGATCCCGAGGCAGACTCCTTTTGTGAATTTGTTCATGAAGAGATAACTCCGTTCATAGAATTGGATATCAGTATCCCATTTTGCCGGAAAGGCTGTCGTCGTCGTCGATCCATTCGGCGGTATCGATGACGCGGTAGGTGTCCTTGGTATCGCGGATGCAGACTTTTGCGATGCCGGCATTGAGGATGAGGCGCTTGCACATCATGCAGGAATTCGTTCCTGCGACGACGGAACCGTCGGCAGGATCGGTACAGCACATATACAGCGTGGAGCCGAGCATATTTTCGCGGGATGCGGCAATAATGGCGTTCGCCTCGCTGTGCACCGACCGGCACAGCTCATACCGTTCTCCGCGCGGGATCCCGAGCTGTTCCCGGTAACACCCGATATCGCAGCAGTTCTTCCGTCCGCGCGGCGCACCGTTATACCCGGTGGAAATAATACTGTCATTCTTCACAATGATCGCACCGTACCGTCTGCGCAGGCACGTACTGCGCTCCGACACCGTCTGTGCAATATCAAGATAATAGTTTTCTTTGGTGACTCTTTCCATAAATTATTTCTCACATTACTGTCAGGATGTTTTTTGATATACACAATTATTATACTATATCCTCAGCAAAAAAACAAGGGAGGATATATGAATTTTGGGGATTACAGTGGGATGGGATGTGCTGGGGTGGCGTGAAGGGGATACGGTCGCTTTTTGAAAAAAGCTCCGCAAAAACTTTATACTGTTGTAGCCGGATTGTTGGGTTGATATGGGTTTGAAAAAAGAATTTTTGATGGGTCTGTGCGCTGACATTTGGTTTGTCCCAGCCGACAAAATGTGTGCGATCCAGGACCTATGTAGTAGTGGAGACGGAAGTCAGGGACCGCCGAGACCCTGACTTCCCACGCCGTATGGAATAACCTTGATTTCGTGCAAAGTAGAGATATCCTTCTACATTTTGTCATCTTCCGCGCGGCTTGGCTATACCGCCGTCCGCGCTTTTCGTTAGTTTGGTAGGCTGACGTATCATCTGCACAAACGCAAAGCACGAACGGCGGCAGCCAAGGAGTGCGGATGCTAATGAAATGTAGCTGAATTC
>JAFYOX010000062.1 GCA_017547755.1 Clostridia bacterium | reverse complement strand
TGCCTGTAGAAGACGTATTCTCCATCACCGGTCGTGGTACTGTTGCTACCGGTCGTGTAGAACGTGGTATCGTTAAGATGGGTGACGTTGTAGAAATCGTTGGTCTTACCGAAGAAAAGAAGACCACCGTTATCACCGGTGTAGAAATGTTCCGTAAGCTCCTTGACTCCGCTGAAGCTGGTGACAACGTAGGTCTCCTTCTCCGTGGTGTTGACAAGAAGTCTATCGAACGTGGTCAGGTTCTCTGCAAGCCCGGCTCCATCCAGCCCCACACTGACTTCATCGGTCAGGTATACGTTCTTACCGAAAAGGAAGGCGGCCGTCAGAAGCCCTTCTTCTCCGGTTACAGACCGCAGTTCTACTTCAGAACCACCGACGTTACTGGTACCATCAAGCTCCCGGAAGGCGTAGAAATGTGCCGTCCTGGTGACAACGTAGACATGGGCGTTGAACTCATCACCCCCATCGCTATCGAAAAGGGTCTCCGCTTCGCTATTCGTGAAGGCGGTCGTACCGTTGGTTCCGGCGTTGTTATCGATATCAACAAGTAATTAATTTTCATAAATTAATTAGCGCTTGGTACGCTTAGTCCAGACGGGGAATCCTTCGGGGTTCCCCGTTTTGACATTTTTATGAAAGTTGCGACATCTCCGGATGTCACGGCTTGCACAAAACTTTCCGGCTGCAATGTGCAGCTGAAATTCAAACAGCTCTGCACAGAATTTTGTCTCACCTTTTTATTTGAAAAGGTTTTGGGAAGGGGTTTGGGGGAACCTTTTTCCTCAAAAAAGGTTCCCCCAAGAAACCCAATTCAATAAAAATTTTCAGGGATAGGCGTAATTCCTTACCGGTGGTATAGTCCACGAACCTGCGTATGCGGGCCGAACGGGTGTGATTCCCGTACCGACGGTCAAAGTCCGGATGAGAGAAAATGTGTGACGGTACATGGTATGTTCCGTACGTTATGCGTATTCCTGTCAGCCTGACGGGATTTTTTTATTTCATAAATTCCGCCTTCAGTCAATCGATGAGGTGAATTATGTCAAAACTTTCTAAATCTGCAAAAGAAACCTTCTCCAACAAGAAGATCCGCACGCTCGCCGCAGTCGGCGTATTCTCCGCCCTGGCGTACATCTGCTGCGTCCTCTTCCATTTCAAGGTCTCGTTCCTTTCCTTCGACCTCAAGGATGCCGTCATGACCATCGGCGCCATGTTCTTCGGCCCGGCATACGGCTTCTCCATGTCGCTGCTTGTTTCCACGATCGAACTTGTTACCATCAGCAGCACCGGTATCTACGGCTACATCATGAACATCCTCTCCAGCGTCGTTTTCGTCTGCATCGGCAGCTTCGTCTACACGCGCACGCGCAATATGCTCGGCGCACTGCTCGGCATGGGTCTGTCCGTCGTCATGATGACCGCCGTCATGATCGGCGCAAACCTTCTCATCACGCCGTTCTACATGGGCGTAACCGTCGATGAGGTCAAAGCACTGATCGTTCCCCTGCTCCTCCCCTTCAATATGACAAAAGCGGTCTTCAACGCCGCGCTGGTCTTCCTGCTGTACAAGCCGATCTCCACCGCGCTGAAATCCGCCGGTTTCCTGAAGAGCGAGGACAACGCCGTCCGGGAAAAGTACCGTCCGAATCCGCTCGGACTGGCAATTCCGCTGATCGTAGCGATCGCGGCACTGCTGTTCTTCTTCCTCTACCTGCACGGTTCGTTTGAAATCGGATGATAAAAAAAGGGGTTCGCGGTACATAATCTTTGTGAAAAATTGAGATTGCGTACACCGGACAACTATGATATAATAATACCCGTAAAACAAAGAAAAGACTTATCAAGAGTGGCTGAGAGACAGGCTCTGTGACGCCCGGCAACCTACCGCGAAAATGCAGCAAGGTGCTAATTCCCGACAGATAAGGAAATACGGAAAAACTCTGTGTTCCTGTCTGCCGGCAGGAACACTTTTTTTGTGAAACAGCGTCCGTTAAAACTCAGCGTATCCGCCCATTCCCTTTTCACGAGAATCAAAAAGGAGATTAAAAATGAGAAAATTATTCACTTCCGAATCCGTTACCGAAGGACATCCCGACAAAATCTGTGACCAGATTTCCGACCGTATTCTTGACGCGATGCTTGCTGCTGACCCGATGTCCCGCGTAGCGTGCGAAACCTGCTGCACGACCGGTCTCGTTATGGTCATGGGCGAAATCACCACTTCCGCATATGTAGACATCCCGTCCATCGTACGTGACACCGTCTGCAGCATCGGCTACAACCGTGCAAAGTTCGGCTTCGACGGCACGACCTGCGCAGTCATCAACTCCATCCACGAACAGTCCCCGGACATCGCGCTCGGCGTTGACAAGTCCGCAGAAGCAAAGTCCGGTGAAATCACCGACGAATTTGACACCGGTGCAGGCGACCAGGGTCTGATGTTCGGCTACGCATGCGACGAAACTCCCGAACTGATGCCGCTTCCGATCTCTCTCGCACACAAGATGGCGCAGAGACTGACCGAAGTCCGCAAGAACGGCACTCTTTCCTACCTCCGTCCCGACGGAAAGACCCAGGTTACTGTAGAATACGAAGGCAACACCCCCGTACGTATTGACACCGTTGTTGTATCTTCCCAGCACGACCCGGAAGTTTCCCTTGACGAAATCCGCCGTGACATCATCGAACACGTCATCCGCCCGATCGCTCCGGAAGGCATGATGGACGACGACACCAAGATCTACGTAAACCCGACCGGCCGTTTCGTTATCGGCGGCCCCATGGGCGACAGCGGTCTGACCGGCCGTAAGATCATCGTTGACACCTACGGCGGCTACTCCCGTCACGGCGGCGGTGCATTCTCCGGCAAGGACACGACCAAGGTTGACCGTTCCGCTTCCTACATGGCTCGCTACATCGCAAAGAACGTTGTTGCTTCCGGCATCGCAAGCCGCTGCGAAGTTCAGATCGCATACGCGATCGGCGTAGCCCGTCCCGTTTCCGTCATGCTCGACACCTTCGGCACCGGCAAGATCGACGACCAGAGCCTCTCCGAATTCGTTACCTCCCGCATCGACATGCGTCCCGCTGCCATCATCGACCGCTTCGATCTCCGCCGTCCCATCTACGGTGATCTCGCTGCTTACGGTCACATGGGCCGCGAAGACGTCAACGCTCCCTGGGAAAAGGTCGATTTCGCTGACGAAATCCGCTCTATCTTCAACTTTAACTGAGTTTCTTTCTATCAAATTTTGTTTGTGCAGATTCCTGAGGGGAACCTTTTCAGAGGAAAGGTTCCCCTCGGAAGCTTTCTGCGAAAGTCGCAGAAAATCCCTTCCAAACCTCTTTGGGCTGTTACAGATCGCTGTGTCTGTGCAGATTTGAGGTTGGAAGGTTTTTTTCAAAAGAAAAAATCTGCACAGTCAAAATCACTGTAACAGATCAAAGAGGTTTGGAAGGGAGTTTGAGGGAAACCTTTCCTCTGAAAAGGTTTCCCTCAAAAAATCCAGCAAAACAATATTTGATTTGACAGAACTTACGGAGTGCCGGCAGCCGTGGTGTATTCGTCGAATGCTTCGAATACCTTTTCCATGGTCTTGTTGTAGGGCTTGAAGTTCTTTTCGTAGTAGGAGGTGATGTCCTTGGAAGCACCTTCGAGGAGGTACTGGATCCAGAATACGCAGCCCCAGCCGCCGTATACGTAACCGAAGTCGAAGATACGGGAGTTGACGATGCGGTCGAGCATTTCGATGGACTGTTCGTCACGCGCACCCTTGAACTTGAGGGAGACGTCGTAGTAAGCGGGAACAACGCGCTTCCAGCTTTCTGCGTTGAGCGCTTCGGAGATGATACCTACGAATTCGGGATCCTGGATGGTCTTCAGAATTGCGAGACCTTCGTGACCGCCGTCAACGCTGGTGTAGTAGTCTGCCTGCTGTTCGTCCCACTTCGGGTAGGGGATGATACCGTAGTCAAATTCCACGTCGCGGAGAGCACCGTTCGCCCAGCCGATCTGACCGTTGGTGAAGAGGGTGTTGCCAAGCGGGAATACGACCTGACCGATACCGTGGTCGTTCGTATTGAAGTATACATAGTCGGTTTCGTAGTAGAGGTTGTACAGCTTTTCTACAAGAGATACGAGCTTTTCATCGTAGTAGTCGAGAACATAGGTGCAGTCTGCCTGCTGGGTTGCAATCTTCTTGCCGAATGCCCAGAGGTATGCGTTTGCATTACTCTTGCAGTCCGTGGTAAGTGCGTAGGTATCGTTTGCGTCACGCTGTCCGTCACCGTTGGTGTCAATATAAACGCCATTGCTGAATTCGTACTGCTTGTCGATCGTCCATGCGCCTTCCGCTACCAGTTCATACATATCCGGCAGACCGTAGTTTTCTGCAAGCATCTTGTTGTAGAACATACAGTAGGTGGAGCCCAGCGCGGACAGAGCGAAGTCACCGATCGCAATGAACGCCTTGTCCTTGTACTTCAGGTCGGTCACGGTACTGTCGGACCACCACGGCTGATCAAAGTTTACGCTCGGAAGGTCGTACCAGTTGTACATATAGTCGCCGGTCGCAGACATACCGAGATAAATGATGTGGCACGCTACGAGCTGGTATGCGTCATCCGCTGCCGCTACGGAGTTCTTCGCCGCACCGGTAATGTTCGCTTCCGGATAGACGACCGCGTCAAGGGTAACATCAAAGCGTTCGCAGATTTCCGTATTGCGTTCGAATACCGCGTCGTTGACCGGTTCGCCGCTCAGTTCTTCGGAGAGATAGTGGTCGGTGCACGCGTCGTCACCGATGATCGCAAACGTGCGTCCGTCAAACTTCTTGTCCGGGAGTTCGTCGGATACGTCCATACGCGCTTCCAGCGAGTCCTTCTGCGGTTCGGTTTCCGCTACAACTTCTTCACCGGCCGAGGGAGCATCGGTGTTTACTGCTGCCGCATCGTCCGCGTTTTCCGTTCCGCTCGAGCAGGACAACAGGGCTGCCGAAGACGCGAGCATTGTCAGCGCCAGCAGCAGGGAGATCAGTCTCTGTTTCTTCATGATCTGTTTCCTTTCGTATGTTGAATCATAGAATCGTTTGCTTGAAACTGCAATATTTAACGCACATCAGAAATCCGTACAGTTTTCCGCAATAAATCCATGCGAAATTGTACGGATTCGCTAAAGGCATTATAACACACCTCCATCGGCTTGTCAATCGTGTTTCACAAAAACACCAAATTCCGGCGATTTGCCCACACTCCTTTTTTCGTTGACAAACCATGCCCGACCGGGTATAATATGATTGTAAGAATCTGTATCCAAAAATCCCACGGAGAACATACCGTTGAATAATTTTTATCCGCAGGAACCCATCCTGTCATCCGCCGCATCCGCCGAACCGGAGGATTCCGTCTCCGGCATCGTCGATTCCATCATCTACCAAAGCGAGGAATCCGGCTACACCGTGTGTGAAATCGAAGACTCCGCCGGAGAGCCCGTGACCGTCGTCGGCATCATTCCCTACCTCGCCGAAGGTGACAAAATCACCGCACACGGAACCTGGACGAATCATCCGGTCTATGGCCGGCAGTTCAAAGCCGATTCCTATGAAAAGACCCTTCCCGCCGAGGAAAGCGACATTCTCCGCTACCTCTCGGGCGGCAACATCAAGGGCATCGGTCCGAAAACCGCACAGAAACTCGTTGAACAGTTCGGTACGGACACCTTTTCCGTCATCGAAAATCACCCCGAATGGCTCAGCGAGATCCCCGGAATCACAAAAAAGAAAGCCGAAACCATCACCGAAAGCTTCAAATCCATGTCCGGCGCACGCTCGGTCATGATGTTCTGCCGTGATTATTTCACGCCGCAGACCGCCATGAAGATCTACCAGAAATGGGGAGGCGCCGCCGTCGACCGGATCCGGAACAATCCCTACCGGCTGTGCGAGGACTTCCGCGGCATCAGCTTCAGCCGTGCCGACCGGATCGCCATGGGAATGGGGCTCGCCTCCGATTCCGACGACCGTATCATGCACGGTCTCGTGTACGTTCTGCGTCAGGAAGCCGTCCGTTCGGGTCACACGTGCATCCCCGACAGCGAACTTCTGCGGTGCGCCGTGGATCTTCTCTTCGGCGGTGACACGAACTACGCCGAAAAAGTCGCGGAATGTATCGAAAAAGCGGTGCTGAAGCTGTCTCTCGTGCCTCTGGACGTCGGCGGAACGCGTTATCTGTTCGATCCCTATATGTACCGCGCGGAGACCTATATTGCGAAAAAGCTCCGGCAGATCCACGAGCGCTGTCCGAAAATGAACGCCCGTGACAGTATGCGCATGATCGAATCCTCCGAAGCAAAAAGCGGCATCACCTACGCCGTCATGCAGAAAAAAGCGCTCTCGCAGGCATTGGCGGACGGCGTCATGATCCTGACCGGCGGTCCCGGTACCGGGAAAACCACCATTATCAAAGGGCTGATCTCGATTTTCGGATCCCTTGACTATGAAATCTCCCTCGCCGCACCGACCGGACGCGCCGCCAAGCGGATGAGCGAAGCGACCTCCCACGAAGCAAAGACCATCCACCGTCTGCTGGAAATGGACTTCTCCGACGAAAACGGCTCGAAGTTCCTCCGCGACGAAAACAATACCCTTGACGCGGACGTCATCATCATCGACGAAGCGTCCATGATCGACGTACAGCTCATGGAAGCCCTTCTGAAAGCGATCAAAAACGGCGCCAGACTGATCCTCATCGGGGACAGCGACCAGCTTCCGTCCGTCGGTGCCGGAAACGTCCTCGGCGACCTCATCGAATCGGGAGCGTTCCCCGTCATCCGGCTGACCGAAATCTTCCGTCAGTCCGAACAGAGCCTGATCATCACGAACGCGCACCGCATCAATGCGGGCGAACTGCCCGATACCTCGCGCACCGACGCGGATTTCTTCTACCTCCGCCGCGAAAGCGAGGAAGCCATCTCCGCAACGGTGATCGACCTTGTGCAGAACCGCCTGCCGCGCTCGTACGGCGCGGACATCGTCTCAAAGATCCAGGTACTGACGCCTTCCAGAAAAGGGCTGTCGGGAACGGATATCCTCAACGCGGGTCTGCAGGAAGCCCTGAATCCGCGCGCACCGGGCAAAGCCGAAAGAAAATCCCGCGACGTGATCTTCCGCGTCGGGGACCGTGTCATGCAGACGAAGAACAATTACGAAATCGAATGGGAGACCGACGACGGCAAGACCGGCGTGGGGGTCTACAACGGCGATATCGGCGTTGTGACGGACATTGACCGCGAGGACAACCTCGTGACCGTCGCGTTCGATGAACGCATCTGCGTGCTCGACGCCGCCCAGCTGGAAGAAGTGGATCATGCCTACGCCATCACGGTGCACAAAAGTCAGGGAAGCGAATATCCCGTCGTGATCCTGCCGCTGTACTCCTGCGCGCCGATGCTCCTCTCGCGGAACCTGCTGTACACCGCCGTGACGCGTGCGTCGAAAATGGTCATCCTCGTCGGAAAACCGTCCGTCCTCCAGCAGATGATCGCCAACAACCGCCACACGATCCGCTGCACCATGCTGAAGCATTTTTTACAGGAATAAGTTTTTCAGAAAAAATCAGGAACCTGCCGATTTGAAAAAATTGCAGGTTCTTTTTGTTGACAAAAAAATTCCGCTCCTGTATAATGTAGAAAATATTACGATGAGAACCCAAAAAGGAGCTATCATGAAACACTATTCCAGAAAACTGATGGCCGCGCTTCTTGCCGCCATCCTTCTCGCCGGTTCCCTTCTGACCGCGTGCAGTGAAGGCACCGACAATACCGAAAAGACCGACACGTCCGCCTCCGTTTCCGCCGATGCGGGTACCGCCGCGGAAGAGATCGTCCCCGAAGAAACCGAAGAGGAATATCCGCTCGGTCTGCCGGAAGGTCTCGATTATCAGGGTACCGGCGTCACCGTTCTCGGCTGGCAGCACTATGAAGACGTAGAATTTGATACCGAAGAACTCAACGGCGAAATCGTCAACGACGCGATCTTTGCCCGCAATCTCGCGGTCGAAGAAAATCTCAACGTCACCCTCACCTTCCTCGAAGAAGGCGGCCGTTCCGGCGACAGCAACTGGATGGGTCTCGTCCGCAACTCCAATACTTCCGGCGACGGTGCGTACGACTTCGTCGCGGGTCACAGCAACAACATCGGCTCGCTGACATACTCGCTCCAGTTCCAGAATATGCTCGATCAGGAACACTTCGATTTCTCCGCTCCGTGGTGGCGTGAAGCCCTGACCGAAAAAGCGACGGTTATGGGAAATCTCTTCTTTGCGACCGGCGACATCGCGCCCAGCTCCATCGGACGCAGCCAGGGGATCTTCTTCAACAGCAAGCTTCTTGCCGACTACAATCTGGAAGACCCGTACGAACTCGTAATCAGCGGAGACTGGACGTTCGACAAGTTCTATGAAATGTGCTCCGGCACTTACGTTGACCTCAACTCCAACGGCAAGAAGGATGAAAAAGCGGACCAGTTCGGCTTTGTCATCGACGGCGTTCAGGTACAGGCCATCGGTCTCTGCTCCGGCTTTGTTTCGCTGGAAGCCGATGAGACCGGCAAACTCGGCGTCTCCGAAAACTACATCTCCGAACGCGCCGTCAATCTGGTCGACCGCTGGGCATCCCTCATGCACAACTCGCCCGACACTTCCTTCATCGCCGCGATCGACGATACCACCGTGTTCAAGGAAGGACGTTCCGTCTTCTATGCCTTCCCGATGGCGATCATCAGCTCCGAACTGCGTGACCTTGAATTTGAGATCGGCTTTGTTCCCTTCCCGAAGATCGACGAACAGCAGGAAGATTACGTTGTCTGCACCTCCAACGCCTACTCTCTCTGGTCCATCCCGCTGGCCGCAAAAGACCCGGCGATGAGCGCGGCGATCATGGAAAACATGGCGTACGAAGGCTTCCTCAACGTCATTCCCGCGATTTTCGAAACCTCCTACAAGGTCAAGTACAATACCACCGACTCCCAGCTCCAGTCCCAGGTATTCGACATCGTGCGCGGCAGTCTGATCTTTGACATCGGCCGTATCATGAACTCTTCCTTCGCCAACGTATTCGGTCTGATCCCGGATGCGATCAACAGCAACAGCGGCACGTTCGCTTCCGCCGTTGCCCGTCAGCAGAAGGCCATCAACAAGACCGTCGAAAGATGGATAAGCAGTCTGGAAGGTTGAGTTTTTCTCCCGATCACAGCAAAAAACACCGTACCGGAAAACCGGTACGGTGTTCGTTTTTTATAGGGTTACGGTTCTTCCGAAACGGGAGCCGGTTCGTAGGTCAGATACTCCGCGATGGCATCCGCGGTTTCCGCACCGATGAGGTACGCGATCGTGGATTTTTCCGGAGATCCGTAATAACCGCCGTCCGCCGCTTCGCCGAACAGGAACGTGTACGACGTATCGAGACGGTTCGTCGTCTGGTTTCCGTTTGCGTCGGTGGAAGTTACCGCACGCTTGTACGAAATCGTGATCTTGTCACTGCCGTCGAGACCGTACGTTTCCGCACGCTCGGTTTCGTCGGTGTAGTAGTCCGCACAGGACGTCAGCGCGATATCACCAAAGAGATCGAACAGCGCCGCGATGCCGTCGGCATCGTCAATGACCTTATCCGTGCCGTCCGCGGTCACGGTGATCGAGTTGATGTAGTCCGTCTCGATGTCCGTCGGCATGGTGTCAAGCTGAAGCAGATCGTCTCGGCCGTAGTCGAAATAGGACGTCAGACCGGTCGGGATGGTGTACATCGTACCGTCCATCATGAAGTAGTACGCGCCGCCGCCGAAAGCGTTGTAGTCGCCGATGCGGTACTGATGGGATACGCCGCCGTCGTAGGTCACTTCAATGAGATACGCGGGTTCCGCAAGACCGTAGTCCGCCGGATCGCCTTCCGTGACATGGTTTTTGATGCCGATGGACGCGATCGCGTTTGCCATCGATGCCACCGCCGTCTGGCTGACTGGGAAATGTTCGTCGTCCGCCATCTGCCATACGCCGTTCACCACTTTCAGTTCCACCGGATCGGAGCCGGCACGCTGATACATCAGCCCGACCGTCGTGGTGTAGTCGTATTCGGCGATCATTTCCACGGCATTCGCCGCCGCGTCAGCCGCTGCCTGTTCCGCTTCTTTCTGATCGTTCGCGGACGAAAGCATCGTATACGCTGCCGCCATCACGACAATGAGAACGAGCAGGACGATCAAAGGAATATACTTATTCTTCTTTTTACGTTTGTTCATGAATCAGACTCCGGAAATTACTTCTTTCTTCTCTTGAACCAGATCACGAAGCCCCATACGAGGAACGCGATCGGGATGATAAAGATGATGATGGGTACCCAGAGAGCAACGTCCGCTTCGGTCACGGTGAGGGCTTCCACCTGCATCTGCTTTGCGATGATGGAGAGGTTGGTCTTGTTCGCGCTCATCCAGTTGACGGTGGAGATGAACAGGTCGGAGTTGCCGCCGGAAACGTACATATCCGCGTTTTCGTCGGAGATCGCCGGCGAAGAGTACCACACGAACTTATAGGAATCCGAACGGGTACCGTTCGCCGCACCGGTCGCCGCCGCACCGACGTACACCATGCCGGAAATATCTTCGTCCGCCTTATCGAGCGTATCGGAGGTCAGGTCGACCTTGACATACGCATCGGAGGACGTCGCCAGAAGCGGGATCACATTCGCGGAGCCGCCGGAGATGATCCCGTGCGCCGCGTTCATCAGCAGATACGCGTCCGAGGAAGACATCAGAGACGTCGGGCCTTCCGCGGCGGTGGTATTGATGTTCGGGAGCAGGTAGTGCGGGTAGCCCATGTAGTTGTTGCGGTTCGTTTCCACAACGATGCCGTCCACGGATTCCATCCCCATGTATGCGGTCAGTCCCGCGAGATTCGGCATCGCCGCTTCGCTGTACGTGCCCGCGCCGGTCACGAGAATGATGTTCCCGCCTTCATCCAGATAAGCCTTGAGCATATCCGCGTCCGTCACGGACAGGTCGGAGGTCGGATTGTTGATGAGGATGGACGTGCAGTCCGCCGGGATCGCGTCCACGGTCAGCAGGCTGATTTCCGCCGTCGCCACGTTTTCGCTGGAAATGTATTCAAGATAGGACGCACCGAGCGTGGTCTCGCCGTGACCGGTCAGGCTGTACATCGTCGGGAGGTCATCGCGGGTCACGTAGTCGATCGCTGTGGTGAACAGCAGTTCCCCGTTGAAATAGGGCGTACCGGTCGGCATCTGACCGTAATAATAGTAGTAGTAAAGTTCTTCTTCGGAATACTGACGGGTATAGATCTCGTTGTAGTCGATCGCCGTCGAACGCTTTGCGCTTTCCACGATCACGGAGTTGTCGCTGAGAGATTTTTCCGTGTAGTTCGCAACAAAGTTCGGATTTGCGATCGGGTCGACCGTCGAGACGGTAATGTGGGAGTTCAGCGCTTCGTAACGGTCGAGAAGTTCCACCGTATTCGCCGCTTCATAGCCGCGCTGCGTCAGGATGTAGATGTTGATATCCTCTTCCACACCGGCAAGGATCTTCTCGGTCTCTTCACTGATGGAGTAGAGCTGCAGGCTCGAGAGGTCGTACTTGGTGTACGTGGACGGGATCTCGGAGACGAACAGATTCAGCAGAATGACCGCCGCGAGAACCACCGCCGTCATGACCATGCTGAACGAGCCGATCTTCAGATATTTTTTGTTCAGTTTCTTGTTCATGGTTTTGTTTTCGTTATTCATCGTTGTTTTCTCCTTCCGTCAGTTCCAGCGCTTCTTTTCCAGAGACTGTACCGTCAGATAAACGAACAGTCCGCAGACGGAAAGATAGAAAATGATCGCGGTAAGGTCGAACATCCCGTTCTGGAACGTCGTCAGACGGTCAAACAGGGAAACTGCGGAAAGAATTTCCGGTACCGCACCGGCAAACAGGCTGGAGTCCACCAGATATACGCCGATCGTCACCAGCGCGAGGATCGCGGTCACGCTGAGGGAAAGCACCGTGTTCCGGATCATGGCGTTGACCACCAGACCGATCACTGCGGCAAGGGCAAGGAACGCGATCAGGGAAACGGACGCGTCGGCAGAGATCATGTTGGCAAGACCGGACATGAAGTAGATCAGCAGAGTCACGGCAAGGCTGACCACCGCCGCGATGACCTGGCTTTCGGTCAGAGACGAGATAAACATCCCGATCGCGATCAGTGCGGAGCCGAGCAGGAAGAACGCCAGCAGCATTCCGTACGCGGACGCGAGATGCACGGTCCCGAAGGAAGCGAGGAGAAGGGGGTAGAACGCCATCACAGCGACCGGGATCGCAAGAACGGTCACCATGGCGAGGTACTTCGCCATAACGATGGAGGTCATGCTCACCGGCAGGGAGTACAGGAGCTGGTCGGTGCGGCTGTGCTTTTCTTCCGCGACGGAGCGCATGGTCAGCACGGGAACCGCGAGCAGATACACGAAGACCACCTGATTGACGGTCACTTCAAAATTGGGGTAAAGTCCCTGCAGGTTGTAGACCACGGTAAAAATCCCGGTCATCAGCAGGATAAAGGCGATGAACACCGGCGCAGTCATGCCGGTAAAGTAAGTTCTCAGTTCTTTTCTGTATACAGCAGACATGATCTTCCTCCGGTTCAGGTTCCGTTGCCGCCGAACAGCGGTGTGTAGTCGTCATCGTTTCCGTTTTTCGCCGGTTCCGCAAGCTTTTCCGCCGGTTCCGGTGCCGGAACGGATTCTTCCGCGGAAGGTTCTTCCGCAGGAATTTCTTCTGCGGGAGCTTCCTCGCCGGATTCTTCCGCTGCGACGGTTCCGGGTTCAAAATGATCGCCGGTCAGTTCAAGGAAGACCTTTTCCAGGGTGACTTCCTCATAATCCATCGAGAGAATCGGCACCTTCGCATCGGCAAACCGGAAGAACAGGTCTTCGCGGATATCGACCTCCTTCTGCATCGCAATGCGTGCGTGAACGCGGCCCATTTCGCCCGCGTCAAGTTCCGCACTTTCCGCACCGGGGATGGAATTGATGATCCGGCGGATCTTGTCTTCGTCGCCGCGCGCGGTGAGATCGACGTAGTTTCTGCCTTCATAAAGCTTGGTGAGGTTTTCAAGGGTATCGCTCGCCACAATGCGTCCCTTTGCGATGATGATCACATAATCGCAGACCGCGGAAATTTCGGTCAGGATATGGCTCGACAGAATAACGGTATGGTCCTGTCCGAGTTCGCGGATGAGTTCGCGGATCTCGATGATCTGACGGGGGTCAAGACCGACGGTGGGTTCGTCGAGGATAATGATCTCGGGGTCCCCGATGATCGCCTGTGCGATCCCGACGCGCTGCTTGTAACCCTTGGAGAGATTCTTGATCAGACGGTCGGCGTACGCGGTCAGTCCGGTCTTTGCGACAGCGGAATCAACGGCTTTGTACAGCTTGTCGCCGCGCAGTCCCTTGGCACGTCCGACGAATCCGAGGTATTCGTAGGGCGTCATGTCCATGTACAGCGGCGGCTGTTCGGGAAGATAGCCGATCATCGCCTTGGCTTCGACCGGATCTTCGTAGATGTCGTAGCCGCCGATGGTGACTTCACCTTCGGTCGCAGCAAGGCATCCGGTAATGATGTTCATGGTCGTGGATTTTCCGGCGCCGTTGGGGCCGAGGAAGCCGTAGATGCGGCCTTTCTCGACGGTGAAGCTGACGCCGCGGACGGCGGTATTATCGCCGTAGCGTTTGACGAGGTTTTTCACTTCAATCAATGCAGTAGTCCTCCGGGAAATATATGTAAATTTAATAATTATGGCGTTTTTATATTATAGCACGTTATGCTTACAAAGTCTTGAATAAACTGACAATTTTAAAATGTCCTTCCGACATTTTTCTTCCTTCTATTGCAAATTATATCCCCATGATGTATAATAATATGTGATATCTTCATTTTCAACAAAGTTTTCACTTGAATTTCCAAGCGAAAGGTACGGGTTATTACAGAATGAGCAAAGACATCGGAATTGACCTCGGGACTGCCTCGGTCCTCGTGTATGTCAAAGGTAAGGGGATCGTGATCCGAGAACCCTCCGTTGTTGCAATCGATAAAAATACAGACAAGATCCTCAAGTTCGGCCGCGAAGCACAGATGATGCTCGGCCGTACTCCCGGCAATATCACGGCGGTACGCCCTCTCCGCGACGGCGTCATCAGCCAGTACGAGATCACGTTCCGCATGATCCAGCACTTCATCAAGCGCGCGTGCGGCGGTTCCGTCATCTTCAAGCCCCGCGTCATCATCTGCGTTCCCTCCGGCATCACCGAAGTTGAGGAACGCTCCGTCGTGGACGCTGCGACCCAGGCGGGCGCCAAGCGCACCTACCTCATCGAGGAACCGGTTGCTGCAGCCATCGGCGCAGGCATCGATATCTCCGCACCCAACGGTCACATGGTCGTTGACATCGGCGGCGGTACCACCGACATCGCGGTGCTGTCCCTCGGCGGCGTGGTCGTCTCCGAATCCATCAAGGTGGCGGGCGACAAGTTCGACGAAGCCATCATCCGCTACGTCCGCCGGAAGCACAACGTCCTCATCGGCGAACGGACGGCGGAAGAAATCAAGATCAAGATCGGCTCCGCGTGGCCCAGAGAAGAACCCCGTTATCTCGACGTCAAGGGACGCTGCCTCATCCAGGGACTTCCCCGTGTGGTACGGATCCATTCCCATGAGATCCCCAATGCGCTCGAAGAACCCCTCACGGCGGTGATCGAAGCGATCTGCTCCGTCATTGAACGGACGCCTCCGGAACTCATCGGCGACATTCTCTCGAACGGCATTGTCATGACGGGCGGCGGAAGCCTGCTGTACGGTCTCGACCGGCTCATCAACTACGCGACCGACATCCGGACACGCGTGGCGGATCGTCCGATCCAGTGCGTCGCCATCGGTACCGGCAAGAGCCTTGACAACATCTCGCACATCCCCGAAGGCTCCATCAACATCAGCCGGATGCGCGTGTGATCCCACGTTTTCCGGAAAAGGAAGCATTTCTCCGTCCCCCGCACATCGGCGGACACGGAGATCCCCTTCCCCATAATTTTATGAAACCAAAATGTTCATTGAAAGGCGTTTGTGTGACAGTTATCTGATAATTTTCCACAGACGTTTTTCCACTTTATAAAGGACGGTGCTGTCATGACTTCCACCCTTCCCGACATCTCTTCCAAGTCCGCACGTTCGGACTTCTGGCGGCGGTACGGCCGCCTGCTCGTCACCATCGCGTTCCAGAACGTCATCGTGTACGGCGTCAATCTGCTCGACAACATCATGCTCGGCCGGTACTCCGAGCTTGCCCTCTCCGGCGTGTTCATCGTCAACCAGCTCCAGTTCCTCCTGCAGATGATGCTCAACGGCGTTGCCGACGGTACGGTCGTCATTTCCTCGCGCCACTGGGGAGAAAAGAACATCCCCGGCATCAAGAAGACCGCCGCGTGCGGACTTCTGATCGGTCTGTCCCTCTCCGGGATCATGATGATCGCCGCACTCGCCGCTCCGGTACCGCTTCTGTCCATCTTCACGGACAAGGCGTACGTCATCGAAGAAGCGACCAAATACCTCCGCATCGTCTGCTTCTCCTACATCTTCTTTGCGGCTTCGCAGGTCATGCTCGGCATGCTCCGCAGTGTGGAAAGCGCGTTCGTCGGATTTATCGCTTCGTGCATTTCCCTGCTTGTCAACCTTGTGCTGAATTATACGCTCATTTTCGGTAAGTTCGGTGCCCCGGAACTCGGCATCGAAGGTGCGGCGATCGCTACCCTCGCGGCACGTGTCGTCGAAACCGGATATATCGTTGTTTACCTCGCCTTCTTTGACAGGAAACTGAAGGTAAAAGCCGCCGAAATGTTCCGCACCTCCAGGGAAGCAGTCGGCAAATTCCTCCGCGTCAGCCTTCCCGTTGTGCTCTCCGGTACCTCATGGGGCATCGCGATGGGAATGCAGACCGCGATCCTCGGACGTCTGACCGACCCGGTCATCTCCGCGAACAGCATCGCGTCCACGGTCTTCCAGATCATCTCCGTCTTCTCCTACGGTTCCGCAACGGCGGCGTCCGTCATGATCGGCAAGACGATCGGCGAAGGCAAGGATGCGGGTGCCGATCTTCTGAAAAAGGAAGTCATGCACCGCGCGCACGTTCTGCAGATCGTGTTCCTGTGCATCGGCTCGGCGACGGGTCTTGCGCTGTTCCTGTTCAAGGACTTCATCATCGGCTTCTACAACATTACGCCCGATACCATGACGCTCGCCATCCAGTTCATGACGGTGCTGTCGGTCACGGTCATCGGCTCGTCGTACCAGATGCCGTGTCTGACGGGGATCGTCCGCGGCGGCGGCGATACGAAATTCGTCCTGTTCAACGACATCATCTTCATGTGGGGGCTTGTTCTCCCGTCCTCGTTCGCGGCGGCGTTCATCTTCGAACTGCACCCGGTATTCATTTTCATATGCCTCAAGGCAGACCAGATCCTGAAATGCATCGTGGCAGTTGTGAAGGTCAACAGCGGCAACTGGATGAAGAAAATATAGATCCAAATCGAAAAAGCACCCGAAGGTGCTTTTTCTTATTCCCTTATTCCTTCGTATAATCCCGCTTTTCCCCTGCAAACGGTTCGTATTCCGCAAGGATCGCCTGCATCTCCGGCAGATCCTTCACCTTTTCGTAAACCCCGCATTTCCGGACGTACGCAAGTTCTCTCGCCACTTCGTTCACCTGCGAGCCACTGGTGACCTGCGACATATCCTGTACATACCCGCGCACAAGGAACGACGTATGCACGCTCTTCCGCGACAGGCTGTCGTACTGCTTTGCATGAGCAAAGCCCTTTTCGTAATGCTCGAGCGCCGCCGGGATGTCGTCCAGCTGTACGTACCGGTTGGCGATCCACAGATGCAGTTCACACAGATCGTAATGACAGAAGCCGTAATCACCGTCGTCGAAGATCAGTTCAATTACGGCAATCGCTTTTTGCAGCAGACGGATCTGTTCGGCAGGATCGGACGCATACAGTCCGGCATTGCGGATTTTGACCTGCAGGTCGTACATAATGCTCCACGTATTCTCTCTTGCCTGCTTCCACCATTCGTCACTGCCGCGCTCCCAGATGTTTTCAAGCTCCCATTCCTGTGTCAGATACGACGGCGGGAAGCGTTTCGCCGTTTCAACCGCTTTGTCGATCTGTCCGTCAACCACGTACAGTCCGCCGAGGATGGACAGCGCGGCGTAACGCGGAGAATCGGCGGTGCATTCGGTCAGCACGCGGTCGCAGAGGCGGTAAAGTTCGTCCTTGTGGACTTCGTTTCCGTAGGGTTCCTCCAAATGGTGCGGATCGTAGTTGAGCTGCCACATATATTCCTCGACGATGCGCCAGTCGTTCGGGAATTCGGCGTACGCCTGCATCATGAGGTCGAATTTTTCGTGATCCTTCCCAATTGCGCCGAGACGATGGTATTCGTCGAGAATGGCCTGGATCTTCTGCTCGCTTTTGGCGGCGTCGAAACCGAGCAGTTCGTCCGCGGTCACGCCGAAATAGGACGCGAGCGGAAAAATCATCGTGATGTCGGGAAGCGTTTCGCCGCGTTCCCATTTGGAGACGGCGGGTGTGGAGACGTTCATATACTCCGCGAGGGTTTCCTGCGTGATGCCGCGTTCGCGGCGCAGGCGTTTGATGGTTTCGCCGATGGCAAGATTCATGGGGTGTACCTCGTTTCTGTTGGATTGAACCGCCGGCTTGTTCTGGGGATAGTATACCGGATTTTCGTGAAGCGCGCAAGGTACACGCGGGAAACGGAGATTAACCGGGGGTTAAAAAAAAGTCACGGGACGTGCAACCCGTGACTTTTTTTATCGGTTCTCCGCCGTATCACAGATACGGCCGGAATTTTTCTTCCGTCAGTTCGTAGTCCACAGCAGACTGCCAGTTTCCGAGCTGATCCTTCCACGAATTTTCACGGACACGGACTTTTTCAAATCCAAGCTGTTCGTAAACATGCTGGGCGCGCTCGTTGCGCAGATTGGTGTCGAGAATAATTTTCCGGTACGTTCCGAACAGCGCGGCAAGGAACATACTGAGCGCAATTTTCCCGAACCCTTTGTTCTGCATGGAAAAATCGCAGATCTTGATCCCGATCTCACAGACGTCCGGTTCGGTTTCCCGGTAGTTCATTTCACCGATGGGAATATCCCGGTACAGAAGAATGTGCCGGCAGTTTCCGGGATCCTTCCGGATCTTTTCCGCAATGGCTTCCGCCGTTGTTCCCAGTCCCAGCGGAAATCCCGCGTGTTCCATGACCTTTCCGTCGTTCCACCAGATACAGAGCTGCTCCGCATCCCCGACACCGGCTTCCCGGATACAGAGTTCCTTATGCGTCAGATACATGGCTTACCCGATCATTTCTTTGATCTTCACTGCCGCCGCGTCCGCGAGTTTCGCGTGGTCTTTCTTGGAGTAGTGCAGACCGTCGATTTCGTTCAGTTCAAATCCAAGTTCCGCGCAGTCGAGGAAGCCGCAGCCGTACTTTTCCGCGATCGCACGGTATTTTTCACCGAGCTGTACGCTCTTTTCATACGCCTCCGGCCCGAAATTGAAGCCGTACAGCAGGTCGCCGATCTTCGGATGCGTCGGATGCGGTGCGATCAGCAGGACCTTCGGTGCGGGATAGCCGTAATACTTCGTGAAGCACACTTCAACGAGTTTTTCCATGCCGCACGCGATCATGCCGGCGGTCAGGCTGAACATATGCTTGAGTTCGTTGCAGCCGAGCTGAAGTACGACGAGGTCAAGCGGTGCGTGCGTATCGAGCGCGGTCTTCAGTCCGGTCAGACCGTGGCGGTTCTCGAAATACGGGTCGTCCCACATAAGCGTACGCGCGTTGAGCGCGTCTTCGATGACATGATACCCTTCCCCGAGGATGGTGCGTACACGGCCGCCCCAGCGTTCGTCCGCCGTCATGCGCTGTGCCGTCCCCAGATCGGGCAGATACCGTTCCATATCATAACCCCATGTATTGGAGTCGCCGAAAATCAGGATGTTTTTCATGGTGATTTTTTCTCGGGGAGGAACTTTTTGAAAAAAGTTCCTCCCCGAACCCCTCTTCAAAAACTTTTCAGCAAACGGACAGACAAAATTCGTGCAGACCGTTTGTTTCTGTGATTTTATTATAAAGGATGATTTTATGCTTTGTCAAGGGTTCCGGAAAACAAAAAAACCTTCACGGTCGGAGCATGACCGGAAGGTTTTCAGTGGACGTAAGTCCGAAATTACTGCATGTTGTTGAGCTTGAGGGTGAACTGGCTCTTCTTGTGAGCAGCGTTGTTCTTGTGGAGGGTACCACGAGCAGCTGCCTGGTCGATCTTCTTGACTGCAGCCTTGTAAGCAGCTTCAGCAGCAGCCTTGTCGCCGGAAGCAACAGCAGCTTCAAACTTCTTAACGGTGGTACGGAGGTTGTTCTTGAACATCTTGTTCTGGAGGGTCTTAACGGAAATAACCTTTACGCGCTTCTTAGCAGACTTAATATTAGGCATGGATTCATTCTCCCTTTCAAATTTTTACGGTTTGATAACCGAAACAATCCGTCTTGCGCCTGAGAGGGTGCGCAATTCGAATAATATCATACAGTAAGGTATTTTATCACAGTCCGTGAAAAAAAGCAATACTTTTCCGGAAAATTAAAGCATAAAATCAGCGAAATTTCACCCCTTTTATTTCCGATTTTTAGGTATATTTTCACCCCCTATTTTCCGATTCCGCTTGTCTCTCCGGGCAAAGTGTGATATAATAATACATTATCATGAAATTGATGTTTCTCATGGTATAACTTTATGCTATTGCATGATATCGGATTATACTATAGCAAATTCTCACCGAAAGGTCGTGTATATAAAATGAAATACTTTGTACTCATCCCCGACGGCATGGCGGACACGCCCGTCCCGTCGCTCGATAACCGCACCCCGATGGAAGCGGCACACAAGCCCACGATGGATATGCTCGCGGCAAAGTCCCTCTGCGGCACCGTTCTGAACGTACCGTCCGGCATGGTTCCCGAAAGCGACACCGCCAACCTCGCCATCCTCTCCTACGATCCGCGTACCTATTCCAAGGGCCGTTCTCCGCTCGAAGCGATGAGCCAGGGACTTGAAATGTCTCCCGCCGACACCGCGCTCCGCTGCAATTTCGTCACCCTCTCCGGCGACGCGGAAACCGACGTCTACGAAGAACGCGTGATCCTCGACCACAGCTCCGACGAGATCACCACCGCCGAAGCGGCAGAACTCGTCAAAGCACTCAACGAAGCGCTCCCGATGCCCGGACGCACCCTGTACACCGGCGTCAGCTACCGTCACTGCCTCCTCTGGGAAAACGCCTGCGAAACCTATGATTTCATGCGTCCGCACGATATTCTCGGTCGTGTCATCGGCGAATATCTCCCGAAGGAAGACAACGGCGGCGCAGAATTCCTCGCATTCATGAAGGAAGGCGCAAAGATCCTCGAACATCATCCGATCAACGAAGCAAGACGCGCACGCGGACTCCGTCCTGCAAACTCCCCGTGGCTCTGGAGCCCCGGAAAGAAGCCGGCACTTCCGTCGTTCCCGGAAAAGTGGGGCGTACGCGCGGCGATCATCTCCGCCGTTGACCTCATCAAGGGCATCGGCATCTGCGCAAACTGCGACGTCATCGACGTTGAAGGCGCGACCGGCAACTTCGCGACCAACTACACCGGCAAGGCAGACGCCGCCGTCGACGCGTTCAAGAACGGCTGTGACCTCGTCTACGTTCATGTGGAAGCTCCCGACGAATGCGGTCACCGCGGCGAAGCGGACGTCAAGGTCGCGGCTGTGGAAAAGATCGACGAACTCATCCTCGCGCCCGTTCTCAAGTATCTTGAAACGTCCGGCGAAGATTTCCGCATCCTCGTTCTTCCCGACCATCCGACGCCGGTTGCGATCCGCACCCATTCCTCCGATCCGGTTCCCTTCTTCCTCTATGATCCCGCGAAGATCACCGAAGGCGTTTCCTCCTACAGCGAAGCCGAATGCGCAAAGAAGGATTACTTCATCCCCGACGGAAGCACCCTGCTTTCCCATATGATCGAAAAGTAAGGGGGATTTGATGAACAACGCTCCCACTACTCCCGTTTCCGCACCGGAAAAGCCGCAGAAAGAAAAGCGCAGTCTGCGCGACTGGCTCGGCGATATCTACGAACTCGCGGAAATGCTCGGCATCGTCTCGGTGACGATCATGCTCCTGTTCGCGTTCGTCATCCGGCTGAACATCGTGGACGGCCATTCCATGGATATGACGCTCACCCACGGGGAATATCTTGCCGTTTCCGACCTGTTCTACGATCCGGAGCCGGGCGACATCGTCATCGTCCACAAGATCAATGCGGATCCGTACGACGCCCCCATCGTCAAGCGCGTCATCGCCACGGAAGGACAGGTCGTTGACATCGACTTTGCCACCTGGACGCTCACCGTCGACGGCAAAGTCATCGACGAACCGTACCGCTACGTGGACGACGGTCCGCGCCTGACCTCCGACTGGACCTTCCCCGTCACCGTCGGCGAAAACGAGATCTTTGTCATGGGCGACAACCGCAACAACTCCGCCGACAGCCGTACCAGCGAGATCGGCATGATCGATGAGCGCTGTGTCGTCGGCAAAGCCTACGTCCGCATCTTCCCGATGCAGAAGTTTGAAGTATTCAAAAACCCGCGAGAAAACTGAACACAAGAACACAAGTAATATATAAAGGATACCATCATCATGCCTTCACAGACAATCCAGTGGTTTCCGGGGCATATGGCGAAAACGCGCCGTCTCATCACGGAAAACCTGTCCCAGGTCGACATCGTGATCGAACTGCTCGACGCGCGTATTCCGAAAAGTTCCAAGAATCCCGAAATCGATAAGCTGGTCAACACCAAACCCCGCCTGATCCTGCTCACCAAGTCCTCTCTCGCCAACGCTTCCGCGACGAAGCAGTGGGAGGCTTACTATGCGGCCCTCGCCGCAGAAAAGAAATTCTCCTGCGCCGCTCTTGCCGTGGACACCGTCACCGGCGAAGGCGTCAAGGAGATCACACCCATGATCCGGAAAGTCCTCGCCGAAAAGCTCGAACGCTACGCGAACAAGGGCATGGAAGGACGGAAGATCCGCGCCATGATGGTCGGCATCCCGAATGTCGGGAAGTCTTCCCTCATCAACCGTCTCAGCGGCGGCAAGCATACCCGCGTCGAAGACCGTCCCGGCGTGACCCGCACCAAGCAGTGGGTCAGCACGAACATCGGCATCGAACTGCTCGATATGCCCGGCGTTCTCTGGCCGAAATTCGAAGACAACATCATCGGTCAGAATCTCGCCTTCACAGGCGCGATCAAGGATGACATCCTCGACATCGAAGAACTCGCGTCGAACCTCTGCGCGCGTCTCTACAATACCGTTCCGGATCTGTTCTGCACCCGCTACAAGCTCGACCGCGCCGCTCTCGCGGAATGCACACCGTACGAACTGCTCTGCGCGGTCGCAAAGAAGCGCGGCTTCCTCATCTCCGGCGGCGAACTCGACACCGAACGTGCGGCGGACATCGTCCTCGACGAATTCCGCGAAGCAAAGATCGGCCGTGTGACCCTCGAATATCCCGAAAAGAAGCCGGCTGCAAAGAAACCCGAGCCGAAGCCGGAACCGACTGCCAAGCCGGAAGCGGAAGTCAAGCCCGAAGAACCTTCGGAAAACGGTGACGGCAATGAATGACGCATCGTTTGACAGCACCTACGCCGCACAGTACGGCATCGTCTGCGGGACGGACGAAGCGGGACGCGGACCTCTTGCAGGTCCGGTCGTTGCCGCGGCCGTCGTCCTTCCAGAAGGGCTGGTCATCGAAGGACTCGACGACTCCAAGAAGCTGACCGAAAAGAAGCGCGAAAAGCTCTACGACGAGATCATCGGAAAAGCACTCGCGTTCGGCATCGCGCAGGCAACGCAGGAAGAGATCGACGAGATGAACATCCTCGCCGCATCCCTCACCGCGATGCGCCGCGCCGTAACGATCGTCCGTGAAACGGTCACGCCGGACGTGATCCTCGTCGACGGCAACCGGAACACCGATTTCGGTATCCCGAGCGTTCCCGTCGTCCACGGCGATGCGCTGTCCCAGTCGATCGCGGCGGCATCCATTCTTGCGAAAGTCACCCGTGACCGGATGTGCGCGGATTACGAAACGGATTATCCCGGCTACGGCTTCGCCAAGCACAAGGGATATCCCACACCGGAACACAAGCTCGCCGTCTACATGAACGGTCCGTGCCCGATCCACCGGAAGTCTTTCCTCGGATTCCTCGAACGCGACAAAGCCAAACTCGAGGCGGCAAAGCAGAAATTCCTCGAAAAACAGAAATAAGATCCCATGGATACCCAAACCCTCGGAAAATACGGCGAAGACACCGCCGCCGTCTTTCTGGAAGCGCGCGGATTCCGCATCCTGCACCGGAATTTCCGCATCGGACACGCCGAAATCGACCTGATCGCGGAAAACGACGCCTTTGTCGTCTTCGCGGAAGTCAAGACCCGGCGGCAGATCCCGGACACCTCCGCACCGTTCGGAACCCCGGCACAGGCCGTGGACGCAAAAAAGCAGTCCGTTCTCGTCCGCGCGGCGGAAGCCTACCTCGCGGAGCACGCGCCGGACCGGTTCTTCCGCATCGACGTGATCGAAGTCTACGCCGATCCGGATACACCGGAATACCGCGTTCTGGATGTCCGGCATTTCGAAAATGCCGTCCGGAAACACGGAAAATTTTCGCGCAAATCTATAAAATACGATCTCTGAATTCCACCAAAGGAAGCATCATCATGAACTACAGAAGCACAAGAGACTACCGCAGTCTCCCTCACACCGTATCCGCCGCCGAAGCCATCAAGGAAGGGCTTGCACCGGACGGCGGTCTCTACATCCCCTGTGAAATCCCCGCGCTGACCCACGGCGATATGGAAACCCTCGCAAAAATGTCCTACGAAGACCGCGCGGCATACGTTCTTGCAAAATTCCTCGACGACTACGACCGCGAAGCCCTCGTCTCCGACTGCCATGCGGCATATTCCAGAGAAAAATTCGCCGAAGTTTCCGGCGAAAAGTACCTCTCCGGCGGCGCGGCTCCCCTTTATAACCTCGACGACAGCACCTACGTCCTCGAACTCTGGCACGGTCCGACCTCCGCGTTCAAGGATATGGCGCTCCAGATCATGCCCCGTCTCCTTTCCCGTGCGCTCAAGATGACCGACGAACAGCGCACCGCGCACATCCTCGTTGCGACCTCCGGCGACACCGGCAAAGCGGCTCTCGAAGGCTATTCCGACGTTGACGGCGTGAAGATCACCGTATTCTATCCCGTGGACGGCGTCAGCCGGATGCAGAAGCTCCAGATGACCACCACCCTCGGCGGCAATGTCTACGTTGCGGCAGTCGACGGCAACTTCGACGACGCACAGAACGGCGTCAAGGCCATCTTCGGCGACGCATCCCTCGCGGAAAAGGCGAACGAAAACGGCTTCTTCTTCTCCAGCGCGAACTCCATCAACTGGGGCCGTCTCGCACCGCAGATCGTATACTACGTTTCCGCGTACCTCGATCTCGTGAACAGCGGCAAGATCGCGTCCGGCGATTCCGTGAACGTCTGCGTTCCGACCGGCAACTTCGGCAACATCTTCGCGGCATACATCGCACGTGAAATGGGCATTCCGATCGCCAAGCTCATCTGCGCTTCCAACAGCAACAACGTCCTCACGGACTTCATCAATACCGGCGTATACGACCGTACCCGTGAATTCCACAAGACCATTTCCCCGTCCATGGACATCCTGATCTCGAGCAACCTCGAACGTCTCCTGTCCGTCTGCGGCGGTGCGGAACTGACCGGCGAACTGATGGCCGATCTGAAATCCGCCGGAAAATATACGGCTCCGGAAGCCCTCATGGCAAAAATCCGCGAAAACTTCGCCGGCTGCTGCATGAGCGAAGACGAGACCCGCGAAACCATCCGTGAAATCTTTGACGCGCACCACTACCTCATCGACACGCACACCGCGGTCGGCATGGGCAGCGTGAAGAAGTACCGCACCGAAACCGGCGACATGACCCCCGTCATCCTCGCATCCACGGCAAGCCCGTACAAGTTTGCGGCGGACGTCTGCGGTGCGCTCGGTCTCTCCGCCGGCGACGACATCGAAGAGATCCTGAACACCCTGTCCGCGAAGACGGATACGGACATCCCGAAGCCGCTGACCGCGCCGCTTTCCCTGCCCGTACGCTTCACGGAAACCATCGCACCGGCGGATATGCCCGCTCTGGTGTTCCGCGTATAATGGCGGTCTGGACCATTGCCGATCTGCATCTGGCGCACGCGGTGAACAAACCGATGAACCGGTTCGGACGCCGCTGGACGGGTCACACGGAGAAGATCCGGACCCGCTGGAACGCGCTGGTGGAAGACGGCGACACCGTCGTCATCCCCGGAGACATTTCGTGGGGCATGACGCTGGACGAAGCCCGCGAGGATCTCGCGTTCATCGACCGTCTGCCGGGGAAAAAGCTGCTCTCGCGCGGCAATCACGACTACTGGTGGGCATCGCTCGCAAAAATGCGTGCGATGTGCGAAGCGGAAGGCTTCACAACGCTCGAATTCATGCAGAACAGCGCCCATCCTGCGGAAAACCTCATCATCGCGGGTTCCCGCGGATGGTACATCGAGCAGCGTCTGCAGAACACGCCGGAACCGACGGACTACGAAAAGATCGTGGCGCGCGAATGTCTGCGCATCGGCATGTCGCTCGACGAAGCGGACAAACGGAAAGCCGAAAATCCCGGTGCAGAGATCCTCGTCTTTCTGCATTTTCCGCCCGTTTTCGGCGATTTCATCTGCGGACCGATCGTGGAGACGCTGAAGTCCCGCGGCATCCGCGACTGTTATTTCGGACACATCCACGGGGTCTACAACGTCCCCGGAGATTTCGAATACGACGGCATCCGCATGCACCTGATCTCTGCGGATTTCCTGGATTTTTATCCGCTGAAAGTGGGATAAATCCCCAATCGGGTCCGCGGATTCCCTGATGTTTTGTGCATCCTGTCAATGTGCAATAAGATTTCACAAAATATTCAAATTCTTTTCCGCATTTGTCATTGACAATATGAGAAAAAAACTGTAAAATATAAAAAGCTGTGTAAACAATCATTATAAACTGTAGATAAAAAGCAAGGAGAACATCAGAAATGAGCCTCATTTCCAATGAAACCATCGCTGTAAACCAGAAGAAGGTTACCTTCAGCGTTGACAAAGCTACCTTCGAAACCGCTATCAACAAGGTATACAAGAAGGCTGTAAAGAACATCACTATCCCCGGCTTCCGTAAGGGCAAGGCTCCCCGTGCGCTTGTTGAAAAGATGTACGGCAAGGAAGTATTCTACGAAGACGCAATCAACGAAATCATCCCCGCTGCATACACCGAAGCTATGGAAGGCAACGAAGACAAGGTTGTAAGCCGTCCCGAATTCGATGTTGAAACCATCGACGAAAACGGCGTAGTTCTCACCGCTACCTACTTCGTAAAGCCCGAAGTTGAAATCGCTGACTACCTCGGCATCCCGGCAGAACGCCCGGTTGTCAAGGTTACCGAAGAAGACGTTGCTGAAGAACTGAACAAGGTTCAGATGCGCAACTCCCGTCAGGTTGAAATCACCGACCGTGCAGCTCAGATGGACGACATCACCAACATCGACTTCGACGGTTATGTTGACGGCGTAGCATTCGACGGCGGCAAGGCAGAAGGCCACACCCTCAAGCTCGGCTCCGGCGCATTCATCCCCGGCTTCGAAGAACAGATCGTAGGCAAGAACATCGGCGAAGAATTCGACGTTGTTGTTACCTTCCCGGCTGACTACCACGCAGAAAACCTTGCAGGCAAGGAAGCTACCTTCAAGTGCAAGCTCAACTCCATCAAGTTCAACGAACTTCCCGCTCTTGACGATGAATTCGTAAAGGACGTTTCCGAATTCGATACTCTCGATGAATACAAGGCAGACATCCTGGCAAAGCTTACCGAACAGCGCTCCAAGCAGGCTGACAATCAGGTTGACGAAGCTCTCATCAAGGCTCTCGTTGAAAAGCTCAACGCTGAAATCCCGGAAGCTATGTTCGAAAACGAAGTTGAAAACTTCGTTCGTGACTACGACAACCGTCTCCGCATGAACGGTCTCGATCTCAAGACCTACTTCCAGTACACCGGTCTCGACCTCGACAAGCTCCGTGAACAGATGAGACCCGACGCAGAACGTCAGGTTAAGACCCGCCTTGCTCTCGAAAAGATCGCTGCTCTCGAAAACATCGCTGTTTCCGAAGAAGAAACCGAAGCTGAATACGCTCGTCTCGCTGAAATGTACAACATGGAAGCTGACAAGGTTCGCGAAGTTGTTGCTGCAGACGCTATCGCTGAAGACCTCAAGGTCAAGAAGGCGATCGAACTCGTTCGCGAAAAGGCTGTTATCACCGAAGTCGAAAAGACCGACGCTGAATAATTCCAATTTCAACCGCATATCTTCGGGGATGACTTTCTGTAAAGTCATCCCCGATGTACCTTTTCCCCTTTTTTGGACAAATTAAGACGATTTATCCCATTTATTATTAACGGAGGTACCATTATGGCATTAGTTCCTATGGTCGTACAGCAGACCAACCGCGGCGAACGTTCCTACGACATCTATTCCCGCCTTCTCAATGACCGCATCATCTTCCTTGCGGACGAAGTCAACGACGTGACCGCTTCCCTCGTGGTTGCGCAGATGCTCTTCCTTGAAGCCGAAGACCCGGACAAGGACATCAGCCTCTACATCAACAGCCCCGGCGGCTCCGTTTCCGCAGGCCTCGCGATCTACGATACAATGAACTTCATCAAGTGCGACGTTTCCACCATCTGCATCGGCATGGCGGCATCCATGGGCGCGTTCCTCCTCTCTTCCGGCACCAAGGGCAAGCGTTTCGCTCTCCCGAACAGCGAAATCATGATCCATCAGCCGCTCGGCGGCATGCAGGGTCAGGCTTCCGACATCAAGATCCACGCCGACCACATTCTCCGCACCCGTGAACGCCTCAACACCATCCTCGCACAGAACACCGGCAAGTCCCTCGACGTCATCGCTGCCGACACCGAACGCGACAACTTCCTCACTGCCGACGCCGCAGCAGCTTACGGCCTCATCGACAAGGTCATCGCTCATCGCCCGTAAGGGGATGCGCTTGGGGAAAAACTTTTTGAAAAAAGTTTTTCCCCAAACCCCTTTTCAAAAACTTTCAGACGATTGTGCTGACAAGGGCTGGTACAGATCCGGGGATTCCCCGATTTCGTGCAGCTTACAAAATCCTTTGGAACTGACAATCTGCACTCACTCTGTATATACAACCGTTTGAAGTTTTTTGAAAAGGGTTCGGGAAAACCTTTTTGCAAAAAGGTTTTCCCGATCAACACACATTCAGAAAGGTATCCATATGGCTCAGACTACTCGTAACGGGGGCGGGCGGATGAAGATCGAACGGTCGTGTTCGTTCTGCGGACGGAACGAAAATCAGGTGGAATTCCTGATTCCGTCGCCGACCGGACTTTACATCTGCGACAAGTGCATCGACGCCTGCAACGACATCATCTTCGACCATTTCTCCGAAGAGACCGAGGCTCCCACGCTGGAACGTGAAAATCTGCCCGTTCCCGCCGAAATCAAGGCGACGCTCGACGAATATATCATCGGTCAGGACAAGGCAAAGGTCGCGCTGTCCGTAGCGGTCTACAACCACTACAAGCGCCTCATTTACCGCGACACCAAGAAGAAGCTCGCAAACGCGAAGAAGAACAAGGATACGGAATCCTTCGTCGACGACGTGGACATCCAGAAGAGCAACGTCCTGCTGATCGGTCCGACCGGGGTGGGCAAGACCTTCCTCGCGCAGACGCTCGCAAAGACCCTGAACGTTCCTTTCGCCATCGCTGACGCGACGACGCTCACCGAAGCCGGCTACGTCGGCGAAGACGTCGAAAACATCCTGCTCCGTCTGGTTCAGGCGGCGGACTACGACATCGAACTGGCGGAACGCGGCATCATCTACATCGATGAAATCGACAAGATCTCCCGCCGGAGCGAAAATCGTTCCATCACCCGCGACGTATCGGGCGAAGGCGTACAGCAGGCACTCTTAAAGATCCTCGAAGGCACCACGGCAAACGTTCCTCCGCAGGGCGGACGCAAGCATCCGAACCAGGAATTCCTTCAGGTCAACACCGAAAACATCCTCTTCATCTGCGGCGGCGCGTTCGACAACCTCGAACAGATCATCGACCAGAGAAAGGGTCAGTCGTCCATTGGCTTCGGCGGCGACATCAAGAAGAAGGAAGAAAAGCTGCGTGACGGCGTATTCAAGGACGTTTCCGCGCACGATATCGTGAAGTACGGGATCATTCCGGAACTTGTCGGCCGTCTGCCCGTCATCGTAGGCCTTGAAAACCTCGACTGCGACGCGCTCGTACGCATCCTCGCAGAACCGAAGAACAGCCTCGTGAAGCAGTACCGCAAGCTCTTCGAAATGGACAACATCGAACTGGAATTCGACGACGAAGCTCTGCAGACCATCGCTGCACGTGCCATCGAACGCAACACCGGTGCGCGCGGTCTCCGTTCCATCATCGAAGAAACCATGACCGACCTCATGTTCTCCCTCCCTTCCCGCAAGGACGTGGCAAAAGTCACGATCACCAAGGACTGCGTCGAAGGCCGCGGCGAACCTGTGCTTACGCTGAAATAATCGATTTATTGGGAGAAGACTTTTTCGAGAAAAAGTTTTCTCCCAAACCCTCTTTCAAAAAGCTTTCGACTGAAAAAGGGGGATCAAGTCTGTGCAGACCGCTTGCTGGCGGGATGTACTTTTTTTGTTTTCCGCAGAAAATATGCGATAAAAATAATTTGAAATCGCGTTAATTTTTTGTGCGGTCTTTCCAAGACTGATTTTTTATGCTATAATGGAGGCAGATACAATCGAACGGAAATCCAACCATACAGAAAGGAAAACAACCATGAAGAAACTGCTTACCCTTCTTCTCGTCTCCGCAATGCTTCTCGGTACGTTCGCTTCCTGCGGCGAAAGCACGGCCAATGCAGACGAAACCACGCCGTCTTCGGCGGACACCGCGGTCGAGCCCGAAGCTGTGGAAGTCATCGAGGAAACCGAACTGACGCACGGTCTGCCGGAAAAGGATTTCGGCGGCGCAGACTACATCGGACTGATCCGCACGTCCAAGCTGACGCATTTCACGGCGGAAGAAATGACCGGCGAAGCGCTGAACGACGCGGTGTATGAACGGAACAACACCGTATCGGAAGAATTCGGCGTAAACATCGGCTTTGTCGACGTTGAAGACAACTCCGGCACGTTCAACAACACGGTCGGCCAGAGCATCATGGCACAGGATGCGGCGTACGACGTGATCGCGCCCGACTACTGGTGGGCAACGGAAGTCAACGGATGGTTCCTCAACCTCATGGAAATGGAACATCTGGATCTCACGATGCCGTGGTGGTGTATCGGCTGGAACGACGCCGCGACGATCAACAACATGCTTCCGGGTGCGGTCGGCTTCTACACGCTCGACATGATCCAGAACATGAACATGATCTACTTCAACAAGAATCTGTACGAAAAGCTGGGATATGACACCCAGTTCAACCTCACCGGTCTGTACGACACCGTCCGTTCCGGCGACTGGACGTACGATCTGTTTACCGCGATGGCACAGGGTGCCGCGCTTGACCTGAACGGTGACGGCAAGATGACGCAGGGCGACCAGTTCGGTACGCTGTCCGATCTGCAGTCCGGCCGTGCGCTTCTGTGGAGCAGCGGTCTCGAGCTCTGCTACCGTGACGACACGGGCGCTCTTGTAGCAACGCTGACGACCGAAAAGAACTACGACATTTTCTCGACCGTCCTCGCGTTCTATCAGGACAACACGAACCTCTACAACGGCGCAAGCAACGCGATCTTCATTGCGGATCAGGCGCTCTTCCTGATGTCCGCGATCGGAAATGCGGTGGGTCTGCGCGACATGGAAAGCGACTTCGGCGTACTTCCCTATCCGAAGTACAATCCGGAAGACGAAAGCTACCGCAACCGCAACTTCGGCTCGTCCTACTTTGCGATCCCGATCACGGCGAAGGATCTCGAAATGTCCGCCGTCGTTCTGGAAGCGCAGAACTTCTACAGCTACCGCGACGTCCGTCCGACCTACTACGAAACCATTCTGAAGGACAAGGTCGCACGTGACGAAGAAACCGCGGAAATGCTCGACCTCATCATCGACACCTGCTACATCGACCCGTTCTTCGTCTACGGCACCAACCTCTCCTACGTCGCCGACAAACCCTTCAGCCTCATCGTTTCCAAGAGCGACACCTACGCCTCCGAAATGCAGAGACTCGAAAAACCCGTCAGCAAGCAGCTCGACAAACTCATCGAAGCCATCCAGCCGACCGTGCTGCCGTAATTCAGAATATATTTACCGGGGAAGGAACTTTTTTAAAAAAAGTTCCTTCCCCCTGAGACTTCCAAAGGAAGTCTCGACCCATCTTCAAAAACTTTTAAACAAATGGATAAATACAGAAAGTGCAATTTTTTTGTATACGAGGAGGTATTTATGGGTGCGGAACGGTTATTGAACGGGAAATTCGGGCTGTTCAATCATTATTTATACGGGGATGAGAACTGGGTAAAGACGACAAATACGCTGGATATTCCCCGTCTGGCGAAAAATATTGCGGAAACCGGCGCGTCGCGCTATGTGATCACGCTGATGCAGGGCACGAAATATATGCTCGCGCCGAACGAAACCTATGACCGGATCGCCGGAACGGTGCCGGGCGAAGCGTGCGCGGTCCGCGACATCCCGATGGAACTCGGGCTGGAACTGAAGAAATACGGGATCGATCTGTATCTCTACTACACCGGCGACGGTCCGCACATCGACGAAGTGATCGGGAAGCGGTTCGGCTTCACGGCACCGCGGCAGAATGTTTCGATGGATTTCGTTGAAAAATGGGCGGCGGTTCTCCGTGAATACAGCATCCGCTACGGAGACCTGGTCAAAGGATGGTGGATCGACGGCTGCTACGATTATTTCGGCTACAACGACAAACTGCTGGCACCGTATTATGATGCGTGCAAGGCCGGAAATCCGGACTGCATCGTTGCGATGAACGGCGGCGTTCCTGCCGACGGTCCGACAAAGCGGTTCAGCCGGGAAGAATTCACCTGCGGCGAATACAACGACTTCACGGTGATCCCGGAAACGCAGTTTGCGGGCGGCGCACAGGTCCACATTCTTGCACCGCTCGGTTTATCACCGGACGGAACGGAATGGAATTCGTGGTGCAGACCGGGCGTGAAGCGGGATGCGGCATACCTCGCGGACTACATCCGGCGGCTGCGGGAAGTCCCGTGTTCGCTGACGATCGACATCATCATCTATCCCGACGGAAGTTTTGACGCGGCACAGGCAGACGAACTGAAGAAGCTGTCGGCACTGCTGGATTAGAATCCGATGAAAAATCCGGCACCTCCCTTGACGGCGGCACATATTTATGCTATAGTGTAACTATCAAATCCGTAAAGGAGTGTACAAAAATGAATCTGAACGAACTCATCAAGTCGTTTGACAATCTCCCGAAGATCGTCAAGCTGATCCTCGCGATCCCCGCACTCGACATCATTTGGGTGATCTACCGCATCATCAAGAGCGTACGCGACAACAACACGCTCGGCATTATTCTCGGCGTTGTTCTGCTGTTTGTCGGCGTTCCGTTCCTGTGGCTGATCGACATCATCTGCATCATCATGAAGGATACGGTCTGGTGGTTCTGAGAATCCCAAAAAAAGTCCGAAAAATCTCAAAAAACTTTCAAATACCCCTTGACAAACGCGGATGCCCGTGCTATAATATATGACGTTGACGGAACAACCGTTTGAAAGATACGGAGATTGCGAAGCAAGCTCCCAGCGGTTGCGAAGCAAACGCCTGCGGAAGTGGCGGAACTGGCAGACGCGCACGTTTGAGGGGCGTGTGGTTCACACCGTACGGGTTCAAGTCCCGTTTTCCGCATAAAGCAGACTCGAGTGAGTCTGCTTTTTCTTTTTCCTGCACGGACGGCGCACTTATCAAATTTTGTATCTGCAAATTCTTTCTTTGTCCTGCGCGGACGGCGCACAAGAGGGCATGTCGATGCCCTCTTGTGAATCACCTCGACCAAGGGGGTTCCCCCTTGGATTCTCCTGTGTACGTGTGACTCGCGCTTGAGCGCTCGGACAGACAGCGGTTTTCACGCGGCAGACCGTTTGGAAATTACAACGTTGGGTGCAGATCTGTCCAAAGCGCACGTTCAGTAGAAACAGCGGTGAAGGTTATCTTTCAATAAAGCAGTAAACGCTACCCTTAACCTCCGGCGGTCAGCCAGAATCAACTTCCCATACGGACGGTATATCCGTCCCGTTTGTATTCTCCACTCTCAAGCTGAACACAATCCGCCCGAAGGGCTTCCGGAGACCCACAGGGTCTCCCAGCCGGCAATTCACAAAGGGGCGGCGCCTGAGCCCGGAGGTTCACGAAGTGAAACTCCATTGTGCAGCC
>JAFYOX010000001.1 GCA_017547755.1 Clostridia bacterium | reverse complement strand
GCTTTATTTGAGATTGAGGTTGCTTGATTTGATCTGAATATTCCTTGGAGCACACAAAAAGGATGGATTTTACTCCACCCTTGGCTTTGTGCGCTTTTTGCTTTTTTTCTGTACTTCATTCGGACTTGCGACAGTCCCGTTTTTCTGTCTGCGGTTCCCGAAAAAGCAAAAAAACTCTCCGTCAGACGGAGAGTTTTTCCTTATTTTTTGAATCAGTCAATGACTGCGATCACTTCAACTTCAACCAGCGCGCCCTTCGGAAGAGCCTTGACAGCCACACAGCTGCGTGCGGGAGCGGAGGTAATGTACTTTGCGTATACTTCGTTGAATGCGGCAAAATCCGCCATATCCGCGAGGAAGCAGGTGGTCTTGACGATGTTGTCAAAAGAAGTGCCGGCTTCGGTGAGGACTGCGTCGAGGTTCTTCATAACGCGTTCTGCCTGTTCGGTCACATTGGTGCCTTCCATCTGACCGTTTTCGGGATTCAGCGGAATCTGACCGGAAGTGAAAAGCATGTTGCCGCAGACGATCGCCTGGGAATACGGGCCGATAGCAGCGGGTGCGTTGGAGGTGGAAATCTTCTTGAGCATTGTGATAATCTCCCTGTTATTAATTTGGTTACGTGCTGATTATAATACGCCGGGCGGCGGATGTCAAGAGAATTCTGCGATTTTCACAGATTCTTGACTTTGCAGAAAAGCTGTTGTATAATGATTCTGTAACCGGAAAACGATTCATATCACGGAAAGGATTTCCCATGAACGCGAAAAAAATTCTCAAAGGCACCGGCATCGCACTGGCTTCCCTTGCTGTTCTCTACGGCGCACTGGCGGTCTGTCCGCGTCCCGATAACTACAAATCCGTAAATACCATGCGTACCGACAGCGATCTGCCGATTCTGATCGCGCACGGCGGCGGCAACCGCGAATTCCCCGACAATACGCTCGAAGCATTCTGGAAATCAAGCAGTCCGGTGAACTCGGACTCCGTGCGCTGAAGGAAATCGTCCGTCTCCTCGAAGTTCATCAGGTGTTTGACCGCGTGGTTCTCGCAAGTTTCCATGAAGAAATCTACGACGAATTCCAGCGGATGCAGGCTGCCGGCGAAGTCCCTTCGGAATTCATGTATTCCCCGTCCTACAGTGCGGCGACCACGTTCTATATCCTTCAGATGCTGAAACTGAACGTTTTCTTCGGCGACAAGATGTGCGTATTCCAGCTGCCCATGGAAAAGCGCGGTTTTGAACTGGCGACCGAAGGCTTTGGCAATGCCGCACACCGTCACAACCTTGCCGTACATTACTGGACGATCAACGATATCGACGATATGAATCTTCTGATTTCCATCGGCGCGGACGGCATCATGACCGACTATCCGCACCGTCTTGCGGAAGTTTACGAATCTTACATTAACTGATTGTCTCCGGAGGAAAACATCCAATGACCTACGAACAAATCCATGAATTTCTGAAGCATCCGCCGGAAGACGCGCGCGGCATGACCCGCTGGTGGTGGTACGGCTGCTGTGTGGAAAAAGAGGAGATCCTCAGGGAACTCGATTTCATGAAGGAAGCGGGACTCGGCGGAGTCGAACTGCAGATCCTGTACCCGGTCACACCGGACGACACGGAAAAGGGACTGCGCAACATTCCCTACGGTTCGCCGGAATTCTACGATATCCTCCGCTTCACCGCAGATGCCTGTACCGAACGAGGGATGTTCTGCGATTTCACCGCCGGTTCCAGCTGGCCGTACGGCGGTCCGACCGTCGAGGAAGAGGATGCACAGCAGGAAGCCCTTCCCTATCAGCTTGACGTCCACGGCCCGAAGACGTTCTCCTGCGACTTCACGACCCGCTTTGCCGGAACCGTCTGTGCGGCGGTCATGGGAAAGATGGAAAACTGCGTGATGCTGCCGGAAACCGTTGTGGATATCACAGATAAATTCCAGATCAAGGAACTCTTCGGCTGGCCGTGGGGAACCGAGCTTGCAGAGATCGAAATCCCGGAAGGTGACTGGAAAATCGTCTTTTTCGTCATCTCCCAGCACCGGAATCACGTCGGCAAGCCGTCCCGCAATGCGCAGGGTCTGGTCATGGACCACTGCAGCCGCCGTGCCGGCGACCGGTTCTTCCGCCAGATGGTGAAGCCGGTTCTGGAGGCGGCACCGGGCATCCGCGCGCTGTTCTGCGACTCCATCGAAGTCGAAGGACACAACTGGTCGGGCATTCTGCTTGAAGAATTCAAAAAACGACGCGGATACGACCTGACGCCGTACATATATGCGCTCTGGGGCGATATGGGCGAGATCACGCCCCATGTGCGTTACGATTATTTCCGCACGATGTCCGAACTGACGATCGAAAATTTCTTCGATCCGCTGACGGATTTTGCCCACGATCACGGAATGTTCTCCCGGATCCAGGCACACGGGACATGGGGCGATATCCTGCGCGTTTACGCGGCGGCGGACATTCCGGAAGGCGAGACCTTCGGCGATCACCGGACGCTGGAAGTCAATACCATCCACCGCCGTCTCGCGGCATCTACCGGACATATTTACGGTAAAAACATCATCTCGAACGAGACCTTCACCTGGCTGAAGCGTCCGCGCTTCACGGAAACACTGGAGGAAATGAAAGCCGCCGTGGATGCGGTGTTCCTCGACGGAATGAATATGATCGTCAATCACGGCTATGCGTACTCTCCGGAAAAAGCCGGAAAACGCGGCTGGCCGTTCTATGCGTCTACGCACATCAATCACACCGTCCCGTGGTGGCCGCTGTACAATAATCTCGGTGACTACATCCACCGTGCGTCTGCACTTCTGCGTTTCGGACATCCGGTGGCGGAAGTCGCGGTCTATCTGCCGCAGGCGGATGTTTATGCGGACAATATGCTGTCCGAACTCCACCTTGCGATGCGTCTGGAAGAACATCTCGGACGTGCGGCGATGGACGGCATCCAGAAAGCCGGGTACTGGTTCGATTACATCAACGACGAGGCGCTCTGCCGTCTCGGAACGATCGCGGACGGTTCTCTGAACATCCGCGAAAACCGCTACCGGGTGATCATCCTCGCCGGATGTACCCGTCTGCCCGTGGAAACCGCCGAAAAACTGCGCGATTTCGCGGCATCCGGCGGCATTCTGCTCTGCGACAATGTTCCCACGGAAAGCTGCGGTCTGATCAATTATAAGGAAAACGCGGAAATCGTCCGTTCTCTGATGGCAGAAGCGGCTCCCGTGGTGACGGAAAACCGCGGAGAAGCGCTGATTTCCGCACTCCGCGAACGGTTCACGCCGGACGTGATCCTGTCCGAGCCCGATACGGTCGGTTATGTCCACCGTGCCGAAGGGGACACACACCTGTATTTCCTCTCGAATCTGTCGGACGAGCCCCGTGTGGTCTCTGCAAAATTCAAAGGCAGATCCGGCGCGGCACGTGCATGGTCGGTCATCCGAGCGGAAGCGGTGCCGCTCGACGGCGAAGGCGAAGAACGCGTTTTCTTCATGGAACCCCACGGAACCGTGGCGGTGGTATTCTCTCCGGAACTGGAAAACGCCCCCACTGTCACCGTGAATCCGGCATGTCTGAATGAACTTCCGCTGCTCGGCTGGACGCTCACCGCCGACGGAAGAACGTTCTCCATGGAAGAACCGGAATCGTGGGAAACACTGGACGGTCTGAAGCATTTCAGCGGCATGGGCGTCTATGGATGCACCTTTGACGTCGGTGCGGGCGAAACAAATTCCGTTCTCTGCCTGAACGGACTGTCCGCGGTGGCACGTGTGTATGTCAATGGCGAATATGCGGGCGATATCTGGACGCATCCGCTTGAAATTCCGCTGAAGGGAATGCTCCGCGAAGGCGTCAATACTGTCCGGATCGAGGTATATTCCACGCTCGTCAACGAAATGATGACGAACGGCAGTTACGAAGTCCTTCCGGATGTTCTGCCGGAATGGCCGTATTACGGCACGGTCATCAACATCCAGCGGAAAGCGCGGCTGAACTGTATGCGGGAATTCACCGAACAGAAAGAAGTTCTGAAAAGCGGTCTCTGGGGACGCGTCAGTCTCCGGAGAGAGTGATATACGGAGGTTTTTATGAGCAATTCGATTCATCCCGAAAAAGACGGGATCCTGACCGGCAGAAAGCTGGAATGGTTCCATCACAAATCCCTTGCAGAATGGGGTTATGCCGAAGAACAGACGGATACTTTTGCCGTTCTGCATCCGGCGGAAGACTGTGCGGCGGAACGTTATCCGCTGTACGTTGTCTTCCATTCCGCCGGACATGACGTCTATTCCACGGTCGCCTGCACATGGCAGCCCGGAAATCACGACATTTATCATGCTCCGAAGAATATGTTCGCGCTCTATCTCGACTGCCGTCAGCACGCGAACGACTGGTGGTGGGGCGGCAATTCCGCACATGACAAAATCGGCGAAGGACGCGAAGGCATAAAGCCCCAGCCCGTGGAAAACCGCGCAATGGCGACGGTGGAATGGGTCATGAAGAACTACCCGATCGACCGAAACCGCGTCTATGCCGTCGGCAATTCGATGGGCGGCAGCGGCGCGCTCGGGATCGCGATGGCAAGAGGCGACGTTTTCGCGGCGGTCAAGGCGAATGTTCCCGCCGGTGTCCGTCACATGGCGGATCGCTGCTGCCTCGATACAGAAGCCCCCGACGGATTCCGTCTGCCCGATCCGCCGGTTCTGGTGGATTATTCCGCGCAGAACGACGGCTGGTCGAAGGGGCATGAGATCCTCTACCGCGGTATGGCGGAAAAGAAGTACGCCGTTCTCGGTTACTGGGGGATGTTCGGTCACGAAAACAACAATACGAAGATTCACGCGGTCAACGATCTGGTGCATTCGTTTGATCTCTTCTCCGTCCGTCTCGATGAAGCCTATCCGGTCTTCACAAACGCCGACTGCGACGATGCGCTTCCCTGGGCGGACGACGGCTCCGTCGTTCATGAAAATGCCGGACAGCGCAACTCTTTCTTCCGCTGGGACAAGCCTGCAGAAACGCCGAACAGCGTTTCGATCGGTCTCCGTCTGCTGACCGCGGACGAATGGGAATCCCGTGTTCCCTTCCTGTCCTGTGCGAAAGCGGATGTTACCATGCGCCGTCTGCAGACCTGCCGTTTTGCTCCCGGAACGATCGTCAACTGGACTTCCGGTGCGCAGTCCGGCACTGTCACAGCGGATGAAAACGGACTTGTCACCATTCCCGCAGTGGAAATCACGGCGGAAACCACCGTTCTTACGCTCCGCCGCGCGGAAGTTACCGGCATTACCGCTGACTATAAACGCACAACGGACAAAACCGGCTATGCCGACGGCACGCTGACTGTCCGCATTTCCGGCGGCATTCCGGACGGCTTCCGTGCATACTGGGCGGATGCGGACGGTGCGCTGGCGGATTACACCGCGTTTGCGCCGATCTCCTGTACCGGCGAGACGACCGTTTATACGCTCGTTACGGACACGCTGATCCCCTGCGGTGCGGACCGGATCCTCGTGTATCCCGTGATGAACGGCGAAGTTCCGGAAATCTCTGCCTGCGCGATGCTTCCCGAAGGAGTATCGGACTACGATTTCGGCAAGCCGGACTACGAGCTGCAGGTACAGAGCGATATCCACATCACGCTTGATCAGAATCACGTCCACAATCAGCACTTCAGAAACGTTCTGGAAGAGATCAAAAAGCTCTCTCCGGACAGCATAGGGCTTTTCATCAACGGCGATACCGGCGACAATGCCGATCCCGGACAGTACGAAAATGCGCAGGAGATCATCCGGAACTCCGGTGAAGGCGCACCGGACGTTTACTTCGCCATCGGCAACCATGACCTCGGATTTGACAATACCCCGTACGAGATCCGTCTTGCAAACTTCCTCAAGGGTACCCGGAACGACGGTGACAAGGCTTATTTCGACCGCTGGATCGCGGGCATCCATTTTGTCTTCCTCGGCGGCGAAAAAGTCAGCGGTCACGCTTGGCTCTCCGAAACTCAGCTTGCATGGCTTGATGAAAAACTCGCGGAAAACCGCGACCCGAACCGTCCGGTTTACGTCTTCCTGCATCAGGGGATGATCGACACGGTCGCGGGAACCTTCGCATACCAGCACTGGCATGGTGTCACCCAGACCGCGGAACTCGCGGCGGTACTGAAGAAGTATCCGGAAGTCATCATGTTTGCCGGACACAGCCACTGGGTGCTGAATTCCCCGCACACGATGAAACTCCGTGATAATGATCTCCCGACGATCTTCAACACCTCCTCCGGCGGCTATCTCTGGGATGACGACGCGGAAATCACCGGCAAGGGTATTCCCGGCTCGGAAGGCTATTATTTCTACGGTTACAAGGACAAGGTCATCGCAAGAGGACGCGATTTCGCAGCCGGAAAGTGGATCGCATCGGCGCAGTTCATCGTAGAATACGGAAACCTCGGCTGAACCGGGAGGATTCGGGATGGAAAAACTGATACAGTATGCAACGAAAGCGTCGGCGTACGACGGCGCGTTTGACAGCAAAGCCGGATGGGCGGCTGCCGGAATGGGCTATATCCTCCGCACGGAAAACGGACGTCTGATCGCCGTCGACGGCGGACATCAGGAAGACGCGGAAGCATTTCTGGAACTTCTCGAAGCGAATTCGGACGGAAAACCGACCGTGGACTTCTGGATCATCACCCATCCGCACGGCGATCACTACGGTGCGCTGCTCGAACTCTGCCGCCGTCCGGAACTTGCCGCACGGGTGGATATCCGGACGCTGATCTATCATTTTCCGGAAGAATTCCGCGATGCACGCGGAAACGGCATCGGATATGCTTTCCCGCATTTTGAAAAGATCCTTGCGGTCACCGAAGCTGATCCGGTCGTTCCCAAACCGGACGAAATCTTTGAAACGGACGGAATGCGCCTGCATTTCCTGTATACCCCGACCGACTGCTCGATCCTGAACAATCCGAATCAGCTTTCGCTGATCTTCACAGCGCAGGGTTCCGGGAAGAAAATCCTCTTCACCGGAGACGCATATTTCCAAAATCTGGAGATCGTTCTCCGGAACTGTCCGGACGACATGAAGTGCGATATTCTTCAGCTGCCGCATCATGGTCTGTGCGATACGGGGGATCTGGAATTCTATCGTCATGCCGACGCGGACACGGTGCTGATCCCGATCTCCCGTGCAGGTGACCGGACGATGCACTCCGATATGTACGGCGATGCACCTGCCGCCAACCGATATGCGGAAGATCATGCACATACCGTTTACAAAGCGTTCGAAGGAACTGCGGAAATTGAATTATAATACCGAAGGGACGCCGCTGAGCGTCCCTTTTCCGTCAGTGAATGTCCGCTGAAAACTGCGTGAAAAAACGGTTGGCTTTTCGTAAACTTCTTGCAATTTTCCTGAAAATCTGCTATACTTTTCATAAGAATCCCGCACAGAACGTCGGAAATGCGGGGAAGAAATGCACGAAAATTTTCAAGAAAGAGGTTGGCTATGGTTTACGAAAACAACTGGCAGTCGCTGAACAGCCGTCCGGTTCCGAAGTGGTTCGGAGACGCAAAATTCGGGATCTTCATCCACTGGGGCCTGTATTCCGTCCCGGCATACACCGGTCGCGGCGAATATGCCGAATGGTATATGCAGCAGATCCGGAATCCCGAGCATCCGTCCCGGAAATTCCACGACAGGACCTACGGATCGTTCACAAAATACGAAGATTTCGTGAACGGCTTCAAAGCGGAACTGTTTGACGCGGACGCATGGGCGAAACTGTTCCAAAAAGCCGGCGCGAAATACATCAATCTGGTCTCCAAGCACCACGACGGCTTCTGTCTGTATCCGTCCGCGTACGCATGGAACTGGAACTCCTGGGACGTCGGATCGCACCGCGACTTCTGCATGGAACTGCGCGAAGCGATGGAAGGCACCGGCGTAAAGTTCGGCGTTTACCACTCCGTTTACGAATGGTTCCATCCGCTGTATCTGAAAAATCCCGAAGAATACGCGCTTCAGCACCTGCATCCGATGCTGAAGGAACTGATCGAACGCTATCAGCCGTGGACGCTCTTCACCGACGGCGAATGGGATCACCCGAGTGAAACCTGGCATTCGACGGAATTCCTGACCTGGCTGTACAACGAATCCTCCGTCCGTGATTTCATCGTTCCGAACGACCGCTGGGGACGCGAGACCCGCGGACACCTCGGCGGCAATTTCACGACGGAATACGGCTATATCAGCGGTCATCAGAAGATCGAGGACATCATCCTCGACCGTCCGTTCGAAGAATGCCGCGGCATCGGCAAATCCTTCGGTCTGAACCGTATCGAAACAACGGACGACTACATGACCGCCAAGGAACTGCTCGACACTCTCTGCTCTCTCGTTGCGAAAGGCGGCAATTTCCTGCTCAACATCGGTCCGGCGGCGGACGGTACGATCCCCGTCATCATGGAGGAACGTCTTCTTCAGATGGGTTCGTGGCTTGACGTCAACGGCGACGCGATCTACGGTACCGAAATCTACACGAAGGAACCGCAGGAAGGCATCTATTACACCAAAAAGGGCGACAAAATCTACGCGATCCTGACACGCTTCCCGTTCGGCGCGGTAACTCTCGACAAGGTACCGTATTCCCCGTACCGCAAGGCACGTCTGCTGTCCCATCCGTCAGAAATCACCGTCCGCGAAAAAGACGGAAAAACCGAATTGGTCTTCCCGCCGCTTGATCCCGAAGAAGTACGCTGTCAGTGGCTCTATGCCGTCGAACTGACGGAAGGAATCTGACATTCACGAAATTTTCTGTATACGAAAGGAGCACATCATGCGTTATATTGCCGATCATGACCTGCACATCCATACTCAGCTCTCCCTCTGCTCCGGACATCCGGAACAGACCAAGGAAAACATCCTGAAATACGGTCAGGACAACGGTCTCACGACCCTCTGTCTGACCGACCATATGTGGGACAGCCGCGTTCCCGGCGCGTCCGGCTGGTACCAGAAGCAGAGTTACGAATACATTACGCAGGCACTTCCCCTGCCGGAATCCGGAAACATCCGCTACCTCTTCGGCTGTGAAACCGACCTTGACCGCTTCATGACCGTCGGCGTTTCTCCCGAAATCATGGAAAAACTCGATTTCATCATCATCCCGACCACCCATCTGCATATGCACGGCTTTACCCTCGACGGAAGCGAAGGCGTGGAAGAACGAGCAAAGCTGTGGATCGACCGCTTCGACGGTGTTCTCGATATGGATCTTCCCTTCCATAAGGTCGGGATCGCGCATCTGACCTGCAGCCTGCTGTACCGCGAGCACTATCTGGAAGTTCTGAAGACCATTCCGGAAAGCGAATACCGCCGTCTGTTTGCGAAAGCGGCGGAAAAAGGCGTCGGCATCGAGCTGAACTTCCCGTCCCTGAACATGGACGACGAAACCGCGGAAATCACGCTCCGTCCCTACCGCATCGCCAAGGAAGAAGGATGCAAATTCTATTTCGGCAGTGACGCGCACAATCCTGCAGGTCTGGCAAATGCGAAGAAGAACTTTGAAAACATCATCGACCTGCTCGATCTCAAGGAAACCGACAAATTCCGTCTGGCATGATCCGGTCCGGAATCACTTAATTCAATAACATCATAATCGCCTGTCCCATGTTTATGCGGACAGGCGGTTTCAGGAGGAAATCTATGGCACAGAACCGTCCCACCGGCCGGAAGACAAATATCACCGGTCAGGGAAAAGACATCAAACGGCGCGGCAGCGGACTCGGCACAGGTCCCGTCGGCACGCCGGTATCCGGACGCCGTCCGACCACACCTTCCGCACCTTCCGGCGGCGGATTCCGTCCCTCTGGCTCCGGCTCAGGGACCACCCGTTCCTCGGGCGGCGGCGGCAAACTCATTCTGATCCTTCTCGCGCTTCTGCTCGGCGGCGGCGGTGGTATCGGCAGTTTTCTGTTCGGCGGATCGGATTCTTCCGGAAGTACGGGCGGATCCGGCGGTTCTCCGATTTCCATGCAGTCACTCACTTCGCTTGCCGGAAACCTCGGCGGCGGCAGTATCTCCGGCGGCTGGGACAACGGAAGCAATACCGGCACACTGAACACGTCCGTTGCCGGCAGTGCACGTGAAAAATACACGGACATTCTCGGAAACGGCGAAGATGAAGTCACCCTCATGCTCTATCTCTGCGGTACCGACCTGGAATCCCGCAGCAGCATGGCGACCCTCGACCTGCAGGAAATGATCGACGCGAAACTGTCGGACAAGGTCAATCTGATCGTTTACACCGGCGGATGCAAGCAGTGGAAGAACAATGTCGTCAGCAGCAAGAACAATCAGATCTGGCAGGTAACGGACGAAGGTCTCGTATGTCTCGAAGAAAACCTCGGCAGTCCTTCCATGACCGATCCCGATACACTCTCCTCGTTCATCCAGTGGTGCTCTGACAACTATCCCGCCAACCGGAATGCGCTGATCTTCTGGGACCACGGCGGAGGATCCGTCAGCGGCTTCGGCTATGACGAAAAGAAAGCCTCCAGCGGTTCCATGAGTCTCGCGGAAATCGATAAGGCCCTCGATGACGGCGGCGTGAAGTTTGATTTTGTCGGATTTGACGCCTGTCTGATGGCGACCACGGAAAACGCGCTCATGCTCACCAAATACGCAGACTACATGATCGCCAGCGAAGAAACCGAACCGGGCATCGGCTGGTACTACACCGACTGGCTGACCGAACTTTCCCGCAATCCCTCCATGCCCACCGTGGAAATCGGCAAAAAGATCATTGACGATTTTGTGGACACCTGTGCGGTAAAATGCCGCGGACAGTCCGCGACTCTTTCCATCGTCGATCTGGCGGAAGTCGAAGCAACTGTTCCCGCTGCACTGAGCGCTTTCTCAAAGGATACCTGTGAACTGATCAAAAACGAAGAATACGCACAGGTCTCCAATGCGCGCAGCGGTTCCAGAGAATTCGGCGCTTCCAGCAAGATCGACCAGGTCGACCTTGTACACCTTGCGAAAAACATGAAGACCTCCGAAGGTGACGCCCTTGCAAAGGCGCTTCTCGGAACGGTCAAATACAACCGTACCTCGTCCAATATGACCAACTCCTACGGTCTCTCGATCTACTTCCCCTTCCGGAAGGCATCCATGGTGGATGACGCGGTCGACACCTACGAACAGATCGGTATGGACGAAGAATACCTCCGCTGCATCGAAACGTTTGCCAGCATGGAAGTCAGCGGTCAGGCGGTCAGCGGCGGTACGTCCTCTCCGCTTCCTTCGCTGATGGGCATGCTCGGTTCCGCAGGCAGTTCTGCTTCCGGCAGTTCGGATATGATCGGACAGCTCCTCGGAAGTTTCCTCGGCGGCGATGTCAGCAGCATTGTCGGTCTGGCGGCAGACAACATCGGCTTCCTGACTTCCGGTGCACGCGAACTTGATCAGTCCGCCATGACGGAATATCTGACGGCTAATTCCTTCGACGGAAGCCAGCTCTACTGGTCGGAAACTTCCTCAGGTGATGCCATCGTACTTCGTGAAGAACAGTGGGAACTGGTGCAGTCGCTCCACGCAAATATGTTCTATGACGACGGCGAGGGCTACATCGATCTCGGTCTCGACACCGTATACGATTTTGATGACGACGGCAATCTGCTCGCACCCGAAGAATTCACATGGATCGCGGTCAACGAACAGCCGGTCGCATACTATCACGAATCGACTGTTACGTCCGGTGACGATTACAGCATCACCGGACGGATCCCGGTTCTGTACAACGGTGAACGTGCGGAACTGATCGTTGTCTTCACGGATGACGATCCGTACGGCTCCATCGCCGGTGTCCGCCGGGTCTACAAGGACGGCGAAACGGATACCGTCGCAAAGACAATGGATACCGTCGTCACGGGCGACGTGATCGACTTTGTCTGCGACTATTACAGCTATGAAGGCGAATACCTCGACAGCTATATGCTCGGTGAACAGCTCACCGTGGACGGCGAATTGTACGTAAGCGACGTCTATGTGGATGAAAACGCGGTCAGCCTGACCTATCTCTTCACGGACATCTATCAGCAGCAGTACTGGAGTGATCCCGTACAATAAGACCTTCTATATTTGAAAAACCACACCGGAAATCCGGTGTGGTTTCTTGTTTTATCGGAAGATGATCGAATACAGATCGGCATCGCACATATTGACGGACAGGACAACCGGTTTTCCGGCGAATGCAGAAACATCGCCGTCAAAGCGGATACGCCGGTCGATGCTGTCACCGAAGGTTTCGCAGGATTCGATTTTATTGCCGTCCATGTCGGTCAGCTTGAATTTCAGATGACCGTAAGCGGACGAAGAGAAGTTCGCGTACAGGTCGCTTCCCTCAAAAATGAACGGTTTGGTCACGAGGTTGGCTTCGGGATACGGCGCGAACTGGGAGACAAAGCCGTCCATACGGATGGTGTAGCGGTAGATCTGCGCCGGCTTGTCCGACCAGCGGTTTTCCGCACAGTAAAAGGACAGTTCGTCGTCACAGCCCGGATGCGCGGATTTCGTTACCACAAGACCGTTCGCGAAATATACACTGCCGTACATCCAGTTGGTCGGATGCTCCGGTCCGGGACGGATGAACGCTTCGGGATAACGCTTCCAGTTCAGACCGTCGCGCGAGGTCATGAACAGCGTATCGCTGATCGCCAGACCGTAGCGGGTATCGTTCATGGTTTCCACGCGCTTTCTCCGGCTTTCCGCGCCGCAGAGTTCGTCGTAGTTCGGCGTCCACCTGCCGCGCTGGACATAGCGGGACGGGAATCCGACGTAAACATGGTCGGCACGTGGGTATTTCATGATCGCGTTGATGTACATCTGCCAGTCACTTCCGCTGTCGTAGCGGAGCGGTTTCGGTGTCGGCCACGGCGTTTTTCCCTTCGGATAGATATCGTTGCTTTCCGTGAAACGGATGTCGCGCGTCCAGATCGGGTTGGACGGGTCGCCGTTCGGATGGAAATCGCGGATGAACGCCTGATAGGTGCCGGTCTGCTTATTGTACAGCAGGGTATTCATACTGTCGAAATGTCCGGTGATCTTGAGCGGTCCGCGGTTTTTCCAGCGGATCCCGTCCGGGCTGACGAATACGAAGACCTGATTGCCGTCATCCGCCATCGCTTTGTAGCGTTCTTCCGGCAGACAGTCGGGATTCTCATCGATGAACGGACGGAATCCGTCAAATCCGAACCGCTGTGCAGGATCGTTCATGTCGAACAGAAGCGGATTGTCGCGCGAACCGTTGTGTTCCATAATGCCGAGATTCGGGTGATCCCAGTGGATCCCGTCGGTACTTTCGGAATACACGACATTGCTGCCGCCGGTACGGGTATACATCCGGTACAGATCTCCGTCCTGCAGGACCGTGTTGTACGTCGCGCCGGCATTGTCGCCGTCGTTCCAGTCCTGATCGAGGGTGATGACGCATTCGCGCTGTACGGGTTCGTGCAGACGGAATACGGTCGTGGTTTTTGCGGTATCCAGCATGGTGTCATCCCAGAATACTTCGCGCCGGGAACCAATGTTTAGAATGTCGTTCATTGCAGTCTCCTTCCATCAAGCATCCGGATAACAGCTTCCGCGATGGCATCGCCGGCAGAAGGGTCGAGGAAACTGCCTTCACAGAGTTTTGCTTCGTAAATGTCCGTTTCCATCAGTTCGGGCACGGGTACATACCCGTGCATCCCGTTCGACAGAGCCGAAAACAGGCAGTTCACCGCCGGACATCCTTCGCGGATCTTTGCCGCGAACCGGTGATACGGCTCTCCGGGAAGCGCGGCGATCGCGGTATTGCCGATGCCGAACACCTGCACCGGCGTCGGATGAGTCACTTCGGTCTGCACTTCCTCATAGTGGAGCAGAAGTCTCGCGTTCCATGCTTTTTCACCGGATACAGCAACTTTTGCTTTCGCCTGTTCGATCTGTTCCGCCGTCGCACGGCGCACGGGTATATCGAGCATTTTCTTTTCCGCGAAGATCCGGTTCCCTTCCACCGGATGGCTGTCCGCATCGATCACACGGACGGCTTCTGCGGCGATCACGCGCCCCATCGTCCGGTAATGCGGTACACCTTCTTCTTCGGCGATCCCGGTATCAACATTCATATAGTTCACATGGTTGATGTCACCGGATGCGCCGGGAATGTAGACGGACACAAAATCCTGTCCGTAGCGTTCCTTGAGTTTTTTCGAAAGTTCGGACGAATAGTCGCCGCTGTACGCCTTTCCGCCGACGCAGTCCTGATGGCAGGCGTAACTGATGACCGCTCCGACCGGCTGTCTGTTTTCATCGCGCACGGTGAGAATGGGAAGAAGCGGATCAATGTCCGAATACGGGACAGCACCGTCACGGTCGGCACCGCCGAGATGCGTGATGACGCGTCCGTCCGCGAGACGGAAATTCCGGTTGAAGGAAATGCCGTTCACTTCTCCGCATCCGAAGGTCAGCGTAACTTCCTGCAGACGCCGCAGAGCCAGTGTCACGCAGTCCGCCGCCTGACGGACGAGAACGTTCATGAATATTTCGTCATCCATCCCGACGAGCGGTTCGCCGCACGGGATCCCCGTATGGGAATGCGTCGCACAGACAGCGATATTGTCCGCGGGAATATCTTCATTATACTGCCGCACGCGGGCTACGATGGCGTCCGCGTATTTGGTCGGCAGTTCCACGCAGTCGAGAACGAGAAGCGCGATTTTCACGCCGTCGTTTTCGGCGGCGAAGACCTTGGCATACAGTTTGTCCGCCACATCGTCCGCGATCCGTACGGCATAATAGCCGGGCATGGATTCACCGAGCGGCGGGGTGATTTCCCGTTCGTAAAACGCAGCTTTCATGCTCGTTCCTCCGTTACATCCGCAGAGAGCGCAGGGTCTGCGCATGGTCAAAGTAGCGTTCGAGTTCGAATTCGTATTTGCCGAAATCGTGACGGAAAGAATCCCAGAGTTCGTGTGCCTGTTCGTCACCGCCTGCCGCCTTGACTGCCATCACTTCCGCAAGGCGTTCGCTGTATTCCGCGTGACGCAGGAGAAGCCGCATCGCTACGGACTGCACGCGCACCGGAAGACGACTGTTTTCTTCGGCGATCGCTCGTCCTTCGGCGGCAATCGCCGGAACGGTCTTCAGAACTTCCGCATGATCGGGGTTGTAGAAGCTGTTTCTGCTGTAATCGACGGAACGTTCGCCTTCCAGATAAGCAAAATCGAACGCTTCACTGATGCGGCTGAAGTAATCCTTCACCGCCTGCCAGTTTTCACCGTAGCAGTGGCGGAAGTAATCGTCCACAACGGCGTCATAATCGCAGTCACAGTCGAGAAGAGCCGCCGCATAGACGTAAAGTGCAATGCCGTTCGGGAAGAAGCAGCGCTGGGTGCCGTCCTCGACGATGCCGTCCAGACCGACCTTGCGGTAAGCGAGGATGTCTTCGTAGATCCGGCGGCTGATGGTCATCAGACCGGGATCGTAGCACATATGACGCCAGAAATGATATTCGTACGTGAAGCAAGGACCGTGCCAGTCTTTCTGCCAGTCGAGCAGGAACGCCGCGTTGGCTTCGGAAGAAACCGGGGTTTCCCAGCGGTTGCGTTCGTATTCCGGCGGCTCGGTGATCTTGTCCATGTCGATGCTGCTGGTATAGGAACGCTGGATCGGTGCATACAGAAGTGCGAACCGTCCGGGATTTCTGATCTTTTCCTGCCGCGGTGCGAACAGGGTGTCAACGTAAGCGATGAAAACGATCTTGGAAGCAAGATTCCGGCGGGTCAGTTCTTCGTCCAGTTCGTTCATGATCATGATGTAGTAGTCGGACGGACGGAGTTTCCGGCATTCTTCGCATTCACAGTGGTTGCGGGCGCCGTCCGCCAGCCATACGTGAATATAGGAAACATTCTGGTGATTTTCCGCATAATCCGCGATCGCCTGCGCCATCGTCGTACGGACTTCCGGCTTCGACATGCAGAGGTTCGTGTTCAGCGGAACGCCGCCCCAGAGTTTGCGTTCCCCGTCGGTCACCGCAAGGAATTCCTTGACTTCTGCGGGAATCTCCTGCGTGGATGCCGCCCATCCGGCGGTCGAGGAGATACCGAACGGTTCCGCCGTCCAGCCGTGACCCATATCATGGAACTGCAGACCGCGCTTGGCAATTTCCGCTTCGCACTGGCGCTTCCACTGCAGGACCGTTTCGGGCGTGATCGGTTCCGGCGGACGGTTGTCCTCGTTGTAGCTGTGCATATAGTAGGTGTTGTAGTAGGTAAACGGAATGTCAAACTCGAGCATATAGACGTTCATCTCGAGCTTTGCAAAATAGTCGATGGTTTCGAGCATGCTCTGCTGGAATTCCGCACCTTCGTTGCAGTGTCCGCGGAAGCGGTGCGATGCCTTGTGGCGGTAGTTCACCGGCTGAACCTTACGGATCGGGATATATTCCCCGTCTACGCCGGGAAAGAGCCAGCGGCAGCCGTTTTCCTTCAGATAGCGGTAGACGGCAAACAGAACGCTGCGCGGATTGCTTCCGGCAAGAATGCCGCCGTTTTCATCGGCGATGATCTGCACAACGTCATCGAGGACGGGTTCTTCCACGTCCGACGTATCCAGACCGAAATCTTCCAGCAGACCGAGACGGAATCCGTCCGCGGCATCCGGCTGATAGGAGATCGCGATGTCACCGCAGGCGGGCATCATCATGCGCAGATATTTTTTGAGTTCCTCCGCCGCAAAATCGATCACGTGATCGGCGCGGATTTTATGGATCGTATACATGAAACTTCCTCCATTCTGTTGTTCTGAATTCTGAAGTATCGTTCGTCAGTTTTCGTTCAGCGTCCAGCCGTGGTCGCCGTGAGAGATCATCAGACGGGTCATTCCGCCGTCGATGCAGATGTTTTCCCCGGTGATGAAGCCCGCCTGTTCCGAGCAGAGGAACAGGATCATGGACGCGATGTCCATCGGATTGCCGACCCGTCCGGCAGGCTGCTGTACGGCGTCGGGACCATCGTAGGTGTTTCCGCCGGTGTCGATCCATCCGGGCGAGATCGAATTGACACGGACTTTTCCGGAAAGGCTGACAGCCAGCGCGTGGGTCAGTGCGGCAATACCGCCTTTGGCTGCGGTATAGGTTTCGGTTTCCGGCTGACTCATCCGGTCACGGGAGGACGAAATGTTGATAATGGACGCTTTTTCCGCGAAATGCGGCTGGAACAGCTTCGCCAGATAGAACGGCGCGGTCACGCCGACCTGCATGGCGTACAGAAAATCCTCGTACGATGCGGATGAAATGCCGCGGGACAGCGGCGGAGCGTTGTTGATGAGGATATCCACGTGCCCGTGATCCGCGATCACTTTGTCCGCAAAGGCTTCCAGAACCGCTTTGTCGGCGATGTCGCCTTTGAAATACGGATCGCCGTTTACATCGATCGTACAGACCTGCGCACCGCGGCGTGCGAATTCCTCCGCGGTACACAGGCCGATCCCGTGGGATGCGCCGGTGATGACGACGACTTTTCCGGTATAATTATAATCCATGGCTTATTCCCCCAGATAATCCGGAATCTTGGCACCGCCGCAGGGCATATTCACCTGACGTACCCAGTAGCGGTAACGCATACGTTCGATTTCCGTGGAATGGTTGAGCGTGACGCAGGCACCGGGTGCGGAAGAACTGCCGGCATCCGCGCGGGTGATCTTGTAGGTAACGGTTTCCGCACGGTCGAAGGTGCGGGTAACGTCGGTATAGATGTTGTCGGCGACGTTCTGCGCGATCTTTTCGTAGACCGGCGAACTGTCTGCGGCACGCCAGATATCGACCGCTTCTCCGAACGTCCATGTCAGCACGCCGGAACGGTTGGCGTGAAGTTCGGTCGGGACGGGCTTCTTCGGCTGTGCGGGAATGGCGCTGATCGTATAGGATCTGCCGGATTCCGTCGGGATCACGATATGATCGCGGTCAATGACTGCGGCTTCCATCGGAAGGACACCGTCCGCAATGCCGGGATATTCGATCCGGCATTCACCGCCGGATACGGAATGCACGGTGATCGTTTCCGCACATCCGTTTTTCCATGCGGCATCGATCGTGAAGCCGCCGCGTGCCGCGAGACCGGTATAGGAACCGTCTGCCCACGCATCCGGAAGGGACGGCAGAGGACGGATATAGGTTTCATGGCTCTGAATCAGCATTTCCGCAACCCCGGACGCACCGCCGAAATTGCCGTCGATCTGGAACGGCGGATGTGTATCCCAGAGATTCGGCAGCGTACGCTGTCCGAGGAGGTTGGCGTACAGTTTATGCGCACGGTTGCCGTCGCCGGTACGTGCCCAGGTATTCAGACGGTGTGCCAGAGCCCATCCGGTGGATTCGTCCGAACGGAGGTCGAGGGAACGCTTTGCGGCGTCGAGCCATGCGGGTGTTTCGCCGGAAATGGACGTGCCGGGATACAGACCGACGAGCTGGGAGATGTGACGGTGACGGAATTCGCCGATCTCACCGTAGAAATGTTCCTCGCGGTATTCCTTGATCTGACCGCTCCAGCCGACCTGTACGGGATCGTAACGTCCGATCTGTTCGCGCACCTTGCGGATCACGGGAAGGTCTTCCTCCGGAAGGGTATCTTCGCCGAGAAGTTCCACGCATTTCAGAAGATCCGCAGCATTTTCCCAGATCATCTGCTGGTCAAACGCACAGCCGACCGTGTGGTAATACTGGACATACTGTCCCCACTGATTCGACAGAATCTGTTCCGGAGACGCGGAGAAGACGGAGAGGTATTTTCCGTCGTAGTCGCGCACCACTTTGCAGAGGAATTTCGCCATCGCAAGAAGCGCGGGATAGGTGATATTGCGTAAAACGTTCTTATCGCCGGTGAATGCGTAGTATTCCCAGAACAGCTTGGAGGTCAGACCGCCGGTACCGGGACCGGAATGTCCGCCGGGTCCGCTGATCATATAGGCATAGCTGCCCGTACCGATCGTCCAGCCGCATTCTCCGGGAACATCGGACGCGTTTTCGGGAACGGTGTTCCGGATGTATTCGGACGCGAATTTTTCCGCCTGCGGCAGGAACGCGAGATAGAATTTGAGATATGCGTCAAAGGTTTCGCCGAGTCCAGTGACGAATGCCGGCCAGTAGTTCATCTGGACGTTGATGTTGTGCCAGTAGCCGCTGCCCCACGGGGAGCGGTCGTGGCAGTTCCAGACGCCCTGCAGATTGGCGGGAAGGCATCCCGGACGGGACGAAGCGATCAGGAGATACCGTCCGAACTGGAAGTACAGCACTTCGAGATAGCGGCTCTGTTCCCCTGCGGAATAGTTTTCGAGAAGCTTGTCCGTCATGAGGTCCGGCACTTCGGTTTCCCCGAATTCAAGAGAGACACGTCCGAAAAGTGCACTGTGGTCTTCGATATGACGGACACGCAGATCGTCATAGGAATACGCCTGCGCCGCGGCTGTGATCGATTCCGCCAGCGGCAGAGGATCGAAATCGCGGAGTTTTTTATGGTTGTCCGGTTCGGTGAAAACTTCCGGACGGAGTTCGTAGTTGGTCGCACCGCAGAATGTAAAATCGGTTTCCGTAGCGTCGGCAATGGTCAGACAGCCGTTTTCCGCCGTGACCGTACCGTTGGTACGGACGGTAAGCTGTGCGGCAAAACGCACGCGGTACGCGCACATGATGCCGGTCATGGTGATCGTATTCCCTTCCGCCGTGACTTCGCCGCGCTTTTCACGTCCTTCTTCTTCGGTAAGGAACGGGATCTTCACTTCCGCGGTCAGCGTGACCGGTGCGGATGTGCGGATCTTTCCGGCGACAGTACGGTCGGGATAGGAGGCAAAATATTCCCTCTCCACGGAAACATCGCCGGCGTCGTAGCGGACATACGCCAGCGCACGTCCGATATCAAGACCGCGTTCATAATTCCGGACGGACTCGTCCTCGTGCGGAAAATGGAAATACAGGTCGGCAAAGCTGTTCAGACCGCCGAGATGCCCCGGATTTTCCGTGGAATTTTCCGTGATCTGGATCCGTTCGCGCTTTACGATACCGAAGACATTGCCGCCCATATGGGAATTGCCGATCGGCATGGAATACCGCTCCCAGCCTTCTTCCGTGTTCGGAGCCGGTTTGTCATAACGTAATTTCAGTTCCATATCTGCGTCCTTTCTGTGAATTGAACCGCTTATTTAACCTTTGTAATGGCGGAATTTTTCTGCCGCATCGAGGATCGCCACAATATTTTCCAGCGGGATTTCGTAGTTCAGTTCGACGTTCAGACCGAGACCGCCTTCCGGCAGATAGAGCGCTTCCACACATTCCGCGAAGTGATCGTGAATCTGCGACGGGGTCGCAAACGGGAACAGCTGACGGTCCATGTCGAGATTGATCGGGATTTTGCCCCTGCAGACGCGCACGAGATTGTCGAGACCGTTGGCACGGATCTGCGGATTGATCATATCCACGCCGCATTCGGCGAGGTCGGGCATGATCTCCCAGATACAGCCGTCGGTGTGCATATAGACGAGCGTATCGGGCTTCTTTGCCTTGATCATGCCGTAGAGTCTGCTGTAGCAGGGCTTCAGATATTTTCTCCAGCGGCGCGGACCGATGGCAAGTCCCTTCTGCATCCCGAGGTCATCGCCGAAATACGCGATTTCGCCGAGTCCCGGCAGGATCACTTCCATCTGTGCGCAGTTGTAAGTGAGAACCTTGTCAACAAGGGTCTGGATCTCTTCATCTTCTTCCGCAAACATGGTCATCGCCAGTTCGAAGCCGCAGAGGTCGAGCAGACGGAGGTACATGAAGCCGTGCGGGAAACGACCGCTGCGGTCTTCCGGGATCGCAAGCTTCATAACGTCTTCTTCGGACTTTACCGGATGTCCCTTGACGATGGATTCGTTCCCTTCCTGAATATTTTCCCAGACACAGCCCCATTCATCGGTGAATGTGCCGGTATGGTAGGAATCCGCATAGCGGTAGGTGTGCGGGTCGTACTGGAAATTTCCGAAAAACTGCGGATATTCGTTCGCAATGCGCTGGAATTCATCGCCGTATTTCAGCCAGACCGCCGGAAGTGCGCTGACTCCGACCGGAATGGTCGCAGGATGTTCGTAGCGGATCGCCTGTGCAAGCAAGCTGGACATGATGTCGTTCTCCTTGTATGTATTTGATATTTATTCGACGGTCAGAACCACTTTTCCGATGTTCTGACCCTGATAGAGCAGATTCTGTGCCGCTTCCGCTTCCGTAATGGGAAGCACACGGCAGATGGTCGGACGGACTTCACCGCTTTCCACCTTCGGCCAGACGTTCTTCACCAGATCGGCGAGAAGCGCGGCTTTGACTTCCGGTGTGCGGGAACGGAGGGTGCTTCCGATGATCCGGATGTTCCGGACGAAGATGTTCTTCAGATCCACTTCCGTAAGCGATCCGGCGAGGGATGCGATCATGATCCAGCGGGCACCGCGGTTCAGATACGGCAGACAGCGTCCCATCGTTTCGCCGCCGAGGCAGTCGATGGCGACATCCACGCCGTGTCCGGCGTCAAGTTCCGCCTTCAGAACTTCCGCGAGATCCTGTGTCCGGGTATTGACGATCACATCCGCACCGAGCGGACGGATCTTTTCGACCTGTTCGTCCTTGCGGACGGTGGTGATCACACGGATCCCGAAAGATTTCGCAAGCGGGATCATCACGCTTGCCAGGCCGCTGGCACCGGCCGTGACGAGAAGCGTATCTCCCGCACGGATGTTTCCTTCCGTGAACAGATTCAGATACGAGGTCGCAAACGCCTCCGGAAGAGCGGCGGCTTCGGTCATCGTGCAGTTTGCGGGAACCGGCATGAGCATATCATAGCGTACGCTGACATACCGGGCATATCCGCCGCCTCCGAGAAGCGCGCAGACTTTGTCGCCCGGTTTCCATCCGGCTTCCTGTGCCGCAGTCGTCCCGACCTGCACGACAGTTCCGGAAATCTCCAGCCCCATCCACTCCGGACATCCGGGCGGCGGCGGATAGTTTCCTTCGCGCTGCATCAGATCGGCACGGTTGATCCCCGCGGCTTCGATTTTTATCAGACATTCGTCCTCCGCCATGACCGGATCGGGTACGTCCGACCAGACGAGAGAGCGTTTTTCATCGTTCTGTATGAGGATTGCTTTCATGTTCGGATTGACCTCACTTCGAGAGATAGGGAAAATGCTGCCGCACGGCACGCACATTTTCCAGAAGCGGCTGACTCTTTGTCGCGAGTTCGTCGTATTCCGTGACGCAGAGATACATAATGCAGCCGAGCATCGGACCGATCATCCGGTGGAGCGCGTAATGCGATCCGCCCGACAGGAAGAGATACGGGACGTCCAGTGCTTCCTTCAGCAGGGATGTGATCCGCAGATTTTCCAGCTGCTGTGCCTCGCTGTCTGCGGCTGTCACGATCTTGACGACATCCGCGCCGCGTTTCTGCTGTTCCAGTGCGATGCGGAGAACTTCTTCCGCCGGGGTATATTTCAGGATGTGCGATGACATCAGGACTTCCCCGCCCGCTTCGTGGATGCGGTCGATCAGCCGGAGCTGTTTTTCGATCGCGGCGGGATCGTCGGTCATCTCCTGCGGATGGCGGCAGAACATATCACCCATGACATCGCAGAGTGTCGCGCCGTATTTTGCAAGGGTGACAAGTCCTTCGGAAACTTCTTCGTCCGTCTGCCCGGCATTGCGTCCGCCGCGGTAGTTGGTGACGTACACGGGACGTCCTTCCATCGCTTCAAAAAGCGAACGGATCGTCGTTTCATAGCGGTACTGCATCTCAAGCTGACATTGCTGGAAGCCGAACGCGGTACATCCGCCGTCCAGCCCGCGGCGGATCAGAGAGAGCGCACGTTCTGCGGTCCGTGCCTGGATCATACAGCAGTACAGCGGTTCGGAATACCCGAGAAATGTGGGACGGTTCTGCATGATATCCCTCCCTCAGTGCCAGCGGCCCATGGCGTCGCGGCCGCCGTCGATCATGATGTTCGTTCCGTTGATGAACTGCCCCTTTTCCGATGCGATGAACAGGATCAGATCGATGATCTCCTGCGGCTCGGCGGCACGTCCGAGAAGGGTCTTCATGTTTGCCATTGCCGGACGGGTCAGCACCGGTCCGGGAGAAACGCAGACACAGCGGACGTTGTATTTCGCGCCGTACTGCGCAAGGGATTTCGTCAGACCGTACATCAGCGCGCTTTTCGCGGTGGGATAATCCGTTCCATTACCGTCGCCTTCCGCGCCGGTGATGGAGCCGATATTGATGATGAGACCGCTTTCCTGCTCGCGCATCTGCTTCATGACCGCATGGGCAAAATAAAACGGTCCCTTGAGATTCACATCGATCCCCCAGTCATACACATCGATCGGAACGTCCGGGAATTCGAGAGATCCGTCCACGCCGAGCATACGGCGCGCCGTGCCTCCGGCGAAATTCGCCATCAGGTCGATACTGCCGAACTCCGCGACCGCGCGGTCACGTGCCGCGCAGACCTGTCCGTAATCGCGGACATCGCAGACGATACCGCAGGCTCTGCCGCCGTCTTTCGCGTTGATCTCCGCGACTTTTTCCATGAGAACCGGCTCGTTGACGTCGCACATAAGAACATTTCCGCCTTCCGACGCCCAGCACTGGGCAAACAGCAGACCCATTCCGGATGCCGCACCGGTGGAAATAGCAGTCTTGTTGGCAAATTGCATAGAATCATCTCCTCATGCACCTCAAAATTATGCTTTATTATACCATACGGGTTCGGGATTGGTCAAGAGAGTAGAATTATTTCCTTCCGATATCTTTTTTTGCACAAAAATGCACAATCATATTGAAAATCCCCAGCAAACAAGGTATAATGTACAGGTATGCGTTACGCAAATACTGAATCCGAAAGGAAAACATCAAATTATGTACAGATGCGAACATCCGAAGCCGCAGTTCGAACGTGCGGCATGGATCAACCTCAACGGCGAATGGGACTTTGAAATCGACCGCGGCAACAGCGGTTATGCCCGCAAGCTCTACGAAGACGACAAGACCCTCGGCATGAAGATCAACGTTCCCTTCTGCCCGCAGTGCAAGCTCTCCGGTGTGGAAGACAAGGACTTCATGACCTCCGTATGGTACAAGAAGACCGTTGAACTGACCGAAGAACAGGTTTCCGGTATCGTTTACCTCCACTTCGGCGCGGTTGACTATCTCTCCACCGTGTTCATCAACGGCAAGCGCGCAGGCAAGCACAAGGGCGGCTACGTTTCCTTCAAGGTTGACGTTACCGAATTCGTACACGCCGGCACCAACACCATCTGCCTCCATGCGGAAGACGATGAACGCGACCGTCTCATCCCGCGCGGCAAGCAGTCCGAATGGTACTACTCCCACGGCTGTGACTACACCAGAACCACCGGTATCTGGCAGACCGTATGGATGGAATTCGTTCCGAAGACCCACATCGAAAAGGTTAAGTATCTCACCGATGCAGAAGCAGGCACTCTCACCGTAATGGCTGACCTCTGCGGTGCAGACACTCTTACCGTTTCCGCAACCTTCGAAGGCAAGGACTGCGGCACCGCATCCGTTGCTTCCTGCGGCGGTCAGGCAGTTCTCACCCTCGCTCTCACCGAAAAGCACCTCTGGGAACTCGGCAAGGGCGGTCTCTATGACCTCACTCTCACCTACGGCGACGACGTTGTAAAGAGCTATTTCGGTCTCCGTTCCATCGCTTACTGCAACAACAAGTTCTACCTCAACGGCAAGTCCGTATTCCAGAGACTCGTTCTCGACCAGGGCTTCAATCCGGAAGGCGTTTACACGGCTCCCACGGATGAATTCCTCGCAGCGGACATCGACCTCTCCATGGCAATGGGCTTCAACGGCGCACGTCTCCATGAAAAGGTATTCGAAGAACGCTTCCTCTACCACGCAGACAAGAAGGGTTACATCGTATGGGGCGAATTCCCGAACTGGGGTCTCGACCACACCTATGCGGATGCGATCTATGGTATCCTTCCCGAATGGCTCGAAGAAGTTGACCGTGACTTCAACCACCCGTCCATCGTCGGCTGGTGTCCCTTCAACGAAACCTGGGATATGGGCGGCAGACAGCAGTACAACGACGTTCTCAACCTCGTTTACAACGCTACCAAGGCAGCTGACCCGACCCGTCCCTGCATCGACACGAGCGGTAACTACCATGTAGACAAGACCGACGTTTACGACGTACACGACTACGAACAGGATCCCGTTAAGTTCGCGGAACACTTCTCCGATTTCAACGATTTCGGTACCATGTCCAACGGTATCGGCGACCGTCAGCACTATGACGGAAAGACCCCGTTCTTTGTAAGCGAATACGGCGGAATCCGCTGGACCGACAAGCAGGACGGCTGGGGCTACGGCAACGCACCGAAGACCGAAGAAGAATTCCTTACCCGTCTGAAGGGTCTGACCGACGTTATGCTCGACGACGACCGCATCTTCGCGTTCTGCTACACGCAGCTCACCGACGTTGAACAGGAACAGAACGGTCTTTACACCTACGAACGCAAGCCGAAGTTCGATCCCGCGATCGTTCACGAAATCTTCGCCCGCAAGGCTGCAATCGAAGACTGAGTTCTTATCCCATAAAACACAGAACTTCCGGAGTTTTCTCCGGAAGTTTTTTCTTTCACCGCATTTACAAAGCGGAACCGATACGCTATAATAGGGATAACATCAATTTCCGCAGGGAGGTTATTCTATGGAAATCCGCAACCAAAACGAACATGGGATCATCTGGCACAATCCGGACTCGTTCTTCCGCTACAACGGCTGGCCGTCCGTCTGCAAGGATGACGAAGGCACGCTGTACGCCGTCTGTTCCGGCTTCCGTGTATCCCACATCTGCCCGTTCGGCAAGACCGTTCTCTTCAAGAGCTGGGACGAAGGCAAGACGTGGTCGATCCCGATGATCATCAACGACACTTACCTCGACGACCGTGATGCGGGCGTGGTCTGTCTCGGCGGCAAGACTATCCTCGTGACCTGGTTCTGCCATCCGGTCACAAATTACACCGGACGCTACAACGACGCCATCCGCGGTGCATGGGGCGGCTCCGGCGGCGTGCTCGATATGTACTCCACCATTCCGGAAAAGTTCAGCCACGGCGGTTCGTTCGTACGCGTCTCCCATGACGGCGGTATGACCTGGGGCGATACGGTACAGATCCCGATCTCGACCCCGCACGGCCCGATCCTTCTGAAAAACGGAACGATCCTCTACCTCGGCAAGGAACATTTCTCCGAAGGAAGAGAAAATCCGGACGTGATCTCCACATGGGTCAGCACGGATGAAGGCACCACCTGGTCGAAGCTCGGCGAACTGACCGCACCGGAAGGCACCTCCTGGAAGAACTTCCACGAACCGCACGTCGTTGAACTGGACAACGGACGACTGGTCGGCATCATCCGCGCGGAAGGTCCGGAAGTTGCCTACGGGTTCACGATGTACCAGAGCATCTCTGACGACGGCGGCAGAACATGGACGGATATGGTGCCGATGGGCGTCTGCGGATCTCCTCCGCACCTCATCAAGCACTCCTCCGGCGCACTCGTCCTCGTCTACGGACGCCGTGCCGAACCCTTCGGCGAACGCGCGCTCGTCAGCCGTGACAACGGCGAAACCTGGGCGGACGACTACATCCTCTGCGAAACCAGCCCGTGCGACCTCGGTTACCCCTGCTCCGTTGAACTCTCCGACGGCTCCATCCTCACCGTCTACTACCAGCAGTACGAAAAAGACGGCTTCCCGTCCATTCTTTATACCAAGTGGAAGCTGTAAAACAGTTTCAGGCAGGAACTTCTTTGGGAAAGTTCCTGCCTGATTTTTTATTATAGTTCAAAGGGTGCTTTCCAGTCGAAGATCGGTTCCGGCGGATCAAAGGGGAGGCGCATGAATTTTTCGGATTTCAGAGGCGTGCCGAGGCGTTCGCGGTTGATGACTTCGATGAGCATATCGAAATCTTCCGGCGTGTGGGCGTGACCGCCGCTGCGCCAGTACCAGAGGACATTTTCCGGTTTGCCGTACATTTTCCAGACCTCAAGTGCGGCAATGCTCGTCTGCCAGGTATTCACGGGTCCCGACCAGATGTCGCTTTCCGCCTGGGAATCAAAGAAAACACGCGGTGCGACGAGAGCTTTCAGAAAGTGCGAATCGAACGGAAGGGAGTTTTCATCGTCTTCGTATGCCTTCATGCCGGGTCCGAACCAGTCCGGGAATGCGTTGATGATGTCCTTCAGCGTTTCGCTGCGCAGTTCCCTGCCGTCTTCGGTCAGGGCTTTCATGTGGATGCGGTAGCAGCTGCAGCTTCCCGCACACGTTGCTTCGGGATTGACGATGGTCGCGCGTTCGTCGAGAACGCCGGCAAGCATCGCCGCCTTGGCACCGCGCGAAAGTCCGGTGAAAGTCACGCTGGTCTTATCGACGATGCCGAGGATTTCGAGCGCGTCCAGCACGCGGCTGTAGCCCCATGCCCATGCCGCCAGCGCACCGAACTTCCGGTCGGCGTAGGTTTCGTACAGATTGCCGGTGCGCTTCGGATTACGGGTATCCGGTACGATCTCGTCCCGGTTGAACTTCACGAGCATGATCCCCTGATCCGAAAATTTCTTGTAAATTACCGGATCCTGCATGCATTCGTAGCAGAGGTCGCCGTCAATCACGGTCGGATACGGCGCAGTTCCCTGCGGAATGTGGGCGTACATGGTGAAGGAAACGGGATGCGCACGGGTACCGGTCGTCAGACGCCAGATGTTCATACGTCCGGGCGTGTTCGGCGTCGTCAGCGGATCGATCTCCAGAAACTCGGGTTCCGGCGGGATCTCACCATACTGCAGTTCCACAGCGGTTCTGTACAGCTCCTTCCGGCGTTCCCGCCAGTCATCGAACGTCTTCACCGGACGTCCGTCGTCAAAGGCAAAGAGATCGGGCAGTTTCCCGAGAACTTCATAGGATGTGATTTTCATGCGGGTTCCCCTTTCAGATGGTATGGATGGAGATTTACAGGAAAATTTTCGCGACGACTTTATTGCAGTTCACCGGTTCTTCCGGAGACAGGCACGGCGCATGTGCGTCGTCCGGGAATGTCAGCATGAAATAACCGGGTTCCAGCGTGATAAAACCGCCGATCTTGTCGCCTTCGAGGAGCATGAAATCGTCTTCCGGCTGATCCTGCGTGATCTTCAGATTCGTCCGGTCGGCATAGCCGATGATTTCGCGTCCGTCCACGATGAAATGGATGTCGGTCGCACGGTGGTGCGCTTCCCATGTGATAGCAGATATCGGACGGGTCGTCAGCGGATGACATTTCATGGTAACATTGTCCGCGATCGCGTCGTCGGTTTCGCGGAAGCCTTCTTCGTACATTTTCGCGCAGTAGTCGAGCGCCAGACGGATCTCCGGCGCGAGACCGGCATAGAGATGACGGTTTCGGATGTGGTCTGTGATCATTTGAATATACCTCTCTTTGCTGAAATTTTAAAGATCGATCCGGAAAATCTGATACCGGAAATTGATGTCGCAGGGATTTTCGTACAGGAGCGCAATGGTGCCGTCGGACAGTTCGGTCAGGCAGGAATACCCGTAGAAATCGTCGTTTCCGTTGATCTCGCAGAGGGTCTTCCATCTTGTTTCCCCGGTCTGCGGATCGTACAGAGCCGCACGGAGAACGCCGTTGTAGCGTCCGCCGAGATCGGTACGGCTGCCGCCGTTTGCGGGACAGGCAACGAGGATCACGTCGCAGCCGTCCGCCTGTTTCGAATACAGAAGCGAGGAGATCATGCAGTTGGAGCTCCGTCCGTTCAGCAGGATATCCGTTTCGACCACGTCACCCCATACATAATTGTCTCCGTCCGGCTTGGCGTCCGCATAGCAGATCCTGCCGAGCGGATTGCGGAAGATCGACCGGATCGTCCCGTCGGACAGTTCGGTCAGTTGATGTTCGCTGGAGGTATTGCTGATGGTGGGGGTACGCTTCCAGTGAATGCCGTCATCGGAGAAAATGAAGCTTGCACCCTGTACGCCGTAAATGTAGTAATAGCACGGGAACAGGATCCTGCCGGATTTCGTCACGGTGCCGCGTCCGGGTGCGGTGCCGTAGAACGGTTCGTTCGGACGCTTGACCTGCGGATTGAGGATCTGCGGAGCCGACCATGTTCTGCCCTTGTCGCGGCTCGTCGTCAGATAGAGAAAGCTCGTGGACACGACGCGGTACGGCGAAGTGTAATAGAAGAGATTGCTGATCTCACGTCCCTTCCAGTACAGATTGAACCAGCGGTCGGCGGTGTAGCCTTCAATCACGGTTCCGTCCTTCCGGAAGAGATTCGCGGTGCCGGATTCGTCAAAATCGCCGAGATAATAATCGTACGCAGGGGAGTCGTAATACCGGAGCAGAAGCTTTCCGTCTTCATTATAGCCGGTCGAGGGTTCCGGACGGTACTTCGTCGAGTTCAGAGCAACGCCGCCGGGAAACAGGTCGACCAGAAGATAGATCGTATCGCCGTGCGCGGCAAGCAGAGGATCGATGAATGTTGTAGACAACCGGTTCATACGGTTGCCGTTGTCACCGAGGTAGTTTGCGAACGTATACCGCCAGGTTTTTCCGTTGTCTTCGGAGAAAGACACGATCGTGTCAAGTCCGCAGCCGTCGGCGTGGGTGTTCCAGCGTGCGTCTGCCGCCGCAACGACGGTACCGTCGTTCATCGTGACAAGCGCGGGGATCCGGAACTGATCGCTGCCGGATGCGGGGACAAACGGATCTCCGGTACAGATGCCGTCCGCCGGCTTGGTGCCGCGTTCGTTTGAAGGAATGTTGTACGGAATCATGTCTTATTCTCCCAGAAGGACTTCACGGTTGGTTCCGTAGAAGATGTCTCTGTGGCCGGAAATCATCCTGCAGAATTCTTCGAAGCGATCCCAGTCGCCGTGGATGTCAAATTCGTAGGCGTGTCCCCAGATATAGTAGATCTGCGGAACGTCCGTCTGAAGGGAAATGAACTTTTCGCCGAGTTCGAACAGCTTGTCCCATTCGACATGGTGATATACGGTCGGATTGAAGATGTGGAGATTCTGCTGGAGGTCGAAATTGTGCGTGGAAGTCGTGGTACGTGCGTATTTCACGCCGGTACGGGTGCGGATCAGGTCGGCAACGTGTTCGTTCATCACGTGCGTGCCGCCCGGGTATGCCATACCGACCACTTCGTAACCCGCCAGTTCGGACAGCGCGATGCGGTCTTCCTCGACTTCGCGGACAACGTCTTCGTCGGAAAGATGCGACAGTGCCGGATGGGTCAGGGTATGTACGGCGATCTCATGACCGTCGTAGATGCCGCGGACTTCACAGGGACGCGGTTTGACGTGCGCGACGGTCACATCTTCTCTGACAAGGGAGCCGGGTTTGCCGAGCAGTCCGGAGTTGAGATTGAACGTACATTTCAGATCGTACTTTTCGAAAATTCTGATCAGACGCTGGTCCTGCGTCACGCCGTCGTCGTAGCTGAACGTGACGGCTTTCATTTTTCCGTTGAACATAACTTGCACCTCACAGATTGTATTGGATGCCGCCCTCATATCCCGAATTCATGAGGTCGGATTCGTAAACATAAATATTGCCGTAGCTCCAGTTGTAGCTGCTGCCGCCGTGCCGGTCGAAGGTCATCCACATATATTTCGTCCGGTTTCCGCACGGCACGGGGATCACGGTACCCCATCCGCGGAAGCCGCCGTCGTCGAAATCACAGCGGATATAGTCGACCTTGGAGAGGTCGTGCAGGTCGTATACATGGTAGCAGGCACGCTTGTCGAAGTTGGAGCCGCAGACGAACTGCAGTTTTCCGCCGACACGGACGATGGAACCGCCGGTATTCGATCCGGTCAGGGTTTTGTCAACATATCTGTAGCCGGAGAACGGTTCGTCGGATTCGTAGAGGAAATAACGGTAGTGCGTGCCGCCGTTTTCGCGGACGCCGCGGCAGATCATCATGTACCATTTGCCCGTTTCGCGGTCGTAGACAAAATCGGGGTCTTCATCCCCGGATTTCGCCAGCCAGAGCGTATCGTCGGAAAGTGCTGCCGTCGAACCGGCAGAAGCACCTGCCTGTGCCGCGAGAGAATCGGTGGAAGCGTCGGCAGATTCGAGCGTTTCGGTCGGCATCAGCTCCGCGTCGATGACATTGATGCCGTAGCGGAGGTCGGCAATGGACGTTCCGTGACAGAGGATGTGTCCGTGCGAGAACGAGCATGCCCAGATATACCATTCGTTCGTATAACGGTTGAATATGACCGACGACGCAACGTCGGAGCACCAGCGGTCGTCCCCGCAGTCGAAGAAGATCGCGCCTTCCATCCGGAATTCCGCCGTCGAGGGATTCCATGAGATCACGGACTGGAAGCCGCCGGCTTCGAGACGGGACGACAGCGTCAGAAAGAGCTTGCCGTCACTCATGATGGGCGTACCATCTTCGTAACGGATCGTTTTCATGTCGGCATGGCTGACGCCGGCATCCAGATAAAACTTTACCTCATCCGCCGTAAAGGAACCGTTCGGCGCACAGCGGTACCAGTGTGCTGCAATCGCGTTCACGAAGGTTCCGTGCCGGATAATTTCCGAAAATTCCGGCAGATCGAGCGTCAGTCTGGAAACCGGACGTTTGTCGTCACGCAGGTATACGTCAAAGAAACGTCCGCGGCAGGTGAGAATGAGGCTCATGCCGGGTACGTACGGATATTCCCTCTCTTCGGTCACTTCGCCGCGCGAAACGCCGCCGACGGTCAGCTCGTATGCGATGCGGACGGTATTTCTGCCCGGCACGCGGACGAGAGACACCCGCAGAACCGGCGTGTTTTCTTCCGTATATGCCGAACGGTCGCCGGGCATCGCGGAAATCAGAAATCCGGCGGACGCATGATCGAGGGTATGCAGAACGAGTTCGTACGTGGCATAGGGGAAATGCTGTCCGAGAAGGCGCGCTTCGTCCGCGGACCTTCTTGAGAAATTGCGTACCGCAAAACGTCCGTTTCCGGTGGTCTCGGTAAGCGTTCCCTCTCCGTCCTGTCCGACAACCGGATACGGATCGCCGCGCGATGTGTTGAGCCAGTCCTTGCTGAAACTCATTTCGCCGAGCTTCATCTGCAGGGTTTTATAGGGGTTGACGGAAAACTTCCGGCGGAACTTCATGTCGTAAATGCTGTGTTCCGCGCCGCTGTGCAGTTCCCGTCGGGTATTGTTCGGGAAATTCAGAGTCATGATCTGTCCCTTCCTCTGTAATTACAGATTTCGTACGGCTCACGGAGCTTTGTCCGCGATCCGCATGGATGTATAGTTGGTACGAAGCGCAAGGTTGTCCGCAAAATCACGTTTTTCCGTGAACACCGCACGGATCTCCTCTACGGAACCGACCGCGATCAGATAGCTGTATTCGATCGGATAATATGAGACCATCTTCAGCTGATTCAGCGGCGCAACGTAATTGCAGGCACCGCTGTCGGGATTCCTGGAGCCGTTGTATGCGTGCTTTCCCGCATAGAGCATATCGATGTTCGGCACGTACAGACCGATGCCGTAATCGTCCGCCGGATTTGTCCACGCGCACCATGTTTCCGTATTGCTTTTCCGGATCGGGAAACGGCAGTCCGCTGCGTATTTCGGATCTCCCCAGAATTCCAGATCATCCCGGAAGGACAGCGTATCGTCCGTCCACGGCTGGCTGCCGTCGTACCACGTGAAGCGGTCAAGATAGGATACCGTATAGAACGCGGGCAGTTCCTGATGCACGGACGGATGCGTCCATCCGGAGAAATCGACAAAACGGTTGTCGACGCGGATGCAGTCCTCCATGACCGTGTAGGTGTTTTCCATATAGCTCGGCGTGATCTGTCCGTCGAGCGACCAGTCCTGCGGCTGGGATTTGATGTACACGGACGATTCCTTCACAACCACGTCAATGATGCGGCTGTGATTCTGGTATTTGTCGCCGCCCTGTACGGGATTGTACCGCCAGTCCGAATTGTTGAAATTCCCGGGAGTATACTGCCCGTTCGGTCCGGTGCCGTAATAGGACTGCTGGATGAGCCGTCCGGTGTCCGCCTGATTGATAAGGTTGCTCAGTCCGGCAACGGGATTCCGCACGTCCGAAATATAGCAGATGCCGCCGCCCCACATCAGGCGGATACCGACTTTAAAACGTTCGTTTTCGAGATAATACGTATCGCTGCTGTAGACGGGATAGTCTTCCGCCGTCAGTTCGTGCAGCGTGAATTCCGTTTCGGTTCCCCTGCAGACGGTAAGCGTCAGGGAACAAAGGTCTTTCCCCGTTTTTCCTGCCAGATAATTTCCGGTCAGACAGGAAAACGTGCGGTTCCCGCCCGCTTCGAGAAAAAATTCATCCGAACGCAGCACCCCTTCTTCCGTATAGCGGATACTTCCGCGGAGAGGTCCGTCGGAGGTATAGGTCATCGTAAAGCGGTTGAACGCTTCCGCGTAGCTTCCTTCCGGAAAGAGTACCGTATGTGTCTGCTGAATATGGATCCGTTCCATGGCATTTCCTCCATTTCCGTCAATCTGCGTGATTCATTCGGGCATATTATACCATATTTCTGCCGGAATGTACAAGTCCGGCGAAAATATTCTTCATTTTGCTTGCATTTTTTACGAAAAACTGCTATACTGACGGTACTATCTCCCGGAAAGGACACCATTTTCATGAAATCCATTACAGAACAGATCTACGCACGCCGCGCAGATGTTCCCTTCTATCCCGTCATCACTGCGCATTCCGGCTGTGAAAAAACACCGGACAACAGCATTGAACATATTAAGACTGCTCTCGCATCAGGTGCCGAAATGTTTGAGATCGACATCAACGAATGTGACGGCACGCTCTATCTCACGCACGATCCCCGTGCGGATTATTCGAACACGCCGACGCTGGCACAGTGTTTTGAACTGGCGTCCGCGCATCCGTCGATCTGCATCAACTGCGATGTCAAATCGTTCGGACTGACGGAATCCGTCGTAGAACTCGCCAAAAAATACGGCATGGAATCGCGCATCCTCTTCACCGGATCGGTCGCACCGGAAGAGCTTCCGGGTCTGAACACTTCGGCAAGCGACTGGTGGCTGAGTCTCTGGTGCTCCGATCACGAACCGGAAGACCTCGCAGGTGCCTGCGAGACCTATCGGAACCTGAACGGTCTGTATCAGATCGTCAACCTCGACCAGAAGATGGTCAATGATCAGGTGATCCGCACCATGCAGGAAACCGGACATACCCTCTCGATCTGGACGGTCAACAAGGAAGAAGATCTCTACCGCCTGATGCAGACCGGTGTGACCGCGAATATCACCACACGGATCCCTCTGGCGGCACTCCGCATCCGGAAGGAAATCTTCGGCATCTAAAACTTAATATTCCTCATATTAAAGAAAGGAAGGCTTCGGACGATGAGAAAACTCGGCATCAACCTTCACGCCATCAAAGGTCTGACCGACGAAGACTACCTGCGGGAGATCGCGGGACTGGGATTTTCATCGATCTTCAGCGGTGTCCGTCCTGCGGAACATCAGGCGTCGATCGCGGAACTGTGTGCAAAGTACGGTCTGGAATACGAGACTCTGCACGCGCCGTTCGGACATATCAACGACATCTGGCTGGAAAACGACAACGGAATGCTTGATGAACTGTGCGCCTGTGTCGATCACTGCGTGCTTGCCGGTGCGCCGATCGCCGTCGTTCATCTTTCCGCCGGACAGAAGCCGCCGTCCATCACGGATATCGGCCGCGAACGCTTTACACGGCTTGTCGATTATGCGGCGGAGAAAAATATCGTGATCGCATTTGAAAATCAGCGGAAGCTTGCAAATATCGCGTGGGCATTTGAAGCCTTCCCGACCGATACGGTAAAATTCTGCTGGGACTGCGGACACGAATTCTGCTTCACGCCCGGACGGCATTATATGCCTCTGTTCGGCGACCGTCTGATCTGCACACACATCCACGACAACACCGCCGTCTTCAACGACGACTCGCATTTTCTGCCGTTCGACGGTGCCTGCGATTTCGATTACGTCGCAGAGACCCTGCGCGATTCCGGATATACCGGTTCGCTGATGCTGGAAGTCGGAAATCCGTCACGGTACGGCGAACTTTCCCCGCAGGAATTCCTGAAAAACGCATGGAATGCCGCCGTCCGTCTGCGGACGATGGTGGACGGAGAATAAACCTACAGATTCCCCACAGGTTATTGACATATGTTGTTTTCCGTTGTGTAATGTCGGCGTTAAAAACATATGTGATTAAATTGTGGAAAAAAGGAGAGGCTTGTCATTATGCCGAGACCGGTCAAACATAAAAAAGTCTGTCAGCTTCCGCCGAAGCATGAATTCTTCCCTTCCGGAGAATGGACGGAAGAGATCGTTGTCATGAGCATTGAGGAATACGAAACCGTCCGTCTCATCGATCTGGAAGGCTTCTCGCAGGAAGAATGTGCCGCGTTCATGCAGGTCGCACGCACCACGGTACAGCATCTGTATGTCCGTGCACGGAAAAAACTTGCAACGGTGCTTGTTCACGGTGCCGGTCTGCGGATCTGCGGCGGCGAATACCGTCTCTGTGACGGAAAGGAAGAAACCTGCGGCTGCGGCGGCTGTGCCAAGCACCGCGGCGAAGACATCAAATAAAGCACGAATTCTCACACGGGAGGAAACGCGATGAAACCCAATATTCTGTTTATTCTGAGCGATGACCAGGGCGCATGGGCGATGCGCTGTGCCGGAAATACCGATATTTACACCCCGAATCTCGACCGTCTGGCGGCGGATGGCGTACGGTTTGAAAATTTCTACTGCGCCTCCCCGGTCTGTTCGCCGGCAAGAGCGTCGATCCTGACCGGCGAAATGCCGTCCTGCCACGGTGTACAGGACTGGCTCTGCCGCGGAAACGTCAACGCCGACGCGCATCCTTACATGAAGGATCATCCGCATTTTCAGTCCCATGACATCGGGATCGAATACCTCGCCGGACATCCGTCCTACATCGCGGAACTGGCGAAAAACGGCTACCGCTGTGCGCTGAGCGGCAAGTGGCACCTCGGGAATCAGGAACAGGCGAAGGAAGGGTTTGAAAAATGGTTCACGATCTCCGGCGGCGGCTGTGCGTACTACGCGCCGGATATTTACGAAAACGGAACCTTTACATACTGCCATGAATACGTCACCGACGTGATCACCGACCGGGCGCTCGATTATCTCGATGAACTGGAAAAAGGGGACGCGCCGTTCTGTCTGCAGGTACACTATACCGCGCCGCATTCTCCGTGGACACCGGAAAATCATCCGAAGAAATACCTCGATCTCTACAAGGACTGCGCGTTCACCGCAACGCCGGACGAACCGATCCACAAAAATCAGGCGACCAGTGCGCCGCTCGGCGATACGCCGGAACGCCGGCGTGAAAATCTCACCGGCTACTATGCGGCGATCACCGCGATGGACGCAAACATCGGACGTCTGCTCGACAAGCTGGAACAGGACGGCCTCGCGGACAATACCGTCGTTATTTTCACGGCGGACAACGGCATGAACATGGGACATCACGGCATCTGGGGCAAGGGCAACGGAACCTATCCGCCGAATATGTACGATTCGTCCGTCAAAGTGCCGTTCCTCATCCGTGCGCCGTTTATCCGGGACGGCGGAACGGTCGCACAGAAGAGTGCTTCCCACTGCGACCTCTTCCCCACCATTCTCGATATCGCTTCCGCGGACTGCACGCTCAACGACCGGCAGCCGGGTACAAGCCTTCTGCCGTATCTGAAAAACGGCTGTGCGGACACCGGCGACGACCGCATCATCGAGATCCACGACGAATACGGATTTGTCCGGATGCTCCGCAGTGACCGTTGGAAGCTCGTCCGCCGGTACCGGAACAACGACAACGAACTCTACGACATGATCGCCGATCCGTACGAAACGACGAACCTCATCGACGATCCGTCCCTTGCCGGTGTGGTCAGCGAACTGACCGCCGCGCTCGAAGACTGGTTCGACCGGTATTCCGATCCCGTGAACGACGGTAAAAAATCGCTGACTCTGACCGGCTCGGGACAGCGCGATCTCTGTTATAAAGACGATGCGTTTGCCAACTGGAACCGGATGTACTATACGAACGAAAATCCGATATAAGCATGAAAAAGCAGCAGAAACGTTTGATTTCTGCTGCTTTTTCTTATTATTTCACGTAATGCGTAAGCATCCGTTCGTATTCTTCGTCCGTGATCGGAAGAACGCCGCCGTGGCGTTTCTTCATCCGGTCAAAATCGTACTGACCGGGTTCGAGGATCCGGAAATCTTCGGTTCCGAGGTTTTCCGTCACCATCGGGAGATATCCCTTGCCGAGTCCGAACTGATCCGCCAGCAGGCACCAAGTCTTTCCGTCGGGAAGGAGATACCCTTCCGGGCCTTCGACCCATTCGAGGGATGCGAGCGTTCCGGACGGAACATCGGTATAGGGACCGAGCAGGCTGTCCGCGGATTCCATGATGAGCCGCTTGGTCGTTTCGTCCTTGGAAACGCGGTAATATCGTCCGTCGGACTCCAGGATCGTCGTATCGATGACATGGTTGCCGCGTTCGATGAAGAGGAAGGTTTCCGAAAATTCGCGGAAATCCTTCGTATAGGCGGCATAGATGCGCTGTTTCGGATGTTCGTCCGTTTCCGTTTTCACCATTGAGGCGAAGAAGACGAGGAATGCCTTCTTTTCGCGGTCGTATACGGCTTCCGGTGCCCAGACACATCCGGCTTCCGGGATCCCGACCGTGCAGGCACGTTCTTTGCTCCAGTGGATGAGGTCGTCCGATTCCCAGACGATCAGGTCGCGGCTTCCTTCAAACTGCGCGGCACCCCAGCCGAGTCCGGCCTCAATGCGCAGGTCGGTCGCAATGATGTAGACGCGTCCCGTTTCCGGATCACGGATCGGGAAAGTATCACGTACGCCGCACATGCCGATGCCCGACTTCAGAACCGGCGTTTCGCTGACGTCCTGCCAATGCAGACCGTCACGGCTCAGAGAGAAGTACACCTGTTCGCCGTCCTTCTGTTCGCCGATGAAATGCGTGAATAAATACGCTGCCATAATGTACCTCCTCAGCGGACTGCAACCGGCTTCATGCGGTTGTTTTCGTCAAATTCCAGGGGTTCGATGCAGACTTCACGGTTGTATCCGTTATGTCCGTCGTATTTTACGGACGGCGTGCCGAACCGGTGATGAACGATGTACCAGGTATCTTCGTCCGGTTCCCGGAACATACAGTGATGCCCGGTACCGAGGATATCGCGCTTTGCATCCTTGGAAAGGATCGTGGAGTGAAAATCGATCGGACCGTACAGATGGTCGGATACCCCATAGTTGACGCGATAATCCGGACTTCGGGTATCGCCGCACGACCACGTGAAGTGATAAACGCCGTTCCGCTTCTGCACGTCGATGGCTTCGCAGAATTCGTGCGCACCGTCGATGTTTTTCATCGTTCCGGGGCAGAGGTGACAGAGGTCGTCCGTCAGCTTCACGATCGCCGCGTGACCGTTGCCGAACAGGAGATAGACGTCGCCCGTTTCTTTTTCTTCATACACGGACGGGTCGATGGTCTGTCCCATGCGGATCCCGTTTTCCCGGCAGATTTCCATGGTGAGAAGGGGTTCGTCCTGCGCGATGAAGCCTTCCGCCGGAGAATCGCTGACCGCCACACCGATGCAGGACACACCGTCCGCACGCTTGGCGCAGAAATAGAAGTAGAAGCGTCCGTTTTTTTCAAACATTGCCGGTGCCCATGCGGAGCCGATCGCCCACGGAACCTGTTCGGACGCAACATCTACAATGATGCCTTCGTCCGTCCAACTGCCGTTGTCCAGATCATCCGAAGAAAAGGCGTGGAATACCGTGCCCGACCAGCCGGTAAAACCGTCGGTCGTGGGGTAGAGATAGTACCGTCCGCCGTATTTAATCATGGACGGATCGGCATAAAGTCCTTTGAGAACAGGATTGCTCATGTTTCGTTTCGTACCTCCTTATACCGTCAGACGGATGACCGTGTCGATGCCGTCATCTTCCGCGGGAAGAACGACCGTCCAGCCGGATTCCGTCTTCGTGAGGCTGAGTTTTTCTTCTTTGTACCACGCTTCGCGGAACTGCTTGCCGTCCGCCGCTTCGGGAAGAATCAGCACACCGTCTGCCGGACGGTTGAGAACGTGCAGATAGACCACGCTTCCGTCGGGAGTTTCCGTCGATACGCCCCACATATCCTTTTCGAGAAGCGCGTTCGGTGCTTCGACATACGAACGTCCGGGAACGGTACCGTAAATGCCTTCATGTGCGCGGATCTGATCGCCGAGCGCGGTCAGAAGATCACGCACGCCGTCTTCCCACGTCTGGTTGAGGTAAGGGCCGCACGACCATGCGATGCCGCAGTTGTACTGTCCTTCCACAGCGATGGTGCGGACGGTATAGCGGTAGAGATTGCGCGCATCGGTCGGAGCCTTACCGCCGACGGCGTACCAGTTGCCGATCTGACGGTTGACCTGCGAATAGTGAACGGGAAGCGTATCGGAGTCACAGCCTTCGATGGAACCGTAGTATTCGGAAACGATGAAGTCGGAATTGGGATGGAGATTCGTGTTCGCCGTGATGCCGGTATTGATGAAGACCACCGCGTCGGGATTGCATTCGCGGACGTAATCGCAGACGCTGCGTTCGGGGCCGCACTGGTCGAACCAGAAACCTGCAACGCCTTTTCCGTAGCGGTCGTAGATCTCACGGATCAGCCGCTTGAGGAATTCCATGCGGGCGGGAGTGTTCTGATACCAGCCCATTTTCTTGAGGTCGTCGTCGTTGATGTCGTGTTCGTCGTTCGGCGGGAGATAGAGCACCAGCGGGATGCCGTATTTTCCGAGACCGTCGATCAGCTTCCGGATCACGTCGGAGGTTTCCGCGCATTTGTGCGTACATCCGGTGGCTTTCATGGTTTCCGACGGGAACAGAAGATTGAATCCGGCGTGCGCCGCCGTGAATACAACGTATTCCGCACCGAGATCGTGCGCCGCTTCCGCGAATTTTTCGCCGTCAAAGAGCGCGGCGACTTCTTCCGCCGAGGATGCCGTACGGAGGTCGTCCCCGGAATACACCGTGCCGCCGTAGTTGGTTCCCTTTCCGTCCGCGTAGGTCGGATAGGTGTAGTGGGTGAACAGCCCCACTCTCGCGTGAGCGAAATAGTCCTTATTGATGAGTTTTGTCATGATGTCCGCTCCTTAAAAGGAATTTGATGTGTTCATACTATCACAAATATCCGGAAGATGAAACAGAGATTTTGTGAATTTTTGCGCCGTCCGTTGACAGAATCGATGAGAATATGCTATAATAAATTTACATAAATCGAATAAACGGAGGTGTCCTGTGAAGAACAACAAAGACATGCGGCTGTACAACATCATTATGCCGGTATGGATGTTCGTGATTTTCATGCCGCAGCTTCTGCTGATTATCCTGCCTGCCAACTGGCTGATCGATTTTCTTGTTCTCTGGCTGACGATGAAGGTTCTGCGCATGGAACATCCGGCAAAAACGGCGGAACGTACCGTATGGCGGACGTGGATGTTCGGATTCATCGCGGACATCGTCGGAATGTTTCTGATGATGATCCCCGAAATCTTCCTCAAAATTGACCGGGAATCCGTATTTTACGGCATTACACGGGCGATCTACAATCCATTCCACAATCCTGCGGCGTTTGTTTACACGACGTTCTGCATCGCCGTGACGGGTGTGCTGATCTACGTCTTCAACCGATGGATCTGCGTTCCGAAATTCGTTTCGGATAAAGCACAGATCAGGCGGATCTCGCTTTGTATGGCGGTTTTTACGGCGCCGTATCTGTTCTATCTTCCGGCGATGTGAGAAAGGAGTCTGCTGTTATGAGAAAATTCCTGTTTTTCTGCTTTGCGGCACTGTTTCTGTTCACCGCCTGCGGAGGACGGCAAATGCCCGACGGCATACCGGACGATTTCGCAATTCACTATGCGGACTGGATCGACGAAAATCAGCCGGATATTTTCGATACCTACGAGGGGTATATCCAGAAAGATCTCATCCGAAATGGAACAGCAAGGGTGGATTATACCCCGTCCGATGAAATAATCACAACAATCTATAACAAAATCGTGGAACTGGAGCTGTGGAAGATGCCGGCAGATGTGCGTCCGGAAGAGCAGATTCTCCAGCCGACAACGTATATTGAAATACGCTTTACCATGGACGGAAATACCTATGAAATTCTGGCGGACAGCACCATCTCCCGGAGTACATGGCTGAACAAAAATATCACAGCGGAAGAGGGAGAAATCATACAGAAATTCTGTATGTTCATGAAGGACATCATGATCTTAACCGAAGAATACCAAAGCCTTCCGGACAGCGAAGGCGGCTATATGTAAAAAAACATCCCGGCAGGTGGTCACGAAAACCATCCGCCGGGCATTTTTATGCAGTTTTTATTCCTGTACGGTATACACAAAATCCGAGAATTCCGCGTATCCTCCGGCGGTTTCGGTCGAATACGCAAACAGCGCAAAGCGGTAGCCGGTGAAATGATCGAGGCGGTACGCCATTTTATGCACCGGACCGAGCGGTTTCCATTCCCCGTTTTCAAGATACGCAAACGAAACTTCGTCCTTCATTTCGGTGAATTCCGCCGTGATCCGCAGACGGAAGGTGTCTCCGTTCACGGGAACCGCCGCTTCTTCCGTCACCGTACGGGTATTCGTACGGTCGAACACAGCGCGTTCCATCACAAGAAAGGCTTCGCCGCCGCGCTTTTTGATCCCGATCCAGCCGTAACTGCTCTGGAGCGCACAAAATCCCGCGCAGTCGCCGTCATTCAGTCCGCGCACATCCACGGTCACCTCGCCGGTACAGCCGGGGTAGATCATCCGCTGGGTGAGGGTATTTCTCGCCTGCGTCACGTCCGTGCTGAGCTTGTCGGTCGTGATGCGGACGATGCCGTTTTCCGCGTCATGCGTCACGAGAGAAAGGTCGGGCTCGTGATTGAACTGCCATGCGCTCCGGAAGCCGAAACTTCCGTACCGGCGATGGTCATCGGAAACCGTGCGGAAGTCGTCGCTGCCGACCAGCGGATCGTATACATGCTCCGGACAGGTGGATTCCGTCGTAAAGGTACGCGGCACTTTGCCGTCAATGCCGAAGACCGGGAAATCGTTCTCCCATGTCACCGGTACAAGCACGGGGATCCGTCCGACCGCTCCGGAATCCTGGAACAGGATCGCGTACCACTTACCGTCCGGTGTATCGACGATGCCGCCCTGTGCCACGCCCTGTCCGCAGTAGCCCATGTCGTCTTCCAGCACCTCACCCCCGGTGAATTCGCCGTCAATGGAGTCCGCGACGTAGCAGGCTTCCGTACGCATCCAGCGCGTTTCGAGGGAATGGATAAAGAAGAGGTAGTATTTCCCATTGATCTTATAGAAATGTGCGCCTTCGTAGCCGAGGTTGTGCTTCCACGGGTCGACCACCGCGATGCGGTTCAGACCGCCTTCCAGCGGTCCGCTGAGGTCGGGTCTCAGCTCCGTGATGCGGATCGTCCGGTTGCCGTAAGCGAGGTATACGCGGTCATCGTCGTCGAACAGAAGCGAACAGTCGTGATAGAATCCTTCGATCGTATGCTTTTCCCACGGTCCTTCGATATTCTGCGCGGTGTACAGGTAGGTTTTATGCGTATCGTTCGCCACAAAAACGACGTAGAACGTCCCCTTGTGATACCGCAGGCATGCCGCCCACATCCCGCATCCGTAGATATTTTTGTCCCCTTCCAGCCGCTGACGATCCGTCCCATCGAGGGTATCGTACACATACGCGGCGTGCTCCCAGTTTGCAAGGTCGTACGAACGGAGGATCTCGCATCCCGGCATGAAGTACATGGTCGTGCTGACCATATAGTAAGTGTCGTCCACGCGGATCACATCAACGTCCGGATAATCGAGTCGTGTCAGAGGATTGCTTCCGTTTACAGACATAAAATCTCTCCTTAATTTATTTATTTTCAATTCATTATTGCATAAATTGACGGAACTGTCAATAGAATCCGGGAAATTCCTGCGGATACTCTTGCAAAACGGCTAAAAATGTGGTACGATAGAAGACACAAATTCTCAAGGAGATTTTTAAGATGTCTGAAAAATTATATAATAATTTCCCGTTCGCCCTGCCGTTCATCCTTGACGGCGCGACCGGAACGGAACTTTCCAAGCGCGGTATGCAGCCCAGCGACTGCACCGAGCGCTTCATTCTCGACAATCCGACGGCGCTGACGTCCCTGCAGAGCGAATACATCGCCGCAGGTTCCGACGCAGTCCTTGCGCCGACGTTCGGCGCCAACCGTCCGACGCTCACCCGTCACGGATACGCGGCGGAAGAAGCGGAAAACGTCTGCCGTGCGCTGTTCAGGGTCGCAAAGGACAATGCCGGTGACCGGAAGATCGGCGGTGATATGTCCCCGACCGGACTTCTGCTCAAGCCGTACGGTGACACCGATCCCGAAACCGTATTTGAAATCTACCGCGAACAGGCGGCGGTCCTTCTCGACTGCGGCGTGGACTTTTTCTTTATCGAAACGATGATCTCGGCGGCGGAAGCAATGCAGGCGGTACGCGCGGTCCGCAGTCTGTCGGCGGATATTCCCGTGTTTGTTTCGATGACCGTTACCGAAAGCGGACGCACCATGAGCGGCGACTCCCTTGACGCGGTTCTGGTGACCCTTCAGCCCTACAATATCCAGGCATTCGGCTGCAACTGCAGCATCGGTCCGGACGTCATTGCCAATGCTCTGGCTCCGGCGGCTCCGATCGCCAAAAAATTCGGCATCCCGCTGATCGCAAAGCCGAACGCAGGCATGCCGGTGACTGACGAAAACGGTACGCACTTCCCGCTGTCTCCCGCCGATATGGCGGCGGCTGTGGATATGCTGACCGGACTCGGCGTCGGTGTGTTCGGCGGATGCTGCGGCACGACGCCCGCGCACATTGAAGCCATCGCGGCGGCAGCACGCTCTGCCGTCACCGGACGCGCAGACAACGCGGACGAAGCGGAAGACGGGCTCTATGTTTCCACTTCCCGCGCATGGGGAATTGCCGATCCCGACGCGGAATACACGGCGATCGACGCGGACAGCGAAGACGATCTGTACGATCTCATGGACGAAGTCGACCCGGACGATGTCCTGTATCTGGAACTCGGCGAAGGTGCGGCGGACGTACTGATCCGCATGGATGCGTTCCTGTCGAATCCCATTGCGGTCTGCGGCGACGAAGCGGAAATCGCAAAAGCGGAAAACAATCTCTGCCGGAAGATCCGGTAATTCTGGAGGTTTTTATGGAAAACAACAAGGTCGTTCTTATTTCGATCGACGGGATGCGTCCCGACGGACTGCAGTCCTGCGGCAATCCCTTTCTCGAAGAACTGAAAAAAACATCTTCCTATACCTTTGACGCAAGAACCGTCTTCCCGTCCATCACTCTTCCCTGCCACCTGTCGATGTTCCACAGCGTTCCGCCGGAACGTCACAGCACCATGTCGAACGATTACGTGAAGCCGGTGCATCCGGTCACGGGGCTGTTTGAACTGCTGAGCCGGATGGGCAAGCGCTGCACGATGTACTACGGCTGGGAACCGCTCCGCGATATCCAGCGCGTCGGCTCGCTCGTTGCGGCGGAATTCATTCAGGCGTACTCGTTCGAACATACGGACGGCATCCTGACCGACCGTGCGCTCGACTATATCAAGCTGGCGAAGCCCGATTTCGTCTTCCTCTACATGGTTGAGACCGACGAAAAGGGCGGTCACGACAGCGGCTGGATGACGGACACCTATCTCGATTACATCCGTCACGCGATCGATAACGTCAAGCGCGTGATCGAAGAAACGAACGGCGAATACACCGTCATCGTCACCGCCGACCACGGCGGACACGGCCGCGGACACGGTTCCGACCTTCCCGAAGACATGACGATCCCGATGATCTTCCACGGTCCGGCATTCGAAGCTGGCCGTGAACTGCATGACGTCAGCATTCTCGACATCGCGCCGACGATCGCGGACATCATGGGCGTTCCCGCACCGCGTGAATGGGAAGGAAAGTCTCTGGCCGGAAAATAAGTACTCTTCTGCAATCAAAAAGGCTGCCGCGACAGCCTTTTCTGTTATTCCCCAAATATCGCGGCATCGATCGTCTGTTCGTAGTCGTCGTCGATCAGCACATAGCTGACGTTATGCAGCTTCGCCTGCCGCAGAACCTCCGCGTTGTCTGCCAGCACGCTTTCCATCGTGCAGTATTCGTCGTCCATGCGATCTTCGATCACGCTGGCGTACTTTTTCACATCCGCAAAATGATTACAGATGTAATTCTCGCTCAGGACAAGGCAGATGTACCGGATGTGCTCCAGATATTCCCCGTTAAAATCCTTCGCCCAGTCAAAGGGGATGTAGCACCCCTCGACAATCAGATTCTGCCGGTTTTCCACTGCGGTTTTGATCATCTCACGCACGATCGGCCACAGATACGCCGTCAGCTCGCGGTCATCGCTGCACGGAGTAAGGTCGGTATTTCCGCTCCGGATCAGCCCCATTTTCAGGTGGTCGATTGACAGATACGGATATCTGTACGTTTCAAGCAGTTTCTGCGCGAGCGCCGTTTTTCCGGTGTGAGACGCACCGGCAATCAGAATTATCATCTCAATATACCCTTTTCCGTATAAAGTTTTTGAAAAAAGTGTGGGGGAAACTCTGGTTTCCCCCACAAAACATTAACCGATCGTGATGGTAAAGGACTGTTCGTTCACTGCACCGGAAGCGAGGCGGTACATATCGCGCTTGGTTTCGAGATCGTCCACCTTGCCGTCGTCTGCGGGTACGCTCGACCACGGTTCGATGCAGACGTACGGTGCTTCGGTCTGCGGCTTGTGCCAGAAACCGACGTACTTCATGCCGGGATAGGTCACCTTGACGAAACGTCCGGAGATGTTCGAAGTCAGAGTCACTTCGGATGCCATTTCGGTGAGGAAGATCGCGTCGTTGTCAAACAGACTGTGTGCGAGACCGAACTTGCCATCCACGCAGGTTTCAAACGGCTTGTTTTCGCCGAGGTAGAAGCAGGTTTCGCTCATGCAGAGAGCCTTCGGTGCGCAGGGTTCGGAGAAGGTGAGGGTGTAATCGGTAAAGGATTCGCCGTCCGCAAGGGGTACGTTGAAGCCGGGGTGACCGCCGATCGCGTAGATGAGTTCCTTTTCGTCCTTGTTTTCGATGTGGAACGTGGTGATCACGGACGCACCGTCGAGAGTGTAGGTCAGGAGAAGCTCAAAGCGGAAGGGATACTGCGCGTAGGTCACGTCGGAATCGGTCAGACGGAAGGTCAGGGTGGTAGCGGTCTGTTCCGCGAGTTCGTATGCGGTCTTGCGTGCGAAGCCGTGGAGGTTCATTTCGTAGGTCTTGCCCTGATAGGTATACTTGCCTTCCCAGAGACGTCCGCAGATCGGGAAGAGGTTGTACGCATGACCGGTCCAGTATTCCGGATCTGCCTGCCACAGGTATTCCTTACCGGTTTCCTTGAGGATGAGGGAGGTCATTTCCGCGCCCATATCGGTCACGGTTACGCTGATTTTTTCGTTTTCAATGGTATACAGCATGGATTTGGCTCCTTTGTTGATTGGAATTTGTTTTTGTTATAGTATATCGCACACGCGGCGAATTGGCAAGGGGATGCCGCAATTTTCTTTATTTTTCGGAAGCAAGAAGGTATTTCACGCTGGCTTCCGCGCAGCCGAAATCGTCCAGACCCATCGAGGGTTCGTCCTGTTCCACACAGACCCAGTCCGCTTTTTCACAGGCAGGAAGGATCGCCGCAAAATCGAGAACACCCATGCCGACCGGGCAGAATCCGCTGCGTCCGCCTTCCTTCACGCAGTCCTTGAGGTGAATGACCGGTGCGCGGTCCGCGTACTTTCCGAGGTATTCCACCGGATCCACGCCGCCGCTGTAGAGCCAGCAGGTGTCCGGTTCCGCACCGAGAACATTGCCGGGGAGCGCGTCGTAAAGTGCGTCGAGCTTTGTGGTACCGCTGGTTACCGCGAGGTCGAAATCGTGGTTGTGATACAGGACATAAAGTCCGTATTCCGCCGCGATTTCCGCGTACCGGCGGATCAGTCCGCAGGTCTCTTCAAACAGCGGACCGCCTGCAAGACGTTCTTCGGGAAGCCAGCCGATCGGAAGATAACGTACGCCGACCGCGGCGGTGCGCTTCAGAAAATCCGTATCGGGTTCCAGAAGATCGCTGATGGAAATGTGGAGCGAGAACATCGCAAGTCCCGCGTCCGTTGTGAGCTTCGCCAGTTCCTCGGGCGTCATGCCGAGGAGTCCGTACCATTCCGCACCGTCGTAGCCCATCGCGCGGACCTTCGCAAGGGTATCCGCGATGTCAGCTTTGCTGTTCAGATGACTGCGGAGCGTGTACATCTGTAATGCTTTTTTCATATTGTATGAACCATGCCTTTCCGTATAAATTCCGGTCGTTCCGAGATTGATTCTATTATAGCAGTCCGTTTTTGCCTTGTCAAGAGAAAGAAATCTGCGGGAAGTCTTGCATATCGGCGCCGGATTTGTTATGATAAAGAAAAATCCATCCTCTGAGGTAACAGCATGAAAATCGGCATCGGCATTGACACCGGCGGTACCTACACGGACGCCGTTTTATATGATTTTGAGTCCCGCACCATTCTCGGATGCGCGAAATCCCTGACGACGAAAAACGATCTCTCGCTCGGGATCCTCGGTGCAGTCGACGGTCTGCCCGCGGAATTTGTCCGGCAGGCGGAAGTGATCTCCCTGTCGACCACCCTTGCGACCAACGCCTGCGTCGAAGACAAAGGCGGTCATGCAAAGCTGATCTTCTTCGGCGGAAACCGTGCCGTCATCGAGCGGAACGGCAAACAGTACGGTCTGCCGCCGGCGGACGAGATCCTTCTGGAAGACAGCTGTACCGCCTTTTCCGGTGAGATCCGGGAAGAACCGGACTGGGCAAAGTTTGAAGAGGACATTTCCCACGGCTTCGAGGACCTCGACGGGGTCGGGATCCTCGAAATGAACTCCATGAAGGACGGCGGCGCCATCGAAAAGAAAGCGAAGGAAATATTCGGGAAGACCCACGACATTCCCGTCGTCTGCGGCTACGAGCTGTTCTCGGAGCTGAACTCCCTGCGCCGCGGTGCAAGCACACTTCTCAACGCCGGACTGTTCCCCGTCATCCGTGAATTTCTGGAATCGGTCAAAAAAGCTCTCGCGATCCGCGGGATCCATCCGTCCGCGCTGGTCATCGTGCGGAGCGACGGCAGTCTGATGTCCGAGGAATTTGCCGCACTGCGTCCGGTGGAGACCCTTCTCTGCGGTCCGGCGGCAAGTGCCATCGGCTGTACACATCTGACCGGCGACAAAAACTGCATTGTGGTGGACATGGGCGGCACAACGACGGACATCGCCCTGATCCGTGACGGAAAACCGGTCCCGGTCCGCGGCGGCGTATCCATCGGCCGCTGGAAGACCTTCGTCAACGGTCTGTATGTCCGCACCTTCGGGCTCGGCGGCGACACCGCGGTTCATTACGAAGGACGGAAACTGTATCTGGAGGAATACCGGGTCACGCCGCTGTGCGTGGCTGCTGCAAAATATCCGTCTGTGACGGAAAACCTCCGCCGTATGGAACCGAAAAAGCACACGCGCTTCCTGTACGAGCACTATATGCTCATCCGCGAAATTGAAGACAGCACCCGCTACACGGAAGAAGAAAAAACGCTCTGCCGCGTTCTTCGGGAACGTCCTCTGCCGATCGCGGAAGCGGCTGCGGCTGCCGGAAAGGATATCTACTCGCTCCGTCCGGAACGTCTGATTCACGACAGCGTGATCCAGATCTGCGGCTTCACGCCGACGGACGTCATGCACCTTCTGGGAGACTTCACGCAGTACGATGCGGAAGCGTCCCGTCTGGGTGCGGAATTCATTGCGCACAATCTCGAATGCAGTACGGTCGATGTCTGCACGCGCGTCTACGACGAAGTAAAGAAGAAGATGTATGTCAATATCGTAAAGGCGCTCATGGAAAACCGCTATCCGGATTACATGAAGAACGGCTTCAATCCCGATGTGGAACGGTTCATCCTGAGCAATTACGAAGCCGGAAAATCCGGCGTAAAGGACGATATGCTTTCCGCCATGTTCCGCACGGAATATACCCTTGTGGGAATGGGCGGACCGATCCGCGTATTTCTGGACGATGTCGCAAAACTCCTCGGGACCCACGCGGTGCTTCCGGAAAATCACGAAGTCGCCAATGCGCTCGGCGCGGTCATGGGCAACGTCAGCGTGACCGTTTCGATCGAAATCCTTCCGGACAATTCCGCAGAAGGGACCGTCGGACATATCGTCTACGGAAAAGACGGCAGAACCTTCTTCAAGGATCTGCCGGACGCCATCGCGTTTGCACGGAAAGAAGCCGAAGAACGTGCGATCGAAGAGGCCGGAAATCGCGGTGCAGCCGGTGAGATTTCCGTGACCTCCTCTTCCCGTACGGATGACGCGGAAATGCGCGACGGAGCCGTATATCTCGGTACCGTCGTCACCGCCTGCGCTTCCGGCTCCATGGGATTCTGACGATCTGTAATCATATTTCACGGGAAGGGGAACTTTTTATAAAGTTTTCCTTCCCGTTTTAATATTGTGCATATCAGATATTTTCCAAAATATTTATATATGATTTTTGTGCAATTATCTCCTGCATATCTTAACGTATATTATCAATGCGGCTGCCGATCCCGAACCCGAACCGTCCCCGCTGGACGCGCTGAACGGGCTGAATTTCAACGGCGAATCGTTCCGCATCACCTACCCCGCGAATTTCAAGGGAAATATGTATGACAAATATCTCCATCCCGAGGAAGAAATCGGCGAGATCATGAACGACACCTCGCTCCACCGGTATTTCACCATCGAAGAAATGCTGAACGTCGGATTCGAATTCTATCCGCAGAGCGATACGACCGCCATGCAGGAAGCCCAGCAGACGATTGTCGCCGGAGATGACGCCTACGACATGATCCAGATCGGCAGTGCGTGGGAAAAGCTGAACAACGCGATCAAACAAGGCGCGCTGTACAATATTCTGGAACTGCCGTACCTGAATCTGGATGCGTACTACTTCTATGAAGATACCAACGATATGTTTGTTATCAACGATCAGCTGTATTTTGCGTTCTCCAGCTACAACAATGCAGGTTCTCTGCCTCTGCAGATGGTGTTCAACAAAAATCTCATGAACGATCTCGGCATGGAACTGCCCTACGATGCGATTCTGTCGGGAGACTGGACGTATGACGTTTTCCTTTCCTATGTGGATGGTGCGGCTACCGATCTGGACGGCGACGGTGTGCTCGGCAAGGACGACCGGTACGGCTACGCCAACAATCCCGCGCTGACCAACTATATGGTTTTCGGATTTGATATTACCGTTGTCGACCGTGCGGAAGACGGAAGCTATGTTCCCGCGCTTCAGGACGAACATCTGGTAACTTCGATCCAGACGATCGTGGAATTCGTGACCGCAAACAAAAACTGCTACCACAATGCAGCGATCAATCCCGACAATCTGCACGTTTTCATGCGCGGCAATACGCTGTTCAGCACAACCGGTACGTCGGTACTCGATCTCCGCAGCATCGAATCGTTCGATTTCGGGATCGCTCCGTATCCGAAGATGAACGAAAGCCAGCAGAATTATTCCAATTATCTGGTGCTTGACCCGTTCTGCATTCCTTCGACGGTAAAGAACACGGAAAAAATCGGCGCGGTAACGGAAGCGCTTGCCATCGTTTCCGAACAGGAAATGAAGCCCGCTTTCTTAGAAGTCTATGTGGAAAACAAGCTCCTGCGCGACGAAGAATCCGTGCAGATCGCGGAAATGATGATGCAAAATATCTGTGTGGACGTCACCCGTTATTACGACTTTGCGAACGGTGCGATCACGCCGGCAAATCTGCTCAGCACCATCACGGATGCCGGAGCGGTCGTTTCCAAGCTGACCTCCCTGGAAAAGAGCGCAAACAAAATGGCAGGAAAATTCTTTGAAATTTTCTTTGACTGATCCGTTCGGCATAACATCCGGATAATACAGAATTTTCACCGTTTTTCTTGACAGGCACCGGAAATGTTGCTATAATACGTTCAACAATATTTCCCTGAACGAAAGGAAAGAATTATGGCAAACACTGCAAAAAAACTCCGTATCGGCTCCATCGGCATCGGCGGCATGGGCAACGGACATCTGAACGCGCACGCGGCGAACGACCGTGTGGAACTGGTTGCTCTCTGTGACCTCGTCCCCGAAAAGTGCGAAAAGGCGATCGCTCGCCTCAAGCTCGATCCGAAGACCCCGATCTACACCGACTTCCGTGAAATGATCGAAAAGGAAGAACTGGACGCGGTCGACATTGCGACCCCGAACGATTTCCACTCCATCATCGCCGTTTACGCGCTCGAACACGGGCTCCACGTATTCTGCGAAAAGCCGGACGCGATCAACGCTTCCGAAGCGCAGAAGATGAAGGACGCTTCCGAAAAGGCGGGCAAGGTGCTCATGGTCATGCGCAACAACCGCTACTACAGCAACTCCCAGTACCTCAAGAAGTACATCGAAGACGGCGGCGCGGGTGACATCTACTGCGGCCGCTGCGGCTGGATCCGCAGACGCGGTATCCCGGGCAAGGGCGGCTGGTTCACCACCAAGGCAAAGTCCGGCGGCGGTCCTCTGATCGACCTCGGCGTACATATGATCGACCTTTCCATCTGGCTCATGGGCAACCCGACTCCCGTTGCAGTTTCCGGATGCACCTTCTCCAAGTTCGCGGACAACGACGCGGAATCCGACTCCGAACACTCCGCATTCGGCGAAAAGAACGCTGCCGGTACCTTCGACGTGGAAGACCTTGCAATGGGCTTCATCCGTTTTGACAACGGCGCGTGCCTCCAGATCGAATTCAGCTGGGCATCCAACATCGAAGAAGAAAAGCGCTTTGTTGAACTCCGCGGCACCAAGGCAGGCTTCACCTGGAACGACGACGGTACCTGCGGCATCTGGACGGAAGACGAAAAGGGCAAGCTCGTTGACCTCGCGCCCGACTGCGGCGAAATGGGCAACGGTCATGCACGTGCGCTCGATCACTTCTGCCGCATCGTTCTCGATGGCGCCGAAAAGGACTACATCCCCGAACAGGGCGTCAACATGATCAAGATCCTCGACGCGATCTACGAGTCTGCGAAGACCGGCCGCGAAGTCGCACTGGTCTGATCCGTTCTCAGAATATTCAAAAAGGTACCTTCCGGTACCTTTTTTCCTGTTTATTCGATTTCTTCACGAAGGACCTTGACGATCTTTGACGCTTTCAGACAGAACGGTGTTCCGTTGCTGTGGTAATAGGAAACGAGGAAGCCGTCTTTGGTTTCCATGAGGGACGGATAACAGTAGCTGTTGCTGTAATCGTCTTCGAGGAGGCAGACATTCTTCGAAAATTCGCGCAGTCCTCCGTTGACGAACGAAACACCGCGGCGGCTGAACGACCGTGCGTCGTCACGGGAAACCGCGCAGACGATCGGCGTACGTTTCGGACTGCTCCACGCTTCGGTTTCCGTGCTGATGCAGTAAAACGGGATCGGATTGAATACAGCAACGGAATAGCCTTCGAATTTCTTCACACGCATCGGGCAGTCCGGAGACGTGAAGCGGAGATTCGGTTCGGGAGACAGCCAGGTTTCCCCGCCGTTATCGGACAGCGTATCGTACTGGTGGCCGAGACCGGTACGCATCCACATCCAGAGGGTACCGTCGTCGTGTTCATATACACCCGGCTCCGCGAAATTGCCGGTGGTGGAGGCAAACGGTGACTGCACTCTTCCGTCAAGAAGTCCCCACGATGCACCGCTGTCGTCGGAATACAGAACGCAGATGTCGTTTTCCGGCTCGAATTTCAGCGTGCATTTCCCGGTCGCATCGTAACGTGCGCCGTGATAGGACAGCGGCCAGAGCAGACGTCCTGCGGAAGTAGTGAGCGCGCCGTCGTTGATGCCGCAGTAATAGCCGTCCGGGATCGCACAGCGGCATTCGTCGCCCCATGTTTCCCCGTTGTCCGCCGATTTGCGGAAGCATGGCATACAGGTCAGACCGCCGTCCGGCATGAACTGCTTGCGCAGATAGAAAATGCCGATCGTTCCGTCCGGCACGCATACCAGTGCCGGAGACATAATGTTCTGCGCCGCGTCGTCCTTCTCGATCATGATGCGCGGCTTACTCCACGTTTCGCCTTCATCGGCGGATGTGCAGGCACAGATACGTGCGACGCCGTGGTCTTCGCCGCAGGTGCTGTAATACTCGGTATAGGCATACAGGATCCTTCCGTCGTACAGGCGGACAAAGGTGCTTTCGCCGTTGCGCGGATTGGTTTCCGAAGTATCGAGGAACAATACTTCATGTCCGATTTTTTTCATACTGTGTTTTTCCGGGAAATTTCCCGGCTCCTTTCCGGAATGTTCCGAACTTTTTTCGTTCCGTCGGAATTGATGTTCTGATTATACCATATTTCCGCCGTCCGTACAATCGGTTCCGGAGAAAAAGACGCGGAATGCTTGACAGCGTCCGGCGGCGGATGCTATAATTTTCATAACAATCACTCTCTCACAGGAGGTCTGTATGCTGCGCGAACTTCTGAAAGAACGGGATCTTCTGCCGATCCTGACACACAGCGACGGTTCCGCCGTCACGCCCGAAACCTGGGAAAAACGCCGCCTGGAAATGCGGGAAGCCCTCGAAAAAGATTCCTACGGTCATACTCCGCCGTCTCCGTTCAAAGTATGGGCACAACCTCTGCCGGAATCGCGGGAATTCACCAACTCTTACGCCGGAAAAGTCCGGCAGGAACGGCTCATGCTGTCGTTTGAAACGGAGCACGGCGTCTGTTCCTTCCCGTTTGTCCTGGCGATCCCGAAACCGGTCGAAAAACCGCCCGTCCTTCTGCATCTGGCGTTCCGTCCCGATCTGCCCGACCGGTACGTTCCCGTGGAAGAGATCACCGATGCCGGATACGCTCTGGCGGTCGTCTGCTACAAAGATATGGTCAACGACAATCTCTCCGGCGACTATTCCGACGGCATTGCCGCACATTTCGGAACGACCATCGACCGGGAACCCGAAGAATGGGGAAAAATCGGGATGTGGGCATACGGTGCCAGCCGTATTCTCGATTATCTCCTGACCCGCGAGGACATCGACGCAGCGCATACCGCCGTGATCGGGCATTCCCGACTCGGCAAGACCGCACTCTGGGCGGCGGCACAGGACGAACGCTTCTTTGCAGCGATCTCGAACAATTCCGGCTACGGCGGTGCGGCAACGTCAAAGCACGGCGAAGGCGAACGGGTCCGCGATTTCCTGCGCTGCGGAAGCTGGGACTGGTACTGCGAAAACTTCAAGAAATACACCGACGAAAAAGAAGACGAAAAGCCGTACGATCAGGCATATCTGCTCGCATTGATCGCGCCGCGGTATCTGTGCGTCGGTTCGGCGGCGGAAGACACCGGAGCCGATCCGAAATCGGAATTTCTGACGTCTCTCTGGGCGTCGCAGGCATGGGAACTGCTCGGTTATCCGGGGCTTGTCACTCCTGACCGGCTGCCGGAGCCCGGAGACGCATGGCAGGACGGCAATATCGGCTATCATCTGCGTGCCGGGGAACATTTTCTGTCCCGCGAGGACTGGAATGCCTACCTCCGTTTCCTCGACCGGAAGCTCGGACGCTGATCCCGCAGAACGCAAAAATCCTCCGTACATTTCTGTACGGAGGATTCTCTGTTTCTGACAGGAAATTACAGGTTGTAGTAGCGTTCGAATTCTGCCGGATGCGGGATCGCTGCGATCTGACGGCATTCTTCTCTCTTGGTCTTGATGAAGTTTGCGATGAGTTCCTTCGGGAATACGCCGCCTGCGGTGAGGTAGTCGTTGTCCGCTTCGAGAGCGTCAAGCGCAGCGTCGAGAGAGGTGGGCAGACCCTTGAGCTTCTTCTTTTCTTCTTCGGGGAGGTTGTAGAGGTTCACGTCGTACGGACCCCATCCGTTTGCGTGCGGGTCGATCTTGTTGATGACACCGTCGAGACCTGCCATCAGGAGAGCCGCGTAGCAGAAGTACGGATTGCAGGTTGCGTCGGGATTACGGAGTTCGAAGCGGCGGAGGTTCGGGGTCTTCGCGTATGCGGGAATACGGATAACGGCACTGCGGTTGGATGTTGCGTAGCCGACGGTAACCGGAGCTTCGAAGCCGGGAACGAGACGCTTGAAGGAGTTGGTGCTGGGGTTGGTGATCGCGCAGAGGGACGCGATGTGCTTCAGCAGACCGCCCATGAAGTAGTGCGCGGTTTCGCTGAGGTGGGAGTAGCCGTTGTCATCGGAGAATACCGGTTCGCCGTCCTTGAGAAGGAGCATGTGAACGTGCATACCGTTGCCGGCTTCGCCGTATACGGGCTTCGGCATCAGGGTAGCGGTCTTGCCGTGCTTGAGCGCGGTATTGCGGATGATATACTTGATCATCATGCTGGCGTCTGCCATCTTGGACATCTGGCCGAGCTGGGGTTCGATTTCGAACTGACCGGACGCGCCGACTTCGGGATGATGATACTTGATCGGGATACCTGCCTGTTCCATGAGCATGCACATTTCGCTGCGGCATTCGAACGTGGTGTCGAACGGCTTTGCGATGTGGTAGTTCTTCTGCTTCGGAACGACAACGCCGCGGCCTTCGCAGTCGCTGTTCCAGTAGGACTGGTTGACGTCGATCTGCATGCTGATATCGTTTGCCTGTACGGACCAGCCGACCTGGTCGAAGAGGTGGAATTCGAATTCGGGGAGGATCAGCATGGTGTCCGCGATGCCGGTATCCTTCATGAACTGTTCTGCTGCGAGAACGATGTTGCGGGGGTACTGAGCGAGCGGGCGGTTTTCCGGATTATCGATGATCATTGCGTTCCCGGTCATGGAAAGCGTGGGAATATCGCAGAAGGGGTCCATTACTGCGGTATCCGGGTCGGGAATGAAGACCATGTCGCTCTTTTCAACAACGGCATAACCGTAGTTGGAAGCGTCAAAGCCGATGCCGTCCTTGAGGGTTTCTTCGGAAAAATGTTCTGCGGGGATGGTTACATGACGGAACTGACCGTTGATGTCCACCATCTTAAAGTCGATCATTTTGATGTCGTTTTCCTGAATCAGATTCAGGATGTCCTGTACGCTCTTTGCCATTTGAATTTCTCCGTTCTTGATATTACGGCAGTTCTGCCGCCGATTTTTTCTGATAATAGTATACCACCAAATTATTTTTCTGTCAATTCATTTCCGTGAGATCGGAGGAGTTCCTCTTGACTTTTTCGGTGTTTTCTGTTAAAGTTAACTATATGCAATCCTCATTTGAAAGGCGAAAAAACATGCTGATTTCATTCGACCGCAGACGGCGCCGGAACTTTTCCGCCGTCCTGCTGACCATCGCGCTCTTGTTCTCTTCCATACTTCCCGTCACCGCGGACAATGTCTGGAGTCCCGGACCGGAAACGGAGATCGTCTTCGTTTCCGGAACACCGGAGGAAGCTCTCGTGACCCAGATCCGGCTGTTTGCCGCGGAACTCGCAGAAAAAGTGACCGGCAGCGCTCCGTCCATCCGGTACGGTGCCGCAGATACTGCCGGATACGGAGATATTCTTCTCTCCCTGGACACCGCTCATGCACTCCCGGCGGAAGGATACCGCATTTCCCTCTCGGGCGGATGCGTCACGATCGCCGCGTCGGACGCGGACGGGCTTTTCTACGGATGCCGCGCTCTCATCCGTCAGCTTCTCGCAAGCGGTACCGTCACCGCAGTACAATCCTCTCCCGACGTTGCCGAACGCGGTCTTTCCCTCGACTGCGGACGGAAATACTATACCGTCGACTGGATCAAACAGATGATCCGTGAATTATCATGGGCAAACATGAACACGCTGGTACTGCATTTTTCCGAGGAAATGGGCTTCGGTATCGAAAGCAAGCTCTATCCCTGGCTCGCCGGACGTGACGGCATGCTCGGCACACAGGCGGAAGCCGTCACCGATTCCCGTGTCCTGACGTACGAAGACATCGCGGAAATCGTGAAATACGCGGAACTTTATCATGTGGAAATCATTCCTTCCCTCGATTCGCCCGGACACGTCAACTATCTCGTCAAGAAATTCAACGAACAGTGCGCGGCGAACGATTATTCGTTCACCTTCCGCGGCAAAGTCTATACCGCGAAGGCAGGCACCGTCATCGGGAATTACTTCCACTACAACGGACAGACCGCCATCGTTCAGGGGACACGCAACCGTGCATATTCCCTCGGGGTCGACATTTCCAATGAAACCGCCGCCGCATTCGTGCAGAGTCTGATCGAGGAATACGCGATCCTCTTCCGGTCCCTCGGCTGTACGAAATTCGACATCGGCGGGGATGAACTCCTCGGCTGGGGCAATTCGATCGACTGGAGAGTCCCGAAATGGCAGCAGCTCGACCACTGGAAAACCTACGCTCAGAACCGTGCAAAGGCGGAAGGACGTGCGAATTATGCCGATGCCGTGGCGTATGACGCCTTCATGTACTACATGAACGATCTGTACGATCTCGTCACCGGTCTGGGATACACCTCCGTCCGGATGTGGAACGACGATGCGCTCCGCTCGGCGGATACCGGCTGGAAGCAGGTGGTCGAACTGAACAAAAACATTGACATCTGGTTCTGGACCACCGGTGCGAACACGGTGAAGGACTACATCGATGCCGGCTACGAAGTCTACAACATCCTCTGCGATTACAACTATTACGCGCTGACGTTCAATTACTTCTCCGGAAACCGCGAACTCTTCGTGAAGGCTTCGCCGGAAGTGATCTACACGGAATGGAACCCGTATATTTTTGATCCGGACAACACCGATCCTGCCGCCGTGACCAACACGACCGCCGGAAATCCCGCCGTTCTCGGCAGTTCGTTTGCGATCTGGTGCGATCATCCGGATCTGAAGACGGAAGCGGAAGTGATGGCGGAAGTTCTGCCGATGCTTCGTGCGCACGCCGTCAAGGCGTGGGATACGGATTACAGTCTCCGTCATTCCTATACCGAATTCGAACTGCTTGTTCAGAAGTGCGGCAGTGCCCTGGATGCTTCGGAAAAGATGCCGCCGGCTCCTGCCGTACAGGAAATCCAGCCGGAAACGCCGGAGGTTCCTGTACAAGTTCCGGAAACGGAAGCTGTGCAAAACAAGTCGGGCATATCCCGCAGTTTTATCAAGGTCAAAAAGCACTGACCTGCCGGGTACAGAAAAAATCACAACTTGCAGAAAAAACGCTGTGGCATGCACAGCGTTTTTTTCATTGGATTCAATATTCGATTCCGTCCGGAACGTCGATCACCGGGTCTTTTCCCGCTTCCTGACGTACCGTGATCATGCCGTACGGCGTGGGGATCTGTACGTCCGCCTGTGTCAGACCGAGAAGCGACGGAGCAAAGCGGATCTTCTTATAACCGGGTTCGAGAAGTTCGATGCCGGTCAGCGCGAGCGGAAGCGCGTACGCTGGTGTGCCGCCCCATGCATGGCTGTGGTCGAAGCTGTACGTCGGTTCCGGCTTGATGAAGCCTTCCGCCAGACCGTACGGGCATTCTCTGACGGGTTCTTTCCAGTTTTCGAGGATCTGCAGGGTATACTTGTCACGCAGTCCGTTCCGGCAGATCGCTTCGAGCAGGAAGTGCGCGAAATACGGCTGGACTTCGCCGAGGGAGCTGTCGGTCATGACCTGTTCGAGGATCGACTGACAGGTCGGCTTGTCCATGATGCCAAAGTACGCCGCGAGGATATTCGCGTGCTTCCGGTAATACCGCTTGTCCACGTTCTGCGGCATATACTGGTACAGCAGATGTTCCGGCGTGGGCGTATTCAGACCTTCGAAGAACAGTCCGCGTTCCGGATCGTACAGAAGATCGATGATCTTCGGCTGGATTTCGTCCGCGCAGGCGGTCATTTTCGCAGACATCGCGGATTCGCCGAGCATATCGTAAATTTTCGCCGCCGTGCGGAGCGCGCCGTAATAGTAGAGGTTCAGACAGGTCTGACCGAGCGCCTTCGGCGGATGGTGCGTGGAGATTTCGTCCGGGAACAGCCAGTCGATGAACATATAGTCCGGCGGATTTTCAATAATGCCGTTGTCACCGAGGTAGGTTTCAAACCGTTCGAGAAGCATGATGAGCGCTTCTTCGCAGTCGGCAAGCAGTTCACGTTCGCCGGTCAGCATGAAGACATCCCACAGCATCTGCACCCAGATGAGCGAATAGGTCGTGTGGAACATCCGTCCGTCGTTGTAGCGCAGGAGCTGCGCGGTACGGCGCACGTCGAATGCGGCAAGGCGCAGATCGCCGAAGGTGAACGCGGTCATCAGGGATTCGATATAGTAGTCGCCGGTACACGCCATCGGTTCGCAGTGGCGTCCGCTGTCGAGATGGAGGGTCTGACGGCAGTATTTCAGCGTGTGCGCGCAGACATCAAGGACGAGGTTGAGGTCATCGTCGGAGGTGGTGGTCTTCGCCTGCACTTTCACGGGATAACACGACGGATCGAACGCAACGGTCAGTTCGGCGTCCGTATCGCCTTCGTTGACCGCCTTCACGCGGAGCTTGCCGGCACTGTGCATATATGTGCTCATGTAAACATCGTCATGAGCGAAGGTATACTTTTCTCTGGAACCGGCTTCGTCGGTTTCCGCGCAGTACAGTTCCACGCGGAGGATTCCCTGTGTTTTCGCGCGCACCCACGGATAGCCCGTATAGATCATTCCGAGCGGCAGGACGGCTTCAACGGTTTCCCCTGCGGGAACGATGATTTTCCGGTTTTCCGGCAGGATGCGGGATTCGGTGCAGGACGGGATCGGCGAGGTCAGACAGTGCCAGTGATTCGTCACGCGCTTTGCGGCAACCGGCTCGTCCGGCGGAAGCGTTCCGTCATACGTACCGACGCCCGTATAGGCGGGCAGGCAGGTGATCGTCCAGTCTTCATCCGTGCGCAGAACGGTCTTCGTACCGTCGGCAAAGCGGACGTGCGCGGTCAGGAAGAAGCCGCCGTGTCCCTGCGAATATTCAAACATCTGCGTGGGACGCATCCGCACGGTCGCGCTGAAACGAATATGTCCCTGTGCAAATCCCGGACAGTCTTCCTCCATATCGAATTCCGTCGCGTAATGCTGCGGACGGACACGTTCGTTCCGCAGAAAGTCGCCGCCGACGGAAGCCGGACCGGTGACCCAGTCTTCATCGTTGACATACAGACGGAAGAAGGTGTCACCGCTCGTGCGGACATGGACGGACTGAATCGCCTTTCCGAGTGCGTAAGTCTTTTCACAGCGGACGACGGTATAATGCCCGTCCTTTCCCTGATCCCCGTGCATACTGGAGATCGTCGTAGTCTGACGATCCGGATAACGATCCTCCGGCAGCCAGATCCATTGTTCCAAAGGTTCAAACTGCATCGCTGATTCTCCTTTATATTTCTGAATGCTGTTTCCATTATAGCACATTTTCCGGAAGAATGAAATATCCGTGCGATGTTTTTCTTTCGTTTGCGGAAACGAAAAATACATATTGCACACGCGGAGGGTTTATGGTACAATAGCAACAGAAAGAATAACGGAAAAATCATCGTTCCGGGAGGTATTTTTTATGAAGATCGGATTGATCGTGCGCCACGCGGGAGACATTGAAAACGAACTGACCAAGGTTCAGAATTTCGGATTCGACTGCTGTCAGATCCAGAGCTGGCACACCGACCTGTTCACGGATGAAAACGCAGCTCTCATCCGCCGTCTGCTGCAGGAAAAGGGGATCACCCTGTCGACGTTCTGGTGCGGATGGTCGGGACCGCGTGTCTGGAATTTCTATGAAGGTCCGAAAACGCTCGGACTTGTTCCCGAAGAATACCGTGTACAGCGTGTGGAAGATCTGAAGCGCGGTGCGGAATTTGCCGCAAAGATGGGCGCTGTCCAGATGGCGACCCACGCGGGCTTCCTGCCGGAAGACCCCAATCTGCCGCAGTATGAGGCGGTCGTGAACGCTCTGCGCGAAATCGCCGTCCACGCAAAGAATCTGGGCGTTGCGTTCCTGTTCGAAACCGGTCAGGAAACGCCCGTAACGCTCAAGCGCGTGATGGATGACATCGGCACGGACAACCTCGGCGTCAACTACGACCCCGCAAACCTCCTTCTCTACGGCAAAGCGAACCCGATGGACGCGCTGTCCATCCTCGGTCCGTACATCCGTGACGTCCATGCGAAAGACGGTCTCTATCCCACGGACGGACGCTCGCTCGGTCATGAAACCAAGCTCGGCGAAGGTCTGGTGGATTTCGGTGTTCTCATCCAGTATCTGAAGCAGCGCGGCTATGACGGTGCGATCACCATCGAACGCGAGATCAGCGGCGAACAGCAGATCGCGGACATCCGTCACGCCAAGGAACTGCTGTCGAAGCTGATCGGCTGATCTTTTCCGGAAAGAAAGCGGGTATTTTACATGAAACAGAATTACGAACTGAAAAACGAACGCATCCGTGCGGATTTTCTCGCCGCAAAAGCGGCGGATCCCGAACGCTTCACAGCGCCGCTCCGATTCAGCTGGAGCAACTGGGGCTTCGGTCTGGAAACGCTGGAAACTTCCGCAAAGCGTCTCTGTGACGCCGGAATCCCTTACATCGAACTCCACGGCAACCATCACGGTCCCGATCTCGGTTACCGTGCGGCGGACGTCAACCGCATTCTCGGTGAATACGGTCTCGCGGTCAGCGGCATCTGCGGCATCTACTCTCCCGACAACGACCTGTCCTCCAACCGTCCCATCCAGCGGCAGGCGGCGATCGACTATATCCGCCGCGAAGCCGAATTCACGGCAGCGGTCGGCGGAAAATACGTTCTCGTCTGTCCCGGCGCGGTCGGACGCACCGTAAGATATGACGACAGCGAATGGGAACGCAGTCTGGATTCCCTCTCCCGCGTCGCGGACGAATTCGTGAAGTACGGCGTACGCTGTGCGATCGAACCGATCCGTTCCGCGGAAACCACCGTGGTCAACCGGGTGGCGCAGGCAAACGCCTACATCGATGCACTGAATCATCCCGGCGTACAGCATATCAACGGCGACGTGTTCCATATGCTCACGGAAGAAGCGCACATCGGCGAAGCGATCCTCCAGTGCGGCAAGCGTCTGACCAATCTCCATCTTGCCGACACCACGCGCGGCACGCTCGGTACCGGTTCGCTGGATCTCGATACCGTCATCATGGCGCTGTATCTGATGGGATACAACACCTGGGAATCCACCTGGGTCACGCCCGAACCGCTCGGTGCGGGTGCCGATCCCTATCCGATGGCAAACTCCAAGGTCGATCCGGCGATCCTCGACCGCATGGTCTTCGACAGCTACCGCTATTTCCGCGAACGTGAAGCGGCAGTCCTTGCTCTGTAAACGCAAAACGCAAAAGGGGCTGTCGCAAATTAGGAAATCGTAACCAATTCATCGGCAACATACACAAGAAATCATTTGATTTCGAAAGATTAACACTTGATTTTTTGTATATGTTACTGAACAATTGGAAACTTTACCCTAATTTGCGACAG
>JAFYOX010000006.1 GCA_017547755.1 Clostridia bacterium | reverse complement strand
GGCTTTATTTGAGATTGAGGTTGCTTGATTTGATCTGAATATTCCTTGGTGCACACAAAAAGGATGGATTTTACTCCACCCTTGGCTTTGTGCGCTTTTTGCTTTTTTTCTGTACTTCATTCGGACTTGCGACAGTCCCTTTTTTGTGTGGGGTTATCTGTTGAAAACATGATAAGGAATATAATTGCAGTAATCATTGTAGGTGTAACATTCTGCGAGAACTTCGGTAGTGGCATTGCGATTGGATGTATATGTACTGTCACTCTGTCCCTTGGAACAAGTGCCGCACCACCCTTTGGGGCGTACTTGTTGGGCTTGAGCAAGAGTTCCCGCATAAGCTACTCCTAATTTGAAGGATTGGCAATTATGCTTGATATGATATTTTTCTCCTGTTGGTGCCCAGAAAACTGCAATGTTTTCGAGTTCTGCAATGAGTTCCGGTGTCATGGAGGAATCGTCATGCGCGATTGTGATTGTCGGTGCCGGAGCAGGTTCCGGTTTGACATAGACCGGTGTTTCTTCGACCGGCGGGATTTCCCAAGTCGGTTCCGGTTCGGGAACGGGTTCCGGGATTGGTACGGGTTCCGGAATGGATTTTTCGGGAAGTTCCGATTCGGGTTCGATGGCCGGCTCCGGAAGGACGAGAGTTTCTATGACAACCGGTTCGGGGACGTAGATCTCTTCAATGGAGTAGTAGATATCGTTGAAAGATTCCTGTGTGAAGATCTCTTCGGTGATCAGGCGGTCGGAAAGGGTTTCTTCTGTATTTTTGAATTTTGCGGACAGAACGGCGTGGGAAATGGTGACGATATCGCCGCGCAGGAAGTTTTCGGTGTCCACGCGTTCCGGCAGGATGCCGAGTTCTTCCGAAAGTGTATAGGGGTCGTCCCATGTGAAATCTTTGCCGTCGGTGTCGGAATAGCCGAGCGAGCGGAGAACAAGGGTCAGATACATGGCGGCGCCTGCGTTTCCGCTGCCGAATTCCGTGGCGGAGACGCCCTGCGAAAGTCCGGTGGTATAGGCGTAGCCGATGTACGGATCCGCCCATGCGGGGACGTCCGTGAACGGGTGGACATAATTTGCGGTCAGGATGTCGTTTTCTTTGCCGAGCGTGCGTAGGAGCATGACGACCGCTTCAATGCGGGTCGGCGCACGGTCGAGGGCATAATCGGTATCGGAAGCACCTTTAAAAAGTCCGAGGGCTTTGAGGTCGTCCGCCATGGCTTTTTCGGACTGGACGGAGACGTCGATGCCGCTGTAATCGTTTTCAAGGGGCTCGGGTTCCGGAAGTTCTTCAGGTTCCGGCTCCGCCTCAATTTTCGGTTCCGGAAGTTCGAGGGTCTGACGCGACGGGAATTCTTCGAGGATTTCAGAATAAGAGGTATCGGGGGATGGATTGACGGCTGTTTCTTCGGGTGCTTCGCCGAACAGACCGCCGAGGACGGCACCGGCGGCGAAAATTCCCGCGACGGCAGTGACGGCACTTTTTGCCGCGGAGGATTTTTTCTGCTTTTTCTTTTTCATGCGGATCTCCGTATATATGGAAATGTGAGAGGTCAAAGGTTCCTTATAAACAGCATCAGGAACAGGATTCCGAGCAGAGTGGTTGCGGCCGAAGCGAGGATATGGAGGATTTTATGGAGCTTCTGCCGGTTTTTGAACAGAAAAAGAGCGATGTGATACAGGATGACTCCGGCGGCGGTTCCGGCGGTGTTGGTGATGACGTCGGTGATATCGCAGGTGCCGAGTGCGAAGGTGAACTGGCAGAGCTCCAGCGTGAGGCTGAAGAGGAATCCGGTCAGGACGGCTCTGAGAGTCGGGAAATCCAGCATTTTCAGGTAGACGCCGAACGGGAAGAAGAGCAGGACATTCAGAAGGACTTCCTTGATGTGGAAGCGGACGCTGACGTCGCATTCGTAGTAGAACGGGATGAGGTTGATGCGGCGCGGCGAGATCAATTCCGCAATTTCGCGGAAGGTGAAGGCGGTTTTGAAGAGGACGCACCACAGGATGAACAGGAAATAGAGGAAAAACAGGACGTGGGTGAGGGTGAATTTACGGTTCTGGAACATGGACAGCCTCTTTCATGGGTGGGAGTTGGGGGATGAAATGCTTTTTACGGTGAAGGCATCCTGAATGGCTGCCGCGGATGCCAGGATGCACACCACGGGTACGGTGTGGCGGATATCGGCGAAAGGGATGGTCAGCGGCAGGAGAAACAGGAGTGCTCCCGTGAGTTTATTCATGACGGTATGCGGAGACAGAAGGGTTTTGCGGAGACAATAGCACCGCAGGAAGCTGAAGATTTTCAGGACTGCGATCCCGAGGATCCACGGACCGATCCACGCGGGAAGGGAGAGGACCGGAAGCAGTTTGATCATGGCGGCGGTGGTGAAGACGAGATCGGCGGCGGTATCGAGTTTTGCGCCGGATCTGCCGGCGGTGCCGGTTTTTCGGGCGATGGTGCCGTCGATCATGTCGGTGAAGCCGCAGAGGAGGTAGAGACTGTAGAATCCGTCGGAAAAAACGGGGAGAAAGAGCAGAGTGAGGCTGAAAGGGATGCGGCAGAAGGTGATAAGGTTTGCAATGTGTTTTTTCATTGGAGGGAGGATGTGTATTCCTGATAATATTTGAGGAAGCGCGGTTTGTTGAAGATGAGCATCGTATAGGTTTCGCCGTCGTTCATGCGGAAGGAGGCGACGGGGAAGACGATCTGCTTCCAGGTGAGGCTTTCGATATCTTTCAGAGGGAGCACGAGGTTCCGGTATTTGTCGTCGACAGTGAGTTTGCCGGTTTTATAGACGAGGGATTCGCGGGTGAGATATAATCCGCCGCCGAGGATTCCGTTATGGCACAGGCTGACGATGAAGGTTTTCTGCATGGTGGGGCCTCCTTGAATAGGATTGTTTTCTGTTAATCGGAGTGGTCAGTTTCCGTATTGACTTTATGGATGAGCTCTTCGGCGGGAACTCCGAACAGCTTTGCGAGTGCGAACAGATTGGCTGTGCTGGGAGCGGATGCGCCGCTTTCCCATTTGGATACAGCCTGTCTGCTCACGCCGAGGCTTTCCGCAACGAATTCCTGCGTCATACTGCGGTTCATGCGATATTCCCGGATGACTTCTCCGAGGGATTTTTTCAGGATGTCATTCTCGCCTGAGTTTTTTGGAGACTGCAGGTATTTCCGCAGGGCTTTCGTCAGAAGAAGGAATAGATATACGCTTGCCGCGAGGATAAGGACGATACAGAGGAGATTGAAGATTTGCCAGAGTCCGCCGAGGATTTGAAAAACAGTTTGGTTCATGATAGGTCACCTCCGTGAAGGATAGACAGATTTTATCAGAAAAATCCGGCGATGTCCACCAACTATCGCGCAACTTCAGGTTGACAGGAGGAATTTCGGCGGATTGTTGATTTTATTTTACCATAGAACGGGAGAAAAAGAAACAGACCGTCGGGAAGATTTACAATTTGTGCCGGGAAAAAGAAAAAACCGAAACGGTGAGGTTTCGGTTTTTTGAAAATCCCATTCGGGAAAACTTATCTCTTGGAGTTTGCCGAAAGTGGATTTTAATGGTAAAAAACTGTCCCAAAAACGTATATTTTGAGGTTTTGGGACAAAGTGCGGGATAGTGTTGGTGCAAATTTCGAGAGTTGGTGCACCAAATTTGCACCGGAATTGTACGCAGATTTTGCTGATCTGGAGGATCAAAATTCACTCTTCAACGACTTCCACATTGATTTTTTTTGCAATGGCGCGGATTGCTTCTTCGGAGAGCTTGCTGATACGCTGAATAAAGGATAATGCAGCACCTTCCTTCAGCATATCTGTAGCCACACGTTCATTTACCTGAGCTTCTTTTCGAGCTTCGAGTTTATCCAAAATTTCACACATATTGGTATGTTCTCCTTCCTGTGAATTGTTCGCAACTTCTTCAAAACGATGGTCGTTTGTCATAACTCTCAGAAGCTGGAGTACAGCCTGAACGTGTTCAATCTTTTCTGCACTGGGCTGATACTCACCGTGCATGCGCTTCTGTACAAAATAGTCGGCAACGATTCTGAAATCGCTTCGGAACTTTTTTACTGTATCAGGATCAAGATATGCGATCTCAAACAGATTGATTCTGTAATCCTGAACATAAGGTTTGAATTCTTCGGGAATGTCCAGTGCTTCATACAATGACCGTGCTTTGTCCCAGTGACGGTCTGTACCGAAGTACAATACAAGCGTCACAACAGGATAACGTTCACTCCCTCTGCTTAACTGTGTGCGATATTCTGCGCCGTCATATCCGATCACACGCATGGGCATATCCGCATCTGCGATCGTCTGATTTTCAAGACCAATGCAGGCGATCCGGATATTGCTTTTTGTCCACTGTTTGGCAACATCGCGTTCGATTTCACGCAGTTTTCCATCGGCTTTGTATGCAGCCCGCGGATTCTGATCAATGAGTTCTTCGGGACGGATGATGATTTCACCATCAAACAGGAGAACATTCACGATATCGGCGAACACATCATTGTAGGATTCAAGTATTTTTTCTGAAATGTCTTTCTCTGCCATGTGAGGTATCCTTTCGGTCTGTTCTCACCTATAGTATACCACATTTTTCGATCTGTGGCAAGAAGGGAATTGTATCAGATCTGCGTTGTTTTTTTAATCTGATCAATCGCATACAGCGGGAGATTCACAAGCCATTCTTCCTTTTTATAGTCTGACATGGATGTGCGCACTGCAATTTCGGGAGAGAATTTTTCCTGATACGTTTTCAGACTCTTGGCTTTGAGATTTACTTCTGCCTTTACTTCAACGGGAACAATCTGCTCCCCTGTATCAACAATAAAATCAACTTCGCAGGATCCTCTGTCGTTGGTATAATAGTAAATGTCCAGTTCCTCTATGGTTTTCAGCTGCTGGCAGACATACTGCTCCGTAAGGGCACCTTTGAATTCAACAAAAAGGTCGTTGCCGTCAAGCAAAGTACGAGGACGAAGTCCTGTCATACAGCCAAGAAGTCCGACATCCACGACAAACAGCTTAAAGGCTTTTAAATCTTCGTAGGCTTTCAGAGGAATTCCTGCTGCATTGACCCGGCTGACCTTATGGACAAGACCGCAGTCACTGAGCCATAAAAGGGCAGTTTCATAATCTTTGGCGCGGGAACCTTCACGTACAAGACCGTAGATGAATTTTTTGTTTTCTTTCGCCAGCTGAGATGGAATACTGTTCCACAGCATACGGAGTCTGGGGACAATTTCATTTGGAGCGTGTTTCGAGAAATCCTGTTCGTAGGCTGCAAGAATTCGTTTTTGGATATCACGAACTTCGTTGAAGTCTTTGTTTTCGACAAAGCTCTGTACCGCTTCAGGCATACCTCCGACAAAATAATAATGTTTCAGAGCATCGATATACGTTTGCTTGAAACTTGTAATCATCGGAAAGTCCTGATGATCAAGCAGTTCGGCAAAGCGTTCTTTATCGACTGCCATCAGGAATTCCTTGAAGGAAAGCGGATAGAGTTTCAGAAAGTCCACCTTCCCAACAGGAAACGATGTGCCTTGATGCAGGGCAATGCCAAGCAGAGAACCTGCACATACAATGTGGTACTGAGGGGCATTTTCATAGAAATATTTCAGAGATGCCAGTGCCCGGGGAACTTCCTGTACTTCATCAAAAATCAGCAGGGAATTGTCAGGATTAATTTTATGACCTGCATACAGTTCCAGGCCCATAATCAGACGATCGGTATCCAGATCGGAATCAAATAACTCTGCCATTCTGGAATTGGAGTCAAAGTTGATATATATGGTATCTGCATACGCCTGTTTTCCGAATTCTTTCATCAGCCAGGTTTTTCCCACCTGGCGTGCTCCTTCGATAATCAAAGGCTTGCGGCGTTTGCTTTCCTTCCATTTGAGTAGTTTTTCAATAGCTGTCCGGTACATATACGCACCTCCGTTTATTATATAAGTATAGTATAGCATATGGTTACAAAAAATACAATGAATTTAAGTAGATGAATCGCATTTTTTGCAGCGAATAATATGTGTGGATTTCCAAGATTTCGTGAAAAAAGAAGGGACTGTCGTACGAACAGTCCCTTCTTTCTGCCGGGAATTATTCTGCTTCGAATTCTATGCAGAATTTTCTCAGATATGCCGCGATTTCCGCACGGTTGGCGTACGCAGTCATATCATAGATGTCTACTCCGATATTGCTTGTCAGACCAACCATGTCTGCCCAAAGAATATCGTTTTCTGCCCACATGGAATACTCATACTGAGGAATCATCGGGAGGATCATGCCGCTTTCCAGTTTCTTGTATCCTGCATAGCGATGCAGGATTGCCATAACCTGTTCGCGGGTGATTTCATTGCCGGGACGGAAGGTGCCGTCTTCGTAACCGTTGACAATTCCTTCGGCAGCAGCCCAGCGTACCGCTTCGGTGTACCATTCACCGTTTGCAACATCCGCAAACGGGAGAATATAGTTCACAACCGGTTCGCCTTCCAGACGCCACAGAACCGTTACCAGCATCGCGCGGGTCAGAGCTGCATCGGGAGCGAAGGTAGTATCGCTTGTACCGATCATCAGACCGTTTTCGAGACAGAAGTGGATCGCGTCGTGATACCATGCGTTGGTATCCAGATCGGTGAAGCCATACATCGGGCAAGTCTTGTCCCCCGATGCAGAATCCGTCAATCTTTGCATAGGTTACTTCGATATTGACCTTGCCGGACGGCTGTTTGAAACTGTAGGTGCCGTCTGCATTTTCAATAACCGTTACAGGCTTGCCGTTCTTGTCGGTGACAAGGATTTTGTCAACCTCATAACCGGTATCGGGAGTCGGGGTAATGGTCACGGTATCTCCCTTTGCGGGATTTTTAGGAGAAATGCCTACATTACCGAAGTCTCCTCCGTCCACAACGGGGGGATATGTGGGGGTGACGGGAGTGGTCGGGATGTAGATGTACGTCCACTTTGCATAGAAAGTTTTGTCGCCGATATCGGAAGCGGTAATTTTTGTCACGGGAATGCCTCTGCAGTCCGCGTTATCGTACCAGCCGCCGAACAAGTATCTGCTTCTCGTCACATCGGTGGGAAGTTTTGCGCTGATACCGTACGTATATTCCGTTACGTTACCATCGCGGATCGTCCCCTTGTTGGTAACAAGCGTTACGCTGTAGGTATTGCGGTCATACTTGATTTCCACCACTGCGCTTCCGTCCGGGAGAATGGTGGTCTGCTCGAAGGACTGAGCAGTAAAACCGGGATAATTCTTTGTTTCTGCTTCGGTTTCTTCATTGGTAGTGCCGTACATGGTTTCGGTTTCAAACAGAGTGTAGCCATTGCCGGAAACATTCGCCTGATAATGCTTTACCGTGTAGACAATGCCGCTTGCCGGAGTCCACTTGGCATAAACGGTGATGGTTTCTGCGGGCATGGTGCCGAATTCATACGCCGTTGCCAGTTCTTCATCGGCATACCAGCCTGCGAAGGTGTAGCCGGTCTTGGTGGGGTTAGTCGGTGCAGTCACAGCGGAGTTGTAGTCCAGCGTGATTGCCTTAACAGCCGTGCCGCCATCGGTGTTGAACGTGATGGTGTACTGGTTGATTGTCCACTGTGCGGTATAGATCACATCCGTATCAGGCATTGTTTCTGCGATTTCTCCCCAGCCGTTGGAATGTGTAACCAGTCTTGGTGGGAGTATTGGGAGTGCTGATTTCTGCACCGAATTTCACGGTGGAAATAATAGCTTCATCACCATTGTCGGGTTTGAAAGTCAGCGTATGAACATTACGCGTATAATGGATGTCAATTACGGTAGAGCCATCGGGAGCAATCTGCTTTTGGGTGACTGCACCAGCAGTAAAGCCGACAACGGTCTTTGCTTCTGCCGCAGTATCAGCATCCGTAACACCCGACTTGGTTTCGGAGTCCACAGTATATCCATCATTTTCAATGTTCTGGAAATAATGATTTACCGTGTATTGGGTTCCGTCAGCGGGATTCCACTTTGCGGTGAGTGTAAAGTTTTCTGCACCCATCTTGTAGTCAGCAAACATGAAATCCTTGCCATCTTCCGTCCTCCAACCTGTGAAGGTGTAGCCGGTCTTGGTGGGGTTAGCCAGTGCAGTTACAGCAGTGTTGTAGTCCTGAGTGATTGCCTCAACAGCAGTGCCGCCATCGGTGTTGAACTTGATGGTGTACTGGTTGATCTTATACTGCGCCTTTACTTCCAAATGATCGGTGATATTGTCAAATTCCGTATCCCAACCGGTAAATGTGTAACCGGTGAGATTGGGAGCTTCAGGAGCTGTAGCTGCACTACCGTAAGCGATGGACTGTTCCGCGATCACAGTATTGTTGGAATCAATAAACTTAACCGTGTACTCATTGACGGTTTCACTGTACGTTGCGGTATAGGTTGCTTCGCCTGTGACAGCCGTGATTTCGGGAGTCCAACCTGCGAAGGTGTAAGTATACTGCGCGGTTGCCGCCTTTGTCGGAGTTTCGCCGGTGTAAACAGGAGTTTCACCGTAGGCTACATTGGTGCTCTGGAGTTCGGTGCCGTCGTCGTTTACAAAGGTGATGGTGTACTGAATGAGTTTGAACTCAACAGTAATAGTTACGTCACCCGCAGGCTGTTCGTAGGTGTAGGTGCCGTCATCGTTCTCGGTAACGGGGATTTCGCTGCCGTTTTCATCCTTGACAACAACCTTTTCAACTTCCTTGCCCGTATCGGGGGCTACAGTAATCGTAACCTTGTCACCCATGATGGGAGTTTCGTTGTCGGTTTTGATCGTACCGCCGTCGGTGGTTTTGATTTCAACCTCATACTGTTTCGTCTCAAGTGTGATCGTCAGACTGCCGCCGTCTTTATCGACAACAAATTTAACATCTGTGGGAATTTCATAGCCTTCGGGAGCACTTGCAACATGCAGTTTATAACTACCGGGCAACAGACCTCCGACAGTATGTGATTCGTTTGCGGATGTCCACTTAACGACTACCTTATCGTTGGAGTTGATAATCTGCATGTCCGCACCTGCCAGTGCGTTGCCATCGTTATCCGTCACCGAGATTGTGTAGTTTCGAAGGATAACCCATTTTCCATCTTCAATCTCTACGGCAGTGTAGCCTTCTTCTACATATTTCCGGTTGGGTTGATCGCTGAACGTACCGCCGGTGATGATAACGGAACTGTCGTCCTCTGCTTCGATGCTGTCGATGAAGCCGCCGATGATGGTGACGGAGCCTTCTCCGCTGACTTTTACGCCGATGGAACCGTTTGCGTCATCGGAAGAATCCGTGATGGTGAGATTGCCGTCCTGAACGTCCAGTATGTCGATGGTCTTGCCATTCAGATCGATGGTGAAGTCACCGGAATCGATGGTGTATGTGTCTTCGATATCATCCAGCAGGGTCAGAGTCGAACCTTCGGAGGCTTCCGCCGCTTTGATTGCTTCTTCAAATGAGAAATATTCCGTTGTCGTATCGCCTGTGGTGACGGATGCGACAGGAACTGTGGGTAAAATCTCGCCGGAGGCAGCGCAATGCTCACAGACAACATCCAGGTTCATATCCGCCATCTGCTGGTGAGAATCGCTGATTTTTCTGATCTCCAGTTTATAGTAGGTATACGCGGTTTTTCCGCTGACCGTAAAGGAGTCAGATTTTGCGGCGGTGGGCAGTGTTACATCCGTTTGGGAGTCCACTTCTGTCCACGGACCGTCCGCGCTGCTGCTTCCATAAAGCGTCCAGTTGCTTCAGTTACGTGTCGGATAGGTTGCAGTATCACCACTGGGTACCAGTGTATAGGACTTAATACGGGTCGGATTGATAAATTTGAAAATGACCCATGCGTTATCGCTTGCTATATAGTTTGAACACCATTTGGTAGCGGGATTGCTGTCAAACAGATATCCGGGATGTTCTGTCGAATTATTGCTGCCCGAATGGTTGATAACGGCAACGGCATGATGACCGTCACAACTGTCACTGCCGGAGTCGGAATCTGTTATGGTGACATCGGCAGAGTCTTGAATGGTCAGCGGAGCAGCATTTGTTGTTTTCAATACCTTGCCGTTCAGATCGAGGGTGAATTTGCCGGAATCGATGGTGTATGTGCCTTCGATATTAGCCAGCAGGGTGATGGTGTCGCCTGTCTTGGCCGCATTGACGGCATCTTGCAGGGTTGCATAGCCCTGTGTGCCGATGGATGCTGCACCCTCGATTGCGGGTGCGGATGCATCCTCGAAGCGTACATACGCCAGATTGCTCAGGGTCTCGTAATCGGGATTTTCGATGACATTGCCTTCGGAGTCATACGCAGTAACGCCATCGGCAATGTTAATTTCGAGTGTGGATTCATCGTCAACAGTATTGATAACTCTTTCATAAGTATCAACCGTTACCGTACCGCTCTCGATGTTGATCTCAGTATTTTCGACACAGAAGCCGGTCCATTCAGAAACAATATTCAGTACAGCTTCGCCGCGGATGGTGATGCTGCTGTCGATATCGCTATAGATAGCCCAGTTCAGGGTATCGATCTTTGCCGTACTGTCCTCAATGACGATATCGCTTCCATAGACATAGATACCACTATACTCTGTGGTAATGTCCAATTCGGTTCCGTCACAGATGGTCAGGGTACCGTCATCCATAAATACACCGCTGTCGCCGGTATTGATCTTTACCTCACTGCTCTCGATGACAAGATCGTTGCCATCGACAGCAATGCCGCCATTATTGTCGTCGGTGATGGTCAGGCTGCTGTCCGAGATGGTGAGATTTCCGTATTCGACAGAAATGCCGCCCCATACCGTATTGATCGTACCCTCGATGCCCTCGATGACAACATCGCCTTCATAGACATCAATGCCGTTTGCCGCATCAATGTCCAGCGAGCCTTCGCCGTGGATCGTGACATCACCGACAATGACGATACCATCGTAGCAGAGGGACTCGTTTTCAGTGTCACCGGTGGTTTTCAGGCCATTCTTGCCGACCGAGGACGATTTCAAGATCATTCTCGGCATAGATCATTGCTGCCGACAGTGACTCGTCGTATTCGTCACGGTACAGGATATAGCCTTCACCCTCATAGGTGTAGTTGCTGAGGGTCAGGATGCCGTTCTTGTAGTGGGCATAGCCGCCTTCAGGCTGGCTCTCGCTGATCTCGCCGCTGACGGACAGATAGTTGCCGTCTGCAACCCCCTTGCCGCCGACGTAGATGGGGCGTACAGCCTCGGGATCTGCAGCATAGGGGAACATGTAGTAGTAGCCATCATATTCCTCATCTTCTGCAGTGTATGCGCGCAATGTCAGTACGCCGTAGTCGCCTTCAAAATCAGCTGCATTGACGGTGTACACAGAGGATGTGGCAGTTTCCAGAACTGTGGAATCATCAAAATAGTTGTCAGACACATACCACTCGTACATATACTCTTTGGTGGCATTGCACGATACGGTGTCATCGGGTTTGATGATACCATCGTAGGGTACCCAAGGTTCCATTTCGGCATCTACACCGTTGATGTAAATGCTCGGATAGCCGTCATCAATGGTTATGCCGTCGGGTACTTCTGCGAAGACACCGGCAGGCAGCATACCCACCACCATGACAATGGTGAGAAGCATACTCAAAATTCGTTTTTTCATATTGTTATCTCCTCATGAAACAGGATTTTCGCTTATATTTCGTTTGTTTTTCACGCTGCATTGCTATTCTCGGCGCCGGTACAGCCATGAGCACAGGATATCTGTCAATTCGTTCGGATGGATAAATTTCATTTCAGTTAATCCTTTTTTTGTAAACTTATACTAGGAATCTCCTCTATTAATTGTTGTAACATATCTGACATATGCACCCCTAATATAATTCATAAAACAAATATTTCATAAATTATATCATAATCCCTGTTTAAATGCAATATTTCGTCTTGTTTTTTGTTAAAACCCGCCTATAATACGACAGACTATTATCCCGAAACATGTTATACCGTAAACGCCTAATAAATCGTGAATCATGTACATTAAAAAATGTCAGCCGCATATATCCACAAATTCAACTATTACCGTGGCAGACGAAAAAGATGAAAGCTACTACATATAGAGTGGAAGAAAATCATTTGTCTATATTAACTATAATTACAATATTTTCAACTCATAGCGGGTACAGAAGAAAGGTGAAATTTCACATAACTGTATTTACACCAGATTTGCACCAACGAGAAATTACCTGTTCCCAAAATGCGGAAAAATCCTCATAAAACAAGAGAAAACCTCCGGTACCATGTGGTACTGGAGGTTTTGAAAAAACTTTTGAAAGAATAGCCAACCGGCTGTGCTTATCTCTTGGAGAACTGGGAAGCACGACGAGCTGCCTTGAGACCGTACTTCTTTCTTTCCTTCATACGAGGGTCTCTGGTGAGGAAGCCAGCCTTCTTGAGAAGCGGACGATAAGATTCGTCAGCGAGAAGGAGAGCGCGGGATACACCGTGACGGATTGCACCTGCCTGACCGGAGATACCGCCGCCGCGAACGTTTGCAACGATGTCAAACTTGCCAGCGGTTTCGGTTACGCCGAAGGGCTGGTTGATGATGAGCTTGAGGGTTTCAAGTCCGAAGTAATCGTCGATGTCACGACCGTTGATGGTGATGTTGCCGGTGCCGGGGTAGATACGAACGCGAGCTACAGAGCTCTTTCTTCTGCCGGTACCATAGAAATAAGGCTTTGCACTAGTATACATTAATTTCTACCTGACCTTTCTTACAGTTCTACTTCGTACGAAACGGGCTTCTGAGCCGCGTGCTTGTGTTCGGAACCTGCATAGGCCTTGAGTCTGGTGAGAGACTTTGCGCCGATGGTGTTATGCGGGAGCATACCCTTTACAGCGAGTTCCATAGCGAATTCCGGACGGGTAGCCATGAGCTTACGGTAGCTGGTTTCCTTGAGGCCGCCGATATAGCCGGAGTGGGTACGATAGAACTTCTGGTCGAGCTTCTTACCGGTGAGAACTGCCTTGTCGCAGTTGATGATTACTACGAATTCGCCGCAGTCAACGTGGGGAGTAAATTCCGGACGATGCTTACCGCGAAGAATGTTCGCTGCAGCAGCAGCGGTCTTACCGAGCGGCTTGCCGGCTGCGTCGATGATATACCAGCCGCGTTCAACCGTTTCGGGCTTAGCCATGTATGTGGACATACTGTTAATCCTCCGATTAAAACTACAATTAATTTGAAAATTTTCTCGAACGGTGAGATTATACCACTCTGCGGGAGGTTTGTCAAGACCTTTTTTGAAAAAATCCGATTATTTTAATTTAGCACTATGAAATCTCTTGAAATCTCGTTTTTTTGTGTGTTTTTCATACGTATTTGCAATGGCGGGGAAAGGCGCGGCTGCGGGTGTGGTGCCGACCTTCGGTCGGAAGATGGAAAAACTCCCTGACGGTCGTTTTTCTTGATTAATGTCCCTGCGCCGTCCGCGCAGGACATACAATCGAAAAAAGCACCGTCAGGTGCTTTTTTCTTCCTTATTAATATAGCGGGCGATTCAGTGCTTCTTGGTCTTGATGAAGAGTCCTGTCAGAACCCCTGCCGCCGCGACGGCTGCTGCCGTGATTCCGATCACCTTGCCGGTGTTCGTTTCTTCAGCGGGGATATTGACGATATCCTTGACCGCATTGGTGTTCGCGGTGTCTGCGGGAGCTTCCGCTTCTGCGCTGTCCGCCGGACTGCCGTCATCTGCGGTTTCCGTGGCTGCGGGAGCTTCTTCGGCGGGTTTCGGATTGACCGTTACTTTGATCAGGTCGCTTACCGCGCGGAGAGGCTTGGTGACGATGGCGGTTTTATAGGATGCGAAGATGTATGCTTCGCCGGGGGCGGTTGCCGTAAGGGTATTTCCTTCGGCGGTGATGCAGTCGCCGGAGACGATCCGGATTTCGCCTGCCGCTTTGTCCGTGCCGCTGTAGGTCATGGTGCGGAAGACATTTTCAAGGGTTTCCCCTTCCGTAAGGGTCAGTTCCGTGGTCTGCAGACCTTCGCCGGTATAGCAATACTTGACCGTGTCGCTGATCCAGTTGGAGTAGTCCGTGGTCATGCCGTTGATGCCGGTGAGGAAGTGCTGGATGAACTGGCTCTGGTCGCGGTAGGTCCACGGCCACTGGGTGATGCCGTGCGCGTTGAGCTGGGTGACGTAGGTTTTGTCAATACCGTCGAGGTTGTGGTTGAACGTGGTTTCGAGCTTCTGGACGCTGCGGATGATGCTCTTGAAGACCTGTTCGTTGGTTCCGGTCACCAGTCCGCTGGTGAGGAAGCCGACGGACATTTCCGGGAAGGCTTCGCGCAGACGGACGATCTGTTCCTGCGAGAAGGTGATGACGCTGACCTGGTCGGCGATGTCGTATTCCTTCACGAGGCGGACGAATTCGGTGATGAGTTCGGGTTTGCCGGATTTGATTTCCACGAAGAGCTGTTTGTCCTTATCGAATTTCTTCCATTCGATGAAATATTCTTCGAGGGTCGGGATGCGCCAGTCGGTATAGGCGGAGTGGGTATCGACGAGGAATTCCTTGAGTTCGGTGAGGGTGAAGTTTTCGACGTTGCCCGCGCCGTTGGTGGTACGGCTGATATCGCCGTCGTGCATGACGACGATGACGCCGTCCTTGGTGATATAGATGTCGTTTTCAACGATATCCGCGCCGGCTTCGACTGCGTAAAGGGAGCCTTCCAGCGTATTTTCGGGATAGGAGCCGGGCATGCCGCGGTGACCGACGATGAGTACCTGACGGGTCATGGTATTCTTGTCGAAATTTTCGTTAAGGGCGGTTTTCGCACCGGCGACATCCTTGGTGATCATGCCGTTGCCGCCGGAAAGGATGGCTGCCATATTGCCGTATCCGGTATCCGGGGCGGTAGTCCAGACACCGACAAGGCGGCGCTGGAGATAGTCGGTATGATAGCGGTCGGAGATTTCTTCGGGGAGAATGACGACGTGGCATCCGACGGAGTTGGCGGTGCCGCGGATCTTCATGAGATCATAGGAACCGTCGGCGGTTTTGAAGGTGTCGGTGACGCGGAGAACGGTACGGCACCAGACGGATTTGTCGATGGCGGTGCGGAGAAGTTCGGGACTTTCGGAGATGATGAAGAAGTCCTTGACGCCGGCGATGTCGAGTTTGTCGACGACGGAGGTCAGGGCGGCTTCGGTGGAGACTTCAAACGCCGGGATGATGCTTCCGCAGATTGCGGAAATTTCATCGGGGGTTCCGGCGATGCTGCCGTCGGAGAAGAGGAGGTCGCCGCGGTCGTCCGCGGTGAAGACGGCGGTGGTCGGGAGTGTGGATGCCAGGGCATCCAGTTCGGCTTTGGTATCGATTTCGGTGATGAGAGCCGGTGCGGTGAAAACATTCGATTCGGCGATTTCGGGGAACCGGATATCGGCGGCCGCTGCGGTGACGGGAAGCGTCAGCGACAGCAGGGCGGCGAGGATACCGGAGAAAATTCTGACAGTCAGTTTCATGGACGCAGGATCCCTTTCTTTTGAAAAAAGCAGGAGGTGACGAAGACCGCCTCCTCCTGCTGATGGTGTTATGAATTTATCTGGACTTCTTGGAGATAGCGTAGCCTGCTGCGGAGATGAGGGCAGCAACTGCTGCGATCACGCCGAAGTCGAAGGTCTGAGCTGCTTCTTCAACAACTTCTGCCGCGGAAGTTTCTTCCGCAACGGGAGCTTCTTCCGCAGCGGGAGTTTCTTCAACTGCTTCTTCTTCAACGGTTTCTTCTGCTGCCGGTTCTTCAACGGGAGTTTCTTCAACTACAGGTTCTTCTTCAGCAACCGGAGCTTCTTCTGCTGCGGGTTCTTCTGCTGCGGGTTCTTCAACAGCGGGAGCTTCTTCAACTACGGGAGTTTCTTCAACAGCCGGAGCTGCGGTGAAGTACTTCGCCTGGTCAGCTGCAACGTTCTGTGCGATCTGTTCTGCGGTCAGAACGGTGTTGTAGTAACGGATGCAGTGTACGTCTGCTTCCCAGTTACGGGATGCGTCAGCGTGAGCGAGGAACATGGAGTCCGCGCCAACGTTGGAAACGGGGAAGGTCTGGCCGATCATTTCGCCGTCTACGTACATATTTGCTTCGCATTCGTCAAGGTCGAAGGTGATGGTAAGGGTGGAGTTGTTTACGAAATCCATACCGCCTGCTACCTTCGGACGATCGTTGCCGGCGTTCTTGAATTCGAGATAGTCGCCGTCATTGCGGATGAACCATGCGAAATTGTCGTTGTCGGAGTTTAAGAAGGTATTGAAGGATGCGCCGTAGCCGGTGAAGTCACCGAATACGATTTCTACGGAGAACTTGTCGCCGTTGACAACGTCAACGATGGCGTCGTCGAAGTAGCACCATGCGGAGTTTGCGTGGTATGCGTTGTCGGTCCAGTAGTTTGCATCGTCGAGGTCGATGTCGAAGTCAATGCCGTTGCCGGAAGAGTCCTTCCAGATTTCAGCTGTCTTGTCCTGGCTGCCGTTGCTGTTGTTCGCGCCGTCATAGAGGGCTGCGAGGCCTTCGGTTACCCATGCTGCGGTTGCTGCCGGAGCTGCTGCGGGAGCTGCTGCTTCTGCGGATGCGCCGTCTTCAAGGATGGTGATTTCGATGGTCTTGCCGATTTCGTAACCGTCGTTGAAGCAGAAATACAGGTTGTACTTGCCGGGATCAAGGGGAGCGCCTGCGTACGGGCCTTCGCCGTCCATCAGGTTCCACGGTTCTTCACCGTCGGACATGTAGCAGTAGAACCACTGTCTGGAGGAAGAGCCGCCGCCGGGGATGGAGTCTTCTTCTGCGTGATAGATGCCGACCCAGTCGGTGGAGTTTTCACCCCAGGTGGTGATCATGATGTCTTCGCCGTATGCGAAGGTGGTCTTTTCAACGTTCATGCCGTAGGGAGCGTCGAGCGGGTCGATTACAAGTGCATCGGATGCCGCTGCTGCTGCGGGAGCTGCTGCGCCGCCTGCGGTGAGGGTGAGGTTACCGAATACTTCGGGGGATTCCCATGCCTTGTTGGTGGAGTCGCTCCAGCCGTATGCGCCGGAACGGGAGGTTTCGCCGGATACCTGGTCGTTGACCTGGATATCGAAGCCGATGGTCATGCCTTCGGTGAGTTCGACTTCCATTGCTTCGTCGAGGATCTTTGCTTCGTAGATGTAGCGGCCGTCTTCGGTGGTCATTGCAACGGAAGCGGCGTCTTCAAGGATCATCTTGCCGTACGGGGAACCGTCGTAGGAGAGGGTTGCCGCGTCGTTTGCGCACATTGCGAAGTATGCCTGTGCGTCATCGTCGAAACCGCTGGTTTTTGCGTTGTTGAAGTCCATGTAGATTTCCATACCGTCGCCGACGGAAGGACCGCCTTCGAAGGAGTGGTCAGCGTCTTCCGCGATGATGAGAACGTACAGCGCGCTGTCGTCCCACATTGCGGAGAAGGTGGACTTCAGACCGGTGTCGCGGCCGTCCTTGACACGGTCAACGTTGTAAACGGGAGCGCTTGCCCATACATCGTCGATCTTGCCGTCGATGGTGGGGGTACCCTTGACTGCTTCGCCTGCCGGGATGTCATCTGCGTAGACCGCAGTGCCGGCGGAAGCTGCAAGGAGGAGTGCGGCGAGTGCCGCGGAAAGGAACTTTTTCATGGTTTCCTCCTGATGGAATTGTGGATTGCTGCTCTGCACAGGACCGTACAGAGAGGATATTTTTACGAATATGATTATGCCACAAAGAGGTACGGATGTCAAGGGATGCTGCGAAAATAACACAAAATTTGGATATTGTCCGGAAAGAAAACTATTATAATAATATTTACAATTCATCTATTGTAAAAACGAATGATTTGATATACCATAAGGACATTATAAAATCATTATTCTGTAGAGATGCAGTCGGAATGTTTGGATATGTCAGACCGCAGGTGCCGCAGCTGAAGGTAATGGAATACGAGATGTACCGCGCGGTGTACTGCGGTCTTTGCCGTGCGATGGGAAGTGTGACGGGACAGGTGTCCCGGATGACACTGTCCTACGATTTTACGCTGCTTGCGATGGTGCGGATGATCCTTGAGGAGATCCCGCCGGAGTTTGTGCCGTTCCGCTGTGCTGCGCATCCGCTGAAAAAGCGGACGTTTGTGCGGGACAACGGTGCGCTCCGCTATGCGGCGGCGATGTCGGCGGTGCTGGCGCATCTCAAAAACCGGGATGATCTGTGCGATGAGCACGGGCTGAAAAAGGTACGCGCGGTGCTGGCGGAACTGCCTCTGCGGCAGATGCGGATGCGCGGCGGACGGCTTCTGCCGGACGATGCGGCGGACGTTCTTGTGTCGCACATGGCGCGGCTGTCGGAGCTGGAAAAGGCGGGATGTCCTTCCGCCGACGAGACGGCGGCGGTGTTCGGCGATGTGCTGGCGTATGTGTTTGCACTCGGGCTGGACGGAGATGCTGCGGAAACGGCGGCGGTGATCGGACGGTATACCGGGCGGTTCGTGTACATCTGCGATGCGGCGGACGACCTTGCGGGAGATATCCGTGCGGGCCGGTACAATCCGCTTGCTGTCGGATGGGGAAGCCTTGCGGTGACGGAAGACGGCGGAATGACGGACCTTGTGCGCGGATCGCTGGAAGTTTCGCTTCCGCTGGATCTGGAAGCGCTCGGGCATGCGGCGGACCGGCTGGCTCCGGAACATCCTCTGACGCCGGTGGTGCGGAACATCGTGTATCTCGGAATGACCGCGTCCATGCGGCGGGTACTGTACGGAAAAGACGACGATGACGGCGGATCTGCCGGACGATTGGAATAAAAAGAAACCTTCCTGAAAGGAAAGCTTATATAGATGAAAGACCCATATCAGGTGCTGGGAGTATCGCGCAGTGCCACGGACGACGAGATCAAAAAGGCGTACCGGAACCTTGCGCGGAAGTATCACCCGGACAATTTTGCCGGAAAACCGGAAGCCGCGGCTTCCGCGGAAACGGTGATGAAAGAGATCAACGAGGCGTATGACAATATCCAGAAGGAGCGTTCCGGAAAAGGCGGGACGTCCCACGGGGCGTCGTACACATCTTCGGGGACGACGTCGTTCTATGAAGTGCGGCGGCTGATTTCGCAGGGACTTTACTCCGACGCGGAACTGATCATCGATTCGACACCGACGGGTGACCGCGGTGCGGAATGGAATTATCTGAAGGGATGCCTGCTGACCCAGCGCGGATATTATTACGATGCGATCCGCTGTATTGAGACGGCGTGCTATCTGGATCCGAACAATATGGAATACCGGGAAGCCAAGAACCGTCTGCGGATGCGCGCATCCGGTTTCGGGGACGAATACCGGGCGGCGAACAATGTCGGGAACTGCGATCTGTGCAGTCTCTGTTCGGCGCTGGTCTGCTGTGACGGCTGCTGTGAATGCTGCGGCGGCAATCTGATCAGCTGCTGCTGAGCGGAAACGGAGTGGAATTTTTATGAATCATTCGAAGAATCTGACCAAAAAACTTGCCCTCGGCGGGGTAATGGCGGCGCTCTGCGTCGCACTGCTGTATCTGCTCGGAATGACGGCGTTTGATCTGTCGGTTCTGGTGCTGTGCGCGCTGATGACCATGCTGGTGATGGTGGAATGCGGTGTGAAGACAACGTGGATCTACGCGGCGGTGACGTCGGTGCTGGCTCTGCTCCTGCTGCCGTCGAAGCTGTTTGCGATCCAGTATGTGCTGTTTTCGGCGCTGTATCCGATTTTCAAGATGTATTTTGAACGGATGAATCAGGTGTTTGCGTGGATGCTCAAGCTCTCGTGTCTGGACTCCATGCTGATGCTCTGTCTCATTCTTGTGCGGACGGTATTCACGAATGCGGACTTTTTCCCGTTCGCCATGCCGACGCTGATCGTGGGAACGCTGTTCTTCATCTTCTTTGACATTGTGATGACGATGTGCATCTCGGTGTACATGATCAAGCTGAGAAAGATTTTCAAACTGCAGAAATAAAAAAGAAAAGAAGCGGTTCAGAAATTGTCCGCTTCTTTTTTTGCTGTTTTTTGGGATTTTTCGGGGATCAGGAGTCCAGATATTCCCACAGTTTCTGCTGTTTCTGTGCGGTCCGGTCGCCGTGCCGTACGCTTGGCAGGACGAGAAGTCCGAGCAGGGCGAAAAGTGCCGCATAGGGGAACAGGGTACGGTAGGAGATATGTTCCAGAAGGAAACCGGAGGCGATCGGGGTGACGATCTGCGCTGCCATGGAGAAGGTGTAGTACAGACCGGTATATTTTCCGAGGTCGCGGCTGGAGCACATATCCACGACGACCGGGAAAATGTTCACTCCCACTGCGGAACCGCCGGCACCCACGAAGAAGAACCACAGGTTGAGCCATGCGTGATATTCCGTGAACATCGTCAGGGCGATGAAGGAGACGGACATCATGGCAAAGCCGAGTGCGATGATCTTTCGGCGTCCGAATTTCGCGGACAGGAGACCGAGAGGGATGTAGCTGACCACGGCGGTGACCGCGATGACCATCAGGGACAGGGCGAAGCTGCCGCCCGTCAGTCCCCAGACTTCCTGCGCGTATCGGGAATATGCCGTAGTGACGCCGTTATAGGACATATAGTAGAAAAATACGGCGAGAAGTGCGAAGATCAGGCTTTTCCGGACGTCTTTCGGGAGAGGTCCGCTGTCCTGCGGATCGTCTTCCGGTGCGTGTTCCGGGAATTCCGCGGCGACTTCCGCCGCCAGCTTCTTTTCGTTTACCTTCAGGAGAAGGAGGATCAGTCCGGCGATCATCAGTACTGCGATGCTGAGGAAGAGCACTGTGTAATCCGGGTTTGTTTCCGCGGGAACAAGGAGCTGGATCATGACCAGGGAATACATGGAGCCGAGTGCTCCCATGATGCAGATGACCGCGTTTCCCTGGCTCCGGTATTCCGGAGGCGTCAGGTCCGGCATGAGCGCCACGGCAGGGGACCGGTAGAATCCCATGCTGAGAAGGACGGCGCCGAGGCTGACGGCGAAGACCGGGAAATTCCGGCTGTTGTCGGCAGCCGGGACGAGCATCATGAACAGTACGGACAGCAGTGTTCCCACGACGATGAAGGGGATCCGTTTCCCGAACCGGGTATTGGCACGGTCGGACCATGCGCCGAAGACGGGAAGAAGAACCACGGCGATCACGTTGTCTGCCGCCATGATGATGCCCGACGCTGTTTCTTCCAGCGCGAAGCTGTTTTTCAGGATCAGCGGGACGATGTTGTCGTACACCTGCCAGAAGGCTGTGATCCAGAGAAATGCGATGCCGATGCAGATTGTCCGTTTATAATTCATGTACCGGGAGTCCCTTTCTGTGTATCATCGGAGACAGAAGATTTTACTTGGTTTTGATCCATGCGCAGACGTTGTGACCATCGTCCTGACCGGCACTTGCGTAGTCGATGAGGGTGACGGGCGTTCCGTCGGCGGCGGTGAGGGTGAGTGCAGAGCGGCATTCGGTATCCGCGGAGGTGTACTTTGCATTTTTGATGCTTTCGTCCGTCAGCGGGATGACCGGTTCCGCGTCGAGGGTTTCGTCGAGTGCGTAGGTCAGCGGACCGCGGCGGACGGCGATGTAGTGATCGACACCGGTGTCGGGCACGCAGTCGGACGGATGCACCGCGTACGGGGTCATGTCGAGGAGATAATCGAATTCGAAATCTTCGCCGAGGCCGTCGATGCAGAGGTAGCTGCCTGGTTTGTCGGAGGTGATCGTGATGCCGGAGAACTTCAGGGTCGCGGTTTTGCTCCACTTCGGGTGGCGGAGATAGATCTTCACGGGCAGGTCGTAACGGGTGACCTTGCCGTGGATGGTGCTGTCTTCGGCGTACGGATAGCCGGTCGAGAGGGTGATGTCGACGGCGTTTGTGGAAACGGTGCCGTTCCGGAACAGGTTGAGGTAGAGGTTGCCGATCTTGTCCGTTGCCGCGGATGCGGTGGCTTCGAGGGCGAATCCGGCGGAAGAAATGCAGACGCAGCAGCCGTACCAGGATTTGTCGTCGAGGTTCTTGTAGCCGCCGACTTCCTTGAAACGAGGTGCGTGGCGGAGCGGATTGTAGCTGTGGATCGGGAGTGCGATGCCGCCGTTGGCTTCGGGATCGATGTGGCGGCGAAGGGATGCGGACATGGCGTTGTACATGGAGATTTCGAATTCATCCATATATTTGGGGTCGCCGGTGATCCGGTAGAGCTGCCACATGAACTTCATCCAGGTGACGGTGACGCAGGTTTCCTGCATGATGCCGGTGTGCGTTTCGTTGAACTGTTCGGCGGCGGCATGGTCGAAGGATTCGTACTGACAGCCGAGGCAGCCGAGGATGGTGCTTTCGTTGGCGAGTACATTGTCCGCGAAGTTGATGACCGTCTGGCGGTCGCGTTCGCTGTTCATGATCTTCGAGTATTCCGCGAGACCTTCGAAGCAGGAGATCATTTCGTACGCCTTGGTCACGTGGTATTTATAGACGGGGAGTTTGTTTTCGTAGGCAAGGTCGAAGAGGTTGGCTTTCAGCGTACCGCCGAAGGAACGGATGTATTCCGCGAATTCGAGGTAGCGCGGTTCGTCGGTGAGGGTATAGAGGAAGACGAACGGTTCCATGATGGAGCAGTTGTTGAGGCCGTCCCAGAAATTGGTACGTGCGGGGAGAATGAGCTTGCCTTCTTCCGCATAGCCGAATTTGTCGATCATGTAGTCGGCGTGGCGGCAGACGGCGGCGAGGATCTCGTCGGCGAATTCCTGATTTTTGCAGATCTCAAGGAAGTAGATGTAGCCGAGCATGATGTATTTTCTCGACCAGACATCCCAGCCGTCGAATTCCTTTTCGACGGAGTAGGTCGAGAAGCGGCCGAGGTCGTCCTGCGCGGTGAGCATATCGCGGCAGGTCTCTGCGAGAACGCGGTAGAGCTTTTCGTCGCGGGTGACGGAGTAGGTGAAGCAGGCACCGCGCATCATTTTGCCCCAGTATTCGCCGCGCCAGCCGCGGTCGTGGTCGTCCACACCGGGATTCTTGAAGAGAAGTACGAATTTCTGCCATGCGCGGGTGTCGTACAGCTGTACGTTGGTCAGCTTGTCCAGCTCGGCGGAAAGGGCGTCGTTATAGGAATAACGGATACCGTCCGCGAAGCGTACGTCGGTCTGGTTGTACATGGAAGTCCTCCTTTATATTGTCCTGTATATTGAATGAACGGATTTTTTTCGGGTCACATGAATTCCACGTCGGCGCGGAGAGCGGTTTCCGCGAGGATGTCGGCGGTGTCGCGGGTGTCGTCCCACATCATTTCCGCGGCGAGAGCGAGCGGGTACGGGAGATAGGCTTCGATGGCGCCGTCTTCCGCGAGGAAGGTGATCATATCATCGCGGCCGAAGCGGCGGAGGATACGGGTGACGCATTCGGCGTTGCGGATCCAGTATGCCTGGACATGGCGCCACATTTTCCGGCGTTCATCGGCGTTTTTCTTTACGGCGTCCGCGCCGTCTTCGCCGAGGATGAAGTCGCCGCTCTGGTGGACGAAGTAGCGCCAGTCGAGCTTGGTCAGTCCCTTCAGGACTGCGCCGAATCCGCCCTTTTCACGGAGATTTCTGGTTCTGTCGTGGAAATCGATGGTTTCGTCGAAGCGGCCGATGTCGAAGGGATCGTAGGAATACGGGAATGCGCCGCTGTTTTCCCAGATGATCGAGACGCGCGGGTCGGTCTTTGCGATCGACGGGAGGCGGTTCATGACGGAAGTGGCGTGCAGACCGAAGAGGATCTCGAGATCCGGATGGTTTTCAAGGATCCGGCCGGCGGTGCGGTTGACGAATTCCGTGACGGCGTCCGCGATGACCACACCGGCGAGGGTGTCGCCCCAGATTTCCGTGAACGACTGGAAATAGATGCCGTCGAGACCGAGGGAAGCGTATTTTTCTTCGTATTCGCGGACGACGGCTTCGGTGAGTTCTTCCGTATGGGCGGGATCGATCTGATCGAAACGGGTATCCCAGCCCCATGCGAAGCCGTAGTAGACCTTTACGCCGTAGGTGTGGGCGTAGTCGATCAGTTCGCGGGAATTCTGCGGCGGATAGTCGTTCCAGAGGATGAGCGTGTTCATCTTCAGGGAGACCATCCGGTCGATGTATCCGCGGATATCGCGGATGACGTAACCCCATGTCCAGAGACCGCGCCGGGTGTGTGCCGGTGCGGTGTGATAATGCCATTCGGGGAAGTGGTCGCCGATGGTGACGGCATTGTTCCAGAGGTCGCAGTTTTCTGCGCGGGGGATATATTTGGTTTCGAAATCGTATGCCGCGTAGAGGAGATGGATATTGTCTTGTGCGGCGATGGTGACGGTGCGGGAAGCAGGATCGGCATCGATGGTGAAGCCTGTGAGGGACGGGTCGGTTTTTACGGTGATATTCCCGTCGCCGTGTGCGGATTCCGCGATGGCGCGGAGTTTTGCGAGAGCATCGGAAGCGGCTTTGTCTTCCTTATATATATCACAGATATCGTTGGTGAGAGTCCATGCCATGGCGGTAGTCCTTTCTGCTGTCAGCGGCGGTCAGCGGTGGAATAATTTTTTGGATTCGTACACCGGTTCGCAGGTCAGCGTGAAGCCGAGGCGGCGGAAGGTGTCGAGGTCGATCTGGGAGATGATGACGCTGGAATGCGCTTCGCATCCGGAGAGCTGCGGCAGACATTCGAAGGCTGCGCGGGCGTTCGGGTCGGTCGCGGCGCAGATGGAGAGGGCGATCAGGATCTCGTCCACATGGAGACGGGGATTGACGCTGCCGAGGTGGTCGGTCTTGAGGCGGCAGATCGGTTCGATGACGGAGGGAGAAATGAGATGCACGTCGTCGTCGATGCCGGCGAGGGTCTTCAGCGCGTTGAGAATTGCGGCGGAGCAGGCGCCGAGCAGATCGCTTGTCCGTCCGGTGACGATGGTTCCGTCGGGAAGTTCGATCGCCGCGGCGGGAGCGTCGGTTTTTGCGGCCTTGCACTGTGCTGCCTGGACGACGGGTCGGTCTTCGACGGTGGTCTTCGCCTTGTTCATGATGATTTCGGTCTTATAGGCATCTTCGCCGTCGCCGGTACCTTTGATCGCCTTGCAGCGGCAGTCGTAGTAGCGGCGGATGATCTCCATTTTTGCGGCGTGTCCGACGGCTTCGTCATCGTAGATGCAGTTGCCGACCATGTTGACGCCCATGTCGGTCGGGGATTTGTAGGGGCATTCGCCGTAGATCCCTTCGAACAGGCGGCGGAGAACGGGGAAGATCTCCACGTCGCGGTTATAGTTGACAGTGGTTTCGCCGTAGGCTTCCAGATGGAAGGGGTCGATCATGTTGACGTCGGACAGGTCGACGGTCGCCGCTTCGTAGGCGAGATTGACGGGATGGGTCAGCGGCAGGTTCCATACGGGGAAGGTCTCGAACTTCGCGTAGCCGGATTTGATGCCGCGCTTGTTGTCGTGATAGAGCTGGGAGAGGCAGGTTGCCATTTTGCCGCTGCCCGGACCGGGTGCGGTGATGACGACGAGCTGGCGGGAAGTTTCGATATATTCGTTTCTGCCGTAGCCTTCTTCACTGACGATGAGTTTGATGTTGGTCGGGTAGCCGGGAATAGGATAATGACGGAAGACGCGGATGCCGAGAGAGTTCAGACGTTTGATGAACGCATCGGCTGCCGGCTGGGAAGTGTACTGGGTGATGACCACGCTGCCGACGTAGAGACCGCGTTCGCGGAATGCGTCGATCAGACGGAGAGCATCCATATCGTAGGTGATGCCGAGGTCGGCGCGCATTTTGTTCTGCTCGATGGCGGCCGCGGAAACGACGATCACCATTTCCGCTTTATCGCGGAGCTGCAGGAGCATATTGATCTTGCTGTCGGGCTTGAATCCGGGGAGAACACGGGACGCGTGGTAGTCATCGAACAGTTTTCCGCCGAATTCAAGGTAGAGTTTGCCGCCGAACTGAGAAATACGTTCGGTGATCCGCTCAGTCTGGAGCGAAATGTATTTATTGTTATCAAAGCCTTCGTTAAACATTTTCATTTACACCTCTTCTGGGAGTTAAAAAACACGTCTTATTATAATATAAAATGAAAGAAAGTTCAATATACATGGGTGAAAAAAATGAGAATGTAAAGAAATGCAAAAAAACCTCAAAAAACTTTGAAAAAGTGCTTGACAAGAGGAATATGGTATGATATAATAACGGGGCTGTCGAGGAGACGGCAACGCGTAAGGCGAGCGAATCGAGGGTTGAAAAAAACTGAAAAAAGTTTTAAAAACCACT
>JAFYOX010000061.1 GCA_017547755.1 Clostridia bacterium | reverse complement strand
GTTAGTGAGTAGTGGTTAGTGGTTAGTGAGTGGTGAGCAGTGAACAACCGGCACGGAGCGGGATGCTCTGTGCCGGTTGTTTTGGGGGATTACAGCAGGTTGCGCTGGATTTTGCCGGAGATGGTCTTGGGGAGCTCGGACATGAATTCGACGATGCGGGGGTACTTGTAGGGAGCTGTGTGTTCCTTGACGTAGTTCTGGATTTCCTTCTTGAGGGCGTCGGAGCCTTCCTTGCCGGGAACGAGAACGATGGATGCCTTGACGATCTGACCGCGGATTTCGTCGGGGACAGCGGTGATCGCGCATTCGAGAACGTAGGGGAGTTCCATGATGACGGATTCGATTTCGAACGGCCCGATGCGGTAGCCGGAGGACTTGATGACGTCGTCGATGCGTCCGACATACCAGAAGTAGCCGTCTTCGTCGCGCCATGCCGTGTCGCCGGTGTGGTAGTATCCGTCGTGCCATGCTTCCTTCGTTGCTTCTTCGTTGCGGAAGTAGCCCTTGAAGAGACCTGCCGGTACCTTGTCCGTCGTGCGGATCACGATTTCACCCGTTTCACCCACTTCGCAGGACTTTCCTTCGGGAGTGATGATGTCTACGTCGTACAGCGGAGACGGACGTCCCATCGAACCCGGCTTCGGCGTGTCGCCAACGAAGTTGCCGATGACGAGGGTGGTTTCCGTCTGACCGAAGCCTTCCATCAGGGAGAGTCCGGTGTATTCCTTGAACTTGTAGAAGACTTCCGGATTCAGCGCTTCACCTGCGATCGTCGTGTGCTTCAGGCTGGAGAGGTCGTAGTTTTCGATGCCCGCCTTGATGAAGAAGCGGAACATGGTCGGCGGTGCGCAGAAGGAGGTGATGCCGTACTTCTGGAACAGCGGGAGAATGTCGCCCGCGTCGAACTTTTCAAAGTCGTACGCGAAGATGCAGCTTTCGCAGAGCCACTGACCGTAGAGCTTGCCCCAGAGCGCCTTGCCCCAGCCGGTATCGGAGATCGTGAAGTGAATGCCGTTCGGGTCCGCGTTGTGCCAGTATCTTGCGGTGATGTAGTGACCGAGCGCGTACTTGTAGCTGTGCGCCGCGATCTTCGGATAGCCGGTCGTACCGCTGGTGAACAGCATGTACATCGTTTCGTTGCCGCACGCTTCCATACGGCGTTCGAATTCTTCCGGATAGGTCATGAATTCGTCGTCGAAGGAGTACCAGCCGTCGCGCTTGCCGTTCGCCATGATCTTGATGATGTCCTGATCGACCAGCTTTTCCGCGCTTTCGGCGTGCATCGCCGTTTCACCATCACCGGTGCAGACGACTGCCTTGACGCTTGCGGACTTGTAGCGGTATTCGAAGTCGTGTTCGACGAGCATATGGGTCGCGGGGATCGCTACTGCGCCGAGCTTGTGGAGCGCGATGGATGCGACCCAGAACTGCCAGTGACGCTTCAGAACGAGCATGACGGTGTCGCCGTGACCGATGCCGAGCGATGCGAAATAGTTCGCCGCGCGGTTGGAAAGGAGCGAGATGTCCTTATAAGTGAAGCGGCGTTCGTTCTTGTTGACGTCCAGATGGAGAAGCGCGAGCTTGTCGGGGGTCTTTGCCGCGATCGCGTCCACGGTGTCGTAGGCAAAGTTGTACTTGTCTTCGTTATGGAATTTGATTTCCTTCAGCTTGCCGTCTTCTTCGATGCATTCGATGAAGCGGAACGCGACCGGATCTTCGGGAAGCGGAGAGAGAACGTTTTCTGCGGATTCCGCCTTCGGTTCTTCGAGGGTTTCCGGATAGTCGTACGCCGCGCCGCCGCGGTTGATGACGATCGCGAGGAATTCGCAGTCCCCGTCCACGGCAACCATGCCGTGCGGCTTGCTGCTGTCGTAGTAGATGGAGTCGCCGGGTTCGAGAATTTCGGTATGTCCGTCCAGAGATACCTTCAGCTTCCCGGAAACGATGTAGTTGTATTCCTGACCTTCGTGACGGCTGAGCTTGATCGGCGCGTTTGCTTCTTCCGCGGAATACTTCGCCTTTACGAAGAAGGGTTCCGCGATCTTGTCCTTGAAGAGCGGAGCAAGGTTGTTGTAGCGGAAGCCCTTGCGGCGTGCGATCGGCAGACCGCCGCCTGCGCGGGTGATGCTGTATTCTTCAAGTGTAGGGCTTTCGCCCTTGAGAAGGTCGGTGGTATCGACGCCGAATCTTGCGGCGCACTTATAGATGAAGGTGAAAGAAAAGTCGGCGTTTCCCGCTTCGAGTTCACGGTAGGTTTCCACGGACACACCGGTTGCGGCGGCCATGTCTTCTTCGGAAAGTTCGCATACGAGACGTGTTTCGCGGATACGTCCGGCAACTTCTTTGATGATATGTTCCATAATGGGTAACTCCTTGAATTGGATTTAAACGAAAAAAGACCCGTCTCGACTTTGAGACGAATCTGCTGATAATGCAATATTCGCGGTACCACTCAAATTGCACATGAATCCATGCGCCACCTCTGCGGGTTCAAACAAACCCTATGCCGTCACGTGGCATCGACGGGGAACCATTACTCACGGCAGAAAGCCGTTTTCCTTTCCCGACTCGGAAGTGATGATGTATCCTCCTGCCGTGTCCGCTTTCCACCGCCGCGGACTCTCTGTACCGGTTTCCCGGATGATACATGTCTTCGTCACAGTCTTTCCAGGTCTTATTTGCTTGTCGTAGATTATAGCACTTTCTTTATTTTGTGTCAACAGTCATTTAAAACAAAATGAAAAGAATTGATTTGTGAAAATCTGACAAAACAAAGCGGACGCAGACCGGTATTCCGCTTCCTTTGCGGACGGTGCATGAGCGGCAGAACGAAGAAAAAACACAGAAATTAAAAAAATCCTGTTGTTTTTAACCCCGCCGTATAGTATAATGAAAGAGAACAATATACAGAAACTGCAGCAGAAAGGAGAACAATCTGTGAGAATTGTATTTTTTGACCTTGATACCCTCCGTCCCGACCACCTCGGATGCTACGGATATTTCCGGAATACCTCCCCGAATATCGACAGCATCGCAAGGGAAGGCGTGATCTTCAACCGGTATTACTGCCCGGACGCACCCTGTCTGCCGTCCAGAAGCGCGCTGTCCAGCGGGATGTTCGGCATCCATAACGGCGCGGTCGGTCACGGCGGCACCGCGGGCGACCAGTTCGTCGAAGGGAAGACCCGCGATTTCCGCGCGGAATTTGCGAGAACCAATCTCTTCCAGCAGTTCCGTAGAGCCGGACTGTATACCGCAAGCATCTCTACATTTGCGGAACGCCATACATCGTACTGGTATTACGGCGGCTTCAACGAAATGCACAACATCGGTTCCGGCGGCGGCGAACGTGCGGATCAGGTATCGCCCATCGCCATCGACTGGATCCGCCGCAATGCGGACCGCGACAACTGGTTCCTCCACATCAATATGTGGGACCCGCACACGACCTACCGTACGCCTGCCGAATTCGGCAATCCCTTTGAAGGGGACGATTTCTTCGACCACACATGGATGACGCAGGACATCATCGACGCGCAGCGCAGGGAAGCATCGCCGCACGGTGTGCGTGAGATCGGGATGTACAACAACACGCCGCTTCCGGGCTATCCGCGTCAGCCGATGGAAGTCTGCGACATGAACGACTACCGGACGCTGATGGACGGCTACGACTGCGGCATCGCCTACATGGATATGCACATCGGCAAGATCCTCGACGCGCTCCGTGAGACCGGCGTATACGACGACGTATGCTTCATTATTTCGTCCGACCACGGCGAAAACATCGGCGAGCTGAACAGCTATGCCGAACACTCGACGGCGGACAATATCACCTGCCGGATCCCGATGATCATCAAGTGGAACGGCGGTCAGGCGGGACTTGTCGACAACGAATTCCACTACAACGTCGACCTCTGCCCGACCATTGCCGACCTGTTCGGTCTGGAACCCGCGAAGAACTGGGACGGCACCAGCTACGCGGACACCATCCGCGACGGTACGCCCATATCCCGCGAATACGTGGTTCTTTCCCAGATGGCGCACGTCTGCCAGAGAAGCGTCCGCTTCGGCGACTGGCTCTATATGCGCACCTACCACGACGGCTACCACAATTTCCCGAAGGAAATGCTCTATAACATCGCGGACGACTACTACGAAACCACAAACGTCGCGGCGGAACACCCGGATATCTGCGACAAGGCGGCGCATATGCTGCTCGAATGGTTCGACAACGCCATGATGACCTCGCGCACCGGCATCGACCCGATGCAGACCGTCCTGCGCGAAGGCGGCCCGTTCCACACGCGCGGCTGGCTGAAGACCTACTGCGACTTCCTCCGCAGGACCGATCGTGCCGACGAAGCCGACCGTCTGATCGCCCGTCACCCGGACGAGCTTTGAGGTTTTTGAGGATTTTTCCGGGGAAACCTTTTTGCAAAAGGTTTCCCTGGGCCCTTTCCAAAAAACTTTAAACTATTGTGAAAATATAGTTTGTGCAGATTTATAGTTTATAAAATTCAATCAAAAGGAGAATTTGATATGATGCCCGAATGGCTCAACAACTTCATCAATACGTATCTGATCTCGTTTGTGATCAACGTGCTTCTGGCGGCTGTGATCCTCATCGCTGGATTTGCACTCGTCAAGACCGTTCTCAAGTTCCTCAAGAAATTCACCTCCAGACTGGACGCGAATATCCAGGCGTTTCTCGAAAACTTCGTCGGCATCGCGCTCAAGCTGATCGTGATCCTCTCCGCCGTGATCGTTGTCGGCGTTCCGGAATCCTCCGTGATCGCGGTTCTCGGTTCCTGCGGTCTTGCCATCGGTCTCGCTCTTCAGGGCGGTCTTTCCAACATCGCAAGCGGCATTATCCTGATGTTCTGCAAGCCCTTCCATGTCGGTGACTTCATCATCAGCGGCGACATCAGCGGCGTTGTCAAGGACATCGGCATTTACTACACCCTCGTTACCACGCCCGACAATCAGGACATCCACGTTCCGAACTCCACCCTTGCGGGCAGCACGATCACCAATCTCTCCACCGAATCCGTCCGCCGTCTGGACTTCGACTTCAGCGTATCCTATGACGCGGACCTCGACCTGACCAGAAAGGTTCTTCTCGCGGCGGCGCAGATGAACGACCTTGTCATGAAGGATCCCGCACCGGTGGTTCTCGTTACCGCGCACGGTGCATCCGGCGTGACCGTACGTCTCCGTCTCTGGTGTGCGGCGGAAAATTACTGGACGGTCAACTTCGATATGTGGGAAGACGTCAAGAAGGCGTTCGACAAGTTCAATATCGAAATCCCGTATCAGTACGTCAATGTTGTCATGAAGGACAAGAAATAAATCCCGGCAAAAAAGGAATCCGACACCCGGATTCCTTTTTTTATTCAAATGTTTTTCACAAAAACTCCTTCGGAATTTCCGTAAATATTATATAATGTTAATAATACCATCACAATTGTATGGTATACTGTAGTCAGAAACGAAAAAACGGAGGAATTTGTATGAACATCCTCATGCTTCTGAAACCCAAGAGTGAAGTGGCATATCTGCTCGATACGTGGACGGTGCGGCAGGGACTCGAAAAAATGCGTGCCCACGGTTATGCGGCGATCCCGGTGCTGACGAAGGACGGAACGTACGTCGGATGTGTCAGCGAAGGCGATTTTCTGTGGCATCTGGTCGACCGTTCCGGGGAGATCGACAGCATCCGCAAATGTGAAAATTACCGCATCCGTGACCTGATCCGACCGGAACGCAATCCCGCCGTGACCATCGATGTGGAGATGGAAACGGTGCTGGAACGCTCGATGCACCAGAATTTCATCCCTGTTACCGACGACCGCGGCTCTTTCATCGGGATCGTCACCCGGCAGGATATCATCCGCCGGTTCTGCGGGAACGAGCGGAAGCCGAATGCCGACGTCAGCCGTATATATCCGTCGTGAATCCGTACATAAACAGAAAAAAGCAGGAGCGATCCTGCTTTTTTGTATGTCGTATGTCGTCAGGTGCGGATCCGGTAAGCACAGGATTCCCGTACGCCGTACGCCGCTTCGTACTTCCGTTCAAACGGGATCCAGCGTGATTCGAACATTTCCAGCATTTCTTCGCCGTCACGTTCGCGGATCCGGCGCTTCTGCTCCGCTTCGTCCGTTTCCATGAACGCGCGGATGTCCGCATAATTTCCGAAATGCGGATGCAGTGCATAGGCACCTTCGATGATCGTCACGGGCGTTTTTGGCAGAACTGCGTTATGCGTGACCGCCATTTCCGAACAGTCGAACACGCCGTACGTCAGCACATCGTCCGCGAGGTGACACACGACTTCGTCATAAAAACGCTCGTAGTCCACGTTTCCGCCCGGTTCGGCAAAGCGTTCCGGCGTGCGCTTGGACGGCGGAAGGAAAAAGTCGTCCATGTGGATGAGCCGTGCGCCGAAAATTTTCGCAAGCCGGGATGCCAGTGTGGATTTTCCGGACGCGCAGAATCCGTCGATCACGAGAATAACGGAATCGCTGCGGTCACGGATATCGTCGAGAAGTGGGAGCAGTATCGTCAGATCGCGGGAAACCACACGGTATGCCGGATGATACGCCGCCCGGTACGTTTCGCTGTGGCTGACGGCGCGGAGACCATCCGCGAGATAATCCGCGAGATACGCTTCCAGTTCGTCCGTACCGAACGAAAACGCACCGTCCGCCGTCAGTTTCCGCAGAATGTCCAGACGGGCGGAGAACTGCTCATCGGTTCCGGTAGAATGCGTACCTGCTTCCAGAAACAGCGCAGCGACCAGATCCGCGAGATCCGTCATACGTTCAATGGATGTACCATTCATGTGAAACCGCATGAAACCGCCGCCGATGTTCTCCGTGACCGGCACATCCGCGGGAAGCATCGTCCGCATTTCCTCATCTATCCGCGCACGGACAATGCTCTCTTCCGCCAGCATATGCCCGACGCCGAACGTCGCCTGATAAATCAGCTTCACCGCATCCTGCGGCGTCATCCGCGGATACCTCTTCGCATGGCCGAGCAGAACATCCGCAAAATCCACAGTATTCTTTAAATTAAAGCCCAACTTTGTCATCCTTTCCAGTATAAAAGTTTTTGAAAAAGGGTTCGGGGAAAAACTTTTTTTAAAAAGTTTTTCCCCGAGAAATTCCATTTTTATTTCGTCGTCTGAGCTTCGACGAGTCTGGTGCCGCAGTAGATTTCGCGGAGCTTCGGCTTTTCGATCTTGCCGGTGGGATTGCGCGGTACGTCGGCGAAGATGATCTTGCGGGGACGCTTGTAGCGCGGGAGTTCGAGACAGAATTCGTTGATCTCGTCTTCGGTCGCGGTCATATCGGGCTTGATCTCGATGACAGCTGCCGCGATTTCGCCGAGACGGTCGTGCGGGAGACCGATGACGGCAACGTCCTTGATCTTGTCGTGCTTGCGGAGGAAGTCTTCGATCTGAACCGGGTAGAGGTTTTCACCGCCGGTGATGATGACGTCCTTCTTACGGTCAACGAGGTAGATGAAGCCGTCTGCGTCGCGCTTCGCCATGTCGCCGGTGTAGAGCCAGCCGTCCTTGAGGATCTCGTCGGACGCCTTTTCGTTCTTGTAGTAGCACTTCATGACGCCGGGGCCGCGGACGATGAGTTCACCGACGTCTTCGCCGGTCACGGGCGTTCCGTCGGGATCAACGATTTCCGCTTCCCAGAGATGACCGGGAACGCCGATCGCGCCGACCTTGTGGATGTTTTCCACGCCGAGGTGTACGCAGCCGGGGCCGATGGATTCGGAAAGACCGTAGTTGGTGTCGTAGTCGTGGTTCGGGAAGTGTTCCTTCCAGCGCTTGATGAGGGACGGCGGAACGGGCTGTGCGCCGACGTGCATGAGTCTCCACTGGGAGAGACGGTATTCGTCGGGATTGATGTCGCCGCGGTCGATCGCGTCGAGGATGTCCTGTGCCCACGGCACGAGAAGCCATACGATGGTCGCACGTTCTTCGGATACGGCGCGGAGGATCCATTCGGGAGAAACGCCCTTCAGGATGACAGCGCGGCTGCCGGAGAGAAGGCTGCCGAACCAGTGCATCTTCGCACCGGTATGATAGAGCGGCGGGATGCAGAGGAATACGTCGTCGCGGGTCTGGCTGTGGTGCTTCTGTTCGACCTGGCAGGCAGCGAGAAGCGCACGGTGACCGTGCAGAATTGCCTTCGGGAAACCGGTCGTGCCGGAAGAGAAGTAGATCGCCGCGTCATCGTCTTCTTCGTATTCCACAGCGGGAGCGATGGAAGAACAGTAGGTTACAAGACGGTCGTAACTGTCCGCGAACGCAGGGCAGTTTGCACCGACAAAGAAGCGGTCTTTGATCATGGGAAGTTCTTCGTAAACCGCTTCCACACGGTCGATGAATTCCGGACCGAAAATGAGGACGGAAACGTCCGCGAGTTCCGCACAGTATTTGATTTCATCGCTTGCGTAACGGTAGTTCATCGGAACGGCAAGCGCACCGGTCTTGAGGATGCCGAAGTATACGGGCAGCCATTCGAGACAGTTCATGAGAAGGATCGCGACCTTGTCGCCCTTCTTGACGCCGCGGGTCATGAGCAGATTCGCAAAACGGTTTGCCTTGGTGTCGAATTCCTTCCACGTCATTTCGCGGCGGTACTTTTCGCCGGGAGTGGATTCGATCAGGGAGAATTCGCGCCATGTGGTGTTGGGATTCGGCTGGTTCGCCGGGTTGATCTCAACGAGAGCGACTTCATCGGGATGAAGTTTTGCATTTTTTTCAAGTAAATCAGTAATAACCATTGTAAAAACCTCTTGATTTCGCCGGATTTATAAATAAAAAAGTCCCCGGCTCAAAATAAAAATTCAAGCAGAGGACGGAAAAATTCCGTGGTACCACCTCAGTTTGTCATCCCTTTACAGAAATGACCTCAGCAGGCACATGAGAATGCCCTGACAATTAACGCTTGCCCTGCGTCACAGCCTACTCGGACAGATCCTTTCGGTGTGCTGCTCCGGAAATGTATTCACGCTTTGTTCTTCTTGACTTGCACCGACCGTCATTTCTCTGGGGAAGGGTTAGAAAACGTTACTTCTTTTCCATCGTCGCATTTGTTACAATCATAGCACTCTTTGTCTGTTTTGTCAAGATATTTTGCAAAATTTCTAAAATAGTTTGTCTTTTTCCGCGGGATGTGCTATAATGAAAACGCATCCATGGATGCAAATCAGAAAGAAAGGAGGATGGAAATCAATGGAAAACACAAACATCGGAACAGCATACGGGAGGGACAGCGCAGACTGATTCCTTCCGGAAATGGAGAATTTATGTATATTGAAACCGATCGTCTGATCGTCCGCACGTTTTGTGAGTGCGACGCAGATGCTTTATATAGAATCAAAACTTCACCGCAGGTCATGTATTACTGTCCGGACCTGCTGGACGTGGAGGTAAAACCGGAAGAGACCGTGAACTATATCCGGAATTTCCGTGCATACGAGGAAAACGGCGACAATGATACGTGGCGCTGCTATGCCATCGAACACCGCGTGACCGGCGAAGTGGTCGGCTGCCTGACCTTCGGCAAGTCGGAGATGCTCCACGAATACGAGCTCGGCTGGATGATGAACGGCGAACATACCGGTCACGGCTATGCCTCCGAGGCAGCCGCTGCCTTTGCCGAAGAATTCTGCCGGATCAGCAATGTCGATTATCTGATCGTCATCATGGATGTAGACAATCCGGCGTCCCTCAGAACCGCCGAAAACAGCGGATTCCGCCTCTTCGAAAAGCGCACCGTCTACGATTACTGCTACAACCGCTACTGCGACGACTATTATTATTTCCGCCGCTACCGCTCCGATTGTACCCTGAAGCAGAAATACTACGGCGACGTACCCTATACCGGCCGCTCCGTAAACTGAAAACAGAAAAAGTGCAGATCTTCAAGTCTGCACTTTCTTTGTTTATGTAATCGTATAAAGTTTTTTGAAAGGGTTTGGGGAAACCTTTTTGCAAAAAGGTTTCCCCAAGAAATCATATTTAAATAAATCAGCCGTTCTTCTTTGCCAGAACTTTCTGCTTTCTTGCAGCGTCGCCGGCTTCCTTGGCTGCGGCGGTCTGCGTGAGCATACCGGAGTCCTGACGCTGAGCCATAACGAGACGCCAGTAGAAGCCCTTGAGATCGAGGAGTTCCTGGTGAGTACCGGATTCGGCAAGGTGACCCTTGTCGAGAACGATCAGACGGTCTGCGTTGCGGAGCGTGGAGAGACGGTGTGCGATCGCGAAGCAGGTTCTGTCCTTGGACAGCTTGTTGATCGCATCCTGGATGAGCTTTTCGGTTTCGGTGTCGAGAGCCGCGGTCGCTTCGTCGAGGATGAGGATCTTCGGGTCGTGGATCAGTGCACGTGCGATTGCGACACGCTGACGTTCACCGCCGGAGAGGGAGTAACCCTTTTCACCGACCATCGTATTGTAGCCTTCCGGCAGGTTTACGATAAAGTCGTGGGCGTTTGCCATCTTTGCGGCATTGACGACTTCTTCGTCGGTCGCGTGCGGCTTTGCGTACTTGATGTTGTCACGGATCGAGCCGGAGAACAGGTGCGTTTCCTGAAGAACGACACCGATCTGGGAACGGAGTGCGTTCTGGGAAATGTCCTTGATGTTGACGCCGTCGATCAGGATCTCACCTTCCGTAACGTCGTACAGACGCATGAGAAGGTTGATGAGCGTTGTCTTACCGCAGCCGGAGTGACCGACGATACCGATCATTTCGCCCTTCTTGACTTCAAAGTTGATGTGTTCAAGAACGGGGTTGTAGGAGTCGTAGCCGAAGGTTACGTTGCGGATGCTGACATCGCCTTCGATCGAGATATCGATCGGGAGCCCGATATCGGAAACTTCCGGTTCTTCTTCGAGGATTTCGAGAACCTTGCCGAGAGAGGTAAGGAACGCGGAAATCTGACGCGGAATGAAGGTGATCCAGAGCAGAGGACCGTAGATGATGTTTGCGTAGGAGTTGAACTGGTGGAGATCACCGTAGTTCATGTCGCCGGTGAAGAGGAGGTAGTTCCCGTAGAACAGAATCAGATAGCTGCCGAGACGTACCGCGAAACCGAGGATCGGGAAGACGGTGTCGAACAGCTTTGCGTTTTCTTCGGAATATTCTGCGGAACGGTCGGTACGCTTGTGGAAGGTCGCGATTTCGCGTTCTTCGTTACCGAAGGCCTTGACAACGCGGATACCGTTGAGAACGTCCTGCAGGAAGAGGTTTACGTGGTGAGCAAGAACCCAGTTCTTGACGTTTCTGTTCTGCATGATCGACCAGAACTTCGCAACGAGGTAAACGACCAGCGGGATCGGAACGAATACGAAAAGGCTCATTACGGGGTTGAGGATCAGCAGGAAGATCAGCGCGAAGATGAAGGATGCACCCTGCGAGAAGATGCTCGGGAGCTGCCCGGTCACGAACGCCTGGACCACGTTGACGTCGCCGGTAATACGACCCATGAGGTCACCGGTGGACTTGCGGGAGATCGAGGAGATCGAGAGGGTGGAGATCTTTTCGTAAAGGAGGGTACGCATCATGAGCGTGAACTTGTTACCGGAGATCGCAGAGACACGGCTCTGGAGAACCCCGAGGATACGGGATACCAGGTCGATCGCGATGATGGCCATGAAGATCAGCACAAACGCGCGCAGGTTCGGGTCAGCAAGAGAGGAGACCGGACGGATGGATTCGTTGGTTAAGTAGTCGTTGACCGCGATCTTCTGGATCAGCGGGAGAACGAACTGGATGATGAGGGAGATTGCCGAAACGAACAGCGGGAAGAAGAGCATCAGACGGAGACCTTTGGTGAGGCCCCAGAGCTTCATGTAAACTTCCTTGGTGTCGCGGCAGAACGGGCAGATTTTACTGCCGGCGATGAACGGACGGCCGCAGGTCGGGCAGAAGCGTTCCGCTTCATTGTTGACAACCGGTTCGCCGGGATTTTCCTTCTGGCGGCATTTTTCGGCGAGGCTTTCGCAGACCTGAACAAGAACGGAGTAACGGGGCAGATTGCGTCCGCTGAGGAAGCGGCAGATGAGCGTTGTGATACCGTCGATGACCGCATAGAACGCGCAGTTGCCGTAGAGAACTTCCGTGGAGAAAACCGTACATTTTGCAAGGTCAAAGGAATTGAGCACCTTGCCGTCGAGAATGCAGTAGATTCTCTTGTCGGTTACGCAGGTCCAGCCGTTGACAAACTTGTCCTCAACAATATTGAAGGGAATAACATACATTGTTTTTTCACCGGAAGCAGCCGCCTCCAGGGCGGCCTTGTCAACCTCCGGTAAATCATACATAAGTTTCATAATTATTCACCATTTCTGAGTTGTGTAAGTATTACGGGGAGCGTGCAGGATCAGATGTAGATTTCAATGACCTTGTAGCTCTGGCGGTCGAGTTTCGTGGGATCGGGAATGATGAAGCAGTTCCCGTCCATGTCGGAAATGAAGATACGGCCGTCTTCGAGCTTACGGATGTTGCCGAAGGGGTTATTGAGAACAAGCGATACGCTGCCGGCAGTCGTTTCTGCTTCCCAGTAGTTGTAGCCGAACTTTTCCTTGGCGGAAGTGATCTTTTTGATCTCGGGAGTGAAATAACGGAGTTCCAGTTCCGCGTTGAGAAGATCGACGGTCGCCTTGTCGAAATTGTTGATGTTGCGGATCATGCCGATTTCCGCGCCGCGTCCCTTGAGACGGGTGTCAGGCTCACGGACGGAGATGAATTCATCCGGTGCGGTAACGGGGAAGGAGCGGCGGAGAACGACGCGTTCGAAGAATTCTTCCACGCCTTCCGCGTTGATGATCTTTAAGGAGATCAGACCGCCGGCGGACGCGGAGAACCAGGAATTTTCGGTCGTCATGTCGATGGAAACGCGGCGCTTGAAGAGCTCTTCGGAGTCGATTTCTTCGTCATCCGCAGCCTTTTCCGCTTTGGCGTCGGTCTTAGCCTCCGCCTTCTGGTTGTCCTTCTTGATTTCTTCTTTTTTATCGGTTTTCACCGGGGTGTTGTTGTTAGCCATAATAAATACCTCCAAATGTTCCGGCTTACATGCCTGCAAGAACTTTCTTCATAGCTTCGCTCTGGAGAGTGTAGAGCTTGTAGTATACGCCGCCCTTTGCGAGAAGTTCTTCCGGCGAGCCTTCTTCGGCGATTTCACCGTTTTCAATCGCAAACAGGTAGTTGCAGTCTTTGAGAGTGGAGAGACGGTGCGCGATGGTGATGCAGGTACGTCCTTCGACGAGCTTTGCGAGCGCATCGCTGATGAGACGTTCGGTTTCGGTGTCCATTGCCGCGGTCGCTTCGTCCAGAATGAGGATGGACGGGGACATCAGAAGAGCACGTGCGATGGAAACGCGCTGACGTTCACCGCCGGAGAGGGAACGCTTACCGGAACCGACTTCCGTTTCGTAGCCTTCGGGGAGACGTACGATGAAGTCGTGCGCATTCGCTGCCTTTGCGGCTGCGATGACTTCTTCCATCGTTGCGTCCGGACGTGCATAGCGGATGTTGTCCGCAATGGTGCCGCGGAAGAGGTAGATTTCCTGAGATACGATGGCGATGTTCTTGCGGATGCAGGAGGTCTTGATATCCTTGATATCCACGCCGTCGATGAAGATCTGACCGGAAATCGTATCGTACATACGGGTGATGAGGTTTGCGATGGTACTCTTACCGGAACCGGTGTGACCGACGAGACCGATGTTGTCGCCGGCGCCGATCTTGAGGTTGACGTCCTTGAGGATCGGGCGGTTCGGGTTGTAATGGAAGGATACGTTGCGGAATTCGATTTCGCCGCGGAATTCGTCCATTACCTTCGGTTCCTTTGCTTCCATAACATCCGGAACCATGTCAAGAACTTCGAACATACGCTGTGCGGAGTTCATGGTGTCGGTAACGATGTTGGTGAAGGTGGAGAAGAACTGAAGAGGGCCGAAGATCATGCCGATGTAGCCGAGGTAGGTACAGAATTCACCGTAGGACATATCCTGCCCCATAACGAGGAAGCCGCCGTAGCCCCAGATTGCCTGGGAAGACAGACCGATGAGCAGGCTGACGATCGGGAAGATGGTCAGGGTGGTGATGTTTACCTTCAGGTTGGCTGCATAGAGCTTTTCGGAATAGCCGTAGAAACGGTTGGTTTCTTCCGCTTCCTTTGCGAACGCCTTGACAACGCGGACACCGTTTAAGGAGTCGGCGAGCATGGAGTTGAGGGAGGAAGAGCTGCGGTACTGCTTGGAGTACATTCTCCACAGTTTCGGGAGCATGACGCGGAAGATTACGATGATGAGCGGAACGGGGATGAAGACCATGAGGGTCAGCTGCCAGTTCAGATAGAACAGGAAGATCCCGATACCGATGAAGTTGACAACGTTGATGATGAAGTTCGGGAGACCGTCGATGTAGAAGCTGCGGATACGGTCTGCGTCGTAGTTGACGCGGTTGTTGAGCTGACCGCTGGAGTACTTGTTGAAGTAGCCGAGCGAGAGAGCCATCATGGCGTCAAAGACGTTCTGCTTCATTTTGTTCGTCATACGCGTGGACATGGACGCGTTCAGACGGTTCTGGATGATGTTGATGGCGAGGGATACGATCGCAAGTCCGAAGATGACGCCGAGGATCAGGAAGAGGTGTCCGACGTCGTGCCATTTGCCGCTTGCGGAAATGACGTCGTCGAGCAGGATCTGACCGCTCAGGATCGGGTTGATCAGGGAGATCGCGGAGCTGGAAAGCATACAGAAGATGACCCCGATAACGAATCCCTTGTAGGGAACGAGGAACTGCAGCAGACGCTTTACGATGGCGCCCTGCTTGACGCAGTTCGTACAGATACGGCGGTACTGGTTTTCGTAAACCTTACCGCATTTCGGGCACTTCGCGTTGAACTGGTCGAAGATCGGGTCTTCATTGCCGATCTCGTCACCGCGGAGCGTACGGTCAACGATTTCGCAGAATGCATAGAGCTTCTGGCGCTTGGAGTTGGTACAGAATGCCTTGATCTCGGTGACGGCATCCTTGTTCCATTTCTTGTGGATTTCGTCTTTTTCGTCTTTGGGGAGCTTTTCATCGATTTCCGGACGGGCCGTATCATGTTTCAGAACCAGAAGACGGTTCGAAGCCATGCACGTATCGACGGTCAGATCCGAATAGAAATCAAGCGAAAAGCTGTCAAAGTATCTGGCGTATTTGGCGTCGGGGGTTTTCCCGAAATTTTCATAATTCGGGTCGTGTTTTGCGTTCTTCTTGGGGATCGAATCAACGTCCGCCAGAACGCGGTGAATGAGCCTGGTGTTTTTGTCAAAGACGAGCCAGCTTTCACCAAAGTTGCCTTCAAAGTCCAGGTCCATCCGTACGGCGACCGTCATATCGTCGAGCGATAAACCGTGATCCCTGAGAGCCGCGGCTGCAGCATCCGTTAAGTGGTCAAGCGGAAGCATAACATTCACATGCCTTTCCTCTGAATTTTGTCCTCGCCGGGACAATGGGTCTGTGTACCCGGAGGAAAATACGGGAAACTCGCCGATGAGGCGTACACATCCGTTTCCGGAACCGGAAACCGGCGGAAAGAATGTAAAAATTTCATGTTTTTCCTTCACACGGGGGCACTTTTGTGTTATAATTTCTACAGGCAGACGAAAAAACGCCTACTTTAGTTAATTAATAATAGCCTTTCATCACAATTTTTGCAATAGTTTTTTATAAAATATTCAAAATTCATCATATGACACAAAAAATGCACAATAGAATGAGGTAAATATGCTGAAAAAAACAAAACATTGGACAAAAAGTAAAAATATCAACAGTAAACGATATAAGAACGACCTGGCGAATTATCTGAACGGACGCGGTCTGAAATGCGTCACGGAACGCATTGAAGGGATCGAAGAAGTGATCGGTCACAAGGGTTCGATCATCCGCAAGGAGGACGAACTGATTATTTACGCGAGCCAGGAAGTAATCATGCGCACGAAGGTGGAATACCTCTATGCGTGGGAGCTTCTTTCGCTTGAAGGCGTGGTCATCACCGCCATCGACATGGAACACGGCAACATGGAACGCAGCATCATCGCGTATTACAGCTACTGGCGGGAACTTGAGGATTAAGCCTGAAATATGGATATAATAATTGATAACAATTATGAGGGGATGCTCATCCGGGAGGTCCTGAAGAACCGGCTGGGATATTCCGTCAATCTCATCAAAAAACTGAAATTTTCTCCTGACGGAATCCGTGTCAACGGGGAATGGGTGACGGTCCGCTACCAGCTGAAGCACGGCGATGTGCTGTCGCTGGCGGTCGAAGACAAGGACGAGGATGTCAGCCCGTACATCATCCCGGCGGATCTTCCGCTGGAAGTGGTGTATGAGGACGAATACGTCACCGCGATCAACAAGCCGTACAATATGCCGGCGCATCCGTCGCTCGGGCATCAGCTCGACACCGCCGCGAACGCACTGGCGCATCGCTACCGGGACCGCGTGTATGTCTTCCGACCGGTGAACCGTCTTGACCGCGATACCAGCGGCTGCATGCTCACCTCGAACACCCGCGACGCTTCCTATAAGATGTATCTTGCCATGACGAACGGCGAGATCCGGAAATCCTATATCGCTGTGATCGACGGCATTCCGCCGGCGGACGAAGGGGTTCTTGAATCGTATATGCACCGGAAGCCGGACAGCATCATCATGCGCGAGGAAACCTCTCCCGATGTACCGGATGCGAAGCCTGCCGTGACGACCTACCGTGTTCTTGCGAAGACGGAGACACATTCCATCGTTCTTGCCAGCCCCATTACCGGACGGACGCACCAGATCCGTGTGCAGTTTGCGGGCATCGGCTGTCCCGTGACGGGCGATACCCTGTATGGTGCGGAATCCCCGCATATCGTACGGCATGCACTGCATTCCTGGAAGACGGAATTTCCGCATCCGATGACCGGAGAACGGATCACCGTTACCGCACCCGTGCCGGAAGATATGCGTTCTCTGATGAATGCGCTCGGTTTTCCCGATTTTGAAGAATAGAAAGGCAATCTCATGACCCGTTTTTTCCGTAGACTGAACCGGTACGTTCCGAAGGCTTCCATTATATTTTATATGATCGGAATTCTTGCCGCCGCGGTGTACCTGATCTGCGTATGTTCTCCCGCATTTGCGGATTTCATCAATGTGCATATTTCCTCGTTTTTCCGTGCGCTGAACGCGCATCTGACCGGATGGATCCCGTTTTCTCTGGCGGAATTTCTTCTCATCGGTTCGCCGATCCTGCTTGTGTGCGCCGTTGTGCTGACCACACGCCGTGCCATGCGCGGACGGCGGTATTTCATCCGCTGTGTCACCGGGCTTCTGTCGGTGGTGGTTCTGATCGCGTCGATGTTCGTGTTTACCTTCGGTGCAGGCTACCGCGTTCCGACGATTGACCGGAAACTGGGGATTCCGCGTGAAAAAGTATCCGCTGAAGAACTGGCGGCAACGATGGAGATCGTGATCGAACGGCTGAACGCGCTGGTTCCGCAGGTGATCTATGTGGAAGAGGTCGGCTCGATCCGCCCGTACAGCCATGAAGATACCGTGCGGCTCTGCCTTGAATCCTATGCGGAGCTGTCGGAAGAGTATCCGTTCATTCAGAAGCTCAATGCGCCGGTCAAGCAGATCATGCTGTCCGAATATATGACCTACACGCATATCTCCGGGGTATATACGTTCTTCACAGGCGAAGCAAATCTCAATACCAATTACCCGTATTTTGTAAACGTCTACACCACCGCGCATGAAATGGCGCATCAGAGAGGGATCGCCAGAGAAAACGAGGCGAATTTCCTCGCTTATCTTGTCTGTATCCATTCGGACGACCCTTATATGCAGTATGCGGGATATCTGAATATGTACGAATATCTCGCATCTCCGCTGTACAGCGCATCGCCGTCCCTTTACAGCAAAACGACCGGCAATCTCAATCACTACGCGCGCTACGATCTGCAGTGCTACAGTGAATTTTTTGAAAAATACCGTGACAATACCGCGGCCGACGTGAGCAATGCGGTGAACAACACCTATCTCGTTCTGCAGGGAACGGAAGGCTCCAAGAGCTACGGCATGGTGGTTGACCTTGCCGTTGAGTATCATCTGAACGAAGACTGATTTTATCCTATTATTATATCCGGAAGGAGGATGCCCGTGAAAAGAATCGCAGGTCTGTTTCTTGTTTTTGCCGTTTTGCTGTGCGGAGGATTTCTTGCCGGTGCCGTTCCGGTGTCCGGCGGTACTGCCGCCGATACTGTGATCCTTCCGACTCTGTTCCACAACGACGAAGCGTGGTACAAGGACGGCGCGGCTCCTCTTGTCATCCGGGACGGCGTGTATTTCGTTCCGGCGGAACTGTTCGGACTGTTCGAAGGGATCCGTGTGAGTATGCCTTCCGAAGGAAATCTGCTGATCTTCCGGGAAGACGATGAACGGTATATCTCCATCCGCACCGGCGAAGGACGTGCCGCGGTGAACGGAACCGTGATCGGCGGCGTGCAGGTATTCCGTGACGGGAGCGTGTATTATGTGGATGCCGCACTGGCTGCGGAAACGGTCGGTCTCAGAACAGAGACTATTTTACAGGAAAACGGCAGGATATCCCTGCGTGTTACGGACGGCACGGAGCTTCTGACGACGGAACAGCTGGAAGATTCCTATTATCCGCAGGAACCGGCGGATGAATTTGCCGGACTGGAAGAGATGGAAAAGCTGGATCTCAAGCGGATATTCATTCTCTGCCGCGAACCGGCGGCGGATGCGGAGTACCGCGTACTGGATCTGCTGCAGAAGTACGAGATGGGGTATACGCTCTTTCTTTCCGCCGATACTTCGGTGGAATCGCTTCTCAGCGCGCTTGCCGGAGGAGAATACGGGATCCTGACCGACGCTTCCGGGGAAGAAGCTGTGGCGGAACTGAATGCGATCAATGAACGCTTCAGCCGGATCACGCATTACCGGACGCACTTCACGATGTCCACGGGAACCTACGCATCGGACGAAAAACTGGTTTCGGCGGCGTACTGTCCCGTTTCACCGGACTTTATTGTGGATTCCTCGGCGGATGCCGGGGTCGTGTTTGCGGACATGCTGCAGTATCTGGAAGAGAACAATTACTGCTTCCTGCTGCTGGAAGACTGCTGGCAGACACAGCAGATTCTGGAGAAAATGCTGATCCGGATCGACCGTGAAAAATATATCACCTCAAACCTCGGACATTGAGGCAAAGGAGAAGAGTATGGAAAATAAAAAGAAGATACTGATCGTTGAGGACGAAAAAAACATTGCAATGGTTCTCGCGTACAATATAAAAAAGGAAGGCTTTGACTGCGACATGGCGCATGACGGGGAAACCGGTCTGGCAATGGCGCTCACGGGTTCCTACGACCTGATCCTTCTGGACATCATGCTTCCGAAGATGAACGGCTTCGAGGTCTGCGAAAAGATCCGCTACAAGAGCCAGGTACCGATCATTTTCGTGACGGCAAAGGAAGAAGAAAAGGACAAGATCTTCGGTCTGGAAACCGGCGCGGACGACTATGTCACCAAGCCGTTCTCCTTCCGCGAACTTCTGTCCCGCATCCGTGCCAATATCCGCCGTTCGTCGGGCGAAGTCATACGCGCACAGGCGGCAGCGCAGCCTTCGGCGGGCATTGTGATCGGCGAACTGGAGATCGACCAGGAGCATTATTCCGTCACCAAGAGCGGAGAACCGATCGAACTTTCCAAGAAGGACTATGACCTTCTCGTTCTGCTCGCGGAAAATGCCGGAAAGGCTTTTACCAGAGAGGAGCTTCTCGAAAAGGTCTGGGGATACGACGACTATTACGGCGATATCCGCACCGTGGACGTCGCGGTCAACCGTCTCCGCAGCAAAATCGAAAAAGATACCGCGAAGCCGGAATATATCATGACCAAGCGCGGCGTCGGATACTATCTCTGTGCAAGATAAACCGCCATGCTGAAAAGTCTGTATTTTAAAATCGTACTGATCCTCTTAATCTTCATCATTGCGGTCATGTGCGCTGTCGGTGCGATCCTGATGAACGGCGTCACGTCGTTCTATATCCGCGATTTCACCGGACAGATGACCGAATGCTTTGCGGACGACGGACTTCTGATGACGGAACTGGAACGTGTCCGGTCCGGTGAACAGTATGCGGATTCCATGAAGCAGGTGCTGTCTTCTTACGGCAGCCTTCTCGGGATCGACCAGTACCGGAATTACTACGTTCTCAATACCGACGGGGAAATGCTTGCGGGATCCGATATCGATCTGGGCGCAAAACTGCCGGTGACTCCGAATATTCTTTCCGCCATCAATAATTCCGGGGAAAACATCAGTATGGGCGGGATGGAATATGCCGACTGGGCCGTCCGTCTGCGCGGCGGTGAGAAGGACTGCATCGTCTACATCAAGGACTCCCTTGAAGAAATGCGCCAGCTCAACCAGATCCTGTTCACCATCGTCCTGCAGGCGATGCTGATCGGGATCCTGATCGCGGTGCTCCTTTCGTTCTTTCTGGCGAAAGCCATTTCCTCTCCGCTGCAGAGCCTGACGTACGATACGCAGCTCGTTGCATCCGGGGAGTTTTCCCATGAGATCGAAGTCCGTTCCTCGGACGAGATCGGCGTTCTCGCCGACAACTTCAACTATATGAAAGAGCGTCTCCGCGCGACTCTGGAAGAAGTGGACGGAGAACGCGAAAAACTCGATATCGTGCTGTCCTGTATGCGTGACGCGGTTCTTGCGTTTACCGCCGACGGACGGGTGCTGCATTTCAACAACAGCGCCGTGGAACTTTTCGGCGAACCGCTGAAAAGCGAGAGCCTCGGAATGGAGCAGTGCTTTGAAATTCTGGATATTCCTCTGGTTCTGGAAGACAGCAGCGTTCGTCTGACTTCGCCCGATGCGGCAGCGGAACACACGAAGGACGGCTTCATCTTCCGTGACCGTACCTGCGGAGCCAGAGTGTACGACGTCAGCTTCGCGGTCATCCGCTATGTTGCCGGAAAACGGCAGTCGTCGGGGTGCGTCATCATTATCCACGATGTCACCAGCCGGTACGAGCTTGACGAAAGCCGGCGCGAATTTGTATCGAACGTTTCTCACGAACTGAAGACGCCGCTGACTTCCATCAAGGCGTACACGGAAACGATCCTGACCGATCCCGATATGGACGCGGAGACCCGCGAATACTTCCTCGGCATCGTCCTCAGCGAAAGTGACCGGATGCACCGGATCGTTTCCGACCTTCTCGTTCTGTCCCGTCTTGACAACAAGCGGACGAACTGGAGCGTTGAGACCTTCGACCTGCGTTTTTCCATCCGCCGTCTCTGCGAAGTCATGCGCGGACAGGTCAGCGAACACAAGCATCATATTACCTTCGGCTGTCAGCGCGCTCTTCCCGACATTACCGCCGACCGCCAGCGGATCGAACAGGTCATCCTCAATATACTCTCCAACGCGATCAAATATACGCCCGACGGCGGGAAGATCGATATCCGGCTCACACAGATTCCGAAGGGATTCCTGCGGATCGAAATTGCCGACAACGGCGTCGGGATCCCGGACGACGACATCGGACATCTGTTCGAGCGTTTCTACCGGGTGGAAAAGTCACGTACGCAGGATGCGGGCGGCACCGGTCTCGGGCTTGCCATTGCGAAAGAGCTTGTCGAAGCACACGGCGGACAGATTTTTGTGAAGAGTACGCTCGGAGAGGGAACGACCGTTACGATCGATCTCCCGGTGGAATGCCGTCTGGATGTGAACGAGAAAAATAAAAACTGAAAACGATCGGAAAAAGAGTTCTGTCATGAAGAAAAACGTATCCAAATCTTCCCGCGAAATCGGAAGCCGGATTGCTGTGCCGGTTCTTTTTGCTGTGCTCTGTCTTCTGACATACCTGACGATTTCCGCGATCAGCGGGAGCAGCCGGACGGCAGACGGTTTTGATCTGGAAGATCTGACCAACGAGGCACGGCAGACGGACACGGATGTTTCCGACTATCTTCTGCCGGAGTTTATCGGAGTCACCGTGAAAGGTGTCCGCAGCGGCATAGCGGGTTCGGTGAATATTGTTTCCGAACTGTACTCACTTCTGACGCCGACACTGCGCAGTGCGTTTTTCTACACGGTTCCGCTGGAAGAAGGGAACTGGGAGGACGGCATATCGGCGGAGAATTCGGTTTATATCAAATATCACAGCGAACTGCCGGACGGAATCCTTGCGCTGTTCGCCGGAATGGAGACCAATTCGGGCTCCGATACGATCGCATTCCGCGGAAACGTACGGGAGATCTTCATTCTGCCTCCCGAATCTGTTTCGGAGGATACCGTTATGATGACCCGGAGCGATTCCGGTGAACTGCGGATGTATGTGATCCCGGGACACAAGGCATCGGTCGGTACAGGCGAACTGGAACGTTTTGTACGCTCCTACAGTTCGTCGATGACTTCCTTTATATTTAATGAAGGAAAATATGAGAATCTTTCCATCAGCGAACCGATTTTTACGGGAGAACTTTCGGCGAGAGAACTGATCATGACGGACGGAACGTCCGTTCTGATCCAGAACAGTTCCGAGGAACGGGAAGAAATCCTCCGTGTTTTCGGACTGAATCCCGATAAACTTCTGAACGTCCACAGTGAAGCGGACGGTTCCGCCGGGTATTACGATACCCGGGGCATCGTGAATTTCCGGAGAAGCACCTTTGAGTATCTGCGTTCGTCCGAAGACAACGGACGGAGTGTTTCCGATATCCTCGGGAGAGCCTTCTCGCCGAGCCGGAGCGCAGCAGAGGTTTTGACGGATTATATCCATGCGGCAATTCTGCTGTATGAGAGTATCGCTGCGGTCAATCCGGTTTACATCGGCGGCGAAGCGGATCTGATGCTCCGCTCGGTATCGTCGGAAAATGGGGAAGTGACCCTCCGGTTCCTGTATACGGTCAATAATCTGCGGATCAGTGATGTGCAGGACGCTTTCCGGATCACCTTTTCTGCCGGACGTGTCACCAGTGCGGTGCTGTACACCATGACCGTACGGATCCTTGCGGAACGCAGTTTCCCTTACAGTGAATGGTGGTATGCGTCAACGCTCGATGATTTTTCTTCGGACGTCCGGCTTGTATACCGGAGCGACTTTGTTTCCGATACCGTATCCGCGGAATGGGCGGCAGAGAAACTGATTTTTGCGGAAACGGAGGCAGAGTATGGAAAATAATCGGATTATGCGTCTGCTTGCGGTCATTCTTCTGATCGCCTGCGGGATTGTAGCCGTTACGCTGGTGCGGATCAATTACACGATGGATTATGTTTCCTCTGCGGCGGTGGATGACCTTGTCGCGGTGATGGAGAAAGACGGCGTCCGGATCGACCGGAATATTATTTCCAGAAAACGTGAAAACGGCACGGTGTATGTGTTCAATTCCGACGGATATTCCGGGATCGTCGCACAGCTGCTGAGCGGTTCCGCAGTGAAGGAGACCTACGCGGTTCCGGACGGTGAACTGCTTATTCTTGAAAACGGAGACCGGTGTGAATTCGGTGAGAATTTTACGTTCCGGTATCAGGCGAAAGATGCCGATTCGTTTTCTCCGAATATTATGGATCTCCGGCGATATGCCGCTCCAGTACTTACGGAGAATGAGGAAGTGCTCGTGGAAGCAGTGAGTACGTTTCTGGAAAACGGAAGCCGTTCTTTCGACAGCAGCGGACTGAATGTGGAAGTCGTGGTCGATGAAATCTGGAATTATGCGGGGATCAGCTATGTACTGTGTTCCCGGAAGATCGACGATGTGGAGATCACGGGGAATCTGGTTCTCTGCACCGTGGAAAAAGGAAAAGTGACGGCGGCGTACGGAACCTGGTGTTTCTTTACGCAGGGTACCTCCGATTCCGCACAACTCGCCGATATTCTCAATATACTGTTTAATGTCAAAAAGGAACTTGTGCCGGCACTGACGGGGGATGCGGAAGCAGGAGAAGTCCCCGCAGTAACGATCAAGTCCATCAAATCCTGTTACTCTCTGTACTTTTTCGGTCAGAAGGAGAACTTCTGCCTGATCCCCTGCTGGCAGATCACTACCGATACACGGGGAGAATTGATTTATAATGCCGTGAATGGTGAACTTTACACAAAAATACTGGAGTAACCGGAAATAAATATAGCGCAAACTTATAATATGTATGAAATTTATGAAAATCCTGCAAAAAACCTCTTTTATTCCTTCACATAAACTGTTATAATATAGGGAGGTATGATGGTCGAGCCGTCTGTTGTGACAAAAAACGGTCATTATGCCTCTGAAATGCTATCACAGTTCCGTCTTCTGGAAAGGCTCGGTAATATATACATGGAAAAAATCATCGTAAACGGGGGAAATCCCCTGTGCGGAAGAGTGGAAATCTCCGGCTCGAAAAATGCGGCTCTTCCGATCATTTACGCCAGCGTCCTTGTGCGCGGCAAATGTATCCTTGAAAATATCCCCGCAATCAGTGATATTGCGGATTCCTTTGAAATTCTCCGCGGCATCGGCGCGAAGATCCGTCTTCTCGACCGTACGACTTATGAAGTGGACTGTACGAACGTCGGACCCGGCAAGTCCAATTACGACCTGGTACGCAAGATCCGCGGTTCCTACTATCTTCTCGGTGCGGAATTCGGACGTTTCGGACGTGCAAAAGTCGGTCTTCCCGGCGGATGCAATTTCGGCGTACGCCCGATCGACCAGCACATCAAGGGCTTTGAAGCACTCGGCGGAAAAGTAAATACCGAAGGCGGCTATGTGGAAATCGAATCCCAGCGCGGTGCGGAAGGGAACAATATCTTCTTTGACGTGGAAAGCGTCGGCGCGACCATCAACGTTATGATCGCGGCGGCTACGGCGGAAGGTACGACCATCCTTGACAACGCGGCGAAGGAACCCCATGTAGTAGACTGTGCGAATTTCCTGAACACCTGCGGCGCAAAGATCAGCGGTGCCGGTTCGGACGTTATCAAGATTCGTGGTGTCAAGGAACTTCACGGCTGTACGTACGCGATCATTCCCGATATGATCGAAGCCGGCTCCTTCATGGTAGCGGCTGCGGCAACGGGCGGTTCGGTACGGATCGACAACATCATTCCGAAGCATCTGGAATCCATCACGGCGAAGCTGGAAGAAACCGGCGCGGAAATCGAAGAATTCGACGATGCCGTTCATGTTACCGCAAACGGCAAGCCGCGCAGAACCAGCGTCAAGACCCTGCCTTATCCCGGTTTCCCGACGGATATGCATCCGCAGATGTCCGCTCTGCTCTGTATGGCGGACGGCGTGAGCTATATCAATGAAAGCATTTTCGAAAACCGTTTCCGTTATGTCGAAGAACTCCGCCGCATGGGTGCGCGGATCAAGGTCGACGGCCGGATCGTTGTCATCGAAGGCGGCAATCCGCTGACTCCCGCACCGGTCATTGCAACCGACCTGCGCGGCGGTATGGCAGTTATGATCGCGGCACTGGCAACGGAAGGAAAGACGGAAATTTCCGATATTCATCTCATCGAACGCGGGTACGATGAAGTCTGTGCGAAGTTCCGTGCGCTTGGCGCGGACATCGAAAAGATCACCTGCCCCGATCCGGTGGAAATCAAAAAAGCAAACTGATCTCTTATACGGAGGATATATAAAATGGAAGTAACCTACGAAACCATTATCGGCGATATCGTTGATTTCGACGAAGATACCGCGGACATTTTCCTGGAATGCGGTATGCACTGCATCGACTGCCCGGTTTCCCGCATGGAAACCGTGGAAGAAGCCTGCATCGTTCACGGCGTAGACCCGGACGAACTCATCGAAAAGCTCAACGAATATTTCAAGAACAAGAAATAAAAAGGAAAAAAGGCGGAGAAACCTCCGTCTTTTTGATTAGGAATTATGGGAAACGAAAAATTATGTACCCTTGACGGGCGGCTGTCCTGTGCGGCGTCGTTTGTGCGGAAGGATTCCGTGGTGTGCGATGTCGGGACGGATCACGCGTATCTGCCGGTGAATCTGATCCAGCGCGGGATCGCGGTGCGCGCGGTCGCGTGCGATATCAATGAAGGACCGCTCGAACGTGCGCGCTGGAGTGCGGCGAAATATGGCGTGACGGACAAGATCCGGTTTGTTCTTGCGGACGGACTGGACGGCGTTCAGCCGGAAAAGGACGGCGTGAACGAGATCATCATCTGCGGGATGGGCGGCGAGCTGATCGCGCGGATCGTGGATGCCTCGTCGTATACGAGAAAGCCGGATGTCCGCCTGATCCTCCAGCCGATGACCTGCGCGCCGGAACTGCGGCAGTATCTGTGGGACAACGGCTTCCGGATCCTGGAAGAACGTCTCTGCGAAGCTGCGGGGAAGATCTATACCTGCATCCACGCCGCGTATGACGGTGAAGTACGGACATATACGCCGGCGGAGCTGATCCTCGGGGAGAGCAATATCGAAAAACGGGAACCGCTGTTTGAAGGCTATGCGAAAAATACGATCCGCCGTCTGAAAACGCAGATCGACGGCATGAAAAAAGGCGGTCTCGATACCGCGAAGGAAGAAGCCGACCTTGCGTCCGTCGAAACCGCTGTGGAGGGAAGAATATGAACGTAAAAACCTTGCATGAAAAACTGACCGAACGCTGGCCGAAGACGCTTTCCGCCGCGTGGGATAACGACGGCATCATGGTTTGTGCCGATGTGAATGCGGAAGTGAAAAAAGTGCTCGTCGCGCTCGACGCGACCCATGCGGTCATCAAATATGCGGCGGAAAACGGATTTGATACTGTTATCACGCACCATCCGATGATCTTCAAGGGTGCAAAAAATGTCACGCCGGGAACGCTCACCGGCCGGCGCATCGTTGATTCTCTCGTAAACGGCGTATCCGTGCTGTCGTTCCATACCCGTCTTGACGCGGCGGAAGGCGGCGTCAACGATGAACTCTGCCGTGTGCTCGGCTTTGAAGCGTGCGGATCGTTCGGCGAAGACGATATGGAAACGCTCGGACGGATCGCGGAAGTTCCGGCGATGACCGCCGGAGAACTCGCGGAACGGGTGAAGGAAAAGCTCGGCTGTACTTCCGTCCGCGTGAACGGAGATCTTAACAGAACCGTGACGCGGATCGCTTTCTGCGGCGGAGACGGGAAGGACTTCATTTATCCCGCGCTTGCCGCCGGATGTCAGGCGTACATTACCGGCGACGCGGGCTACAATATGGCGGAAGATGCTGCCGAAGACGGACTCGTCACCATCGAAGCGGGACATTATCACAGCGAAGCGCCGGTCTGCCGCGTGATCGCGGAAGCGGTGCGTGAACTGACGGGGATTGAGGCGGAAATCGTCGATTCCTGCGGATACGGGGTCATCTGAACGACAGGATGCAAAAAACGGTATGACCGGAATCATACCGTTTTTTCTATGCTGTTTTACAATACTTTGAGCCTGACTGCGGTATCGCCTTAATTTCCGTAACGCGTACTCAGCTCCGTCAGTTCGTCTTCGGTCAGTGCGCGGTCAAAGAGCATGAAATCATCCACGGCGCAGATCATGGAACCGTAGGTATATTTTCCGGTGGAATCCTGTCCGATGATGAGTGCGCCCACTCCTTCGTACGGTGCGTTGACCAGTTCGGCAGGAATGGATACGGTATGGTATTCGCCGAAATTATAGCTGACTTTCATCGTCTGCGCGGTACGATCCACGGTAAAGGTGTAGTGTACCCATGTATCCAGAAAATCCTCGGGCAGGGCGGGCTTGATATCTACACGGTTTTCGAATCCGTCACCGATGTTCGCATGGGTGTTTTCGGTACCGTTGATGCCGAGGGCAAAGCCGGGATTGCTTCCGCTTGCCCAGTTTTTTGTAGAGATAAGCGCGGGGTCACCGGTGATTTCCGAGACTTTTGCCCAGATCATCGCGGTAAAACTGTTCGCACCGGGATCAAATCCGGGAAGTGCAAAATAACTGCTTCCTACGATGGCAGCCTGTCCGTCTACACCTTCGGTATATGCGGATTTTCCGACGGTCCGGATCGAAGCCTGACCGACAATATCTTCCGCGGAGCCGTTGAAAGGGATATGAAGGATCGGGGCAAGTCCGCTGTCCTCTTCCACAGGAGATTCTGCATCCCCGGCGATGATGGTAATATCGATGGATGTCACCGCTTCGGTGTCCTCCACGGTTTTGCCGTCCCTGACAAGTACGACACGGTATTCACCGGGAATCAGGGGATCCGTACTTTCCGTATTGGCAGGGAGCGCGGTCAGATCAAAGACTTTTCCGCTCCATGCGTTCAGCGAGAAGCGCACGGGCTGGAGATACCACCAGCGCAGCGGGGTCGTTTCATCTTTCCGCACGATCCCTACCCAGTCGTTTCCGGTTCCGTAAGCTGTTGCCATAATAGGTTCGCCGATGGCGTAAATTGTTTTGTCCGTTGAAAGAAGCGGGGCACCGTCCGGGATCTTCAGTTCGGCAACGGGCGTGGTTCTGGGTTCATAATCCGGAATGGAGACAGGTATATCGTCTGCAAAGACAGTTCCCCATTCCCGGGTGTACTGCCCCACCCCGTGAACCAGAATTTCCTTGACATAATCACGGGTTTCCAGCGTTTTATGAACCTGTGGACTGTATATGGTATCCGTACTGTCAAAGAGAGCAAAGGAAGCAGGATAGAACAGGATCTGCGGAGCGACCATGTCATAGAACGGGAGAATATACGAGCCTTCCACCCCGTGGTGGGAAACCTGGCACATATTGCTTTTCAGATACGCTTCGCTGTAAGCGTTCATGAGGAAATCTACCCCCACGGTGCTGATATCCCCCAGAAAGAGTGCCGAATAGGAATCGTCGTACAGGCGGGAAACGATGGTAGTATTGTTGAAATTCCCTGTTTCACGGGTATATTTGTAGGTGCTTTCGGGGGCATACAGGATCTCCATATTCAGATCGCAGAAGGAAAACTTCATGCCGGTGTGGGCAAAGACGACCTTCGTGCCCTCCCATAAAGCGGCATCGTCCCAGAACTTGGTGCTGAGGTAGAATTCCTCCACATCGTCCAGCGTATAATCGCGGTCATTCAGCGGAGATACGATAATGTGCTCCAGAATGAACTGATTCCGCAGGCTTTCGCGGTTGGAAAAGACCTCAAAGACAGGGTAATGGTCGTTGTGGGAGTGGGTGAGAACCCATGCACGGATGATCGGTTTCCCTTCTCCTTCGTGGTTCTGACGGATATACTGCAGAACCTTTGACGCCTGATTGGCGAAGGAACCGTCATAGATCAGGAAGGAACCGTCCCGGAGCCGGATGACATAACACATGCCGATAAAGTTCTGGATGTCTTCAATCTGACCGACCGTGCAGGGGAATTCCCCGTCCGTCACTTCGGGAACGGACGGAGGCAGGGTATCGGCGGCAGTATCGGACAGGACGATGTTCAGTTCTTCTTTGTACTTTGTCCAGTAAACATGCGCCATCACCGACTGACCGACGAACGTGACGGCACGGTTTTCATCCTGATTCAGGGAACTGTACACATGGAAATTCTTTCCGGTATAAAAATCGCAGACAGCAGTAAAATCTTTCTCCGTTTTTCCGCTGAAGGTATACAGGATCGATCCGTCTTCACATTCGTATGTCAGATCGGCAGTATCGTACACATCGGGCAGGGATACCGTAATCGGCAGCGTTTTTGGGGATTCCGTTGGCTCCGCAGCAGTCGTCTCTTCTGTTTCCGGAGAATCGACAGCAACTGTTTCCGAATTGGCAGACTCGAATGCGTCGGAATCCGGTACGGCTGTCTCACCGGTGCAGGAAAACAGCAGAAGAGATATATGAAGCAGAAAAACAATAAAACAGAGGGCAGTATGCTTGATCATTGCAGTCTCCTTTTAATAGAGATATCGATTTTCCTTTGACAAAGAGTTTTTGAAAAGGAATCGGGGGAAAACTTTTTTTGAAAAGTTTTCCCCCAATGAAATAAGTTGTTTTATAATACCTTCGAGAGGAAGTCCTTGAGCCGCGGATTCTTCGGGTTGTTGAAGAATTCATCCGGAGTGCCTTCTTCGACGATCTTACCGCCGTCAACGAAGATGATGCGGTCGGCAACTTCGCGTGCGAAGCCCATTTCGTGGGTGACGATGACCATCGTCATGCCGTCTTCCGCGAGGGTCTTCATGAGGTCGAGAACTTCGCCGACCATTTCCGGGTCGAGCGCGGAGGTCGGTTCGTCAAACAGGATTACGTCGGGATCCATCGCCATTGCGCGGACGATCGCGATTCTCTGCTTCTGACCGCCGGACAGCTGGGACGGATACGCCTGCGAACGATCGGCGAGACCGACGCGGGTCAAAAGCTGCATGGCACGTGCTTCCGCTTCTTCCTGCGTCTTTTTCAGGAGCTTCATCGGAGCCAGTGTCATGTTGCGGAGAACCGTCATGTGCGGGAAAAGGTTGAAGTGCTGGAACACCATGCCCATCTTCTGACGGCAGAGGTTGATGTCCGTCTTCTTGTCGGTGAGGATCTGTCCTTCGAAGTTGATCGATCCGCCGGTTGGAACTTCGAGAAGGTTCAGCGAGCGCAGGAACGTCGATTTCCCGGAACCGGAAGGTCCGATGATGCAGACGACTTCGCCGCGGCGGATGTCGTTCGAGATGCCGTCAAGAGCTTTGATCTTGTCGCCCTTGTAGTACTTTTTCAGATCGCGTACGCTGATGAGAATATCGTTATTACCGTTCACTGTTCTTCAGTCTCCTTTCGAGTTTGCCGACGAGCCATGTGAAGAACATGACCATCGCCAGATAGATGGCTGCGATTGCGAAAAGAGGCCAGAAGCTCTGGTATGTAATACCGCGGATGATGTTCGCACCGCGGGTCAGGTCGGTCACACCAACATAACCGGCGACGGACGTTTCCTTCAGCAGGGTGATGAATTCGTTCGCAAGGGCCGGAAGAATGTTCTTGAATGCCTGCGGAAGAACGATGTACGCCATCGTCTGCACGTAGTTCAGACCGAGGGAACGTCCGGCTTCCGTCTGACCGGGGTCAATGCTCATGATACCGCCGCGGATGATTTCCGCAACGTACGCCGCGGAGTTCAGACCGAACGCAACGACACCGCAGAGCATCTTGTTCCGCGAGCTTGCCATGATGACGAAGAAGATGATAAGGATCTGGACCATGACCGGGGTACCGCGGAAAATGGTCAGATAGCATTTGCAGAATCCGTTGCCGATGTTGAGAAGCGTCTTGCCGATGCCGGCACGCATATCGGTGTACTGCTTGTCGTAGGTGGAGCGAACTGCCGCGATCACGATGCCGATCACAACGCCGAGTACAAGGGAGAGGAAGGTCAGCAGAAGGGTGCTGCCGATCCCGGATACGATGTACTTCCAGCGGTTGTCAACAATGAACGCGACTTCAAACTCATTCGCAAGTTTGGTAAACCAATCCAAAGTATAAACTCCTTTACAGTAAAAAATGAGGACATTCCAAGTCCCCAGTTTTCCGAACCCCTCCGAAAAAACTTGTTATCCATTTTCTGGCTGAAAGTTTTTGGAAAGGGGTTTGGGGAGAAACTTTTCTCAAAAAGTTTCTCCCCAAATTATTTCAAGTAAAATCTTATTCAGCAGGGATGTACTTTGCGATGATGGAAGCAACGGTACCGTCAGCGATGAGTTCGGTGAGAGCGGTTTCGATCTTGTTCATCAGTTCGGTGTTGTTCTTGCCGACTGCGATCGCGTAGTCTTCGGTAACGTATTCGGTATCAAGGATAACGAGACCGGGGTTGTTCTGAACGAATACCTTAGCGGGTTCGTTGTCGATAACAACGCAGTCAACCTTGTCGGAGGTCAGAGCCATGATAGCGTCTGCGCCCTTGTTATAACGTTCGATGGTAGCAAGACCAGCGTCTTCAAGGTCCCAGGTGGTGTAGAGGTCACCGGTGGTAGCGAGCTGAACGCCGATGGTGTGGGAAGCGCCTTCTGCGAAGAGATCGTCAGCGGAAGTGATCGCGGAACCTTCCTTAACAACGATAACCTGTACGCCGGTAGCGTAGGAGGTGGTGAAGTCAACCTGTTCCTTACGTTCGTCGGTTACGGTAAGACCAGCCATACCGAAGTCGTACTTGCCGCTCTGAACGCCGGGGATGATGGAGTCGAAGTCAACGTGTTCGATGGTGAGTTCTGCACCGATCTTTGCGGAGATCGCTTCAGCGATTTCAGCGTCGATACCGACGATCTTGTCACCTTCGAAGTATTCATACGGCGGGAATTCCGCGTTGGTAGCCATAACGAGAGCGTCACCGCTGCCGCCGCAGGATGCACATGCGAGCATGGTCATGAGCGCTGCAAGTGCGAGAGTGAGAATCTTTTTCATGATGTTTCAGTCTCCTGATAAAAATATAATAAAATTTACATTCAATGCAAATGTACGGCTATTATACCACCGCTTCTTCGGAAAAGCAAGCCTTTTATAAAAAAATATTCAGCAAATCTGAATTTTTTTTCGTGTTTTTCTGCGGAGATTTTCCCGAATCCGCCGGATATCGGGGGATATCGGACGGTATTTTAAATATTCGCAGGATTTATTCATGTATATACTTTAATATGCAAATAAATACCTGTGCATAAAAGCGGAAGGACGGGGAAAACTACTGAAGAAAATTTCAGAGAAAAGAGAGTGGGTAGGATGCGGAACAACGACGGGATCACGGAAAAAGATCTGCCGGACAAAGCAAACGGCGAGAACCGGATGGAGGACATCATCAAAAGCGGGAGCGTGATCTCCCGTGCGGGGGACAAAACGATCCACTGCCTGACGATCATCGGACAGATCGAGGGGCATTATATCCTCGGGGACGGACAGAAGGCGACGAAATACGAGCACATCATCCCGCTGCTGGTATCGATCGAAGAAAGCGAAGAGATCGACGGGATGCTGATGGTGCTCAATACGATGGGCGGCGACGTGGAAGCGGGACTGGCGATTGCGGAAATGGTGGCGAGCATGAAGAAGCCGACGGTATCGCTTGTTCTCGGCGGCGGTCATTCGATCGGCGTACCGCTGGCGGTGTCGGCTGGGACATCGTTCATCGTACCGTCCGCGACGATGACGATCCATCCGGTACGCATCAGCGGAACGGTGATCGGCGTGCCGCAGACGTATTATTATTTTGAAAGGATGCAGGATCGGATCATCGATTTTGTATGCAGGCATTCCGGGATGACGGAAGATGCGTTCCGGAAACTTCTGATGCGTACGGATCAGATCGCCACAGATGTCGGATCGATCGTGGACGGTGAAGAGGCGGTAAAGCTGGGGCTGATCGACCGCGTGGGCGGTCTGTCGGACGCGCTGGAAGAACTGCGTCAGAAGATCGGTGAGAGAAAATAATGTGTTCGTGGGAAGCTTTTTTGATAAAAGTTTCCCACTTGTTTTTTTATAAAACTTTCCGGCGGGGAATTTATTGAATTATGCTTTCTTTTGAAGAAAAAATATGCTATAATACAGGAAAATCCAACGGAAATTTCTACATACAAAGGAGATATTCTCATGTTAAAAGGCATCAATAAGATCATCTCTCCCGATCTTCTCTGCATTCTTGCAAAGATGGGTCACGGCGACGAAATCGTGTTCTCGGACGGCAACTTCCCGGGCGAAAGCATCGGACGCATCGTTCTCCGTTCCGACGCGTGCGGCGTACCGGAACTTCTGTCCGCCGTTCTCGAACTGTTCCCGCTCGACTCCTACGACAACAACGTCTATCTGATGGACAAGACCGAGAGTGACCGCGATCTCGAAATCCCGATCTGGGAAGAATACCGCAAGATCGTTGCGGAACACACCGACAAGGAACCCGTGTTCCTGGAACGTTTTGAATTCTACGAACGCGCAAAGAAGGCGTACGCGGTCGTTGTGACCGGCGAAGGCGCGATCTATGCGAACGTGATCCTGAAAAAGGGCGTTGTGAAGTAATCCGCGGCAATGGCAAACGACAAAAAAGACGAAATCATCAACCTGCAGCTCGATCTCATCCGGAAGATGACGGAAAACAACATCCGCCGGCTGAGCGACGACATCTGGGGCAGTGCGCGTACAGCCGCGAATCCGGCGCAGGCGCCGCAGAAAACGCAGACACCCGTAAATCCCGCAAATGCCGCACCCGCGAAGCCGTCCGACGAGCACCTCATCAAGGCGTCCGACGGCGGTGACGGCGCGAAACCTGCCGAACCGGAAGAAAAACTTCCGGAAAAGGAGAACATCGACGACCTCCGCAGGGAACTCGATTCCTACATCGGGCTGGAAAGCGTCAAAAAAGAGGTGAAGAACCTCATTAATATGGCGGCGGTCTACAAGATGCGGCGGGACAACAACCTGCCGACGGCGGATGTGTCGCTGCATATGGTCTTCTCCGGCAACCCCGGGACGGGCAAGACGATGATCGCGCGCTTCATGGCGCGGGTCTATCATTCGCTCGGTATCCTGTCGAAGGGACAGCTTGTCGAAGTCGACCGGAGCGGACTGGTCGCCGGGTACATCGGACAGACGGCGATCAAGACGGCGAAGGTGCTCGAGGGTGCCATCGGCGGCGTCCTGTTCATCGATGAAGCGTACACGCTGACGGCGAAGACGGAAAACGACTTCGGGTTTGAAGCGGTCGATACGATCCTGAAATCGATGGAAGACAACCGCGACGACCTTGTTGTGATCGTCGCAGGCTACATCGATCTGATGGAGGATTTCATTGATTCGAACCCCGGTCTGCGCTCGCGCTTCAACAAGTACATCAGCTTCGACGACTATTCGCCGGAGGAAATGACCGGGATCTTCGACCTGCAGTGCAAAAAGAGCTGCTACGAACCCGACGCCGAAGCAAAGGCGGCTCTGAAGGAATACTTCACCGCCGTTTCGGAAGCGGCGGGCGAATTCGGCAACGCACGCGGTGTCCGGAATACGTTTGAAAAGATCCTGACCGAGCAGGCGAACCGCATTGCCGCGATGGAAACCGTATCCAGAGAGGATCTCATGAAGATCACGAAAGCCGACGTGGACGCGGCACTGTATCCGAAGGAAGCATAAGAAAAAACGCACCGTAACGAAAACGGTGCGTTTTTTGATGCAGATGTATTGTAATCAGAAAGAAATTCCCGTTCCGGCTTTGCAGCAGACGGTTTCGCCGTTGACGGTGAACCAGACGTCCGTGAACGACGGATTGTAGACCTTGTCGCAGTCCGCGGAGAAGCGGAGCGCCTTCTGGGCGTTGACGTAGTCCACGATCTCGATGTTCGTCGCATACCAGATGTCATCGCGGTTTCCGGCGAGGCGGCAGAATTCTTCCATCATATCCCAGTTGTTGTCGCGCGGGAATTCGTAGCTGTGACCCCAGACGTAGAAGAGCTTCGGACGTCCCCAGCGGTCGTTCTGGATGAAGTCGGCGAACTTTTCGATAATGCCGCCGTTGTGGTGGCAGGTCGGATGCCATTCGAGAAAATCTTCGGGGAGCGTGTAGCCGTTCGTTGCGCGGGTGGTGCGGGAATATTCGATTCCGGCGGCACGGAGCAGGGCGATCACGCGCTTGTCGTAATTCCCGAAGGGATAGGACATCCCGCGGACGACGTAACCTGCGGCACGTTCGAGGATGCGGCGGTCCTGCTGGATCTCGAGAAGCACTGCCATATCGGGCTGATCGACCGGGAAGGGATGGCTTGCCATGTGGCAGGAGATTTCGTGACCGGCGTAGACCCTGGCGAGCGTTTCTTCGGGATAACGGGAGAAAATATTGCCGGAATTGAGGTGGAACGAGCCTTTGATGCCGTTCTTGTTGAAGATTTCAAGCAGACGCGCGTCTTCCGGAACGCCGTCGTCATAGCTCATCGTAAGACAATGGGAAACACCGCCGTAAAAACGGTTGAATTTGATAATGTTCATAATGATCCTTTCTTTTTTTGATATATCATTCCTCGATCACGTCAACCCACTCGCCGGGGGTCTGCTGAGCTGCGATGCCTGCGCCGCGGAGAGCCATGATGTGGAGGGTTTCTTCGTGCGGGACTTTGACGTCGCCGGTGCGGAAGAAGTCTACGAGGTTGGCGATGAATCGGTCGAAGAAGGGGGATTCCACGTTGATGACGCAGTTGCCGTCCGCTTTGGCGAGGTTCATCATGAACGGGGAGCCGTCACGATAACCGGCGACAGAGGCATAGCGGCCGTCGCAGTATTCGATCTGGAGGGTATAGAAGCCTTCGCCGGGGAGGTACATGATGCGCTTCGGAGCCGCCTTCATGAGCATGGCGAGGGGTTCCAGCTGATGGATGGAGTAGGTTTCGAAGCTCGACGGACCCCAGCTCTGGACCGCGCGGATGCCGGCGGTGTCGATGTTCTGATATTCGTCCGCGAAACGGAGCGCGGAGGTGGAATAGCAGGGCGTACCGTGCGCTTCCGCGTTGGCGAAGATGCGCTTTGCCGCCGCATAATCGGGCGCGAAAGTCTTGTCCACGTAGCAGCGCTTGCCGGACGCCAGCGGGATTTTGCACAGTTCCTCATGCATTTCGCAGTTGTCGGGCGAGAGGACGACGAGAACGTCACTCAGGTCCACGATTTCCTCGATGGTAGCGATCTTCTGAATGCCGTATTTTTCGCACCAGGCATCCGTGGTCATGCCGCCGATGGGAGAATCGATCATCCCGTAGGCGTAAGTGACCTTCATGTCGCCGCCCGATGCCTTTTCGATCATCGCGGGATAGTTGTTCGCGTGCCATTCGTCGAGATAGTAGTCGATAAAGCCGATCTTGATCATGGGAAATACCTCGTTTCCGTAGTTTGGTTGAGTCCATTATACGGTATTGGAGAGAGTTTGTCAATGCGGGAGAATTTTTTTATTCATGTTCCGCAAGCCAGATGCTTACGCGGGACTGGATTTTCTTCGCGCAGTCTTCCGCTGTGCCCATGCCGGAGAAAAAGGCGGACATTTCTTCGTTGACGATGTTCCATACGTCTTCGGGAGTATCTTCGATGATCGGACTTCCCATGGTATCGAAGATTTCGAACAGTTCGGCAAGTTCTTCTGCGGTCAGCGGACGGGCGATGGTAAAGGTTTCACCACACTCTTTGATGGCTGTCTGCATATGATCTTTGCGCGCAAACAGCGGCCATTTGAAGGAATATGTGTCGATGTACTTTACTTCGTATGCAAAGAAGGATTTGAGCAGTTCGAAGCACAGGTCGGCGTCTTCGGCATATGTGGTAATGACGTAGGTGCTGTCCGCGCGGACGCGGAAGCCGGAATCGTTCTTTGTCGCGTAGCCGATCGGAACGGTTTCTTCGGCAAACAGAGTGGATGCCAGATACATTGTACTGAGGGAATCGGCGAGAAGGGCGATTCTTCCTTCGCCGATCGCTTTGTTGATCGCATCCTCCCGTTCGGTAAGGGGAATATTCCGGATGTCCGCGACGGGAGAGGTCTGCAGCCATTCCGTTCCGTCTGCCGGAACGGTTTTCATGAATTCGAGATACCGGATGAATTCTTCGGAGTCAAACGAACCGGTATTGTCATTGATGAAATAGCCGTATCCCTGCGCGATCAGCATACCGTAAATCTGCATCCGATTATAGTTGTAGACTTTTTCGGTATCTTCAGGAAGGGAGCCGATAAAATCGAGCATTTCCGCAAGGTTCCAGTATCCCTTGTCCGCATATTTGCCGATCAGGGCGGAAGATGCGAGCAGAACATCGGCTTCAAAATCTGTGGAAATGCCCCACATTCCGCCGTTTCCGTCGTCAAACAGGCGGCGGATGCAGCCGAAGAGGTTATCGAAGTTCAGCTCGTCATCCTTTTCAAGGTAGGGAACAAGGTCAACGTATAAATTGTTCCGATACAACTGTGCAATGACATTGTCGTCGCTCAGTGTGCTGACTGAGGTAATCGACGTATCGGTGATGACAATATCCGGCTTGACGAAACCATTCACGAGGTCGAAGCACAGTTTTTCCTCTCCGGCGCGGAAATTTTCCTTTGTTTCATACTGGCTGTAGTCTTCCAGAACGATGCTCACATTCGGGCGTGTACGCTTGAATTCGGTGATGTGTTCGACGGCGGATGCCTGCAGAGGATAAGCGTAGGCGATGGTGATTACGGACATTTCGCTCATGTCGATGTCGGCGGCACGGCGGTGGAAAACGAACGCATCCTGCCGGTTTGCATATCCCTGTCCGTTGTACTTCCATGTCAGGAACAGTTCGTCCGTAAGAAACGCAATGGGGGTTAGTTCGCAGTCGAAGGTGGAACCGGTATTCAGCTTGCTGATGCCGGAATTGAACAGGTCGAACACCTGTGTTTCTTCAAGTGCGCCTTTTTCCGTGACCGTCACGCCCCAGAGTGCGCCGATCATATCATAATAGAAGAAATTGTACGCGCTTTCTCCGGCGTTCATGGACGAAGCGAGAAGATAGTGCGTAGGAGCGTTTCCGCTGTCTATGCCGCGGGTGAAGGTGTAATATGTGCCGAGTTCCTTCGTTTCCGGATCGATCACGGCGGCGCAGGATTCCATTCCCGCGTTGAACACCGTCCAGACTCTGCCGTCCGCACCGCGTGCCATTTTGTAGATCGTCATCGGGAACTTGTACATGAACGCAAGCGTGAGATCGGGATTCAGAACGAACACGGAACTTCTGTCCGTCCCGTAGAAACGTCCGTCCGCATCCACGGCAAAGGAATTCGGGGAAAACCCGCTGTTTCCGACCAGTTCCTCAACGGAGCCGGAGGAGGTGGTCTCGCCGGTTGCCCGGTCGTAGCGATAGACAACGGTGGGGTTGATTTTGGATGCACAGACGTAAAGCACCGCGTCCGCCAAAACCGCACCGGAGTGCAGGAAAGAGAAGTTCTCGGGCAGAGGCACTTCCGTGCGTTCCAGAAGTTCACCGTCTTCGGAGAGGGTGTAGAGCCAGCCGGTGTATACCTCTCCGATGATCCCATTTTCTCCGACAGCTTCCTCCCATTCAAGCAGAAACTCGGTGATCGTTCCGGCTTCGCGGTCATAATACGGGAGAATTTCATCATAGATCCGCGCTTCCTTCGGAAGCTGGGACGGCGTTTCGGCAAAAATATTCGTCAGCAGATTTTCGCCGGAATCCGGCGCGGACAGGTCTGCCGTTCCGCCGCTGCCGGAAGAATTGCAGGCGGCAAACAATGGGATTACAAGGCAGAGAACGAGGATGAGCGGAAGATATGTGCGCAGTTTTTTCATGGGAGACCTCCTGTGAAATTGAGTGATACTGTATATAACCGGATTTCATCGGGTTTGGCTGCATAAATCTGAAAAAATTTTTAGTTTTATGAATGTCGTTTGTATATGATTTAATTATACTTCATTTGAAGAGATATGTCAATATGTCATTTGAAGAACATTGTCAATATTGAATAGGATTTCCCGGAATACAGATTGACATTTTATCAGAAATTCCTTATAATAAAGACAACATCAATTTCATCTCCCCAGGAGGTATCATCATGCTTACTCAACGACTCGGAAGCCGGACCCAGAAGGATCCCGCGTTCATCGATGCGCTGATCGCCGAAATTACCGCGCATCCCGGATGCTGCGATGAAGTCTGGCTTGCCACCAATTACGGGTTCCCGTCCATGGAGGTTCACCGTCAGACCGCCGAAACTCTCCGCGAAGTAGCGGAAAAGTTCCGGAAGATCGGGATCCGTGTATCCCTTCAGCTCAGCAACAGCATCGGTCACGGACAGTATATGCAGAGCCAGGACTGCTCCGGACTGATCTACGACGGTTCTCCCGTCGAACACATGGTCGGCCCCGACGGAACGGTCGCGGAATACTGCTTCTGCTGGAACGGTAAGAATTTCCGCAAATACGTCATGGAAGAACTGCGCGCGTATGTGACCGCGATCCAGCCGCATACCCTCTGGGCGGATGACGACCTTCGCGCGACCAATCATGCGCCCGTCAGCCACGGCTGCTTCTGCCCGGACTGCATCGCCGCATTCAATAAGAAGTACGGCTCGTCCTTCACCCGTGAAGAACTCGTCGCGGCGCTCAATTCCACGGAAGATGTCACATGGCGTCTGCGCCACATCGAATTCCTCAGAGAATCACTTTACGATTTCACGTACGAAATGGGTACGGTCATCCATGAATGTGCGCCGGACTGCGCGATGGGCTATCAGTACTGCGCGAACGGCGGCTACACCGGCTTTGCCTACGACTTCATTTTCGACGCGATGCGGAAATCCACGGGCAAGGATCCCGCGTCCAGACCCGGCGGCGGTGCGTACGATGACCACGATCCCGTGGAATTCATCGACAAGGCGGAACTGATCGGCTATCAGAACTACATGCTTCCCGATTACGTCCACGACCGCCGTCCCGAAATCGAAAGCCTGCCGGACATCGTCTACGGCAAGAGCATCGGCGGTACCTGCTTCGAAACGTCGTATTACCTCGCGTCCGGGAACAACGCGATGAGCTACGCCATCCTGATGAACGATTACGAACCGATGTCGTGGCACGGACAGATGCTCGGCGCATTCGCAAAGCACCGTCCGTACTGGGAAAAGCTGTGCGCGCTCAACAACCGTACCCATGCGTCTGGTCTGAAGCCCGCGCTGACGCACGAAGGATACCGTGCGAAGGTCGGCGGATATTTCGAATATTCTTCGGAATCCTTCCGGTGCGGTCTGCCGCTGCGGTATTTCAACATCCCGGTGGCGGTGACCCGTGCGGACTGCGACGTATATCTGCTCAACGCAGAAAACGCACGACGTATGAGCGAAGCGGAAGTGATCGATCTCCTGCACAAGCCGGTCATCACGGACGGCGCGGCGATCCGGATTCTCAGAAAACGCGGTTTTGACATCGGCGCGGACGCACAGCCGATCAGCACGCGGATCCTCTCCGAACGGTATACGGATCATCCCGTCAACCGCGGCATCGCAGGCCATCACTGGGGCGGCACGTGGGGACACAACGACGACTGGGAAATTCTCGGGGACGATCTGGAAGTTTTCGGGGAATACTACACCACGAACGGCAGTGTTCTCGAAGGAAAGCACGCGGCAACAGCGGCATTCACGACGCCGTACGGCGCAAAATGGGCGGCGATCTTCAATCTGTGGGTACGCAGCATCAGCTCGGAAAAGCGCGATCAGTACCGGATGATCATGGAATACATCAGCGGAAAGAAGTTCGCGGCGGAACTTGTCACGCCGATCCAGGCGATCGTGCATCCGCGTGTGGACGAAAACGGAAAGACCGCGGCAGTAACGATCACGAACGTATCGGTCGGCGACAGCGGAAAACTCGAAGTGATCCTCCGCAATCCCGCGGGAACGAAGTTTGTCTATATGGGACAGTATGCCGCGGAAACCGAACTTCCGGCGGAAGAGCTCGGAAACGGGGAATACAGAGTCATCATCCCCGACATCCACGGCTGGTCGGTAGCTACGGTATTTGCGGAATAAGGCAAGGCAGAGAACAATGAACAAAAAACATATCCGGGATTACGGCATTGCAATCGGGCATATGACGCCCGGCGCACGGAATAAAATTTCGGACGTGCCCGGCGTGACGGTCGGTCACTGTACGCTCGACGACGAACGGCATAAGACGGGGGTGACCGTCATTCTTCCGGCGCAGGACAACCTGTTTGCCTCGAAAATGACCGCCGTCGTCCATGTGATCAACGGGTTCGGAAAGACCTGCGGAAGCGTGCAGGTCGATGAACTCGGGTATATCGAAACGCCCATCGCGCTGACGAACACGCTGAACGTCGGAAAAGTGGCGGATGCGCTCGTCGGATGGACGCTGGAACGATGCAGACAGGACGGGATCGGATGTTTTTCCGTGAATCCCGTGGTCGGCGAGACCAACGATGCCGGACTGAACGACATTGCCGACCGTGCGCTCGGCGAGGCGGAAGTCTATGCGGCGATCGCCGGTGCATCGGCGGATTTTGAAGAAGGCGATGTCGGCGCCGGAAAGGGGACGAGCTGTTTCGGACTCAAGGGAGGCATCGGCTCGGCGTCCCGCGTACTGACGCTCGGAGGAACGGAATACACCGTCGGCGCACTGGTGCAGTCGAATTTCGGACGGACGGCGGATCTGACGATTGCCGGACGTCCCGTCGGCGAACGGATCACCGCGAAAATCCGCGAAGAACAGGCGCAGACGGACAAGGGATCGATCATGATCGTCCTCGGAACGGACATTCCGCTGTCAGAACTGCAGCTCGGCCGTGTTCTGCGGCGTGCCGTCGTCGGGCTGGCACGGACGGGATCGTTCGTCGGACACGGCAGCGGCGATGTGGTCATCGGCTTCACGACCGCGAACCGGCATTCTTCCGCGGCGGAAGACGGTGCGTTCCGGACGATGCGTGCGCTGAACGACCGGCACATGGACGCGGTATTCCGCGCGGCGGCGGAAGCCGTCGAGGAATCCGTGCTGAATTCGATGACGGCGGCGGACCGCGTCACCGGACACAACGGTGATGTGAAGCGGAGCATCAACGAATTCCTGCCGGAATGCCTGTAAGATAAAGAAAAAACAACACAGGGAAGGAAAACTTGAAATTTTCCTTCCCTGTGTTTTGCTTTACATATGATTTTCAGATGTCGAACAGCAGATCGTCCAGCTCCCAGAGGATGTCGTCCAGATTTTCCTCGGAATATTCGATCTCCGAAGAGTACAGACGTGCCGCTTCCGCGAGATCTCCGAACGTGACTTCGCCGTTTTCCGCGATCGCCTGTGCCATGGCGCACACCATGCGGGTACTCAGCACCGCGAATGCGGTGCGTGCGGCGGTCATGCCGTCTTCAAGTGCGGGTGCGAGATGGCGGTAGAGGAAATACACGAGAAGCTGTTCGGTCGGGACGGCGAACTTATCCGTCGGGAAGGGATCGTCCGTCACGCGGGCGAGGATCTCGTTCCGGACGGGATCGAGACATTCCAGCTCCGCGAGGTACTGCGCCCATTCCGAAAGGGATCTGTCCGGCAGACGGGTATCCGCGAAGGTCAGAAGATCTGTGACCCGTTCTTCGACCGTACGGTCACGGTTCTGCACGATCCGGAACATCTGCTCCCGCATTCCGAAAAATTCGCGTTCGTTTCCGGAGTCGCCGCCGTTTCCCGTGATCTCCAGCGTGACTTTGTCCGTACAGCCGAGGATCAGGCTGGCCGCCGCTTCACAGCAGAGCCCGAGACCGGTCTCGGTGCGGTTTTTGAAGAAATTGCGGAAGCGCGGATGGTCGGCGCAGATCTGACAGAGGTGGTCTTCCCCGTGATTCAGGATGATATCGCACAGTCCGCAGGAATTGAGGAACGGACAGCGCTCGTTTTCCGCAAGGCGGAAATGCGGCACATCCGAGGAGGTGTCAATGTGCTGCAGGATGTCCTGAAACGCGCGGTAGGTCTGCATCGTGTCGTCGTCCACGTCGATCTCCCAGCCGATGCAGCAGCTGTGACGGCAGTCTCCCGCGATACAGCGGAAGTCTTTGTAATAGGAAGGGTAAATCTGTTTCATTCGTTTCTCCATTCCATGAATCCGGTCGTGAACGGCAGATGCGGGAATTTTTCTGTTCCCGTATGCAGGAATCCGTTTGCCGCGTACCATTCCCGCAGAACGGTACTTTCTTCGATGATCTCGATGGTGATTTTTGTGCCGCGGTTTTCGTTGACGACAGCCTTGGCGTGGTCAAGGAGACGTTTTCCGCCGCCGCGGTGACGGAATTCCGGAAGAACGGCAAGGTGATGCAGTTCGTACGTCCCGCCGTCTTCGGCGGAGAGGGAAACATAGCCGACGGGAGTGCCGCAGTCGTACAGTCCGAACATGAGCCATCCCCAGCCGAACTGCGTTTCAAGGTATTCGATTGGCAGAAAGGCGGTGTGTTTCGGACAATTTTCCCTTGTCAGCCCGAATTCTTCGGCAGCGGTGGCGAAACTGCGGTGAATTATGTCGAGAAAGACGGGGAGTTCCGCCTTTTCAATTGTTTTGATTTCCATTTTTGGGTTTTTGGAGAATGGATCTGCCGGACAGCGTCAGATCGCGCTGTTCGCGGTGATCACGTCTCTCGCCCACTTCGCCCATTCGACGTCAACGCCGATGTCGTGGTAGGTCGGGTAGTCCTTGGCGATCCATGCGCCGCCTGCGGCACGGAAGACCTCGCACATTTCCGCCGCCCGGCGTTCGATGAATTCGCGGTCACCGGTCGGGAGGACTTTCTGGATGTCTACGGGAGAGTGGAAGACCGCGCGGCTGCCGAATTCCTTCGCCAGGACTTCGGACGGGTATGCGTCGGGCTGGTCGAACTGGAAGACATCGATGCCCGCATCGATGAAGTCATCCATGAAGGCGTGAATGTAGCCGCAGGAGTGGAGGAATACGCTCATGCCGGCTTCATGTGCCGCATCCGCGACCTTTTTGTACGCCGGCTTGAACAGCTCGCGGAACGATGCCGGAGAAATGAACGTACGGTCCTGTGTGCCCCAGTCGTCGCCCATGAACCATCCGTCGATGCCGCATCCGGCGATGCTGCGGATAACTGCCGCTTCGTGTTCGGCGAGCATATCGACGAATGCGAAGACCGCCTCGGGATCGGTGATCGTATCGGCAAGGGCATTGCTCATCAGACGTGCGTCGCGGAGAACGGAGAACAGGGAATTTCCGCCCGCGAGGACGTATTTTTCGTGTGCGGCGAGGTTCTGCGAGAGCAGGTGTTCTCTGTGATTCGGATCAAATTCCGGGAGAGGATAATTGTAGTCTTCCCAGTCTTCAATGGCGCCGCGGATGCATTCACCCTTGGTTTTTCCGTTGAAGCGGCCGTAAATGTTGCCGTAGATGTCACGGCGGACTTCTCCGCTGAAGCCGGTGAGCGCCTTGAGTTCGGGATAATCGCCCCACGCATCGTACGGATTGGCGGGAACGTTGATATAACGGCGGGACGAGGTCCACGCGAAGTCGGAAAGACCGTGGAAGTCGTAGCCGAAGCGGGGCGGTGCGTCGTGTGCGACCAGACGGCGGATAATTTCCTTGGATGTCATAGCGTTGCTCCTTTGAATGAAGTGGATTTTGTTGGCTTCATTGTAGCAGAGAAGCGGGAGTTTGTCAAGCAGTCCGCGGTACTCGCGCAGTTCTTCCGGCAACATCCGCGCAGTCTTTGCATATACTGGAAGGAGTTCTGATGCAAAGGAGCAGTTATGCGAGAGATTTATTCCGAAATCGGGCGGCGTTTTTGTCTTCCCGGATCCATTGCCGCCGTCCGCCGCACGGGAAACGGCAACATCAATCATACGTATCATGTGACCCTCGAAAACGGGGAAGATTATATTTTTCAGAAGATCAACACGTCCGTCTTCAGAAATCCGGCGGAGATCATGGAGAACATAGCCCGCGTGACCGCGCATATCCGCGGAAAATGCGGTGCACGACCGTGCCTCGGGTTCCTCTGTACGGAATCGGGGGATAATTATACGGTGATCGGGGAGGAATACTGGCGTGCTGCGCCGTACATCGACTCGGTCACGCCGGACACCTGCCTCACGCCGGAGGTGATCCGCGGAACGGGGGAAGCCTTCGGTGAATTCCAGCGGCAGCTTGCGGATTTCGACGGCTCCGTCCTGCACGAGACGATCCCGGATTTCCACGATACGCACCGGCGGCTGGATACGCTGTTTTCCCATGCGAAGGAAAGAACGGATATGAAGAATGCGCGTGTTTTTGAAACGGCGGGAGAGCTCACACGGCTGCGTACTTACTATAAGGAAGCGATCCTTCTCTCCGACCGGTATCGTGCGGGCGCATTTCCGGTGCGTGTGACGCATAACGATACCAAGGCGAACAACGTCCTTTTTGACCGGGAGACCCTTCTTCCGCTGACGGTGATCGATCTGGATACGGTGATGCCGGGGATGGCGATGTACGATTTCGGGGACGCGGTGCGGTATCTGGCGAACACGGCAGCGGAAGACGAAGCGGATCTGACGAAAGTCTCGTTCAGCGAAGAGCGGTTCGCACATTTTGCCGAAGGATTTCTCGGTACCGTGCGGGACACGCTGACGCCGGACGAACTGCGGAACATGGTGCGCGGCGCGTTCAGCGTGACCGTGGAGCTTGCGGCGCGGTTTCTGGACGATTATCTGTGCGGGGACGTCTATTTCCGTACGGACTATGCGGAGCATAATCTCGTGCGTGCGAGAAATCAGCTTTGTCTGGCGGACGACATTCTGGCAAAGGCGGCGCGTCTGCAGGAGATCACGGAGACGTACGTCCGCGGAGCATGATAAAAACAGAAAAAAGCACCGTACGGTGCTTTTTTCATGAAAATTACTTGTGATTCGGGTTGAAGGAGGTGATTCCTTCGTCTTCGTACCAGTTGTAGCGGACTTCTTCGCCGTCGATGAGCCAGACTTCCGGATATTCGTTTTCCATCCAGTCGAGCGGACGGGTTACATTCGCCTGCACGGAGTTGATCGCCCATGCTTCCTTGAGTTCCGCAAGTTCGTCGTCGTTCAGAACGCCCGGTTTGCAGGAAACGAACAGCGGGGAACCGCTCTTCGCCAGTGCGTCGAGCCACAGACGGTTCAGCTTCCACGGAATCGCACCGGTGATGCCGACGCAGTCTGCGTCTGCCATGTAGAAAATGTCGTTCTGGATCAAACGGAATGCCAGGGTGTTGACGCCCATGCAGCGGGTTCTGGACCAGTCGAAGCCGGAGGTATCGTCGCCGGTACGGTTCAGTTCGTACATACCTGCACAGAGGTGGGAGATCGTGTTGCAGCCGATAATAACGCAGTCGTCGCCGGCAGCGTCGCGGATCGCCTGATAGAAGTCCACGATGATTTCCGCGGAGGTACGGGTGCGGTCATAGAAGTGCCAGCCGTCCTTCGTCATCTGTTCGCGCATTGCGAAGCCGTATCTGCCGAAGACGTCGCGGGTCGAATAGTCGTGCTTGATGAGGTCATAGCCCCATTCGCGCAGCATCTTCGTGATGCGCTTGACGTAGTCGATAACTTCGGGATGGGACGGGTCGAGGCACGCGTCTTCCGTCGGCATGCGCCATTCGTCGGTCGCTTCCGGAATTTCGCGGTGTCCGTCGATGAGGTAGCGGATCCAGATACCCGGACGTACACCTGCGGCGCGCATTTCGTCCGCCAGCTTCTTCATGTCGGGGAAGCGTTCGTTGGTTTCCGTCCACGGTGCGTCGCAGCTGTACTTCTGCCAGCCGTCGTCGATGACCATGTAGGGGATGTTTTCAAGACCTGCACACTGATCGGCAACGATCTTGGTGTCGCTGCGGATCTCGTCGTGGGAGCTGTCGCCGTACGCGTAGTACCAGTTGTTGGAGCCGTAGACCTTGTGGTCGGCGCGCTTGGTAACGGGGCACATGAGGCGGCAGAACGCGCGTCCTGCGTCGAATGCGGTCATATCGCGGTATTCGCCGAAGACGATGGTGCATACGTCGAGGGTACGGCCGCCCAGAAGCACGCCGGAACCGCCGTTGCGGATGTCCGCCCACATGGTGATGCCTGCGCCGTCGTACTGCCAGGTCACGATGGAGCCGCACTGTACGCGTACGCCGAAGCCTTCGGTGAAGCGTCCTGCGACGTCGTAATTCCGGTCGGAACCGTTGGAAACGAGCATGTACCACGGCATTACGCGTTCGGGTTCGATGCCTGCCCAACGGAGGTTGGAGTAGCCGCGTTCGTAGTCGTCGCCGAGAATGTGGATGCTGTCGTTCCGCTTTTCACAGCAGGTGAAATTCCAGCGGAGCTTGATGTACTTGAGGGGAGTGGTGTCCGCGGTGATGCGGAGAGACAGTGCGTCTGCGGCTTCGTCGATGGTCAGACGGATATCGTCAAGCGCAATGTCCGGCTCATATGCGCAGGTGATCTGCGTTTCTTCGGTATAGACGGTATACCAGTCGGGAAGTCTGAGTTTCATGGGAATTCTCCTTGGGAAATTTATTCTGTATCATTATATCAGAAGAAATTCCGGAAGTCAAGAGAACTCAAACCCGTCGTGCGATCTGTTTTTTCAGCCGTGCGATGATCCGTTTTTCGAGTCTGGAAATGTACGACTGCGAGATGCCCATTTTTTCCGCCACTTCTTTCTGCGTCATTTCGCGCCGTCCGCCGAGACCGTAGCGCAGTTCGATGATCTCACGTTCGCGCGGCTCCAGACAGGAGACGGCTTCCCGGACGGTGCGTTCGTCCTCTGAGCGTTCCAGCTCCTGCCCGACGGGACCTTCGCCGGAATCGAGGATATCCGCCAGAAGGAGCTCGTTGCCGTCACCGTCCGTGTTCAGCGGCTCGTCGATCGAGAGATCCCCCTTGTGGGAGGCGTTTTTCCGGAGATACATCAGGATCTCGTTCTCGATGCACCGTGAAGCGTAGGTCGCCAGCTTGATGCCGCGGTCGGTACGGTAGGTGTGGATCGCCTTGATCAGCCCGATGGTGCCGATGGAGATCAGATCCTCGATCCCCGTGCCGCATCCTTCGAACTTTTTTGCGATGTAGACCACCAGACGCAGGTTGTGGCGGATCAGTACGTCCGCGAGACTGCGGTCTTCCTCAAAGCGTGCCAGTACCGCGCCTTCTTCGTCCGATGTCAGCGGCGGAGGAAGCACCTCCGCGCCGTTGATGTAATAGTTTCCGCCTTCACCGAAGAAGGCGAGCATCATCCGCCCGACGGCGGTCCGGAATTCGCTGAGTGCATCCAGCGCGCTGCGTGTGCCCGTATGTACTGCCATGATTTCCTCCTTGTTTCATTATAATATATTTCCTCTTCATCCTCTTTATCGCCGCACCAGACGTGCGGGAATGATGCCGGAATAGCCGCCGTAGTCCGTCCCCGTTCCGCCGCAGGCGATGACGGCGGAAATATCCCTTCCATCCGCGCTTACCCGGTCCGGAACAAAACCGCGCAGCAGGCATCGTCCGCAGACTCCGTCCGCCGGGATCATCCGCAGGCGGAGAACGGGACGGTCTTCCGCCAGCATTTCTCCGATCCGTCCGAGCACCTCTGCGGAAGCGACGATCACCGGCATTCCGGAGATCGGCTCGGTCAGCAGACAGCCGGAATCGCACAGTGCGTCGAACGAGACCGTCATGCCGCCGGCGGAAACCGTCACGCGTGCGGCGGTTTTTGCGGATACGCCCTTTGCCAGACGCACAAGCATGGACGAGACGGCGAAGCAGAGCAGAAATACCGCCGGAAACGGTGCATCCGCATCCCGGACAGCCGCCGCATCGCCGGCGGAGAGGACGGATGTCATCAGACCGCCGAGCAGGGTCCCCGTTCCCCACAGGATCACGCTTCCGCGAAAGAGCCGCGTCCGTTTCTGTTTCCCGAACGCGATGCGCGTCATGAGGACGGCGCATCCGAGTCCGCAGAGGACGAACACGATACCGTCGAGAACGAACATCGCCGCCGTACCGAGAAAACTTCCGCAGGCGGCGGACAGAAGAAGGCGGCGGCGTTCCATCCGTTCCGACGTCAGCCGTCCGGCAAGGCAGAGACTCAGAAAATCCATGCTGAAATTGATGAGAAACAGAATGTCCGCGTACACCGTCATGCGTTTTCCCCCCGTGCTCCGTCCGCGTGTCAACGGCATTATAGAACATCGGTGCGTGCCTTTTCTGTCACAGGAAGGCGGCTCCGGATATTTCCCGGAAGACGCCGGAAATGCTCCCGAAAAAAATATCAGAAAAAATTGAAAAAACTTTCAAAAAGGTATTGACAAATAAGAATCGCGGTGCTATAATATAGGAGCTGTCAGGGAATAGCATCTGGGTGTGGCGCAGTTGGGAGCGCGCTACCTTGGGGTGGTAGAGGCCGCAAGTTCAAGTCTTGTCACTCAGATAACGAAAAATACCGGGATACCGAAAGGTGTGCCGGTTTTTTCTTTACTTTCCGGAATTCCGGAGAACGGAGAGAATTTCATGAAACGACAGAACTGTCCGCGCACGGTGTATGCGCTGTGCTTCGCGGGAATTTTTCTTACGGAACTTCTGATCGCGCTGTTTGTCCGCGACGATTTTATAAGACCGTACGGCGGGGATATTCTCGTGACGGTGCTGATCTGCTGTTTCCTGCGGATATTTTTTCCATGCGGTGTGCGTCTGCTTCCGCTGTGGGTGTTCCTGTTTGCGGCGGCGGTGGAAGTCGGGCAGGCGTTTGATTTCGTCTCGCTCATGGGGCTGGGGGATATTGCGTTTTTCCGGATCCTGCTCGGCAGTACATTTTCGTGGGCGGATCTCGTGTGCTATGCCGCCGGATGTGCGCTGTTTGGGATTGCGGAGAAAGCGGTGCGGCGATGGATGCAGAATCCACAAAAAAACTGTGGAAACCGCTTTTGAAAATATTGAATATTTTTTTGGAAAACCTATTGCAATTTGGCGTATGCTGTGATATAATCTGTTCTACGTGAGTATCTAACAGAGGTGAAAAACAATGAAAAACGGTATCCATCCCAAGTATGAAGAAGTTACCATTCGTTGCGCATGCGGTGAAACTGTAGTTACCCGCTCCACGAAGGGTGATGCTAACGGTGAACTTCGCGTGGACATCTGCTCCAAGTGCCATCCTTTCTTCACCGGTAAGCAGAAGTTTGTTGATGCAGGCGGACGTGTTGACAAGTTCAAGAAGCGTCTCGAACTGCGCAAGTAATTCCAATACAAATTATCTGGCAGAGGCTGGTCAGGACGTTTCTTGTCCTGTCCGGCTTTTTCTGCTCTCATCAAGCACATTTTTTGCCGGAAATGCAGGTGTGTTTCCTGTAATCCATCCCGGAAAGTTTATGGAAAGGGGTTCGGAAGGGATTTCTGAAAAGTTTCTTCCGAGAACTTCATTATATCATGGAAGAAAAACAGAAAGTCATTCTCTGCGCGATCCATCCGCAGAACGGCGAACGGGAATGTCTGGTTTCTCTCGGGGAACTGGAGCGGCTCTGCGATACGGCGGACTGCGAATGCGTCGGGATCCTGACCCAGTGCCGCGAAACTCCCGATGTCCGCACGGTCATCGGAAGCGGCAAGGTGAAGGAACTGTCCGAACTCTGCGAAACCCAGGGGGCATCCCTGGTCATTTTCGACCGCGAACTGACGCCGTCGCAGATCAAGGCGATCGAAGACGACATCGAGAGTGAAGTGACGGTCATTGACCGCAGTATGCTGATCCTCGATATTTTTGCCGACCATGCGCGGACGAGCGAAGGCCGTCTGCAGGTCGAACTGGCACAGCTGCGCTACACCTCGCCCCGTCTCACCGGACGCGGCAAGGAACTTTCCCGTCAGGGCGGTACGGCGTCGTCCGGTTCCGTCGGTGCGCGCGGTCCCGGGGAAACAAAACTCGAGATCGACCGCCGCCGCGTTAAGGAAAAGATCGCTTCGCTCGAAGAAGAACTCCGCAAGGTCGAACAGAACCGTCTCGTCATGCGCCGTCAGCGCGACAAATCCGGTCTGACCAAGTGCGGCATTGTCGGCTATACCAACGCCGGAAAGAGCACCCTGCTCAACTACCTGACCGGTGCGGGCATCCTTGCCGAAAACAAACTGTTCGCTACCCTCGACCCGACGACCCGTCAGTTCACGACGCCGAACGGGACGAAGCTTCTCCTCACCGATACGGTCGGATTCATCCGCAATCTGCCGCACCATCTGATCAAGGCGTTCAAATCGACCCTTGACGAAGCGGTATACTCCGATATCCTTCTGATCGTGATCGACTCCTCCGACCCGGAATTCATTGCGCAGACGCAGGTGACTTCCGATCTTCTCGAAGAACTCGGCGCGGCAGGAAAGCCGACGATCTACGTCTTCAACAAATGCGACATCTGCGCCGACCGCGACGCGCTCATCCATATGAAGTCTCTTGCGTCCGGAACCAATACCGACGTGGTGTTCATCTCCGCCGTCACCGGTGCGGGATGCGACGCACTCGTTTCGACGATCGAACGTCTGGTGGCTGACGGAAAGCACCGCGTCACGCTGAAGATCCCGCCGCAGGACGGTGCGGTCACGGGACTTCTCTACAAGGATGCGGACGACATCGAAATGGATTATCTCGAGGACGGCATTCTCGTCCGCTGCACCGTGGACGACAAGCTGTACGCGAAGATCAAAAAATATATCGTCGAGGAATAACCGGGGATATAAAATTATGAAGAAAAAAGACAGCAAAGAAAAAGATAACAAGGCAAAGGAGCCCGAAGCAGCCGTCAAGAAGCGCGTGACTCTCGCGTCGACAGTCTCCAGCGAAATGGAAGAGCGCAAGTCGCTCTTCATCGGACACGCGGCTCCTGTACGCAGCGAAGAGGAAGCCCGCGCATTCATCGACGCCAAAAAGAAGGAATTCCACGACGCGACGCACAATGTCTATGCCTATATCCTGAACGATGGTGCGCTGGCGCGGTATTCCGACGACGGCGAACCGCAGGGAACGGCGGGAATGCCGGTGCTCAATGTCCTGAAAATGTCCGGCGCGTGCGACCTCTGCGTAGTCGTGACGCGGTATTTCGGCGGGATTCTGCTCGGGGCCGGCGGTCTTGTCCGCGCATACAGCGCGGCGGCAAAGCTGGCGATCGATGATGCGGGACTGGCGGTGTTCGAGCCGTACGCGATCATGCGGATCGAGGTCACGTATTCCGATTATCAGCGTCTGACGGTCGCGCTCGAGAAGCTCGGCGCGTCGGAGGATTCCTGCGATTTCGGCGAAAACGTGACGGTCCTCTGTGCCATCGAAGCGCCGCGTGCGGACGAAGTTGCCGTAACGGTGTCCGAAATGACCTACGGAAAGGGCAAATTCGACGTGATCGGCTACGAAGAACGCGCTTCCAGAATAAATTGACCCGGCAAAAAAAGAAATAAAGCAAAATCCTGCGTATATTATATACAGCGGGAAAAAACGCAGAATCATTTCATTGAAAAATAAAGGAGGAAACACGCATGATACCGGCAAATGTGATCGAGGATATCCGTTACCGCTGCGATATCGAAAGCGTGATTTCCTCCTATGTTTCTCTCAAGAGAGCGGGATCGAATCTCAAGGGGCTCTGTCCGTTCCACAGCGAAAAAACGCCGTCGTTCACCGTCTATCCCGAAACGCAGAGTTTCTACTGCTTCGGCTGCGGCGCAGGCGGCGACGTGATCAGCTTTGTCATGCGGACGGAAAATCTCGACTACGTGTCGGCAGTCGAGACCCTTGCGAAACGCGCGGGCATCACCCTGCCGGAGTTCGGTGACAAGCCGCGCGACGACGGCGTGACGCGTACCCGTGTCCTGCAGATGAATCTGGAAGCCGCAAAATTCTACCGGAAAATGCTGTACGATGACAACATCGGCGCGGCGGGACGGCGGTATTTCGTCGACCGTGGACTGAGCATGCTGGCGATCAAGCGGTTCGGACTCGGCTATTCGCCGCCGTCCGGAAACCAGATGCTGAAGCACCTGACCTCGCTCGGATTCAAGCCGCACGAGATCCAGACCGCGTATTTTGCCGGAAAAAGCGAACGCGGCTACTACGACTACTTCCGCGGACGCGTCATGTTCCCCATCATTGACGTGTCGGGAAATGTCATCGCATTCGGCGGACGCGTTCTCGACGACACCAAACCGAAGTATCTCAACACTTCGGACACTCCCGCATTCAAGAAGAGCCGCAACCTGTTCGCGCTCAATTACGCCAAGAACACCGACGCCGGCTACATGATCCTGTGCGAAGGCTATATGGACGTCATCGCGCTCCACGATGCCGGATTCGGCATGGCGGTCGCAACGCTCGGTACGGCTCTGACGGACGATCAGGCGCGTATGCTGAAGAAGTATACGGGCAAGGTGATCATCTCCTACGACAGCGACGAGGCCGGACAGAAGGCGACGGCGCGTGCCATCGATCTTCTCGAAAAGGCGGGACTCGAGACCAAAGTCCTGCACATGGAAGGCGCCAAGGACCCCGACGAGTACATAAAAAAATTCGGAAAAGAAAAGTTCCGTTCCCTGATCGAGGAAAGCCGATCGAAATTCGACTATGTTCTGGCGAATACGGCGGCGAAATACGATCTCGCAAACGACGCGGAAAAGATTCGCGCCATCTCCGAAATCTGTACGTACATCGCCGGAATACATTCCTCCGTCGAGAGGGATATCTATATTGACCGCGCGGCGAAATCGTATGAGGTCGACCGGAAGAGTCTGGAAAACGATGTGAATATGCGGATGCGGCGTCTGGCAAAGGAAAATGACAAAAAGCGCCGCGGAGAACTGATCCGCATCACCTCCGGCATCGCCGACCGCGTGAATCCGGACTACGCAAAACAGCCGAAAGCGGCACGGATCGAGGAATCCCTTCTCGGGATGCTCTTTATCCATCCGGAATATCTGCCTCGTCTGGTGGACGGATATCCGCTGTCCGCGGATGATTTCACCACCGCGCTCGGCAGACGTCTCTTCGAAAAAGTGACGGAAGCCGGAGACCGTTTCTCGCTCGGACTTCTCTCGGAAGAATTTTCCTTTGAAGAAGTATCCCGCGCGTCGGAAATGGTTGCCGCGCGCAACGAGCTTTCCGACAACAGCGAAGCGACGTACGCCACGTTCGTGCGTTCGCTCCGGAAAGAGACCCTGAAGCAGGGCAGTTCCTCCGATTCTCTCGAAGATATCCTTCGAAGGAAACGCGGGGAGTTATCATAAATCCGTCAAGCACAATTCAGCATATAAAAATACAAAAATGTGAGGTAATCATGGATAACGAAAAGAAAGTTGACGTACAGGGACTGATCGAAAAGGGGAAGTCCCAGGGCTCACTCTCGAACAACGATATCATGGAAGCCGTAGAATTCTCCGGCTACGATGTCGACCAGATCGAAAAGATCTACGAAGTACTTGAAAACAGCGGCATCGAAGTCACCAACTATCTCGAAAACGACGACAGCTACGATGTTACCGCCGATCCCTCCGGCGATGTCGACGAAAACGAAGACATTGACAAGCTTCTGGCAGACGAAGGCGTTGCCGTGGATGACCCGGTACGTATGTACCTCAAGGACATCGGCAAGATCCCGCTGCTCGATCCCGACCGTGAAGCCATCCTTGCGGAAAAGATCGCCGACGGCGACGAAGCCGCAAAGAACGAACTGGTCGAAGCAAACCTCCGTCTCGTTGTCAGCATCGCAAAGAAGTATGTCGGCAAGGGTATGTACTTCCTCGACCTGATCCAGGAAGGCAACCTCGGTCTCATCAAGGCGGTCGAAAAGTTTGATCACACCAAGGGTTACAAGTTCTCCACCTACGCGACCTGGTGGATCCGTCAGGCGATCACCCGTGCCATTGCGGACCAGGCGAGAACCATCCGTATCCCCGTTCACATGGTCGAAACCATCCACCGTGTTTCCCGTACTTCCCGTCAGCTCCTGCAGGAATTCGGCCGCGAACCCACTATCGATGAAATCGCGGAAAAGCTCGGCATGAGCGCGGACAAGGTCCGTGAGATCATGAAGGCGGCACAGGACCCCGTATCCCTCGAAACTCCGATCGGCGAAGAAGACGACAGCCATCTCGGCGACTTCATTCCCGACGACTCCTCCCCGACTCCCGCGGAAGCCGTTTCCTATCAGCTCCTCCGCGAACAGCTCAACAAGGTGCTCCATACCCTCACTCCCCGTGAAGAAATGGTCATCAAGCTCCGCTTCGGCCTCGAAGACGGCAGAACCCGCACCCTTGAAGAAGTCGGCAAGGAATTCAACATCACCCGTGAACGTATCCGCCAGATCGAAGCAAAGGCACTCCGCAAGCTCCGTCACCAGAGCCGTTCGAAGATCCTCAAGGGCTTCCTGAACGATATGACCTGACGGAAAACGGAGGAAACGGATGAATCACGACATCGGTCCCGTCTCCGCGGAACTTGCGGAAGACATCGTTTTTGAATCCGAACTGATCCCTTCGTACGGCGATATGGAGATGATGCTCACGCAGGAAGGCGTGAATCTCAACCGCCATGCGAAGAATTTCCTCTCCGAGATCGCCTCTCTTCCCGCGCTTGACGCGGACGGCGCGGCACATCTCGCATCCCGCCTCGACAGCGATCCGGCTGCAAAAGCCGATCTGATCGAAGGACTGATGCGCATCGTTGTCTGCGCGGCAAAGCGCTACATCGGACGCGGCGTGACCTTCCTCGATCTTCTGCAGGAAGGAAGCCTCGGTCTGGTCGGAGCGGCGGAAACCTACTCGTCCGAAGACGGCGATTTCCGCCTCCATGCTGCCGGCTGCGTCGTCGATGCGCTGGAATTTGCCGTGGCGGACGCGGAAATGACCGGAGAAATTCCCGCGCATCTCACCGAACTGCTGAATACCATTTCACGCAGTGATATGGTCCTCGAGGAAAAACTCGGCAGGGAAGCCACTCCCGAGGAGATCGCGGAGGATACCGGCCTTGCGCTCGACGAAGTCCTTTCCGTGATGGAACTTATGGAGGAGATCGCGTCACAGGACAACGGAGAACCCGCTGCGGAAGAAGAAACGGCGGAAACGGAAGATACGGACGCTGAGTCCGAAGAACCCCGCGCACGCTGGGATGCCGGACGCCGCACGAACAGCTGATTTGAGAAAAATAGATTATTTGACTATTTTAAAGACGGATCAGTTGTAGCAAACATACAAGAAAAAAGTCACATTCCACAAATACAAAACTGTGTATTTGGGGTGCTTGCACAAAAAATTATCGATGCTGAAAAAATACCGGAGCGAAAAAAGCGTTTTTATGGAAGGGATTCCATGAAAAAATGCTTGACATATTGAAGATTATCGTGTACAATAATGTAAGAATTTTATGGGCAATTTTTTTGGCAGAGAGACCCAAAGAATTGATAGAGGAGGATTCCCTAATGAATAAAAAGCTCACAACCCTGCTGCTTGCCATGATGCTTGCTCTCGGTTCTTTCACCGGTTGTTCCTCTCAGGCAACGGAAGAAGACGTTGAAGCAACTGCGGATACTGAAGAAGCAGCTCGTATTTCCATGACTCTTTCCCTGTGGCTGCCTACCAGCAAGAATACCACCGAAGAAGCAATCGAACTCGCTGAAGCTCAGATCAACCGTCTGACTCAGGCAAAGTTCGACACTGCAATCGAACTCAAGGCAATTCCGGAAGACAAGTACCAGGAAACCATCGATGGTGAACTTGACCGTATTGCTGCTGCGCTCATCGCTGAAGAAGAAGAAGCGGAACGCAAGAGAAAGGAACTCAAGGAACTCAAGGCTCAGGGTATCACTGTAGAAGAAACCGAAGAAGAAACCACTGAAGCACCCGCTGAAGAAGAAACCATCGTCAACGAACTCGGTATCAGCGTTATCAAGTATCCGGAAGTCGGCGCAAACCAGCTGGACATCTTCCTTGTTCAGGGTTACGACAACTACCTCCGTTACATTGAAAACGAACAGATCCAGCAGCTCGACGGCGAACTGAGCGGCAACTCCAAGATCCTCAAGACCTATATTTATCCCACCTACCTCACCCTTGCAAACGTAAGCGGTACTTATGCGATCCCGAACAACCATCCGGTTGGTGAATATCAGTACTTCCTTGTAAACAAGGAACTCGTTGAAAAGTATGACTACAACCCGAAGGATCTCAGCACCTTCCTGAAGTGCCAGGACTTCATCAAGGATATGGGCTATCAGGTTGACAACGGCGTTGAAGATGTAACTCCTCTTCTTGGCGAAGTTGAAGCGTTCAACATGGTTTACTGGGGCGAAGACCCGAACGAATGGTCCGTTCTCGCTTCCCAGATCACCAATACCATGTCCTACAATGTAAAGGCTGCTCCGAAGAGCATCTTCTCCACCAACGTATACATCAACACCGTTGGTATGATGAAGGAACTCTCCGAACTCGGCTACATCGGCGACGGTAAGGTTGACGAAGGCGAAAAGTTCGCAGTCGGCGTAATCTCCGGCGACGCTTCCATCGTAGAACAGTACGAAGACGAATACTACGTAAACATCTACTCCAAGCCGATGATGACTGAAGAAGATGCTTACGGTTCCATGTTCGCAGTAAGCTCCTACTCCAAGAGCCTTTCCCGTTCCATGGAAGTTCTCACTTACCTGAACACCAGCTCCGATATCCGTACCATTCTTCAGTACGGTGCACAGGGCGTTCACTGGGATTATGATGATGAAGACACCAAGGAAACCATCACCATCCTCAGCGACGACTACCAGATGGATATCGTCAAGACCGGTAACGTTTACATGACCTACCCGGGCGAAGGCATCTCCATGGATTACTGGGCATACGGTAAGCAGCAGAACATCGACTCCATCTCCAGCCCGTACATGAAGTTTACCGGCTATGTGAACGATGCTAACAAGGCTCAGCTTGCTGAACTTGCTGAACTTTCCAAGCAGTACAAGGCGACCATCGATGCTACTCCGTTCGCTGAATGGAAGACCACCGTTGACGCGATCAAGAAGGAAATCAAGGACAACGAACTCATCAATTCTCTCCTTGACACCGAAGAAAACGAAAATTCCATCGCGTCCATCTACGGCGCATGGTACGACGAAAACTATCCTGCGGGCTAATACCGTCGGCGTTTTCCGAAAAATACAGCTCCATCAAAACTACAGACCCGTACCTTATGTGCGGGTCTGTTTTGGTAAGAGCTCAAATAATATGATTTTACAAATTACGGGAAATTTTTGCTTTTCCGTTGTTTGTATGATTATATTTCAAACATTTTACCGGAGGTAAATCATGAAAATCGGATTTGTTGGATGCGGGAACATCAGCGGTATCTATCTGTCGAACATTACCAAGACGTTCCGTAATCTGGAAGTAGCGGGTGTCTGCGACCTTGTGCGTGAAAAGGCGGAAAATCAGGCAGCGGCGTACGGCGTAACGAAGATTTACAAGGATATGTACGAACTGTTCGCCGATCCCGAAGTGGACATCGTACTGAACATCACCCGTCCGAACGACCATTACGGTGTAACCAAGGCAGCTCTTCTTGCCGGCAAGCACGTATATTCCGAAAAGCCGCTTGCGACCGATCTCGAAAAGGCGAAGGAACTCGTTGCTCTGGCACAGGAAAAGAATCTGTACCTCGGCGGCGCACCGGATACCTTTATGGGTGCTGGTATCCAGACGGCACGCCGTCTTATCGATGAAGGCGCGATCGGTAAGATCGTCGGCGCAAACGTGTTCTTCCTCGGCAGAGGTCCTGAAGGCTGGCATCCGGACCCGGAATTCTTCTACAAGAACGGCGGCGGTCCCATGCTCGATATGGGCCCGTATTACGTTACCACGCTCGTAAACCTGCTCGGTCAGGCAGATTCCGTTATGGCATACGGCCGTATTTCCTTCCCGCAGCGTGTGATCGGCAGCGAACCCCACAAGGGTGAAGTAATCGATGTTGAAGTCGATACGTTCTCCACCGGTGCGATCCGCTTCAAGTCCGGCGCGGTTGCATCGCTGACGGTATCCTTCGACAGCTACACCGACCGCAACGAATTTATTGAAATTTACGGCGAAACCGGCTCGATTCACGTACCCGACCCGAACACCTTCGGCGGTGAAGTAACGATCAAGCGCGGCGGTGCGCCGTACGAAAAGGTGGATCTCGTTCCCGGCTTCACGGTCAACAGCCGTGCGCTCGGTCTCTCCGAAATGGTTGACGCCATGGAAGAAGGTCGTCTCCACCGTGCAAACTATATGCAGCAGCTCCACGTTCTTGAAATCATGCTGTCCTTCCAGAAGAGCAGCCGCAGCAACGCGCCCGTAGCGATCGAATCTCCCTACGAACGCCAGCCCGCAGTCGTTCCGACGGAAATCAAGGCGGAATTTTAAGTTGATGAAGTAACCGGTGAGGAAAACACCGACAGAAACTTTCCGCCTGTGAAAACAGGATCAAGAAATTGCAAATCGAACAATCTGCACAAAACTTTGTTGATATATTTGGTTAAAAGTTTTTGAAAGGGGTGCGGGGAAAACTTTTTTCAAAAAGTTTTACCCGCATTTCCTTTTACAAAAGAAAGGAGTACATATGGAACATCGGATTTTGAAGCGGTACCCGATCGGAAATCCGCGCAGACTGTGGTTCCAGGATAATTTCATCCTCTCCACGTTTGCTGCACACGGGGACAGTATGCGCGACGCGCTGGAAAACTGTGCGGACGCCGGATTCAACATGGTCGAACTCGGCTGGGCGAGCCATGAACACGCGCAGGAGGCTCTGCGGATCTGCGAAGAACTGAATCTGCCTCTGCTGTACCAGGATTTCTCCGTGTTCGGCGGCATGCAGGAACGCAATCTCGAACGCCACATCGCGCCGTCCGTGGCACGGAAGCTGGCGGACGAACTGCGTCCGTGGAAATGCGTAGCCGGCTACTACGTCTGGGACGAACCGTACGTGGAGGATCAGCTCGTCGAAACGCGGTATCAGATGGATCTCTTCCAGAAGGAAGACCCGGCGAGACTGCCGTTTACCGTGGCGATCCCCAGCTACAACACGAAGTATACATGGGAAAACGGCGAATTTCCGGCATATCTGCGCCGCTATGCAGAGATCATCGATCCGCCGCAGCTCTCGCTTGACTTCTATCCCATCGGACTCCGCTGGTACACCGACGAAAAGCAGCTCGACGATTCGCTGATGTGGTGTGACCTCGGACTCATGCGCCAGATCGGACGCGAATATCAGATGCCGCTGTGGTTCTATTATCAGGGAATGAACCTTTATAAATATAAGAAGTTCGAATTCCCGATGGTGCGGATGCTGATGTATGCAGCGGCAATGTACGGTGTGAAGGGGCTTCAGCAGTTCACCGCAGTCGGCTCCGTCATCAACGGCGACGGCAGCCGCGGACAGTTCTTCGAAGAACAGAAGGAAATCCACGGTGAATTCCGCCGTCTCGGCAATACGCTGATGGCACTTGAAAACCGTTACGTCTTCCACAGCGCCGATCTTCTTGCGGATTATCCGTATTACGACGACTTCCGCGACAATATCGCGGACAGCGCGGTGCTCTGCGGTGAACTTGCGGACCGTGTTTCCGTCGGTGAATTCGAAGATGCTTACGGAAATATCTATCTGCTCGTTCTCAACCGCGATTTCGACAGCGCGAAGACCGTCGAACTGAAGTTCAAGGAAAATGTTCGTCTGTACAGTGTCAGCCGTGCGACCGGACGTCAGGAACTCAGGGATGGGGAAGGCGCTTCCTTCTCGTTTGACCTTGCGGCAGGGGATGCGGTGCTCGTCCGCGTACAGTCTGCGGCAGAAGAACCGTATACCATCGAATACCGTCTTGAAAAGAACCTTTGATTTTTCAGCAGGAGGATACCATGAACAAACGTATGAACCGTGAACGCCTGAACATCGGCGTATATCATCTTCAGCCGTACGCACGCACCGAAGATCATGTGCGTGACCTCCGCGAATGCGGCATCGATTTCGTCATCTGCATGAATTACGACAAGCCGACCCTTGATCTGTTCGAAAAATACAGCGTCGGCGCGATCGTCAGCGGCATCGTTCCCGGATGGTGGGGCGGCGACGGCAACAACGCCGGACAGATGGCGGCGAACAATCCCATTGAAAAATACGTGGCGGCAGCGAAAAATTTCACTGATCATCCGGCGATCTGGTCGATTGACGCCGGTGACGAACCGTCTGCGCTCGATTTCCCGCATTACGGCAAGGTAATGCGCTACATGGATCAGCATTTCCCGAACCAGTTTGCATACCTCAACCTGTATCCGAACTATGCGTCCGTTTCGCAGAACAATGCGGAAGAAACGGTCAATCAGCTCGGTACGCCGACCTACGCGGAACATATTGACAAGTACTGCGAATACGTCGGCTCCGACTACATCTGTTACGACTATTATATGTACGCGGCTTCCGTGACCGGCGCGCTCGAAAATCTGCGCATCGTTGCGGATGCGGCACGCAATACCGGCCGCAGCATGTGGATCGTTCTGCAGGTCAACTCCAGCCGTCCGGAAGAATGGATCACCGAAAATCAGCTCCGCTATCAGGCGTTCTCCGCGATGGCATTCGGTGCGGAAAATATCACGTGGGCATGCTATACTGCCGGCTGGTGGCACAATCAGGTGCTTGACGCCAATGGCGAAAAGACCGAACAGTATGACAAGCTGAAGAAGGTCAATGCCGAAATCCGCGTTCTTGCGGACGAGTATATGAAGTACCGCCGCGTTTCCACGCATTTCGTCGGCTTCGAAGGCTCCGAATGGATGAACGCGGTGAATCAGAAGCCGATCGCCGCGCTGAATACCGGCGTATTTGCCGATGTATGTGCGGAAAACGGCGAAGAGATCCTCGTCGGTCAGATGGTATCCAGAAAGGAAACCGAAGAATACGCGCTCTTCATCTGCGGTTCGGACGACCCGAAGGATGCAGCTCCGAAGACCTATACCGTGACTTTCCGTGCGGACGACCGCGATGTCAGGGCGATCTCCAACGAGGGTGAAGTGGCTCTTACAAAGCGTGAAGACGGCAGCTATGCGTTTGAAATGAAGTCGAACGGCGGCGTGCTGATCACTGCAAAATAAACGGAATGATTATACGGGGGAACCTTGTTCAAAAGGTTTCCCCGCGTTCTTTCCTTGAAATTATTGCGGATATAAAGGGATGCGCTAGCATATATAATAAGGAAAAGTTCAGCATGGCGGAGGAATATATGCTCATCAATACATCGGACCTTCGTGAAAAGGATGTCATCAATACCTGCGGAGGCCGCCGGATCGGCTACATCTGCGATTACCAGATCGACACGGACTGCGGAAAGATCTGCGCGGTCTACGTGACCGAACAGCTTTTCGGTGTTTTCAGCGGACGGAACGCGGTACGCATCCCGTGGGAAAAGATCGTCTGCATCGGGGAAGACGCCGTTCTTGTTGAGATGCCGGAAAACTTCTGCTGCGAGCCGTGCGCGGAAAAATGCGGCAGGGAAAAGCGCAGAAAAGGCGGCTGGCTGTTCTGATAAAATAATTGTAAACTTTATGTGAATATGAAAATATGTAGTTGCACTTTGATACGGGATGTGTTATAATAACTTCACGTGCGTTGATTTCGGCGTACGAAAAAACACACATGCCGGTAGAAGTGACTGCCCGGTGCCAAATACGCCCGAAAGATAAAGTTTCGGGTCATGGCGCGGCAAAGGACAGGCTGCAGAGTCTCACCTGATGAAGTTCCGCGAAAATACACGGCGGCAGAACGAAGAGCGGCATGGTGGAAAAAAACCGAAGGAGGACATTCCTATGTCTATCGTATCTATCAAGCAGCTTCTCGAAGCAGGCGTACACTTTGGTCACCACACCAGACGCTGGAACCCGAAGATGGCAGAATACATCTTCACCGAAAGAAACGGCGTTTACATCATCGACCTTCAGAAGACCATCAAGAAGTTCGAAGAAGCTTACATGTTCGTTCGTGAAACCGTTGCTGAAGGCGGCAACATCCTCTTCGTTGGTACCAAGAAGCAGGCTGCTGACACCATCCACGAAGAAGCAGAACGCTGCGGCATGTACTATGTAAACATCCGTTGGCTCGGCGGTATGCTCACCAACTACAGAACCATCCGTACCTCTATCGAAAGACTCCGTTCTCTCGAAAAGATGAAGGAAGACGGCGTATTCGAAATGCTTCCCAAGAAGGAAGTTGCTGCTCTCCTCAAGGAAATGGACAACCTCAACAAGAACCTCGGCGGTATCAAGAACATGAAGGGTCTCCCGGCTGCAGTGTTCATTGTTGACCCCCGCAAGGAACACAACGCAGTTCTCGAATGCAAGAAGCTCGGTATCCCGGTTGTTGCGATCGTTGACACCAACTGCGACCCCGATGACGCTGACTACGTAATCCCCGGCAACGACGACGCAATCCGCGGTATCCGCCTCATCACCTCCGTAATCGCTGACGCTGTTATCGAAGGCAAGCAGGGCGAACAGCTCACCGAAGCTGAAGCAGAAATCACCGCTGCAGAAGCTGAAGAAGACGCTGAATAATTCTGCATTTTTCATACAGAAAATCGATAAAGTATTAAGATAAGGAGATTCATATTATGGCAGCAATCACCGCTAAGATGGTAAACGAACTCAGAGCTAAGACCGGTGCCGGCATGATGGAATGCAAGAAGGCACTCGTTGAAACCGACGGTAACTTCGACGAAGCTATCAAGGTTCTCCGTGAAAAGGGTCTCGGCAAGGCTGACAAGAAGGCCGGCAGAATCGCAGCTGAAGGCGTAGTTGATATCTACACCGAAGGCAGCACCGCAGCTATGATCGAAGTTAACGCAGAAACCGACTTCGTTGCTAAGAACGATACCTTCAAGGCATTCGTTAAGGGCATCCTCAAGGTTCTCGTTGACAAGAAGCCCGCAACCGTTGAAGAACTCAAGGCTCTCCGTTTCGACGAAACCTTCGAAACCGTTGAAGCTAAGCTCAAGGACATGATCTTCACCATCGGTGAAAACATGAACATCCGTCGTTTCGTTCTCGTTGACGGCGTAACCTCCACCTACATCCACGGCGGCGGTATGGCAGGCGTTATCGTTAAGTTCGAAGCTGACGAAGCAGTTGCAGCTAAGCCGGAATTCGCAGAATTCGCAAAGAACATCTGCCTCCAGATCGCAGCTGGTACTCCTCCGACCTACGTTAACAGAGAAGACGTTCCCGCATCCGTTCTCGCTGAAGAAAAGGAAATCCTTATGGCTCAGATCAAGAACGATGAAAAGAACGCTAACAAGCCCGAACAGATCATCGCTAAGATGGTAGAAGGCCGTATCGGCAAGTTCTACGAAAAGGCATGCCTTGTAGATCAGCTCTACGTTAAGGACGACAGCCTTACCATCGCTAAGTACGTTGCAGCTACCGCTAAGGAACTCGGCGGCTCCATCAAGATCAACAGCTTCGTTCTCTACGAAAAGGGCGAAGGTCTCGAAAAGAGAGAAGACGACTTCGCAGAAGAAATCGCAAAGCTCACCGGCAAGGCGTAAGTCTTACCCTACACAATAAATTTAAAATATCCAATACGATACTCACGTAAACTTATCGTAAAGCGATAGAAAAATCCCGCCTGATTCAGGCGGGATTTTTGTCTGAGTTGGAATTTTCTCTGGATTTTCACACTTTTTTTATTAGTTTACAAAATAGGTCTTTACAAATCCGGACGGATATTGTAAAATATGAGAGATAAAATATAAGTACATTTCGGAGGAAGACAGACATGAGATTCAAGAGAGTGCTTCTGAAGCTTTCCGGGGAAGCGATCGCCAAAAAGGGTGCAAACGGCGAAACCGAAGAAATCTTCGACTGTGAGATCATCGATAAAATCACCGACGTCATCAAAAAGATGGTCGACGACGGCGTACAGGTCGGTATCGTTATCGGTGCGGGCAATATCTGGCGCGGTGCGCTCGGCAAGGGTGTGACCCGTGCGCGTGCGGACCATATGGGTATGCTTGCAACCATGATCAACTGCCTCCGCCTGCAGGATGCCATCGAAAAGAAGGACTGCAAGGCGACCGTCATGACTCCCATCACGATGAACGGCTTCGCGGAACCGTATGATTTCGGCAAGGCAGTCGCTCATCTGAAGGAAGGCACCGTTGTTATCTTCGGAGCGGGCACCGGCATTCCGTTCGTCAGCACCGATACGACTGCGGTTGTACGTGCGGCGGAAATCGATGCGGACGTCATCCTGATGGCGAAGAACATCGACGGTATCTATACCTGCGACCCGAACAAGGCAGAAAACAAGGGCATTGCAAAGAAGTATAAGACGATCTCCTACGACAAGTGCCTGAAGGATGACCTTCACGCGACCGACGTTGCTGCATCCGCACTTGCTGAACAGCAGAAGATCGATATGTACGTCTTCGCGCTCTCTTCTCCCGACAATATCCTCAAGGTAGTAAACGGCGAGGAAATCGGTACGTTTGTTTCCAGCGACCGTGCAACGGCTGCGGAACTCTATTGATCCAAATCCGGAATTTATTCAAATTTATATAAATCAAGAAGAAAAATAAAGGAGAACACACCATGAAGCTCGATACCAAAGAATACGAAAGAAAAATGCAGAAGTCCATTGACGTTTATCAGGATAACCTTGCTACGATCCGTGCAGGCCGTGCAAATACCGCAGTTGTTTCCAAGATTACGGTAGACTACTACGGAACTCCTACTGCGATCACTCAGATGGCAGAAGTTAAGGTTGCTGACCCCAAGACTCTCACCATCCAGCCGTGGGATGCTTCCACTCTCAAGTCCATCGAAAAGGCAATCCTTACTTCCGATATCGGCATCAATCCCCAGAACGACGGTAAGATCATCCGTCTCGTATTCCCGCAGCTCACCGAAGAACGCCGTAAGGAAATCAAGAAGTCCCTTCTGAAGCACAGCGAAGAAGCAAAGGTTGCGATCCGTAACGTTCGCCGCGAAGCAAACGACAAGAGCAAGGCAATGAAGAAGAACAGCGAAATGACCGAAGACGAACAGAAGCAGTCCGACAAGACTATTCAGGACATGACTGATAAGTTCATCAAGGAAATCGATACCCTCACCGCTGCCAAGGAAAAGGAAATCATGGCAATCTGACGTCCCCCGAAAAGGTCGTTCGTTCAAAAGAATATACACGCCCGGGGAATATTCTCTGGGCGTAGTTTTTGAAATAACATGGTGTTCATATGATAGATTTAACGAATATCCCGGTCACGGAGGTCGTGGAAAAGAGCGGTCTGCGCCATATTGCGTTCATTATGGACGGCAACGGCCGCTGGGCAACCGCCAAGGGACAGCCGCGTGAGTTCGGGCACCGGGCAGGTGCGGCGAACTTCAAGACCATCGTCCGCTACTGCAAGAAGATCGGGATCGAATGCTGCACGGTGTATGCGTTTTCCACGGAAAACATCAAGCGGCCGAAAAGGGAAGTCGAAGCGATCATGACCCTTCTCGTCAATTACATCGCAGAAGCAGTGGATGAAAAGGATATCGAGTTCCGTTTCATCGGCGACGCGTACGGGCTTGGCGAAAACATCGGCAGAAAGTGCGCCGGACTGGAAAAAGAAACGGCAGGACGTCCGTATCGTCTCAACATTGCCCTCAACTACGGCGGACGTGCGGAAATCGTGCAGGCAGTCAACCGTCTGATGCAGGACAAACTCCTGCGCGGCGACAAAACTCCGGTCACGGAAGACGATATTTCGGCATACCTGTATACCGCGGGATGTCCGGAACCGGATCTGATCGTCCGTACCGGCAACGAACAGCGCATATCCAATTTCCTGACATGGCAGAGTACCTATTCCGAATTCCACTTTTCGCAGAAGATGTGGCCGGACTATACCACGGATGACGTGGACCTCGCCGTACGGGATTTCGCAGGACGCGGACGCCGCTGGGGCGGAGTCTGATGGTTCCCCATTTCGACTGACAGGAGACTTACGATGTTAAAACGTACTATTACGGCGATCGTTGCCTTTGCGGTATTTTTTCCGTTCCTTTATTTTTCCGGGACTTTCATGCTTCCGCTGGCGATGACGATCCTCGGGCTGGCTGCGGCTTATGAAATGGTCGGCTGCGTGGGACTTCGGAAGAATGTCTGGATCGCTGTTCCGTCCTATCTTACGGCGATCGTTCTGCCGTGGCTCGCGCGGATGTCCGAAGAACCGCTGACCCCGGTGTTTGCCGTCTGCATTGTTTACATGATCACCGTCTTTGCGGCTACGGTATTCTCGCGCGGAAAACTTGATTTTACCGTGGCTTCATCCGCATTCACTGGCGTATTCTACGTAACCGTGGCGTTCACGTCGATCGTTTTTCTGCGTGATGCCGGCAAATATTTCTATCTCCTCGTTTTCCTCGGCCCGTGGGTAAGCGATACATTCGCGTATCTCTGCGGACGTCTCTTCGGCAAGCACAAGCTGATCCCCGAAGTTTCCCCGAAGAAAACGGTGGAAGGAAGCATCGGCGGCATTGTGTTCGCCGGAATTTCCTTTATTATTTATGCGGTCGTCATCAAGAATTTCTTTGATGCGTCCGCCGCGCCGAATTATCTCGTTATGATGATTGCAGGTATGATCGTTTCCGTGATCTCGCAGATCGGTGACCTGATCGCGTCCGTCATCAAGCGCCGCTTCGGCATCAAGGACTACGGCTGGATCTTCCCCGGACACGGCGGCGTTCTCGACCGCTTTGACAGCGTGCTTCTGACTGCGCCGGTTCTCTGGATCCTTTCGCAGATCCCCGCATTCTCCGGCATCATTTTCTGATTGCTGAAATTTACTCATTTAAGGAAGAACTCATGGTAGATTTAACGGTACAAAAAAGAACCATAGAAAAAGCGATGGTTCTCGGTTCGACAGGCTCGGTCGGTACACAGACTCTGGATGTCATCCGTGAACTCGGTCTGGAAGTTGCTTTTCTTGCCGCCGGACGGAATGTGCGTCTGCTGGCAGAACAGATCCGGGAATTTCATCCGCATACCGTTTCCGTTGCCGATGAAAAAGCGGCGGCGGATCTGCGGGAACTTCTCGGTGACAACACGCCCGAGATCGTCTGTACGCCGCACGATCTTCTCGACACCGTACGTACAACCGATGCGGATATCATTTTCCACTCGATCGGCGGTCTGGAAGGAACAGCGACAGCTTTTGCGGCGGCGGATTCCGGCAAACGTGTGGCAATGGCAAACAAGGAAGCCATCATCGCGGCGGGGGATCTCATTTTTGACCGCATCCGCGCGTCCGGTGGGGATTTTATTCCCGTGGACAGCGAACATAGTGCCGTTTTCCGTTGTCTTGAAGGCAGAAACGGTACCGTAAATCTGAACAAAATTCTGCTTACCGCATCGGGAGGTCCCTTTTTCGGACGTTCCGCGGAAGAACTGAAGTCCGTCACGCCGGAAGAAGCCCTCGCGCACCCGACGTGGAAAATGGGTCCGAAGATCACGATCGACTCCGCGACGCTCATGAACAAGGGCTTCGAGATCATCGAAGCGGTGCGCCTGTTCGGTGTGCCGGAAGACCGCGTGGATGTTGTCATCCACCGGCAGAGTATAATTCACTCGATGGTGGAATATACTGACCATACGGTGCTCGCCGAACTGAGTTATCCCGATATGCGCGACTGTATCCGCTATGCCGCGACGGCGCCGGGTACCGCAAAAGTGAACGCATCGGGGCTTGATTTCGCAAAGCTCGGCACGCTGACGTTTGCAGCCCCTGATACGGAAGCATTTCCGCTTCTTGATGCGGCGCGTCAGGCGGTACGTACCGGCGGAACCGCTCCGGTGTCCCTGATCGCGGCGGACGAAGAAGCGGTCGCCGCTTTCCTCGCAAAAAAGATAGGATTCACAGAAATTTCATCCCTTGTGCTTGAAACGCTCGGAAAAGCTGATGTATCCTATGATATATCGGAAGAAAGCATTTCCGAAGCCGCACGTCAGGCACGCGAAATCTGCGGCAATCTTATCAAAAGGTAGTGATTTTCATTAATATTTCGCATATTCTGCTCGCACTTCTCATCTTCGGTTTCCTGATTTTTATCCACGAGCTCGGGCATTATCTGACAGCCCGTGCGTTCGGCGTGACGATCCGCGAATTTGCCATCGGCATGGGTCCGAAACTCTTCTCCCATCGCTCACCGAAGACGGGGATCGCATATTCGCTCCGCGCACTGCCGATCGGCGGTTTTGTCAGCATGGTCGGCGAGGACGAAGAATCGGACGACGAAAACGCATTCCACCGCAAACCGGTCTGGCAGCGGATCATCGTCACGGCGGCAGGCGCATTCATGAACGTCCTGATCGGCGTGATCGTCATGTCCCTGCTCGTCATGACGCAGGATGTTCTGCCGTCCAATGTGATCGGCGCGTTCATCGAACATGAGGACGGTTCTCCGAACTACGCGCAGGCATCCGGTCTGCAGGTCGGTGACGAGATCCTCGAAGTCGACGGTGTCCGCGTCCGGATCGCCAACGAAACCATTTACGAAGTTATGCGCCGCGGTATTGAGCCGCTGGATGTGACCGTTCTCCGGAACGGTGAACGGATCACAATTGAAAATGTCATATTTCCGGTGATCGCGGATCACGGAATCCGGTACGGGAACGTCGATTTCAAGGTAACACCGGAAGCGAAAACGCCCGTGACCGTACTCAAGCACGCGGTGTTCCGCTCGACATCGACCATCAAAATGATCTGGGAATCCCTGTATGACCTTCTGAACGGGCGCTACGGTGTGGAAAGCGTTTCCGGACCGGTCGGCGTGACGAAGGCGCTCGGCGAAGCGGCGGAATCCGGTGTGGGAGATCTTGTGTATCTTGCCGTGGTCATCAGCATGAATCTCGGCGTGATGAATCTGCTTCCGCTTCCCGCGCTCGACGGCGGCCGTCTTCTCTTCCAGCTGATCGAACTGATCCGCCGGAAGCCGGTGCGCCCTGAAATCGAAGGCTATGTCCATTTTGCGGGAATGGTGCTTCTGATGATCCTCATGGTCGTGATCGCGGTCAAGGACATTTTTACATTGATATAGGACAAGAGACATGAAAGACATACAGAGAAAACTTACCCGTACGGTGACGGCGGGAAATGTGAAAATCGGCGGCGGACATCCGATCTCCGTCCAGTCGATGACGAATACGCCCGCGCATGACATCGCCGCAACAGTCGCACAGATCGAATGTCTGGCGGCTGCCGGATGCGACATTGTCCGCATGGCGGTGCCGGATACGGATGCGGCGGCGGTGTTTGCCGAAGCCAAAAAGCGCGGCATCTCCTGTCCGCTGGTCGCCGATATCCATTTTGACTACCGTATCGCGCTCGAATCGCTGAAATGCGGCGCCGACAAGATCCGGATCAATCCGGGCAACATCGGCGAAGCGTGGAAGGTGCGCGAAGTGGCGAATGCCTGCCGTGATGCGGGCGTTCCGATCCGGATCGGCGTCAACGGCGGTTCGCTCGACAAAAAACTGCTTGCAAAATACGGCAGACCCTGTGCGGAAGCACTCGCGGAATCTGCCATGGAAGAAGCCGGACAGCTCGAAGCCTGCGGTTTCTCCGACATCGTGATCTCGATCAAGTCCTCGGATATCTCCGAAATGACGGCGGCGGCAGAGCTTGTCTCCGCGCAGAGCGATTATCCTCTGCATCTCGGTGTGACCGAAGCCGGGGACGATTTTGCCGGTCTGATCAAGAATTCCATGGGCATCGGCGCGCTCCTTCTGCGCGGCATCGGCGACACCATCCGTGTTTCGCTGACGGCGGATCCTGTGACGGAAGTCAGCGCGGGCAAGGAGATCCTCAAATCGCTCGGACTGTACAAAGCCGGCGGGATCGACATCGTATCCTGCCCGACCTGCGGACGTACGAAGATCGACCTGATCGATATCAGCAAGAAATACCGTGCCGCGACGGAAAATATCCGCACGAACGGCAAACGTCTGACTGTTGCGATCATGGGATGCGCGGTCAACGGACCCGGTGAAGCAAGAGAAGCCGATTTCGGCATTGCCGGCGGCGACGGCTTTGCACTTCTGTTCCGGCACGGCGAGACCGTCCGGAAAGTGGATGAGGACAAAGTGATCGAAACGCTTCTTGCGGAAACGTACGAAGCACTGAAGGAAAATTAAGAGGTATGATATGGCAGAAGGCCGAACCTTATCCGATATTTTCAAGAAAACCGCACCGCTCGTCTCGGGGGGACATCTGGAGATCTTCGAGACTGCACGGGAGGTTACCGTAAAAATCAACAGAGAACAGCGCATCGCCGAGGTGGGCTGTTTTCTGCCGCGCCTGTTTTCCAAAAAGGAGATCTATTCGCTGGAGGCTCTGATCAAAGAGACCTACGAACTGTCGCAGGTGCGGATCCTCACACACTATGATCCGTCGCTGTTCAGTGAAGCTTATATGAGCGAGATTCTGGCGGAAGCGGCGAGAGTCGGCATCGTCATCAACGGATTTTTTAACAAATACGAACTCCGGATCGAAGGCGATATCATCACCATGTTTATTCCGTTCACGCACGGCGGACTGACTCTGCTTCAGCTTGCGCAGACGGCGGAAGTCATCGCGGGGATCATCCGCAGTGAATTCGGTCTGGTGTATAAGGTTGAAATAAAGCAGAGCCGCGACGCCGAAGAGGAATACGCGGAATTCATGGCGCAGCAGCTCCAGAAGCTCAACAGCCGTTCGGCGGCCATTATCGCGGATCACGAACGTCTGGAAGCGGAAGCTGCCGCCAAAGCAGATCCTGTACATGCCGTCGTGGAAGCCGCAGAAGAAGAAAAAGTGGTTCTGCCGCGTGTGGCATCCCTGTTTGAAGGGGAAGGTACGCCCGAAACCGTTTCGGAAGGCGTGATCAGATGCGGCAAGACCCTGTTTGACATTTCCGAACCGAAGCTGATCTACGGGGAACTGTTCGAGATCTCCGGGATCACGCCGCTTCGCGCCGTCAAGGGAACGATGAAAAACGCGGTGATCCTGTGCGATGTCTTTGACATCCAGCAGAAGGAAACGCGCCGCGGCGATAAGGTCATGTTCACCATCGCCGCCACCGACCGCGATACCTCGATCTACATCAAAATCACCGTTCCCGCCGAGTCCGCTCTGGAGACCGAAGAACTGTTCGGCAAGGGCAAAGCATACGCGATCCGCGGAAACATCAAGCGTGATACCTTTGATAACGACCTGTATATGCAGTTCACGGACATCCTGCAGATCTCCGTGATCCCGCGGAAGGACAAGTCCCCCGACAAGCGCGTGGAACTGCATCTGCATACCTGTATGTCCTCCATGGACGCGATCACCAAGGCGGACGATATTGTCAAGACCGCACACAAATGGGGACACAAAGCCATTGCGATCACCGACCACGGCAACCTCCAGAGTTTCCCCGTTGCCATGGAAACGATGGAAAAGCTGAACAAGGAGATCAAAGTCCTCTACGGCGTGGAGGCGTACTACGTCGACGATACATCGCGTGCCGCCTACCATGGGGAGGACATCACCTTCCACGACGAATTTGCCGTATTTGACATCGAAACGACCGGACTTTCCGCCGCGACGTGCAAGATCACCGAAATCGGCGCAGTCATCGTGAAGAACGGCGAGATCCTCGGAAAGTTCAATTCGTTCGTCAATCCGGGTGTGCCGATCCCGGAAAACATCGTCGAACTGACCGGGATCACGGATGAAATGGTCGCGGACGCACCTCCGGTCAAAGAGGTGCTGAAGGATTTCTTTGACTTCATCGGAGACCGGATGCTTGTCGCGCACAACGCGGCGTTTGACACGGGCTTTATCCGTCAGGCATCCGAAGAATCGGGTATGAAATTCGAAAATCCCTACCTCGATACCGTGGCGATGTCGCGCTACATGAACCCGAATCTGAAGAATCACAAGCTCGATACGCTGGCGAAGCACTATCAGCTCGGGGATTTCAATCATCACCGTGCCTCCGACGACGCGGAAATGCTGGCGGCTATTTTCACCTGCATGATCGACCGTCTCAAAGAGGAAGGGATCGACACCATTTCCCGCATGAACTATGTCATGGCGGAAAAAGCCGATCCGCTCAAGCTGAAATCCTATCACCAGATCATTCTCGTGAAAAATATGGTCGGAATGAAGAATCTTTACCGGCTCGTTTCCGACTCGTATCTCAAATATTACTACCGTCATCCCCGTATTCCGCGCACCAATCTGGAAGAACACCGCGAAGGTCTGATTCTCGGTTCCGCCTGCGAAGCCGGTGAACTGTTCACCGCCATGATGGAAGGAAAACCGGAAGCCGACCTTATTGAAATTGCAAAATTTTATGATTATCTGGAAATCCAGCCGATCGCGAACAACGAATTCATGATCCGCGAAGGCAAAGTTGCGGATGAAGAGGGACTGCGGAATCTCAACCGCCGCATCGTCGAAATCGGACGGAAGGCAGACCGCCCCGTCTGTGCGACCTGCGACGCGCACTACAAGAATCCCGAAGATGAGATCTACCGCCGCATCATCCTGACGGGTCTCGGATTCAAGGACGCCGATCAGGAAACCAAGCTGTATTTCCGTACGACGGAAGAAATGCTCGAGGAATTCGCGTATCTCGGGGAAGATGTTGCCAGAGAAGTGGTCATCGAGAACCCGAACAAGATCGCGGATATGATCGAAGTCTGCCGTCCGATCCCGGAAGGGAACTATCCGCCGCACATCGACGGCGCGGAAGAGGAACTGACGACCAAGTGCTGGGAGCTTGCGAAGTCCTGGTACGGCGATCCTCTGCCGGAGATTGTTTCCGCACGTCTGGCGCGTGAGCTTGACGCGATCATCAAGAACGGTTTTGCGATCATGTACATCATTGCCCGGAAACTCGTGGAAAACAGCGAGGAAAAGGGCTATCAGGTCGGTTCGCGCGGCTCGGTCGGCTCATCGTTTGCCGCGACCATGGCGGGGATCACGAAAGTAAATCCGCTTCCGCCGCATTACCGCTGTCCGAACTGCCGCTGGTCGGAATTCTACGAAGGCGGCGCATACGGCTCCGGTTTCGACCTTCCCGACCGCAAATGTCCGGAATGCGGCACCGATCTCTACCGCGACGGTCACGATATCCCGTTTGAAACCTTCCTTGGATTCAAGGGGGACAAGACTCCCGACATTGACTTAAACTTCTCCGGCGACGTCCAGGGCGACGCGCACAAGTTCACCGAAGTCCTGTTCGGTGCCGGAAAGGCGTTCAAAGCCGGTACCATCGGTACGCTGGCGGACAAGACGGCGTACGGCTTCGCAGCGAAATTCCTCGAATCCAAGGGGATTTCCGTGAACCGTGCGGAAATGGACCGTCTCATCGCGGGATGCGTCGGTACAAAGCGTACGACCGGTCAGCATCCGGGCGGCATCATCGTTGTTCCGCAGGAATACGACGTGTACGATTTCTGTCCCGTCCAGCATCCGGCGGACGACCCGAACTCCGACATCATCACCACGCACTTCGAGTTCAAATACCTCCACGATACCATTCTCAAGCTCGACATTCTCGGACACGATATTCCGACGAAGTACAAGCGACTGGAAGAATACTCCGGCTACAGCGTTCTCGATGTTCCGATGAGCGACCCGGCGGTATACAAAAGCTTTACTTCGACCGAACCGATCGGCGTAACGCCCGAGCAGATTGACTCCAAAACCGCGACGCTCGGTCTTCCCGAAATGGGTACGCCGTTCATCCGCGGCGTACTGATGTCCGCACAGCCGAAGAACTTCACCGACCTTCTGCAGATCTCCGGGCTGACGCACGGCACCGGCTGCTGGCTCGGCAACGCGGACGAACTCATCAGCAACAAGATCTGCACGATTTCGGACGTTATCGGATGCCGTGACGACATCATGATGACGCTGATCCACAAGTACGGCATGGATAAGAGCCTGTCGTTCAAGATCATGGAATTCGTCCGTAAGAACAAGAAAGGTGTCATCATCCCGCAGGATATGCAGGATGCGATGCGTGAAGCCGGCGTGCCGCAGTGGTACATCGATTCGCTGCAGAAGATCCGATACATGTTCCCGAAGGCACACGCCGCCGCATACGTTATCGACGCGATCCGTCTGATGTGGTACAAGATCTACTATCCGGTCGAGTTTTACGCGGCGTACTTCTCGGCGGCACCGGACGGTTTCGACGGCGAAATCGTCATGGGCGGCAAGGAACACGTCCGCACGACTCTGACGGACATGATGCGCCGGAAGAACGAACTGTCACCGACGGAAGCGGCTACGGCGAACGCGCTGATGCTGGTCAACGAATGTTTCCAGCGCGGCTACGATTTCCTGCCGGTGGACATCCACAAGTCGCACGCGACGAAGTATCTGCCGGAGAGAGGGAAGATCCGTCTGCCGTTCACGTCCCTGCCGGGGCTCGGCGAAACGGCGGCGATCCATATCATGGAAGCCATGAAGACGGGCGATATTTTCTCGATCGAGGAACTGCGTACCCGTGCAAAGGTATCGAAGTCCGTTCTCGAACTGCTGGAAAAGAACGGCGCGATGAAGGGAATGTCCAAGACCAATCAGCTCTCCCTGTTCGGCTGAGTTCTCTCTTCCGGATCAGGCAGAATACCGCATAAAACAGAAGTCCTCCGCATAGGATTCAGTAAAGCTGAAAGATGCGGAGGATTTTTTTGTGATCGATACTTCCATTTACAGAGATATTGCCGGACGGACGCACGGAGATGTCTACATCGGCGTGGTAGGGCCGGTACGCAGCGGAAAAAGCACGTTCATCAAGCGCTTCATGGAAGCGGTAGTGATCCCGAACATCAAAAATGATGCGGACAGGGAACGCGCACGCGACGAACTGCCGCAGAGTGCGGGCGGACGCGCCGTGATGACGACCGAACCGAAATTCATTCCCGACGAAGGCGTCTGCATTGCCGTGGATGCGGGTACCGTTCTGCGCGTCAAGCTGGTCGACTGCGTCGGCTATATGATTCCCGATGCGCAGTCCGGCGGAAGCGAAGAGGAAGGCGGACGCATGGTGCATACGCCGTGGCACAGCGAACCGGTGACGTTCGGGGAAGCGGCGGAATACGGGACACGGAAAGTGATCGCGGAGCACGCGACGATCGGGATGCTCGTGACGTCGGACGGCTCGGTCGGGGATTTTCCGAGAGAAAACTACTGCGCGGCGGAGGAACGGGTCGCGGCGGAACTGACGGAACTCGGCAAACCGTTTGCGGTGATCTTAAATTCTGCGCATCCGGAAGCGGAGGAATCTGTCCGGCTGGCGATGACGCTGGAAGAGAAGTACCGTGCGCCCGTCGCTCTGGTGAATTGCCGCGAACTGGACGCGGAGGATATCGCGCATATTCTGGAGATGCTGCTCGACGAATTTCCGGCGAAGGAAGCGGATGTGATCCTTCCGCCGTGGATGTCCGTCCTGCCGGAGGATCACCGGCTGAAGCGCGGGATCTGCGAAGCGGCATCCGCCGCGGCGAAGAAGATGAAGCGCCTGCGCGATATCCGCGGAGAATTCATGCAGACGCTCCTTGCAGGGATCCGGAAAGCCGCCGCCACGGTCGGGGAATACGGTGCGGATCCGGACGAGATCCGCGCAGATATCGAGAAAACGGATACCGGCAGCGGAACAACGGTTCTGCGTGTCCGCCTTCCGGACGGTCTGTACTACGACGTGATCTCGGAAATCACCGGCATACCCATGAAAAACGAGACGGATCTTCTGGAAGCACTCGAGGGTCTGTCCTCCGCAAAACGGGAATTCGACAAATACCGCTCGGCTCTTGCGGAGGTGAACGAAAAGGGCTACGGCATCGTCATGCCGGATGTGGATGACCTGCATCTGGAGGATCCGGAGATCGTCCGTCAGGCAGGCGGTTACGGCGTCCGTCTGCGTGCCTCGGCATCCTCCGTCCACATGATCCGCACGAATATCGAGACGGAGATCAACCCGATCGTCGGTACCGAACAGCAGTCGGAGGAAATGGTGAAATACCTCATGCGCGAATTCGAGGACGATCCGAAAGCGATCTGGCAGTCGAATATGTTCGGTAAATCCCTCTATGAACTTGTCGGCGACGGCCTCACCACCAAGCTCGACCGTATGCCCGAAGACGCCCGTCAGAAATTCGGCGAAACCCTTTCCAAAATCATCAATGAAGGCAGCCAGGGGCTGATCTGCATTATTTTATGAGGGGAGTTATTGGGGAAGGGACTTTTTCCAAAAAGTCCCTTCCCCAAACCCCATCTTCAAAAACTTTTATACGATATGGGATGACATAGAAAGTGCAGATTTGAAGTTACAAAATTTCAGCCGGTTCACGGACGGTTTGTAACTTCAGATCTGCACTTGCTTTGTTGATAGAATCGTTTAAAGTTTTTTGGAAAGGGTCCGGGGAAACCTTTTTGCAAAAAGGTTTCCCCGGCTGAAAATTATTTCATAGAAGCGAAAATCTTGTCGAAGGCGTCGGCGTAGTAGTCGGCAATGAGGCGTGCACCGGCTTCGGTGGGATGAACGCCGTCGGCTGCCCAGAGGGTGGGAGTTTCGCCGATGCAGTGGGAAGCGAAGATGCCGTCGAGCGGAATGAAGGCGTCGGCGAATTCGCGTGCGAGCTTACGGGTGACCTGGATCTTGGGGTCGAGGTCGACGCGGAAGAAGTTCTTGTCATCCACGGGGATGAGGAACTGTTCAAGGATGATGATCTTCGCGTTCGTCTTTTCCTTGATTTCGGTCAGGCAGTAGCGGTAGCATTCTTCGAAATATTCGTGGGGCATCCAGTTCTGGTCGCCGGAACGGTGCCAGGTATCGTTTACGCCGATGAGGATGGAGACGAGGTCGGGCTGATGCGCGATGCAGTCTTCCGTCCAGCGGTCACGCAGGTTTTCTGCGCGGTTGCCGCTGATGCCGAGGTCGATGAATTCGAAATCGGTACCGGGATGGCGGTTCTTGATGAGTTCGGCGGTGTACTTCGGGTAACCGTGGCCGAGGTTGTGAATATCCGCGCGGTCACGTCCCGCGTCGGTGATGCTGTCGCCCTGGAATAAGATTTTCATGAGATGTCCTCCGTTTTTGATTTTGCCGCGGACGGCGTTTTTGTTGAGGACAGTATACCATACTTGGACGGTTTCTGCAACAGGATTTCCGCAATTCACCGTTCGTTCTCGGGGATTTGTTGATTTATCCATATTTCTTCGGTAGAATAATAATATCCAATCCTTTGCTCCCGGAGGTACCGTATGCGGCGGAAACTGAAAAAACTCAGCCGGATCAACCGTCTCTATATCGTCGGACTGATGATCCTTGTTCAGTTTTTCTTTATATTTGCGGCAATTCTTGAATTCAACGAATATTTCTCCATCTATTACGGGCTGATGACCGCTCTGTCCCTCGGGTTTGTCCTGCAGATCATCTACTCCCGCCAGAGTATGGCGTACAAGCTCGCGTGGGTCGTGGTGATCCTCCTCTTTCCTCTGTTCGGCGGGACGGTGTATGTCATTTTCTGCGGAAACCGGATGTCCGGCGCCCTGCGGAAGGCGATGAGCAGCATCACGACGATCACGGAGACCGCCGCCGACCGGAATGACGATATTCTCGAACAGCTTGCCGCACAGGATCCCGACGCCGGAAGACAGGCGTCCTACATCCGCAATACGTCGCTCTGTCCGCCGTACCGGGATACCGGCACCTCTTACTATCCTTCCGGGGAAGCCATGTTCGGGGATCTCCTTGCGGAGCTGGAACGTGCGGAGCGCTATATTTTTCTGGAATACTTCATCATCGATCACGGTGTGATGTGGGATCGGATCCATGATGTTCTCCGGAGAAAGGCAGCACAGGGGCTCGATGTACGGCTGATCTACGATGATATGGGCTGTATTACCACCCTTGACCGGAAATTTCCGAAGAGACTGGAGAACGAGGGCATCCGCTGCCGGGTCTTCCATAAATTCATCCCGATCCTTTCCGCACGGCAGAACAACCGCGATCACCGGAAGATCTGCGTGATCGACGGTATGTGCGCCTTCACGGGCGGTATCAACCTTGCGGACGAGTATATCAATGCCGCCGACCGCTTCGGCTACTGGAAGGATACCGCCGTCCGTCTGAAGGGAAGCGCGGCGTGGAGCTTTACGGTGATGTTCCTGACCATGTGGGATTACCTCACGATGCAGAAGCGCCGTGCCGGCGAATGCTACGCCGAATACCGTCCGTCGCCGGAGAAACTGCGTGCCTGTGCCGGAGACGGCGTAGTCCAGCCATATACGGACAATCCGCTGGATGATGAGCCGGTCGGGGAGAACGTTTACCTCGGGATGATCGCTTCCGCGAGGGAGTATGTCTGGATCATGACGCCGTACCTCATTATCGATGAGCCGATGGAACAGGCACTCTGCCGTGCGGCCATGAGCGGTGTGGATGTCCGCATCGTGACTCCCGGGGTCCCGGACAAGAAGCTGGTTTATGAGAATACCCGCTCCTATTATCCCAATCTCATTGCGCACGGCGTGAAGATTTACGAGTTCACGCCCGGGTTCCTGCACGCCAAGACTTTCCTATGCGATGACCGCTGTGCCTCCGTAGGCAGCGTCAATCTCGATTACCGCAGTCTCTATCTTCACTTTGAGTGCGGGGTCTGGATGTACCGTCCCGGCTGTCTCGCGGACATCCGCGCGGATTTCGAAGAGACGTTCGCGCAGTGCACCCGCGTGACGGAAGAGAAGTGCAGTTTTCTCCGGCGTCTGTGGCGGGGTGTGCTGGAACTGCTCGCACCGCTGATGTGATTTTTCCGGCAGATCCGGGGAAAAAACGGCGTACAGAGGAAATATATGTGAAAAAGAGAAATTTTTCTTTCCTTCATTATCAATAAATTTACATTTAGGTGGATGAAATTATTTTAATTCTATGGTATAATCATACAATGGTTAAAAGTCCTTTAGTTTAAAGAATTTTTTGAAAGGTGTACCGGTCATCCGGCCGGTTACAGATAAAATGAGTTTAGTTACAAAAGTATTCGGTACCTACAGCGACCGTCAGATCCGCAAGATCCGACCGCTGCTTTATCAGGTGAACGCGCTTTCCGACAAGTACAAGGCGATGTCCGATGCGGATATGCGCGCACAGACGGATATCTTCCGTAAGAGACTGGCTTCCGGTTCCACGCTCGATGATCTTCTTCCCGAAGCATTTGCCTGCGTACGTGAAGCCGGCTACCGTATCCTCGGCAAGCGTCCCTACGACGTACAGGTTCTCTGCGGCATCCTGCTCCATCAGGGCAGAATCGCGGAAATGAAGACCGGGGAAGGTAAAACCATCATGGCGACCCTTCCGTCCTATCTCAACGCGCTGGAAGGCAAGGGCGTACACATTATTACCGTCAACGACTACCTCGCACGCGTCGGTTGCGAAGAAATGGGCCGTATTCACGAATACCTCGGTCTGACCACCGGTCTTGTTGTCCACGGTCAGAACAAGGCGGAAAAGCAGAACGCTTACAACTGCGATATTACCTACGGTACCAACAACGAATTCGGCTTCGACTACCTCCGTGACAACATGGCGCTCTACAAGCAGGATCGCGTTCAGAGAGGTCATCGTTTTGCCATCGTCGACGAAGTGGACTCCATCCTCATCGACGAAGCAAGAACTCCTCTGATCATCTCCGGTCAGGGCGATGAAGTGAATATGCTGTACGACATGGCGGACCGTTTCACCAGAACTCTGTCCAAGCACGTGATCAAGGAACTCGACTCCAAGGAAGACCACGACGATATCAAGGCCGACTATATTGTCGACGAAAAGGCGAAGAGCGCAACGCTCACCAAGGCAGGTATCGCAAAGGCAGAACGCTATTTCGGCATCGAAAACTTTGCGGATCCGGAAAACGCGGAAATCAACCACCACGTTTATCAGGCGATCAAGGCACACGGTACCATGCACCTCGACATCGACTACGTTGTCAAGGACAACGAAGTTCTCATCGTTGACTCCTTCACCGGCCGTATCATGCCCGGCCGCCGTTTCTCCGACGGTCTCCATCAGGCGCTCGAAGCAAAGGAACATGTACAGATCCAGCGTGAAAACCGTACCGTTGCGACGATCACCTTCCAGAATTACTTCCGTATGTACGACAAGCTGTCCGGTATGACCGGTACCGCTCTGTCCGAAGAAGACGAATTCCGTGAAATCTACAGCCTCGACGTTGTCGAAGTTCCCACCAACAAGCCGATGATCCGTAAGGACCATCCGGACTCCGTTTTCCGTACCAGAAACGGTAAGGAAGCGGCAATCATCAAGCAGATCAAGGAATGCCACGACAAGGGTCAGCCCGTACTCGTCGGTACTGTTTCCATTGAAAGATCCGAACAGCTTTCCAGAAAGCTCAAGGGTGCAGGTATCCCGCACACCGTCCTCAACGCGAAGTATCACGAAAAGGAAGCGGATATCGTAGCACAGGCAGGTAAGTACGGTGCGGTCACCATTTCCACCAACATGGCAGGCCGTGGTACCGACATCATGCTCGGCGGTAACGCAGAATGGCTCGCTAAGGCGCAGATGCGTAAGGAAGGCATGGAAGAAACGCTGATCGCAGCGTCCACCGGTTCTTCTCTCGATGTCAGCGATGATATCCGTGAAGCACGTCTCCATTTCCAGGAACTTTACGCAAAGTATCAGGATATGATCAAGCCGGAAGCCGAAAAGGTACGTGAAGCGGGCGGTCTGTTCGTTATCGGTACCGAACGTCATGAGTCCCGCCGTATCGACAACCAGCTCCGCGGCCGTTCCGGACGTCAGGGTGACCCGGGTGAATCCCGTTTCTTCCTCTCCTTCGAAGACGACCTCATGCGTCTCTTCGGTTCCGAACGTATTGCCGGAACCATCGAACGTCTCGGTCTGGATGAAGATACTCCCATCGACGCAAAGATCCTGTCCGGTTCCATCGAATCCGCACAGAAAAAGCTCGAAGGTCAGAACTTCAACCGTCGTAAGAATGTCCTTGCATATGACGACGTTATGAACCAGCAGCGTACCGTTATCTACAATCAGAGAGCGGAAGTGCTTGACAACGCCGACCTGCGCGAAAAGATCCTCGGCATGATCGAAAGCAATATCGGCGACGCGGTTGCGACCTATCTCCATGAAGAAGAAACTTCCGCATGGGATATCGAAGGTCTCCGCGGCAAGTATTTCGGTCTCCTCTGCGGTCCGGACGATTTCAAGGAAATGACCGGCGATGCAGCGGCGCAGCGTGAAGAGATCCGCAAGACGCTCCACGACCGTGCGATGATGATCTACAACGCGAAGGAACAGATCTTCGGTGAGAGAATGCGCGAACTGGAACGCGTTGCCCTGCTCCAGCAGGTCGACAAGAAGTGGATGGATCATCTCGAAGCGATGGATTCTCTGCGTGAAATGATCGGTCTTCAGGCGTATGCCCAGAGAAATCCGATCTCCGAATACCGTCTCACGAGTGCGGATATGTTCGACCAGATGATCACCGAGATCCGCGACGATACCGTGCGTACGCTTCTTTCCGTTCCGAAGCCGCGGAATCCTGAACAGCAGCCGGCGGAAATCAAGCGTGTCGAAGTCGTAAAACCCGTCAGCGAAGGCTTTGCGGGCGGCGAAAAGCAGCCGGAAGTCAAGAAACCCGTGGTAAACAAGGGCGAAAAGGTCGGCAGAAACGATCCCTGTCCCTGCGGAAGCGGCAAGAAGTACAAGAACTGCTGCGGTGCCCCCAAGGGTGAAGAAGCCGGGGAATAATCAATAAAGGAATTCATCGGGGAGGAAACTTTTTCAGAAAAGTTCCTCCCCGAGATATATATTCACTATGGGATTTGGAACTTTATTTTTTGGATATTTTATCATGTTCGCGTTTTCGCTGTCACAGGTGTACTTTTTCGCGGACATCATCGGAGCAGGGATTACGCTGTACGCGTTTTCGAAGCTCTCGGAGTATAACCGGTATTTCGTCTGGGCGATGTGGGGCTGTCTTGCATTCCTCGGTTTGGGCGCGTTCAGTGCGGCATCCCTGATGTTTGAACTGTACGATCCGGCGGGAAATATCGCTGTAGCGGTCAATGTGGCGAAATCTGCTGCAGCGTGCTTCATGCACGTGCCGATGTTCCTCGGTATCCGCGGGATCTCGCTCGGTGCCGATGCCGCAAAGCTCATCCGCACTGCGGAACGGAATCTGACCCTCACGATGGTTTATTACGCGCTCTACCTGCTCGTTCTGGCGGCAAGCCCCATTCTGGGCGGCGCCACGCAGTACGTCAGCACGATCGT
>JAFYOX010000060.1 GCA_017547755.1 Clostridia bacterium | reverse complement strand
GGCGATTCGTGAATCGCCCCTACAGATGTACGACATCAGCTCACAGACCCATCAAAAATTCTTTTCACAAACCCATATCAGCCCAACAAACCGTCAGCAACAGATTGAAGTTTTTGCAGAGCTTTTTTCAAAAAGCGACCGTTCCCCCTTTCCTGACGCCCTGCACTTCCCGGAATCCCAAGAAAATTCCTCCAGAAATTTCTTATAAACCTATTGACAAACTATGTTTTATCCGGTATAATATAAACACACAAGAACAGTATGTTTAAAAGAGAAAGGAGAACATCCATGAAAAGAATCTACGCTGACAATGCTGCAACCACGAAAATGAGCCGTACCGCGATTGACGCGATGCTGCCTTACTTTGAAAATATATACGGAAACCCCTCGAGCCTGCATACGGTCGGACAGGATGCCGCGGAGGCACTGGAAACCTTCCGGAAGACGATCGCCGGGACGCTCGGCGTGAATCCGCAGGAGATCTACTTCACGTCCGGCGGAAGCGAAGCGGACAATCAGGCGATCCTGACCGCCGCGAGATACGGCGAACGGAAGGACAAGAAGCATATCATCTCCACCGCGTTCGAACATCATGCCGTCCTGCATACGCTGAAAAAACTCGAAAAGCAGGGCTTCGAGATCGAACTGCTCGACGTCGGCCCGACCGGAACGGTCACGGCGGAACAGGTGAAAAACGCGATCCGCTTTGATACCTGCCTTGTCACCGTCATGTACGCGAACAACGAGATCGGTTCGGTCATGCCCATCGCGGAGATCGGCAAAGTCTGCCGCGAACGCGGGGTATATTTCCACACCGACGCGGTACAGGCCGCAGGACATCTCCCGCTCAGCATCCCCGCACAGAACATCGATATGCTCTCCCTCTCCGCGCATAAATTCCACGGCCCCAAGGGAACCGGCGTCCTCTATGTACGCCGCGGGATCCCGGTAGCGAACCTCATCGAAGGCGGCGCACAGGAACGCGGCAAACGCGGCGGCACGGAAAACCTCGCGGGCATCGCCGGAATGGCTGCGGCCCTCACCGAAGCAGTCGAACACATGGAGGAAAACAACCGTAAGGTGCAGAAACTCCGCGACCGCCTCATCGAAGGACTGGCGAAGATCCCGCATTCCGCACTCAACGGCGACCCCGTCAACCGACTCCCCGGAAACGTCCACTTCTGCTTCGAAGGCATCGAAGGCGAAAGCCTCCTGCTCATGCTCGATGAATACGGCATCTGCGCTTCGTCCGGATCGGCGTGCACGTCCGGTTCCCTCGATCCGAGCCACGTCCTGCTGGCGATCGGCAGACCGCATGAGATCGCGCACGGCTCGCTCCGTCTGTCGCTGAGCGAAGAAAACACCGACGAAGACGTCGACGTGATGCTCGAAAAGATCCCGGAAGTCGTGGAATATCTCCGGAATATGTCCCCGCTGTGGAGAGACAAAGTAAACGGAAAGAAAGAATTTGTGTTATAAGATTGAAGAATAGATAGAGAGAGTACAGGAGGAAAAACTATGGCATTATACAGTGCAACCGTTATGGATCATTTCAAGAATCCGCGCAATGTGGGCGTGATCGAAGACGCGGACGGCGTCGGTGAAGTCGGCAACGCAAAGTGCGGCGACATCATGAAGATCTATCTAAAAATCGAAGACGACATCATCACGGACGTGAAATTCGAAACCTTCGGCTGCGGCTCCGCGATCGCGTCCAGCTCGATGGCAACGGAAATGATCAAGGGCAAGCCCCTCGAAGACGCCATGAACCTGACCAACCGCGCCGTCGCGGAAGCACTCGACGGTCTGCCGAAGCACAAGCTCCACTGTTCCGTCCTCGCGGAAGAAGCGATCAAAGTCGCACTGAAAGACTATTACGACCGGCACGGCATCGTCTATGACCCGGAAATCTTCCCGGACTGCGAATCCTGCGACCATTGTCATGTGTGAATAAAGTTTCCTGGGGAGTACCTTTTCAAAAAGGTACTCCCCATCTTCAAAAACTTTTATACTGATAAGAAATTGATTTTTGTGCGGTGCGGGAGTATAATAAACATATCGTACTACCTATCAAGGAGAGATTTTCATGAGCAAGATTTATACATCCGTTGCGGAGCTGATCGGCGGGACGCCGCTTCTGGAGCTGACCGGCATTGAGAAAAAATTCGGACTGGAGGCGCGCCTTCTCGCAAAGCTGGAATCGTTCAATCCGGCGGGATCGGCGAAGGACCGCGTGGCATTTGAAATGATCCGCGATGCGGAGGAACGCGGTCTGCTGAAGCCGGGTTCGGTCATCATCGAGCCGACATCCGGCAACACGGGTATCGGTCTGGCGGCCGTCGCGGTGCCGCGGGGCTATCGCGTGATCATCGTCATGCCCGACAGTATGTCCGTGGAACGGCAGAAGACGATGAAGGCATACGGCGCGGAACTGGTGCTGACTCCCGGCGCGCTCGGCATGACGGGAGCGATCGCAAAAGCGGAAGAACTGGCGAAGGAAAATGAAAATTCCTTCATTCCTGATCAGTTCGGCAATCCGGCGAACGCGGCGGCACACCGGAAGACCACCGGCCCCGAGATCTGGCGCGATACGGACGGCGAAGTCGATATTTTCGTCGCGGGCGTCGGTACGGGCGGCACGATCACGGGTACGGGCGAATACCTCAAGTCCGTGAAGCCGGAAGTCCGTGTGATCGCGGTGGAACCGGCAGCGTCTCCCCTGCTGTCCGAAGGAAAAGCGGGCCCGCACGGCATCCAGGGTATCGGTGCGAACTTCGTTCCGGCGGTGCTGAACACGGAAATTTACGATGAGATCATCCCCGTGACGAACGAAGCGGCGTTCGAAACCGGACGGATGCTCGGCAAAACGGAAGGATTCCTCGCGGGGATCAGCTCCGGCGCGGCTCTCCGGGCGGCGATCGAAACAGCGAAGCGTCCGGAAAACAAGGGCAAGACGATCGTGGTCCTTCTCCCGGACACCGGCGACCGCTATCTCTCGACAGCAATGTTTGAATAATAAAAAAAATCGGGTACGGCTTCCGTTCGAGGAACACCGTACCCGATCGATTTTTCTGAAAAGAAAGAGAAAAGCAGGCACACCTTTCGGTGTTCCTGCTCTGTGTCAAGGCGCCACCCGGAATCGGACCGGGGAATAAAAGTTTTGCAGACTTCTGCCTTACCGCTTGGCTATGGCGCCATCTCGCTGACGAATAAGATTATACTATACCCGGCGTCATTTGTCAATACCTAAATGAAATTTTCTTCAAAAAATTTTCTCACCCTTGCAAACCCCATCCATCTGTGCTATGATAAAACCATCATATCCGCACACACTCTGTCCCTGTAACAGATTGAAGCTTTTTGAAAGGGGTTCGGGGAAAACTTTTTCTCGAAAAAGTTTTCCCCGAGAACATCATTTTCTATGACCGTTGCCGTAATCACCGGGGCGTCGGCGGGACTCGGACGGGAGTTCCTCGCCGCACTGCCCGAACTTTATCCGGAAATCGAAGAATACTGGCTGATCGCGCGCCGCCGCGAAAAGTTGGAGGAAGCCGCACGCAGCGTTCCCGTGCAGTGCCGCATCTTCCCTCTCGACCTGACGGAAGACGAAAGCTACCGGAAGCTCGCCGATTATACCGCAAAGATCAAACCCGACATCCGCCTGCTCATCAACAATTCCGGCTGCGGATTCCTCGGAAATGTCGGCGAAGGCGAACTTTCGAACCAGACCGCGATGATCGACCTCAACCTCAAGGGTCTGACCGCCGTCACGCATACCCTGCTCCCGTACATGAACGCCGGCGCGGCGATCGTCAACGTGTCGTCCATCGCGTCGTTCTGCCCGAACGCACGCATGACCGTGTACAGCGCCGGAAAAGCGTACGTGACCGCGTTCACCTACGGCATCGGCGAGGAACTCAGAGAACGCGGCATCACGGCGACCGCCGTCTGTCCCGGCCCGATGGATACGGAGTTCATCACGCTCGGCGGGATCAAAGGGAACTCGAAAACATTCGATCTTCTGCCGTACTGCGACCCGAAGAAGGTCGCACGCGGTGCGCTGAAGGCGGCGAGAAAAGGAAAATCGAACTACACGCCGCGGCTGTTCTATAAATTCTACCGCGGAGTGGCGAAGATTCTGCCGACCGAAGTGGTCATGAAGATGAGCAGAACGTAAAAAAAACGACATGATGTACACAAAACGTCATGTCGTTTTTTATCGGTTGACTTTCGGGTTGTCAGTACGTTCCAGCAGATAATCAATGGAAACATCAAAATAATCGGCGAACTGGATCAGGGTCTTGTAATCCGCTTCCCGCGTACCATTTTCATACCGGCTGATGCTGTTCTGGTTCATGGACAGATCCATCGCAAGTTTCACCTGCGATATTTTTCGTTTTTCGCGTAATTCTTTCAATCTCATTGTCTCATACCAAAATGGGATATTTTCATTATCCCATACTGATATAATGAAAATATCCCGATTTGGTATAACTGGAATGTTTTTGAAAACAGGAGATGCAAAAAATGAAAAATACGTTAAAAAGAGGATTATCCGGTGTACTGGCAATTCTGATGCTCGCCGGCTGTGCCATGACCACATCCGCCCATTCGGGAAGAACGGACAGCCGCGGCGGTCACAAGGACAATAAAAATGCAAGCGGACTCGGATACTATCACTACCACTGCGGCGGATACCCTGCCCATCTTCATACGAACGGTGTCTGTCCCTACAAGAACAATTCGTATGCGGACACTTCTTCTTCCGCAGGAAGCAGCAGTTCCGCATGGACAAGCCAGACTGCCGTGACAACGACGCAGACACAGCCGACCACAAGACAGCAGGACGACGGCGTGATCGGTTCCGTCGTGACCACGGACATCAAAGCCTACATCAACGGCGCGGAAATTCCGGCATACAATGTTGACGGAAATATGGTAATTATCGCAGCCGACCTGCGTTCCTACGGCTTTGACGTCGTCTATGACAATAACGCACGGACAAGCAGCGTTTCCCTGTCTGCAAACGGCGGTACATGGGATCCGGTCATCAACACGCTCGGCGACGGTCTGGAGATCGGCACAAAAGTCATGAATGTATATGAAACGGATATCACGATGGTGGTGGGCGGTACTCCGGTGACCGGGTACAACGTGGAAGGAAAAATGGCATTCCGTTTCGCGGAACTGGCGGTTTTCGGCTCGTATTATTACGATAACGAAAACAGAAGCACAAATCTCCGGATCTGGTAAGTACGGCAAACTTCCCGTGTCAATTCTCTGTTTCCCCTTGCAAACCGCCGCAAAATCTGTTATAATCATCAGGCATACTAAAATCAAAGTATACCCAATATATTAAAAAGGTTTTTGAAAGGGGTGCGGGGAAAACTTTTTCCTCAAAAAAGTTTTCCCCGCGAAAAATAATTCACATGAACAACGAAGCAAAGGTACTCGCAACCGTCGGCGGCAAGCCGATCACCGAAATGGATGTAAACATGCTGATCATGCAGATGGGTCAGAGAGCGTCCATGTACGACAATCCGCAGGGCAGAGCGATGATTCTCGAACAGCTCATCAACAACAAGCTCTTCCTCATGGATGCACAGAAGAACCTCTACGAACGCGAACCCGCATTCAAGGAACAGTTCAACAAGGTCAAGGAAGAAATGCTCTCCAGATACGCCGTACAGAAGGCTGTGGAACGCGTCCGCGTGACCGATGAAGAAGCAAAGAAGTATTTCGAAGAACATCCGGAAGAATTCGCTCCCGAAATGACCTTCAGCGCAAGCCACATCCTCGTTGAAACCGAAGAAAAGGCTGCTGAAATCGCAGAACAGATCAAGTCCGGCGAACTCACCTTCGAAGACGCGGCTATGCAGTTCAGCTCCTGCCCGTCCGGCAAGAACGGCGGTTCCCTCGGTGAATTCGGTCACGGCCAGATGGTTCCCGAATTCGAAAACGCATGCGCGGCTCTCGAAGAAGGCGAAATGTCCGCTCCCGTTCAGACCCAGTTCGGCTGGCACCTCGTAAAGCTCACCTCCAAGGGTATGGGCAAGGCTGTCGAATACAAGGATGTTTCCGAACAGCTCAAGGAAGCTCTCATGGGTCAGAAGCAGGAAGCTGCTTACCAGAGCAAGATCAACCAGCTCAAGCTCCTCTTCCCGGTTGACAAGTTTTAATTGAATAGGTAAAAAGAAATGTGGGGAAAAACTTTTTGGAAAAAGTTTTTCCCCACATTTCTTTTGTTAACTTGTCGCCCTATTTTTAAAAAATTGGGAGAAAAAAGATTCAGGCCGCTTCTTTTTTACGCAGCTCATTGTAAACAGAGAATCCAATTGCTTCCGTGATTGCAATGGATGTGGCTGCATTAAAAACATTCCCTGCGACAGGGATATACTTTGCATAGTGACGAGCAGCTTCTGCGATGGACAGACCGGTAACGCTTGCAACAGCCTGTGCTCCGACTGCCGTTGCCTGTGTAGTAGATAAATCCGCACCGCACGCTTTTGCCAGACTTACAATAAAGGTGATTGTTTCAGCTGTTAATAATACAGTATCTCCTTCAGGGGTCTGAGCCAGTAAAAATGCGGTGGCGCCGTGAAGAGCCGCCCAGGAATGAATCATGATGTGTGCTCCGATTTTGGAAAGCATATGGTTTCTCCGTTCCTTTCTGAATGATTTTTGTTTGGAATTTTATCTTGTTTCCATCATATCACATCAAATCTGCGAAATCAATAGAGGTTGTACAAAGTTTAAATTTAGTTTACAATTGATCTCGACCGGTTTAAATTTAAACCGATTTAGTGAATGAAATGCCGATATTCGAACAAGCCTTTCGTTGTGCTATTGACATACCCGGCATAGAGTGATATAATAAAAACAATGCGGAGAGAGTTCAGTTATTTCGGTGGAGAATATAATTTTCAGTGATATCAGACTGACCGAAAAGATACCCGTACAGAATTTAAAAATTGCAGAAAGAATAAGGAATACATGATGGATACACCCAAACCACAGAGCAGAGAAGATCTTATTTCCTATATTTCTACTCACCTGACGGATATTCGGAAAGAAGCCGGTATCAGTCAGGCTCAGCTTGCAAAAATTCTTGGTATTTCCAAAAATTCAATTGTCAATGCGGAAAAAAACAGTGGGAACATGAAAGAGGATGAACCGTATAATCTGAGCTGGTCTGTTGTAATGTCGATTATGGTGTTGTTTCAACATCTGGAAATTATTCAGGAGATTTTGAAGAAAGAGGAAGGCGGAGAGGAGTCGGCACTGGAAATGATTTCTCGCTTTGCCTTTCTGGAAGAAGATGCTTCCGGAAAAAATAAGCTGTTGTATACAACGCTTTTGTCGACCACGTTGGGACTGACTGCGGGACTGGTAGCAGCACCCGGGTTAGGTCTGTCTTTGCTGGGTATAATCAATGGACTTCTCAATGATAAACCAGCAAATCATGATAAAAAGAAGTGAATTTTCCATCCCTTTGAAAGGTCAGGCACAGTCTATCGGGATATAACCGTAACGGAAATACTGTGAATAAAATTTTCAGGGATGTCTCAAAGGGGTGCAGGGGAGGGAGAAAAACTTTTTCTCCCTCCCCTGCTTATTGTGATATTTCCAGTTACTTTATTTGATTCAATTCCCGAACATCCACGGCCGGATCGTGTCGAGCGTGCCGAACGTGTATCCGCGTCCGATCAGCGTTTCGATCATCCACGGCATCAGGTCGATCGTTTCGGGAACGGTTTCGTGCATCAGAATAATAATGGGAGCTCCCCCTGCGGCAGCCCGGTCTTCCAGCGTGGACAGGAAGGTATCGCGGATATAATCGTAGGTATCCGTTCCGTAGGGAGCCGTATAGAGAACCGCATCGTTGGTGACCACGTTCCAGTCGTACACGCGGTACGCATGGGACGTGAGCATTTCCGTCATTTCCAGACTTTTTTCCGTTCCGCCGATCGCCGCATTGTTCGATCCGCCCGGATACCGGAACAGTTTATGGGCGTCGTCCAGCGTGATGCCTGCCGACGCAATGATTTCTTCCCACCACAGAAGCTCTTCTTCCAGAGCCGCCGTATCGGTATAGATCTTATCATAGATGTGCGTAACGGAATGACAGCCGATCTGGTGTCCGCGGTCGACGATCGCTTTCGCCGATGCCGGATACTTCTCTGCCGCTTCCCCCGTTATAAAAAACGTTGCTTTCACGCCGTACGTATCCAGAACGTCGAGCAGGCGGATCGTCTCCGCATACGTCGGACCGTCGTCGTACGTCAGATAAACGACATTGGAGCCGTCCTCCTGTGCTGCCGGACGGACAGGCTTTTCCGCGCTCACATACAGCGTCACGGGACAGGCCGTGTTGACATAATACGCCTTGTCATCGGAAAAACCGGCGTATTCGATCGCGTACACGTGGTTTTCCGGCGCGGGATTGCGGCGCGTGACGATCTGCGGTTCAATGCCGTACATCGCCAGAGCCGCGCGGATCGCCTCCGCATCGTTCGAGGAAAAATGCGGAACGAGCGTATAGCCGATCTTGTACTCTTCCGCCGCATCGGTGTATACCACCTCCGGCACGTATACCGACGGCAGATTTTCCCTGTGACGCGCCGTTTTCAGGATCGGTGCCGCCGCACGGTCTTTCTCGGCGGTGACGCCGGGCGAAGACTGATCGGATGCCGTCGGGATCAGCGTGAAAAATTCACGGATCCCGGCAAATTCCGTACGGAAGAGTTCCCATTCCTCGCGGACAGCGCAGGACGGAAGCAGAAACAGAACCGCCAGCAGAAGCGGAAGGATAAACAGATAAAATTTACGATATTCTTTCAATATTATGTACCATGGTTTCCGGACAGAACCGGGAGATATTACGCCTCGACGCGGACAGCCTTCGTGCATTTTCCGGTGGATTCGTCGATTTCGAAGTACGCGCCGTTGATCCGGCAGTTTCCTGTCGCCGGTTCGAAGAGAACGGGCGTGCGTACCGTGAATTTATGAACGATGGATTCGGTCTTCACGCCGAGGATCCCGTTCATGGAGCCGCACATGCCGAGGTCGGTGATGTAGCCCGTTCCGCCGGGCAGGATGCAGATGTCCGCCGTGGGAACATGCGTATGCGTTCCCCATACCGCGGAGAATTTTCCGTCAAAATACCGCGCGAAAAAGAGTTTTTCGCTCGTCGCTTCCGCGTGAATGTCGCAGACGGCGATGTCGTAGCGTCCGGCTTCCCGCTTGAGGATCCGTTCCGCGACTTCCGCCGGCGGCGTCACCGGTTCCATGTAGACGTTTCCGCAGACGTTCATCACCAGAACGCGGTATCCGCGCACATCGGCGATGACATAGCCCATGCCGGCCGCACCGGCCGGATAGTTTGCGGGACGGATGAGGTATTCCTCATCATCGAGCATATTGTAGATCTCGCGGCGCTTCCAGGTATGGTTGCCGCCGGTGATGATGTCGGCACCGCATTCGTAGAGACGTTCGGCGGAATCGCGGGAGATGCCGTTGCCTTCGGCGGAGTTTTCGCCGTTCACGACGACGAGATCAGCGTTGTATTTGGAACGAAGTCCGCGCAGTCTGCCGCCGGATTCGAGGTAAGCAACCCCTTCGGCTCCGACAACATCGCCCAGACAGAGCAATTTCAACATATAAACCTCATTCAAGTAAAAACTGAAAATTCAGGAAGGAAAATAAAAACCGTCTCCCATGCCGGTGAAGCACCACCCGCATATGAGACGTTTTTCATTCGATACAAGTTCCGCGTTTCCGCGGATTTCCGAAGAATTCTGCACCGGATGCCGTCAATACGACATGCCGCGTCTGCGGCGGTTGTAATCCGAACGCGGATTGACAATTTCACGCCAGTCAAGATCGCCGTGATCGAGTGCGCAGATCAGAACTTCCGCCGTCGCAATGTTCGTTGCTACCGGAACATTATGAACGTCGCACATACGAAGCAGATTGTTTTCGTTTTCGTCGTATCCGAGATTCGGCGTGGTACTGCGGAAATACAGCAGGACGTCAATTTCATTGTAGGAAATACGGGAAGTTATCTGCTGCGTACCTCCGTGTTCACCGGATAACAGTTTTTCAATTTCCAGACCGGTTGCTTCCTGTACGTACTTGCCGGTTGTGCTCGTGGCACAAATGTTGTGCTTCGATAAAATGCCGCAGTACGCAATGCAGAACTGTGTCATAAGTTCCTTTTTGGTGTCGTCAGCAATAAGTGCAATATCCATATTTCCTCCATCCCTTTCCGTTGTGATGAATCTGCTCGGTTTTTATGATCAACAAATATATATACAGGGGAACAGTAAACTCGTTTTTATCCTACAGTGCCAGCGCACGGCGGCGGTACAGCGCACCCATTCCGCAGAAGAGCGGCGTTTCCTCACCGGAAAGCCTTGCGGCGATGTTGGAGTACGCAGCGGCAGACAGGGATCCGGCGTCCGGAAGACGTCCGTTGTCCTGTGCCTTCTGCAGTTTCCGGTCGTACGGAACCACGCCGAGACACGGCAGTGCACAGCGGTCGATCATTTCGATCACACCCGCGCGTTTTTCGCGCCGTACGGAGGTCAGGTCAAATCCGCAGACCACCAGACGCATCTGGCGGGCACCGGCCCGTTCCAGACAGGACGCGGCATATTCCGCGGCGCGTATCGAAGTCATGCTCTGTTCCGACACGATTACAGTAAAATCAAAGAGATCCGCGACGGCCGCAGGGATCCGGCATCCCCCGCCGGTGTCACAGATGATCCGGTCATAGTCCCCGCATCCGCAGAGACGGACGACCGCCTCCCGGAGAAGCATTTCCTCCGTTTTTTCCGAATGCCGCGAAAGCTCACTCAGACGTTCCGGCGAACAGGCGGCAATAAAGGACAGCTCCGGATATTTTTCAAAAGGATGCGTACATATACGGCGGATATCCGCCGCGGGATCGTCCGACGTTATAAGATCGGCGATATCGCGCACGGTCATGTCCGATGCGCCCGTCAGCATATCCAGACTGCGGCTGGTGATATCGAAATCCACCAGAAGCACACGTTCGTTCCGTTCGGCAAACGCCGCGGCAAGACCGAGCGCGGTCGTACTTTTTCCCACACCGCCTTTGGCAGAGGCGACAAGCAGTCTGCGGCTTGACGGCATATGAAAAACCTCCGTGGATGAAATCACCGGGAATCTGAAATCCCTTGAAAAATCGAAAAAACACTCCCGGAAAACAGGGAGACCTGTACAGCATAATTCTTTAATAATTATACCACCCTGTCGGGCATATTGTCAATAGAACACAGAAATATTTTTAACAATCTTTATGAAAACAATGCAAAATGGAAGTATTTTCCCAAAGAAATCACGGAAATTTTTGAATCGTTCACAGATGATAAGCACAAAATTCATTATATATTAATTTATGAGATGCCGCCGGGGAGCAATATGCGAATATGCGTGCATATCCCCTGTACAGATGACACAAAAAATGAAATTCCGACGAACGTTTTTCTTCCTTCTATTGCAATTCCGAAGGATTGCTGATATAATATTGTTATAATGTTATCATGGGAAATTTTCTTGAATTTCCACATCATCCGATATTACTGGAGGAACACTCACTATGTCTGTAAGCAGAAACACCAATGCCGCTGTCAACGTAAACACCATGGTTGACACCCTCGGCCTGTACGATCCCGAAATCGCCGCCGTTGTTGCCGAAGAACTCGCACGTCAGCGCGACGGTCTTGAACTGATCGCTTCCGAAAACGTCGTCTCCGAAGCCGTCATGCTCGCGATGGGAAGCCCCCTCACCAACAAGTACGCCGAAGGTTATCCGGCAAAGCGCTACTACGGCGGCTGCTACGTCGTTGACAAGGCGGAAAACATCGCCATCGAACGCGCAAAGAAGCTCTTCGGTGCGGAACACGTAAACGTTCAGCCCCACAGCGGCGCTCAGGCAAACCTCGCCGTTTACTTCGCACTTCTTGAAACCGGCGACACCGTTCTCGGCATGAGCCTTGCATGCGGCGGTCACCTTACCCACGGCAGCCCCGTCAATATGTCCGGTAAGAACTACAACTTCGTTCCCTACGGCGTAGACGAAAACGGCGTTCTCGACTATGAAGAACTCGAACGTCTCGCAAACGAACACAAGCCGAAGCTCATCGTTGCCGGTGCTTCCGCATATCCGAGAATCATCGATTTCGAACGCATTTCCGGCATCGCAAAGTCCGTCGGCGCGTACTTTATGGTAGATATGGCGCACATCGCCGGTCTCGTTGCCGCCGGTCAGCATCCGTCTCCGGTTCCGTACGCGGACGTTGTCACCACCACGACCCACAAGACCCTGCGCGGTCCCCGCGGCGGTATGATCATGTGCCGTGCCGACCTCGCAAAGGCGATCGACAAGGCGATCTTCCCCGGCTCCCAGGGCGGTCCTCTCATGCACATCATCGCCGCAAAGGCAGTTTCCTTCGGCGAAGCTCTGACCGATGAATTCAAGGCATATCAGGAACAGATCGTGAAGAACGCAGCCGCTCTCGCGGAAGGTCTTCTTGCAGAAGGCTTCAACCTCGTTTCCGGCGGTACCGACAACCACCTCATGCTCTGCGACCTCCGTCCGTTCGACGTTACCGGTAAGGAATTCGAACACCGCCTCGACGAAGTGAACATCACCGTCAACAAGAACGCCATCCCGAACGATCCCCAGTCTCCCTTCATCACCAGCGGCGTCCGCATCGGTACTCCCGCCGTTACCAGCCGCGGTCTCGTGGAAGAAGACATGAAGGTTCTCGCGCACCTCATCGGCTGTGTGGCGAAGGACTTCGAAGGCACCAAGGAATACGTCCGCGCGGAAGTTGCCAAGCTCTGCGCAAAGTATCCGCTGTATTGATTCGGAAAAAGGCGTATTCCGGCATACAGCAGTTCAGAAATAAAATATCCAACGGAGGAAAACCATGAACGATTTTGATAAGACGATCACGTTCTCGATCCATGAGGACGACCGTGAAGCACAGCGTAAGGCGCTGCTCCGCAACGTCTATGACGCTCTCAGCGAAAAAGGCTACAGCGCCATCGAACAGATGGTGGAATATCTCCTGACGGAAGAACCGACCTACATCACCAACCACAAGAACGCGCGCAGTCTCGTCCGCCGGATCGACCGGCACGAACTCCTTGCGGCGATGCTCAAGGAGTATCTCGGCCTGTGATCACCGCGCATCTGTCGGACCGTCTGCCGGAAGTATCAAAAATCGCCGTCGGATCGCTGACGGTTTCGAAAATGCAGGCGGCACTGCCTGCGGACGAAGCCGCCGCCGTTCTGGCGTACGCGTTTGATTCCGGCATCAATTTCACCGACACCGCCCAGTATTATGAAAATTACGACCTCCTCCGTGCTGCGCTTCTCCGATGCCGCAGACCGGAGGACGTTATTCTCTCCACGAAAACCTACGCATATTCCCGCGAACTCGCCGAAGAAGCCGTAGAGGAAGCCCGCCGTGCCCTCGACCGCGACGTGATCGATATTTTCATGCTCCACGAGCAGGAAAGCATCGACACCCTGCGCGGTCATATGGAGGCGCTCGAGTACCTCTTCGAATGCCGCGAACGCGGGATCATCCGCGCGGTCGGCGCGTCCATGCACCATACGGCGGCGGTCCGCGGACTGATGAAGCTGAAGGATCAGGGCATGCCCGTGGACGTCTGCCACCCGCTGTACAACATGGCGGGCATCGGCATCGCGGACGGTTCGGAAGCCGATATGGCGGACGTACTCACGCAGGCTCACGCGATGGGTATCGGCGTTTTCGCAATGAAGGCGCTTGGCGGCGGTCATCTCTGCGGCAAAGCGGAAGACGCGCTCCGGTTCGTTCTGGAAAAGCCGTTCATCGACGCGGCGGCGGTCGGCATGCAGTCCTTTGAGGAAGTCGACGCAAATCTCCGTTTTCTGGAGACCGGTTCGTTCAGCGAGACCGACCGGATCCGTCTGGCCTCCAGGCACCGGACGCTCCACGTCGAAGAATACTGCGAAGGCTGCGGAGCCTGTGCGGAACGCTGTGCGTCGGGTGCCCTGCATCTGGAGGAAGTCTCCGGAGAGGACACCGAAACGCCCGCATACGATTTCACGTCGGATTTTCTGACCGGCAGTCCGTCGGAGGAACCGCAGAAAAAATACCGCGCCGTTCCCGACGATGCAAAGTGTGTCCGCTGCGGCTACTGTACCAAAGTCTGCCCGGTATTTGCCCTGAAGGTATTCTGACAGCCTCATAAACAATCATCTGTAAAAACATATGCACATCATCAATTGCTCTTCCGGCGAAACGGTATCTGCCGCTTCTCTTCCTTCCGGCGCGGTTTTTCTTCTCGGCTATTTTGACGGCGTCCATCGCGGGCACCGCGCACTCATCGACTGTGCCGCCGGGCTTGCGGAAGGAAAAGCCGTTGCCGCGTGGATGTTCGAACGTCTGCCCAAAGGGGAGATCCTGACGGACAACACGGAAAAATGCGCTCTCCTGCACAGCTACGGCGTGGATTACGCCGTCTTCGAGGATTTCGATTCCATGAAGGACCTCGACGGACGGACGTTTTTCGACGATGTCATTTTCCGGCGGTACCATCCGTCGGCGCTGGTCTGCGGCTTCAATTTCCGCTTCGGACGGCGTGCCGCATGGTCGGCGGACGACCTCTGCCGGTTCGCGGAGGAATCCGGGATCGTATGCGAAATCGTCCCGCACTTCACCATGGACGGCATCCCCGTATCTTCCACGGCGATCCGCACCCTGATCGCACAGGGACGCGTGGACAAAGCCGCGGTACTTCTCGGACGTCCGTATTCCATGACCCTTCCGGTCATGCACGGCCATCAGATCGGCCGCACCATCGGACATCCCACCATCAACCAGATCATCCCGCGCGGACGTCTTTCGCCGTCCCGCGGCGTCTACAGCTGCATCGTTGAATTCACCGACCGGGACGGTACCCCGCGGATCCGCGGCGGCGTCTGCAACATCGGCAGCCGCCCGACCGTCAACCGCGACGAAAACGACGTAACGCTGGAGACCTATATTTTCGATTATTCCGGCGATCTGTACGACCTGCCGGTCCGGACAAGCTTCTGTGAAAAACTCCGCGACGAGCGAAAATTCGCCTCCGTGGAGGAACTCGCGGAACAGATCGCGCGTGACAGCGAGCACGCCCTGCAAAGTCTCGCCGGACGTTTCTGAAAACAGGACTTTCTTCTATATTATTGAATTATTCGGTATATTATAATGATGACAAAATCTTTGTTCCGCCGCAGGCTGTTTTCCCTTGCCCTGACGATGTTTCTGCTTCTCCCGGCGCTTACCGCTCTGCCGGTTTCCGCAGCGCGCACGCAGCTCGGAGAAGGAGTCGGTGTACCGGAATTTTCCGCGGACAGTCTCATTGACGAAGAACCGGAGGAAATGCCGGGTCCGGAAGTCGAGCGCCTGCAGGGAGCATATCTGTACAACTTTGAAAACGACCAGGTTCTGTTCGAATATGATCCCGAGGAACGCGTCTATCCCGCGTCGACGGTCAAGATCATGACCGCGATCGTTGCGTTCGAAACCTTCGCGGGAAGACTGGATTCGCAGATCACCGTCACCTACGCCATGCTGAACGAGGTTGCCGGAAACAAGATCGGCTTCTACGAAGGCGAGATCGTTACGGTGGAACAGATGCTGAACTGTATGCTCATCAATTCCGCGAACGACGCTGCCATCATTCTCGCCCATGCCTGCGCAGGCAGTACGGAAGAGTTTGTGAACATGATGAACGACAAGGCCGTGGAACTGGGTGCGTACAACACCTACTACACCAACCCCACGGGGATGCACAGCTCCGCCATGGTGACGACCGCACGTGATACGGGCCTCATCGCCCGGTACGCGTACAGCATCCCGGGCTTCATCGAGATCACGTCCACACCGAAGTACGTCATGGAAGCAACGAACCGCTGTGATTTCCGGAACATCTACAACCGCAACTGCATGATCTCGAAGTATTACAGCGTGGATTATTACTACAGCGGCGCGGTCGGCATGAACGCGGGCGCGACCCAGCAGGGCGGCTATGCCCTTTGCGCGGTGGCAGAAGATGCGGCGGATAATCTGACGTATCTCGCCGTGGTGCTCGGTGCGGACGGTGAGGACGAAACGTATTACAACTACATCAACGCGGAACGGATGCTGGACTGGGCATTCGCTTCCTACGGCTACGAAACGGTTCTGTCGACCTCCCAGATGATCTGTGAGATCGACGTCAACCTTTCCTCCACGCTCGACTATGTAACGCTGGTTCCGGAACGCTCCATTTCCGTTTACCTTCCCGCGTCGGTCGACCTCCAGCGCGATATCCGCTACAGTTACAACACCTACGAGGATGTCATGGATGCGCCGGTGGAAGCCGGGCAGGAAGCGGGGACCATCACGGTCATCTACGGGGATGAAATTCTCGGAAGCTGCGCGCTGATCACCACATCAAGCATCACACGCAGCGAATTCCTGTATTTCCTCGACCGGATCGGGGATTTCACGGGAAGCCGCTTCTTCCGCGCAACGGTGGTATCCGCCGTCGTCCTGTCGATCGCCTACGTATTTATCAAAGCAAGCATCCGCGAACGCCGTCTGCGGCGCTGGCGGTAACTAAGAAAATCCGAGAAAACTTATCGTAAGTTTCCTCGGATTTTTTTGTATTCGGATTTTTTGTATTCGGATTTTCTTCAGGAAATCAAAAATCCGACACGCTTGTGTCGGATTGCTTCGGGATGGGGGAAGGTGGATTCGAACCACCGAAGGCGGTGCCAGCAGATTTACAGTCTGTCCCCTTTGGCCACTCGGGAATTCCCCCTTATTCAGTTGCCCTTGGTTTCGGTTTTTTCCGTTCCCCTCAGGACTCTTATATTATATCACGGCGAATTCTATTTGTCAATACCTAAATCAAAAAAAGTTTGATTTTTTTGAAATTATTTTTTCGCGCATATCTGAGCCGGATTTTGCCGCAAAATCCGGCTCTTCCGCAGGAAAAACAAAAATCCGACACACCTGTGTCGGATTGCTTCGGGATGGGGGAAGGTGGATTCGAACCACCGAAGGCGGTGCCAGCAGATTTACAGTCTGTCCCCTTTGGCCACTCGGGAATTCCCCCT
>JAFYOX010000059.1 GCA_017547755.1 Clostridia bacterium | reverse complement strand
GGCTGCGGACCACCGTAGAGGACATATCCACCGGTTCCGCCGCGAGGATTTTCGTATCCGCGTGATATTTTTCGAGGTATTCCGCCTGTTTTTCGGTCAGTACTTCAAGCTCGGTGTCGTCTCTGGGGATACAGATCATCTTTGCGAGACGGAAAATGTCCGCCGCGCGGTACCATTTGTCGAGCGTCAGGAACATATCCGTTCCGCAGATGAGGTGGATCTCACGTTCCGGCTCCGTTTCCGCAAAATGTTCGAGCGTCTGCACGGTATAGCTGATACCGCCCTTCATGATCTCGAAATCCGAGACCCGGACACCTTCGAGAACCTCGAATGCGGCGCGGCACATTTCAAGACGCTGTTCCGGCGTATCGCCGCCGGAGCGGATCTTATGCGGCGGCGTGGCGGTCGGCATGACGATAATTTCATCCAGTCCGGCACTGCGCAGAATAATTTCGACCGCATGGACGTGACCGAGATGCGGCGGAGCAAAGGTTCCGCCGAACAGTCCGGTTCTGATTTTCCGACAGTTTTCCATCGCCGGATCAGAGGGTCGCGGAGATCTTCCGGTTTTCAGGCTTGGAAGAGACCTTGTAGAGAATGATCTTCCGGCCGATGACGGCTACGACTTCGGAACCGGTGAGCTTTGCGATCTCTTCGCCGGCACCGCGTGCGGTTTCCGCGGAATTTTCAAGAACGCTGATCTTGATGAGTTCGCGCGCTTCCAGCGCGTCGGAAATGGACTTGACCATGGCTTCTCCCACGCCGCCCTTGCCGATCTGGAAAATGGCGTCGGTCTGGGATGCGATGGACTTGAGTGCTGCTCTCTGCTTGCTGTTTAACATGATGATATTCCTCCGTCAATGATCGTTGTCCCCGAAAATCACGGCGAGACGGCGGGTGAATTCCCGCATGGCATTGCCGCGATGGGACACTTTATTCTTGTCTTCGCCGGAAATTTCGGCAAAGGTCTGCTGATAGTCTTCGTGATAGAACAGGCTGTCGTAACCGAATCCGCCTTCCCCGTGTTCCTCGGTGAGGATCCGTCCGGGGCATTCGCCGCGTACGACCATGGCACGTTCGCGGGGAAGTCCGGATGCCGCGGAAAGTTCCGCGGAAATCTGCCATTCTTCGGGGATGGTGAAACCGCTGTTTTCCGGAAGAACGAGCGCGGCGGTGCAGACAAAGTGCGCGGTACGCGCTTCGGCGGGTACACCGTCGAGTTCCGTTAAGAGCTTTGCGCGGTTGGTCTCGTCGGTCGCGCCTTCGCCGGAATAGCGTGCGGAATAGATGCCCGGCGCGCCGTTCAGATGATCCACGGCAAGTCCGGAGTCATCCGCAATGCCGATATGACCGAGTTTTGCGGGAGTTCCGGCTTTGATAAGGGAATTTTCTTCAAAGGTGGTGCCGTCTTCGACGATATCGTCCGTAAAACCGATGTCGCGGAGGGACTGCACATTGACAAGTCCTTCCGAAATATTCGCCAGAAGGGTCTGCAGTTCGGCGATCTTCTTTTTATTATTGGAAGCTAAAACGATGTTCGTCATTCTTCGTCTTCTCCGTTGTTTTCGTCGGATTCCTTCTTTTCTTCTTCCTTCATGAGCGCGTCAATGAACATCTTCGCATCAAACGGCTGCATATCGTCGATGTGTTCGCCGACGCCGATGTATTTGACGGGGATGTTGATTTCGTCCTTGATGGAGAAGATCGCGCCGCCCTTTGCGGTACCGTCGAGCTTGGTGAGGATCAGACCGGTGATATCCGCGGTTTCCTGGAACTTCTTTGCCTGCATAACAGCATTCTGACCGGTGGTAGCGTCGAGAACAAGCAGGGTCTCACGGGATGCGCCCGGCAGTTCGCGCGAGATGATGCGGTTGATCTTCGCAAGTTCGTCCATGAGGTTGCTCTTGTTGTGGAGACGTCCGGCGGTATCGATGATCAGTACGTCCGCCTTGCGCTTGTTGGCAGCGGCGATCGCGTCATATACAACGGATGCGGGGTCGGAGCCTTCGTTCTGACGGACGAGTTCCACACCGGCGCGGTCACACCAGATCGCAAGCTGTTCGATCGCTGCGGCACGGAAAGTATCCGCTGCGGCAACGATGACTTTCTTGCCGTCCTTGCGGAGATTGTTCGCGATTTTGCCGATGGAAGTTGTCTTGCCGACACCGTTGACGCCGATCACGAGGATGACGGACGGGGAGGTTTCGAGGTTCAGCGGTTCGCCTTCACCGACCTGTGCCATCAGGATCTCTCCGAGAACGCCCTTTACGTCTTCCGCATCCTTGATGTTGTCGGTCTTGATGCGGTCACGGAGTTCGTCGAGGACACGTTCGGTGGTAGCCGCACCCATGTCCGCGCAAATCATGATCTCTTCCAGTTCTTCGAGGAATTCCTCGTCGACCTTGCGGAAATTCTTGACCACTTCGTTGATCTGTCCGAAAACGGCGTTTTTGGTCTTGGCAAGTCCCTGCTTTAATTTATCAAAAAATCCCATGTTATTTCTCCAATGCTTGATGATGATTGATTTTTCTTATGTTCAGTTTGCGGTAAGGCCTGCGGCATCGTCCAGCGTACCGAGCGTAAAGACTTTCGATACCCCGCTCTGCGGCATCGTGACACCGTACAGAGAATCCGCAATGTCCATGGTTCCACGCCGGTGCGAGATCATGATGACCTGCATTTCCTTTGCGGCGCGGCTTATGTAGCGGCCGACGCGCGCGACGTTCACTTCGTCAAGGGCGGCTTCGATCTCGTCGAAAATGCAGAACGGCGAAGGATTGACACGGATCAGCGCAAACATCAGGGCGATGGCGATAAATGCCTGCTCGCCGCCGGACAGCAGACCGAGATTCTTGATCGTTTTTCCGGGCGGTGCGGCGTTGATCTCGATCCCGGAACTCAGGACATTCTCCGGATCGGTCAGACGCACTTCGGCATGACCGCCGCCGAAAAGTTCGCGGAAGGTCTCGCCGAAATAGGTATTGATCTTCTCGAACGCTTCAAGGAAGATGCGCTTCATGTCCGCTTCGATGCCGGAAAGGATCTCAAGAAGGTCTTTTCTGGCGGCGCGGAGGTCGTCGAGCTGACGCTTGATGTGATCGTAACGACGCTTGACTTCCCCGTATTCTTCCACCGCTTCGACATTGACGTGACCGAGCACCTTGATCTTTGCACGCAGATCGTTCTGCAGTGCCTGACAACGGCTCCGGTTTCCGTTTTCCACGACGGGAGCGTCGTTTTCCTGGACAAATTTTTTCGCGGCGGCGTAGGTCATTTCATAATCGTCCCACAGACGCGCGGTCAGTTTGTCGGACTCCGTACGGAGCGACGCCAGTCGGCTTTCGTTTTTGGAATGGGCGATGAACGCGAGTTCCTTTTTCGCACTCTGCGTTTTTTCCGTCTGCCGGAGGTTCGTAAGCTGCAGTTCCAGCGCGTCGCCGCTGGATTCGAGTTTCGTCCGGCGTTCGGTGAGTTCGGCGATGCGTTTGTTGTAGCCGTCGAGCGCCTGCTTTTTCTCTGCCGCCTGTGCGGCAAAGGTGAGGATACGGTTTTCCAGTTCCGCGATCGACGCGGCGTATCCGTCACGTTCGGCTTCCATGGATTTCACGCGTTCTTCCGCGTCGTCCTGCTGAACGGCGGCGGCTTCCATATCGCGGGAAATTTCCGCAAGACGGACGCGAAGATCCCCGGCTTCGGCGGTGAGTTCGGAGGAACGGAGTTCGTTTTCGCCGCGTTCTGCGGCAATGCGGTCACGTTCCGCGCGGATCTTTTCGGCGGATTCGCTCTGCGCAAGGATCTCTTCCCGGATTTTCCGGAGATCGTCCTCGCTGTGCGCGCCGGTTTCTTCAAGGGATGCGCTGTCCCGCTTCAGACTTTCGACAAGACTGCGGATGGTACTGCGGCGGCCGTCCGTTTCGCTGAAGCTTTTCTGTTCGGCACCGATGAGCGCCGCGATCAGACCGCGCCGTTCAAGAAGTCCGGCGGACCTTTTCTCCTGTTCCGCGAGCTGCTTTGCATCTTCGGCGGCCTGCGCCTTGATTTCTGCAAGTGCGGCGGCGGTCGTATCCCGTTCGGCTGTCAGCGTTTCGATCTGCGAAGTCCGGGACAGCATCCCGGTATCGCGTTTGGTCTGTCCGCCGGTGAAGGAACCGCCGGAGTTGATCTGCTGACCGTCGAGCGTTACGGCGCGGATACGCCAGTTTTTCTGACGCGCCGCGTTTGCTGCATTGTCCAGCGTGTCGAACACGGCAGTTCTTGCGAGAAGAGAACGGACGACGTTCGTGTATTCCGGATCACAGGAAACCAGTTCGTCCGCCCAGCCGAGAAAACCGAAGGCACGGTCGACACCGTCGTAATCGTGTCCGCGGGACTGTGCGCGGATGGTAGTCAGCGGGTAAAAGGTAGCGCGTCCCGCGTTGCCGCGCTTGAGGGATTCGATGGAACGTTTTGCCGCGTCTTCATCGTCGGTGACAATGTTCTGGAGTGCCATGCCGAGGGTCGTTTCGATAGCGACGGTATAGCGCGGTTCCACTTTGATGAGGTAGGACACCGGGCCGCGGATCCCACGGAGACGTCCGGCACGTGCCTCGTTCATTACATATTTGATGCTGTTATTATAGCCGTCGAAATGGTCGCGCATTCGTTCGAGCGCGGCGATGCGGCTGTCGAGCGAGTCGAGCTGCGCCTGCGTCACGCTCATCTGACGTCCGGTCTCTGCACTGCGGCAGCGGATCTCTTCGGCGGCGGCAGTGTATCCGGCAATTTCTTCGTCGAGTTTTGCCGTGACGGTGCGGTATTCTTCCATCTGTTTTTCGGCGGCGGCGGCGGTACGGTCGAGCTTGGTGAGTTCTTCCCCGTATTTTTCGATCTCTTCCGTGACGGCGTCCGTTCGCTTTTTATGGTTGGCGATGTTGTTTTCCTGCACATTCAGCCGGACTTTCAGAGATGTCAGTGCCGATTCCGCGGCTTTCTGACGTTCAAGAAGTGCTTCCAGTTTCTTCGTGCGCTCTTCCACGGACGCACCGAGCGCGGAAATCTCCGCCGTCAGCGTTTCGTATTCCCCGCTGACAGAAGCATACGTCTCAGAAAGGAGAACCTGCCGCTCGGAAACGGCGTCCAGCCGTTCTCTTTCTCTGGCAATGTTCCGTCCGGATGCCTCCAGCAACGCGCGCTCCGCGGAAAGCTTTGCTTCCGCGTGCTCCGTTTCCTTTTCCAGAACGAGGATCTCCGCACGGGTATCGGTCATCTGCCGGGTAACGGCGGCGGTCTCTTCGTGGGCACGCTGAAAAGCTTCCTTATTATTATGTGTCTCTTCGTACAGCCGCTCGATTTTCGCGGAGGTGGTTTTGATGGAATCTTCCGCCATTTCCAGCTCGTGAGCGGACAGTTTTGTATCGTTTTCGGTTTTGATCAGGCTCTCTTTCAGCTGATCGGAATCGTACAGCCAGAGTGCCAGATCGATCTTTTTCTTTTCGCCGTACAGTTCGAGGTACTGTCTTGCCCGTGCGGCGTCTTTTTCCAGCGGTCCGAGACGTCCCGCGAGTTCGGATTCGATGTCCTCCACGCGTTCCATATTGGCTTCGGTTTCCGCGAGTTTCTTCTCGGATTCCGTTTTCTGATAACGGTATCTTGCAATGCCCGCGCTTTCCTCGAACACGCCGCGGCGTTCTTCGCTCTTCTTGGAGAGGATCTCCGCGATCCGTCCCTGACCGACGATCGAATAGCCTTCGCGGCCGATGCCGGTGTTCATGAACAGTTCGTAGATGTCGCGCAGACGGACTTTTCTGCGGTTGATGAAATATTCACTCTCGCCGCTGCGGTAATACCGGCGGGTCACGGTGACTTCGTCGTATCCGGCGGCAAGGACACGCGGTTCGCTGCTGTCATCGAAGGTGACGGACACTTCCGCGAAGCTCATTGCTTTCTTGTCGTCCGCACCGGCGAAAATAACGTCCTCCATCTTGCTGCCGCGCAGTGTTTTCGTGGACAGTTCGCCGAGAACCCAGCGCATGGCATCCGTGATATTGGATTTTCCGCTTCCGTTGGGGCCGACGATGACAGTCGCACCTTTGTTGAACTTCAAAAGAGTACGGTCGGGAAAAGATTTGAATCCATGCAGTTCCAGTGATTTTAAATACAAGCCGTTTCCTCCCCGTTTTTGTTTATTTCTATATTATATCGCGGAAAATTGTCTTTTTCAATGAATTTGACAGATTTTACACTATATTTAATTTCTATTCTTAATTTGTTTTTCCGCTTCTGACCGACCGCCATGGAGATATCCCCGCGCGGAACTTTGATGGTCAAAACTCTTCCCTTTGCCGGCGGATCTCTGTCAAGAGCGGCGCAGATCCGGCGGTAATACAGTTCACCGGACACCAGTTCGCCGAGTGACGGATGATTCGGTCCCGCATAATACGAGGCGTCGGAATGGAGATTTTCGCTTTCGCACAGTCCGATACGCAGGCACGGAACGCCGTGACGGACGAACACATCCAGCACCGCGGCACTGCGTTCGACGGCTTCGTCAAGGGTAAGCGGATGATACATCCCCTGCACGGTCATGCGGTGCAGTTCGGTATCACGGAAAACGATCGTCGGATAGATGCGGCATCCGCACGCACCGAGCCGGCAGATCTCCTCCGCACAGGCAATTTCATCGTCCGGTGCAGAACCGGGCAGACCGATCATCATCTGTCCCACGGCGGGAATCCCCGCTTCGCGCAGCATCGTCATGGCTCTGCGGGACTGCTCCGATGAATGTCCGCGCCGGCAGGACGAAAGGACATTTTCCGAAAAGGACTGGATCCCAAGCTCGACAGCGGATATGGTATACCGCTTCAGAATCTCAAGGATCTCCGGATCGATATAATCCGGGCGGGTGGACATCCGGATACCGGATACTCTGCCCGCATCCGCATAAGACTGCGCAAGATCGAGCAGTCCGGTCATCAGCGTGCGGTCGATCCCGGTGAAGGAACCGCCGAAAAAAGCGATTTCGCAGTCGGTTCCCTCTCTTACGGTGGAAAGAACGCAGTCGATCGTATTTTTTGCCGTTTCCGGTAAAAATGAAGAAACGCCCGAAATAGCGCGTTGATTACAAAAAACACACATATTCGGGCATCCGAGGTGCGGGATAAACACCGGTATGTTCACATGGGGTTTCTTCATGGGGATGGTTTTATTCTGCTTCCCCGAACAGAATGAGTGCTTCGTGCGCGGCCTGCTGTTCGGCTTCCCGCTTGGTCTTTGCTTCGCCGCGGCCGATGATGTTGCTGTTGAGACGCGCTTCCACCTTGAAATGCCGGCTGTGCGCGGGTCCGCTTTCTTCCGTGCAGACGTATTCGAGGATCTCGCCGTTGACCTGCTGAACGATCTGCTGCAGCGCGGTCTTGTAGTCGACGAATACACCGGTTTCGGTGATATGTTCGATCTCCGCGGAAATGAACGGGATCAGGAAACGTTCCACCACGTCAAAGGATTCGTCGGTATCGAGATAGATCGCGGCAAGAAGGGCTTCGAACGCGTCGGCAATGATGGACGGACGCTTTCTGCCGTTGTTCATGATCTCGCCGTGACCGAGGTACATATAATCGCCGAGAGAAATGTCGTTAGCGTACTTTGCAAGCGCCTTTTCGCAGACGACGGCGGCACGGATCTTGGTGAGGTCGCCTTCCTGCTTGTTCTTGTATTTATCGAAGATATACGAGCTGACCACGATGGAGAGAACGGAGTCTCCGAGGAATTCGAGACGTTCGTTGAAGGGCGTCTTCTGACCTTTTGACTTCATTTCGTTCGAATAGGATGAATGGGTCAGCGCAACGGTGATATATTCCTTGTTCCGGAAAGTATGTCCGATTCTGGATTCCAGACCTTCCAGAGACTTCGGTTTGATCGGATTATTCATTCTTTACTGCTCCACTTGTTTTTTCTGTTCCTGCATGACGGCGGTGATCTGATCGATCACGCCGGTCTTCACAAACGCTTCCGCCTGACGGACCGCATTGCAGATGGCTTTCGCATCGGAGCTTCCGTGTGCCTTGATGACCGGCTTCTGAAGTCCGAGAAGAGGTGCTCCGCCGTATTCGGCGGCGTCAAAGCTGTGCTTGAGTCCGCGGAGCTGTTCCTTCATGACCAGATAGGACATCTTGGTCATCATGTTCTGCGTAAAAATATCTTTCAGCGTACCGAACATGAATTTCGCCATGCCTTCCACGAGCTTGAGGGTTACGTTTCCGGTGAATCCGTCCGTGACAAGAACGTCGCACGGTGCGTTCGGGATCTCCTTCCCTTCCACATTGCCGACGAATTTCACAAACTCGGATTCTTTCAGCTTGCGGTATGCGTCGATCTGGATCTGGGTCCCCTTGTGTTCTTCGGTGCCGTTGTTGAGAAGTCCGATCTCGGGATTTTTGACGCCCTGTACATTCTTCATGTAGATCGAACCCATCAGTGCCCACTGGACGAGATAGTCCGCCGTGACATTGACGTTCGCGCCGCAGTCCATCAGGAGAACGGGACGGCTGAACGGAAGGATCGTTGCAATGCCGGAGCGCTGTACCCCTTTGATGGGACGGATGATCAGGGACGAACCTGCGTGCAGTGCGCCGGTGTTTCCGGCGGACACGAACGCATCCCCGCCTTCCTTGAGCATCCGAAGACCGATCCCCATGGAGGATTCTTTTTTTGCACGGACAACGGACAGCGGATCGTCCTCCATCGTGATCACCTCTTCGGTATGTACGATGTCAACGATGCGCGTATCCGCGCCGGAACCCCGCAGATGCTTTTCGATCACGGGTTTGTTTCCGACAAGGATCAGCTTGGACTTGAATTTCTGGGAAGCGAGAGCGGCTCCTTCGACGATCTCCTTCGGAGCGTTGTCACCGCCCATTGCATCAATAATAATATCCATAGTTCCACTCCCTGCCCTCAGGCAAGTTCTTCGAGGATCTTTGCAAGTTCGTCCGCTTTTTCGAGCGCACGGTGCGCATATGCCTCATTGCGGTACTTTTTGCCGCCCTTGACTTTCTGTGCAAGCGGCGGAATGATGCCGAAATTGGCATTCATCGGCTGGAACTGGGTCTTGTCTCCGCGGGCAACGTAATGTGCCATCGCGCCGATCATGGTTTCTTCCGGGAAAAGGAACGGTTCACGGCCCATTGCACGGACAGCGGCGTTGGTTCCCGCAACAAAACCGGATGCGGCGGATTCGATATAACCTTCCACACCCGTCATCTGTCCGGCAAAGTAGATGTTCCGGTTTGCACGGAGAGAATAATCGGGTTCGAGAAGTTCGGGAGAATTCATGAATGTATTGCGGTGCATTACGCCGTAGCGGTGGAATTCCGCATTCTCCAGACCGGGAATCATGCGGAAGACGCGGCGCTGTTCCGGGAACGTCAGGTGCGTCTGGAAACCGACGAGGTTGAACATGGTTCCCTCTTCGTTTTCACGGCGGAGCTGGACGATAGCGTAATATTCTTCCCCGGTCGCGGGATTTTTGATGCCGACCGGCTTCATCGGGCCGAAGCGGAGGGTATCTTCTCCGCGGGAAGCCATAACTTCGACGGGCATACAGCCTTCGAAAACCTTGATCTTTTCACCCTTTTCGAATTCATGCAGTTCGGCAGTCTGCGCGGAGATCAGTTCCTTGTAGAATGCCTTGTATTCCGCTTCGCTCATCGGGCAGTTGATGTAGTCCGGCGAACCCTTGTCGTAGCGGGTCGCATAGAACGCTTTGCTCATATCGATGGACTCCGCGTCCACGATGGGAGCGGCGGCATCAAAGAAATGCAGGCTGTTTCCGCCAATGAGGTTCGCAATATACTCTGCCATCGCGTCGGACGTCAGAGGACCGGTCGCGACAACGGTGATTTCATCCTGCGGGATCTCGGTCATTTCGCGTTCGACAATCTCGATTTCCGGATGGGAACGGATCTTGTCCGTGATATATTCGGAGAACAGGACACGGTCGACGGCAAGTGCGCCGCCGGCAGCGACCTGTGTTTTTCTTGCGGATTCCATGATGATCGAACCCATGCGGAACAGTTCTTCCTTGAGAAGTCCGACGCCGTTGGTGATCTCGGCGGAACGGAGGGAGTTCGAGCAGACGAGTTCTGCAAAGGTATCGGCGTGATGCGCGGGAGATTTCTTATGCGGCTTCATTTCGTACAGCGTGACATGCGCGCCGTGACGGACAGCCTGCCATGCGGCTTCGCAGCCGGCAAGTCCCGCACCGTAGATATTGATATTTTTCATGCTTCGGTATCCATCTGGTCGATGCTTTCGGTTTCTTCCGGCGGAATATCGACCTTATATCCGCAGTTTTCGGTCTTGCATACAAGCTGATTTCTGCCCTTTTTGCGGTACAGCATTCCCTGACAGGTCGGGCATTTTTCCGATGTCGGCATATCCCACGAGGAGAATGTGCATTCCGGATACTTTGAACAGCTGTAGAATACGGTCTTGTTCTTGCCGTATTTGGTGACGATATCCGCGCCGCATTCCGGGCACGCAACGCCGAGCGAACGGGTCTTCTGCTTAGTGAACTTGCATTCCGGATAACGGGAGCAGGCATAGAAGCTGCCGTAGCGTCCGTTGCGCAGGATCATGTCCGCGCCGCAGAGTTCGCACTTGGTGGGAGCGATCTCCGGAACCTTTTCCACCAGACCGTCCCCGGTCTTGGTAAGGGGCTTGGTGTTCTTGCAGGTCGGATAATTCGGGCACGCGGCAAACTTGCCGTAGCGTCCGTTCTTGACGATCATTCGGCTGCCGCAGTGTTCGCAGATGATATCGGTTTCTTCGGCGGGAAGGTCGATGTCGTTGGTACCGATGTTTTCGAGTGCCTTGTCGAGTTCGCCCTTGAAGCCGTTGTAGAAATCATTCAGCACGTTCAGCATGGCGCATTCGCCGTTTTCGATATCGTCGAGGCGGTCTTCCATGGATGCTGTGAACTTATAGTCCACGATGTCCGGGAAGTATTCGCACATGAGCTTGGTCGTGATCTCGCCGAGCGGCGTGGGAATGAAGGATTTGCCCTCGCGCTTGACATAGCCGCGGGAGATGATGATCGTAATGATAGGAGTATAGGTACTCGGACGGCCGATGCCCTTTTCCTTGAGGAAGTCAACGAGAGACGCTTCGGTGTAGCGTGCCGGCGGCTCCGTATAATGCTGTGCCGGAGTCACGGACTGTGCGTCGAGAAGCTGTCCTTCTTCCACGGCGGGAATGCGCATATTGTCGTCCACCGCCTTGGATTCGTCAACGGATTCTTCGTAGAGTGCCATGTAGCCGGCAAACTTTACGGTATAGCCGCTCGCACGGAAGAGGTAGCCTTCGCAAGTGAAGTCGGTCTGCAGCGTGGAAAGTTCGGCGGATTCCATCTGGCTGGCGATAAAACGGTCCCAGATCAGCTTATAGAGCTTGTACTGATCGGAGGACAGGAGCTTTTTGATGGCAAGAGGCTCCAGACGCACGCCGGACGGACGGATCGCTTCGTGTGCATCCTGCGCATTGGCGGAGGATTTGTAGCTGCGGGGCGTTTTCGGATAGAATTCCTCGCCGTACTTGCCGACGATGTAATCCTTCGCTTCCGCCTGTGCTTCTTCGGAAACACGCGGAGAGTCGGTACGCATATAGGTGATCAGACCCTGCATGCCGCCGAATTCGGAGCCGAGGTTGATCCCTTCATACAGTTCCTGCGCAACTTTCATCGTACGCTGGGACTGGAAATTCAGCTTGCGGGACGCTTCCTGAAGGAGCGTGGAGGTGATGAACGGCGGTGCGGGATTCTTGGTACGCTTGCCGCGCTTGATTTCCGAAACGAGGAATTTCTTTCCGTCGACCGCACGGACAACCTTCATTGCCGCGTCTTCGTCAGGAAGTTCGATCTTGTTCCGGGTCGCCGCGTCGCCGTGGAATTTGATTTCAAAGGGCTTGCCTTCGGTATTGTTCAGGACTGCACCGATGGTCCAGTATTCCTGGGGTTCGAATGCGCGGATCTCGTTTTCACGGTCAACGATCAGCTTGGTGACCGCAGACTGTACACGTCCGGCGGAAAGACCGCTCTTGACCGCCTTCCAGAGGAACGGGCTGACCTTGTAGCCGATGATACGGTCGAGGATACGGCGCGTTTCCTGTGCATTGACGAGGTCCATGTCGATCGCGCGGGGATGCTTGATCGCTTCCTTGACGACGGACTTGGTCACGGAATTGAAGGTCACGCGCATCGCCTTTTCTTCCGGGATGCCGAGCGCGATGGCAAGGTGCCATGCGATTGCTTCGCCTTCCCGGTCAGGGTCCGTTGCGAGATAGATCTTGTCGGCTTTCTTGACCTCTTTTTTCAGTTCCTTGATGAGGTCGCCCTTGCCGCGGATATTTATATAATGTGCGTCAAAATTGTTTTCGATGTCAACGCCGAGCGTGGATTTCGGCAGGTCACGGACATGCCCCTTGGATGCGACTACTTTGTAGCTGGAACCGAGATAGTTCTTGACGGTATTCGCCTTCGAGGGAGATTCCATAATAAGAAGATGTGCCATTGTTGTTCCCTTCGTTTGTTAGTATGGGGGATTGGGAGAGGTTCAATCGTTTTCCGACTGCATGATGTCGTCCGGCTGTACGCGCATGAAGTAGCCTCCGCTGCCGGATTCGACTGCGCCTGCCATTTCGAGCATGGTCAGGGCGCTCAGGACCGTACTGACGGAAGTTTCCGCGTCCACCAGTTCGTCGGGCAGGGTCGGAACACTTGGTTTCATTTTATTATATACCTTGATTTCCGTTTCATCAAGCATATCCAGCTCAATTTTTTTCGCGGGAACCACTTTTTCGTCAGATTTTTTCCGCTGTTTTTCGTTTTTTCCCGGATCCTTTTCTTTTTCCAGCCCGAAGAACGACTTTACAACATTGACCGGACGGGAAGATTTCTTTTCCGGTTTCTGCGCCGGAGTGTTAATCTCCGGAGCCGGAACGTCAGTTACCGGAACCGGAACAGGCTGTGCAGGAGTCGTTTTCGGAGGAACGGGATGCCGTTCTGCCGAAGGTTCCTGACGGCGTCCGCCGTAGGAGCCGGATCCGTAATAATTGGCGGCGGAAAGCGCGCCGGATTCCGTGCGGGAATTGATGCGGGAACGCGCCATCGCCGTACGGGACAGTGCGTCCATATCCATTCCGTGAAGCTTCGCGTGTGCGCGCTGAACGCTGACGGTATGCGGATAGATGAACTCGAATTCCGCGAGAATATCCTCCGCCGTCAGAGCGGCAAGCGCACCGTCACGGATGAGATTGTTCGTCCCTTCCGCACCGGGATCACCGATCTTCCCGGGCACGGCAAAAACCTTTTTGCCCTGGTCGAACGCGTGCGCCGCGGTGATGAGAGAGCCGCTTTTTGCATCGGCTTCTACGACGACGGTCGCGTCGGCAATGCCGCTCATGATCCGGTTGCGCACCGGGAAATGACTGCCGATCGGCGGCGTTCCGGGCGGATACTCGGAGATCACCGCACCTTTTTCGATGATTTTGCGGTAGATATCCCGGTGTTCGCGTGGATAAACCACATCCACGCCGGAGCCGAGGACCGCGATCACCTGTCCGTCGTTGTCGAGCGCACCGATCAGCGCCATGCTGTCCGAACCGAGGGCCATACCGCTGACAACGATCGAACCGCCGTACGTCAGTCCGACACCGATGGAATACGCCATATTTCTGCCGTAATCGGTCATTTTGCGGGTGCCGACGACGGCGGTGGTCATATTGCAGCTGCAGTCAGGCATGGTTCCGCGCAGATACAGCGTAAGCGGACGGTCGACGAGATACCGCAGAGCAGACGGATACAGCGTGCTGTCGGGAGTCAGGATTTCGATCCCCATGCCGGCACATTTTTCGATCATCTGTTCCGCTTCCTCCAGCGGCCGTGTTTTCAGAAGAGCCTTTGCCCGTTCGATTTCTTTTTCCGTGAGCTGATCGGAGGGTTCCAGATCCTTCAGCCGTTCCGAATATACGGTTTCGGGTGAGCCGACGGCATCCAGAACCTTAACGGCCAGCTTGCTCGCCGGACCGAAGACCAGAGCGAGCCAGATATAATACATCCGAATATCTTCTGTCATAGGTTCCTCCGGAAAGGTCAGTTATCGGAATTTTCTGTAGGATTCCCAGAGAATACACATGGCCGCACCGGCGGCGTTCAGGCTTTCGGTATTCCCTGCCATCGGAATGCGGACACAGGCGGTGCAGGCGTCGATCACGTCCGCCGAGAGACCGTGGCCTTCGTTGCCGATGACGGGGCAGTCGGTCACGAGGACTTCGTAATCGCCGAGCGTCAGCGTATGTTCCCCGAGTGCCGCCGCATGGACACGGCGTCCGGAATCCGTCATTTTCCGAATGAGCGGAATGCTTTCGTCCGCAATAAAGAGCGGCATCCGGAACAGGGTCCCCATCGCCGCGCGGACGGTTTTGCGGTTATAGATATCCGCGCATCCGGCGAGGATCACCCCGGTGATGCCCATTGCCTCCGCTGAGCGGAGGATGGTCCCGAGATTGCCGGGATCGCGGATATTGTCGAGAAGGAGCAGACGCCGGTTCTGCTGCCAATCGTCGAATTTGCTTATATCGCCCCGCATCGTAAAGGTATGAAGCCCGGTCATATAAGCAAGTGCGGCGATTATGCCGTCGGGAGATTTTTCCGTGGAAATCTTGTCGAACGCAGCGTCGGAGAAAACATAAACCGGAATATCCGCGGCACGGTAAAGATCCGCGGTTTCCTGTGCGGCGGCGGTGTCCAGTGCAGATTCCGCAAGAATGAGATACTCCGGATGCGCATACTTCACCGCTTCGCCGGCGAGTTTCACGCCGTCCGCAAGAAAGAGCTTTTCCCGGTCGCGGTGCTTTTTATCGGACAGTTTGCCGAGGGTCACAACCTTCGCGTTGGAACGCGAAGAGATGTACTCCGCATGATAATAAGAAAGAAATTCTTCTGATTTCATCGTGAATTCTGTAAAATTACAAATATAGGGTGTTACCGTGGGGCAACACCCTATTTATGTTCAATTAGAGAGCTGCCTTTGCAGTTTCAACGAGAGCTGCGAAAGCTTCCTTGTCGGATACTGCGATTTCAGCGAGCATCTTGCGGTTGAGGTCAACGCCTGCAGCCTTGAGACCGTGCATGAGCTGGGAGTAGTTCATACCGTTAGCCTTTGCCTGAGCGGAGATACGAGTGATCCACAGAGCGCGGAATTCTCTCTTCTTCTGCTTACGGCCGATGTATGCATAGTTGCCGGACTTCATTACGGCCTGCTTAGCCATCTTGAAGTGCTTGGACTTGGAACCCCAGTAACCCTTGGCAGCCTTCAGTACCTTATTTCTTCTCTTGCGCGTCATCATTGCGCCCTTAATTCTTGCCATTTCAATCTATCCTTTCTGAACTCGTATAATCTCTTGTCTTCCTTATGGAAACTCAGTCCTGACCGATCAGTCTCTTGACGTTAGCGGTCATAGCGGGGCTGAGGATCTGGCTGCTTCTGAGGTGTCTCTTTCTCTTAGCGGTCTTCTGGCCGAGGTTATGACGGTGATCGGAGTGGAATACCTTTACCTTACCGGTACCGGTAACAGCAAATCTCTTGGCAGACGCCTTGTGTGTCTTGATCTTTCCCATGATTGTATATCCTTTCAATTGGTGGAATCAGGCGATTTTCTCTTTCGGCGGATTCACAGATCCGCATGGGGCTAAACCGCGCGTATTACTTAGCCGTGTTTTTCACCGGCGCGATGAACATCGTCAGCTGCTTCCCGTCAAGAACGGGCTTCTTGTCGACGGTTCCGAATTCCGAAACTGCTTCCTGGAAACGTTCGAGCATTTCGCGGCCGAGTTCCTGGTGCGCGATTTCGCGGCCCTTGAACCGGAGGCTTACTCTGACCTTGTTTCCATCCTGCAGGAACTTGATCGCACGGTTGGCTTTGGTTTCAAAGTCGTGCGTGTCGATACGGCAGGAAAGCTGAACTTCCTTGACTTCTACGACCTGCTGCTTTTTCTTGGCTTCTTTTTCCTTTTTGTCTGCCTCATAACGATACTTCCCGTAATCCATCGCACGTGCTACCGGCGGGGTTGCGGTAGGAGCTATAAGCACGAGGTCGAGCCCGCGCTCATAAGCGTAAGCCTTGGCATCGTTGAGATTCATGATGCCGAGCTGACCGTTGTTTTCGTCAAGCATACGTACTTCCTTGACCCGGATATCATCGTTGATTGTAAGTTCTTTCGCGCTAATAGTTATGCACCTCCATATACTTGTAAGCGAAAAAATCGCGCCGAGAATATTCTCCGCGCGGCACAACAAGACTGTCGTCTTGCAGGGGATGTATTAACCCTATCGTGCCTCGATGCCGTAAGGTGAGAACGGAGAATGTTCTGCTTTGTTTTTTAATTCTCATGTATTATACTCTTTTTTCTCCCGTTTGTCAAGAGGAATCGGAAGTTTTTCTTCAACAATTCCTATATTTTTTATGCACGCAAACTGGAGATTATGCACAAAAAGAAAAGAGGGATGCTCACAGCATCCCTCCCGGAGGGTTCGCAGGATCAGTCCATCAGGTCAAGGATCACTTCACAGGGTCCGTCCGCGCTGTCGGCGGAGATGTACATGGTAACGGCAGCCGTTCCTTCGGCGATCGCAACGGAATACTTTCCGCCCGGTTCCGCGGAAAAATCTTCGGAGCCGTCACAGCGGAGGACCGTTTCAGTACTGCCGTCCTCATAGGATGCGGTCAGCGTAACATCCAGTTCCGAGACTTCGGGAACGTCGGGAAGCATGAAGGAAATCATCTTATCCTCTTCTTCGTACCGGATGTTTTCGCGGATCCATTCAAAAATGCCGCTGAAATAGTCAGCGGAACTGCCGGAAGATCTGAGTTGTTCCAGTTCTCTCGCGTAACCGAGGGCTTCCCCGCGTGCGGCGATCAGCTCGGACTGCTTCTGTTCAAGCCGGGTCTGAAGGAGCTCATTTTCTTCGGCGGTTTGTTCCAGTTCCCGTTCCACATCCATTTTCTCGTGAATATACCGCAGATACACATCCTGTGTATGCTCTCTCAGGCTGACAAAATACTGGTTATACAGTGCATGGTAGAATTCATCGTCGAACCGGTACACCGCATCGTACGGGCGCATGAGGTATGCCTTCCCTTTTTGTGTATACAGATAATAGGTCTGAAAAGACGGTGAAACCATTTCATCAGCATAATGGAAGGTAATCTCCAGATATGTCCCGCCGTCAATGTCCTCGGCGGACGGATGGTCGTTATGGGATTTCCGATAGGTCTTTGTTGCCCTGCCGAACATTTCCAGAATCGTCGGAATCCACTTTTCATCGTCTTCCATGTTCACTTCCGTGTTCGACGGAACGCAGTCCATCGTGATCCCAACGATCTCTTCTGCCGACGGAAGTCCCGTGATCGGCTGCGGATCGGTCAGCAGGCATACGCCGCAGATCACGCACACCGCAAGTGCCGGTACGATTCCCCAAAACGCCGGTTTCTTATAGTCCAGCACGGACTTGATCCGCGTTTTCACACCGGCTTCGCCGAACGCGACCGGGCAGGCGGTGATCAGCCGCTGTTTTGCGGTGCATCCGAGAAGAACGGCAGAATAGGCTTTGCGTTCGTCCGTGCTCATGTCCCGGATGACCCTCTCGTCGCACGCCAGCTCGATGTCGCGTCATAATAAAATGTATGCAGCCCACATCAGCGGATGGAACCAGTACACGGACAGCAGAAGGAACGCCGCCGGTTTTATAAGATGGTCGCCGCGCCGGATGTGCGCCTTTTCGTGCGCGATGATGTATTCGGCATCCGCCTCTTCCACGGAAAACGGCAGGTACACCGTCGGACGGATCATGCCAAGGACAAACGGCGTGTGGATAGCTTCGGATTGTTTGATATTTTCCCGCAGACGGACGGCTGTCCGGACTTTCCGTTTCAGAAGGATATACGAAATCCCGCTGAAAAGAAGCATGGCGGTCATTCCGGCAAGCCAAATATACGAGGACAGTATCGCCGTGACCTGCAGGGGATTGACGCTGTCCCCCGGATCCGGCACCGACGATCCGAGCGAGTGATTGACTGCGATGTCGATCACGTCCACGCCGCTGTCGATCGCGGGCGTTTCGCTGTAAAGGATCTCATACGGCACCGTTTCGGCGGCCGGAATGAGGCTGTACACACTTTCGATCGCAAACGGGCTTACCAGACGTACGGCGATCAGCAGCCACAGGATCCCCGTCACCCATTTCGGGACGCGGCGGAACAGCAGGCGCAGCAGGATCACGGCAAAGATCAGCCATCCGGCGGTGATGCTCCGGTTGAGAAGTTCGAGAAAAATTTTTTCCATCGGCAGCTACTCCTTTCGGAATCATTCGGTCGGATATCCGTCGATCATCCGGCGGATCTCATCGATTTCCGCCGGAGTCAGTTTCTTATGCTTCGTGAATGCGGCGATGAATGCTGGAAGCGATCCGCCGAACTTCTTTTCGACCAGTTCGTCGATCTCCGCCGCCTGCACTTCGTCCTGTGAAACCAGCGAGGTAACGACGGCGTTTTCACATTTCAATACGCCGCGTTCGGACAGACGTTTGATGACGGTGTAGGTGGTGGATTTGCTCCATCCGAGCTGTTCCCTGCACAGTTTCACAAGCTCCGTACTGCCGACGGGCTCGTGTTCCCAGAGGATCGTGCAGAAACGGTATTCGCTTTCAAAAATTTTCGGTGCGGACATGATCTTTTCCTCCTCACAGGTTTAATGTATTCGACCTCTCAGATATAGTCTAACACATTCGACCTCTTTTGTCAAGAGAAATCCTGCAAATAAAAAAGACCGTACCGCAGGGGATACAGTCTCCGTGAATCATGGTTTTCTGCAGAAATACGGCCCGCAGAACGGGTCTTCATGGGTATGAACATAGGTCCACGAAAAATCCGGCGCGGTGAGATAGATGTCGGAATACGCATCCAGTTCGGCGGCGGTCATTTTTCCGACCGTGCGGATATTTTTGATCTGCGGAAACCCATCCAAGGAAAAACCGTCCTCAAAACAAATCGCTTCGGTATAATCGAGGCCATCGAACGCCTGTTTTGCCGCATTTCCTTCGAGACATTCCACTTTCCCCCATGAAAACACGTGCCAGAGGAAATTGCAGGATTCCAGTACATGATCGCGCAGAAACTCTGCCGGAACACCGTCAGCAAAGGCATCCAGCCAGTTCCGCACAAGTGCCCGGTTCTCCATATCAGATCCAGCCATCCAAAAATCCTCCTGATCCAAAGTTTTTTAAAACAGAGTCTGGGGAGTGACTTTTTGCAAAAAGTCACTCCCCAGGAAATCCCGTTTAAATAATTTCCAGATAATCCTTGTCCGGGAGCGGCGGGAATTCGGTGAAGGGGGCGGTCTGGTACCAGTATGCAACGGACGAGATGTCGTCCTGAAGCGGGAGATACTTGCCGTCCTTGCGCCAGCCGAGCGCCTGGATGGTTACGCGGAGATCGTTTTCAAAGTAGATCGGATCGGTGATGTGCCAGCGGTACATTGCGAATCTCTGGCTGACATCGTACAGACCGTTGCCGCGCATGACCTTCGAGAGACCGGTGTACGGCGAGGAGAATTCCACGTAATTGCCGTTAACGTCAAAGTCGTACGCGCCGCAGAAGTAGTCTTCCGTACCGGTGCCGCAGATGGTCGGGAATTCGGTATCGCCGTCCATGAAGAACTTGATTTCACCTTCGCCCCACCAGCCGTTGTTGTTGACGCCCCAGTAGATGTGCGTGCCGACGTACTGGCCCTTGCCCTTGATGCCGTCGATGATGGTGTAGTCCGTCTTGTACGGCAGCGGATTCACGCGGTTGAAACGTGCGCAGAAGTATGCGATTTCCTCGTCGAGCTTGGTTTCGATGTAGTCGATCTGGTAGTAGAGGATCGCATCGTGATCGCTGAGGTTTTCCACCGTGAAGCGTGCGCGCTTCTTGAACGGCATTGTCCAGTAGCAGTTCAGACCGACCTTCGGGTTCACGCAGACCGCGAGGGAGTTGATCTGGGCGTAAACTTCCGCGTTCGGCGTGCAGAAGAAGTCGCCGAGAGGGCATTCCACCGCCGGGATATCGCTGTCGTCCCAGTATATACGAAGGATCAGCCATCTCCAGCAGTCGGTCGCACCGGTCAGCCAGAAGTGCTTGATCGCGCCTTCCGCCTGAATGTCGCAGAGAGTGAAGGTTTCGTGTGCCTTCACGGGAACGGAAGGAGAGATCTTCCATCCGCGGCCGAGGTCACGTGCGCAGGAAGCGCCGGTACCGGTTTCTGCCATGCCTGCCTTCCCCTTTTCGCCGGTGAAGTTTTCCGGGCACACCGAGCGGGTCTTCGCAAACGACAGCTTGGAAATGTCGTTTAAATCTGCACAAAGTCCGTTGAACATTGTTGTTCCTCCTGTTATGTATAATGTAGGAAAGTTTCTCAGAACTGTACGGTTACGCCTTCCGCCGCGGACTTGAACGCCGCTTCGATGACCTTGAAGGTACGCATAACTTCGCACGGCTTGACGATCAGTTCTTCGGTGCCGTCGAGAACGCCTGCGATATTCTTGTAAACGGAGCCCCAGTCGCTGTTCGGAACAACTTCCGGGACTTCCAGTTCTTCGAATTCCTTGATGTTATGACGCGTCTGCTTGCGGGTGATGACCTTGTGGTCGATGTACGCCGGAACGTCGATGACCGTGTTTTCGTCTTCCTTGATGCGGCGGATCTTTACCTTTGCGTCTCCCATGTCCTGCATGGTCATGGCACCGCGGTCGCCGTAAACCATCCAGCGCGGAAGTGCGATCGGAGAATAGGTCACAACTTCCATGTGCGCAACAAGACCGCTTTCGAAGGTGATGATAACCTTGGAGTAGTCGTCAACTTCTTCCGACCAGAGCGGGAATACGTTTGCGGAAACGGTCTTGATCGGTTCCTTGATGAGCCAGCAGAGCTGGTCGAGCATATGTACGCCCCAGTCGAGAAGCATACCGCCGCCGTGGTCCTTCATGCCGCGCCAGTTGTACATATCGCCGTTGCCGTTCGGGGACTGGATGCGCGATTCGATCATGTACGGCTTGCCGATCTCGCCGTCTTCGAGCGCCTTCTTGATCATTACGAAGTCGCGGTCCCAGCGGCGGTTCTGATGTACGGTGAAGAGCTTGCCGGTACGTTCGGACGTATCGATCATTTTCTGCAGTTCTTCGCTGGACATTGCAACCGGCTTTTCGGACATGACGTTGAAGCCCGCTTCCATTGCGCGGCACGCCATTTCGCAGTGGTAGTTGTTCGATGTAGCGACGAGAACGAGGTCGAAGCCGCCTTCATGTGCGAAGAAATCTTCGAGCTTGTCGTATGCCGCAAGACCTCTCTGCTTTGCGTATGCGAGACGGTTCGGGTCAATGTCGTACGCCGCTACCGGTTCGAACGGAATGTCTTCACGAAGCACGGTATCCACGTGATAACCGCCCGCCATTCCGCCGAATCCGATGATCCCAAGTTTGTATGCCATAATTTCCTCCGTATTCTGCCGTTTTCAGGCACTGTTTTTTCTATATTTTATACGGTTTCCGTTAAAAAGTCAATCCTGTTTGTGCAAAATGCGTGAAATTCTCCAAATATTCTTGACACACTTAAAAGATGATGCTATAATTCATTATAAATTCTATCTATATCAGAGGTGACTGCAATGAAAATCACTATGATCGTTCTTGCCATTCTGTGCTACATGGGCATCGTCATGTACATCGGCATACAGTGTTCCAAGAACAACAAATCGTCCGACGATTTCTACCTCGGCGGACGCAAGCTCGGTCCGTTCGTCACAGCCATGAGTGCAGAAGCATCCGACATGTCGTCGTGGCTCCTGATGGGGCTTCCCGGGGTTGCCCTTCTGACCGGGGTCGCCGGAGGTACTTCCGGTTTTGCCGAAGCTTTCTGGACCGCTCTCGGACTCGGCGTCGGCACATATCTGAACTGGCTGATCGTTTCCAAGCGCATCCGCATTTATTCCGAAAAGAACAATTCCGCGACCCTTCCGGATTTCTTCTCCAACCGTTTTGGTGACAAGTCCGGCATCCTTACCCTGATCGCGGCAGTTGTTATCATTATCTTCTTCGTTCCCTACACCGGTTCCGGTTTCGCGGCGATCGGCAAGCTGTTCAATTCCCTGTTCGGGATCGATTATCACACCGCATTGATCGTCGGCGGTGCGGTCATCATTTTCTACACCATGACCGGCGGCTTCCTCGCGGCATCCACCACGGACTTCATCCAGTCCATCGTCATGACCATTGCCCTGTTCATCATCGTCTGCTTCGGCGTCGAAAACGCCGGCGGTATGGAATCGGTTTCCGCCAATGCCCGTGCGCTGACCTCTTCCGGTTCCCTCTCCGAATACTTCTCCCTCACCGGTCTGGACGGCTCCTACGGATTCCTTCCCATCGTTTCGACGCTGGCATGGGGGCTCGGATACTTCGGTATGCCGCACATCCTGCTCCGCTTCATGGCGATCGAGGATTCCGACAAGCTGAAGCTCTCCCGCCGGATCGCTACGGTCTGGGTATTCTTCTCCATGGGAATCGCTATTTTCATCGGTTATCTCGGTCTGACCTTCGCGGTCAATCACGGCTATATCACCGACGGACTGCCGGCAGAAGGCTTTGACGCGGAACGCATCATTATTTATATGTCCGATGCGATCGCATCCGTCGACAGTTTCGCGGCGATCATCGCCGGCCTTATCCTCTCCGGGATCCTCGCCGCTACGATGTCCACCGCCGACTCCCAGCTTCTTGCAGCAGCTTCCTCCGTTTCCGAAAACATCATCAAGCGTTTTGTCTGGAAGGATATCCCGGCAAAAATGCAGATGCTGATCGCCCGTATTTCGGTTGCGGTGATCGCTGTGGTCGCTCTGGTCCTCGCATGGAATCCCGACAGCTCCGTCTTCCGGATCGTATCGTTCGCATGGGCAGGATTCGGCGCTGCCTTCGGTCCGGTCATCCTGTTCGCCCTCTTCTGGAGACGTACCAACAAGTGGGGCGCGCTTGCCGGTATGATCTCCGGCGGCGTGATGGTCTTCGTATGGAAGTACGGCATCAGCCTTCTCGGCGGTGCATTTGCCATCTATGAACTCCTTCCCGCATTCATTGTTTCCTGCATCATGATCGTTGTAGTCAGCCTTGCAACGGCGGAACCTTCCGCAGACGTTCTCCGCACATACGACGAAGTCAACGGAATCATCCGTAAAAAATAAGTATTTTCTCCTGAAAAAACAGACAGGACACGGTTTTCGTCAAACCGTGTCCTGTTTAATTTTACGGATTCAGAGTTCCGGAAACTCAGCCTTCCACGAAGGTATCAACAATTCTGGTGAGAAGCTTGTCGAAGACCTTGGATTGCTTCTGATACTGGGAAGCGAGGTCGGTATTGAAGGAGTTTGCCATGGTGTTGAGCATGGAGCTGATGCCGATGCCGGAGAGGTAACCGATGTCGTAGCGGATGGTGTCGATGATGATATCGAGGGATGCTGCGGATTCCGCGTCACGGCTGACCTTACCGATCAGGGTTACGTCATAGTAAGCGGGGGTAAGTTCGTTCTTGGATTCCGCGCCGAGGGTGTCCATAACGTGACCGGTCATTGCGTATTCTACGTTGGTGATCGGAATGAAGTATACGGACGCTACGTGCGGGTTTACACAGTGGTAGTAGCTTGCCTGGGTTTCGTCATACTTCGGCATGGGAAGTACACCGAAGGGAGAGTCCATGGAACGCATGGTAGCAACTGCGTGGAGTTCCCCGTAGTAGAAGAGGGACTGGTCCTGCTGATACATAGCAAACGCGGTATCTTCGGTCACGCCTGCCTTGGACCAGCTCCAGCTGAGGTTTTCGTCGTACATGAGGGTTGCGAGCTTGTCTACAACGGATACGGACTTTTCGGAGTAGATGGTAACTGTGGGAACGTCGTTTTCGTCCTTTGCAGCCATTTCAACGCCGCAGCCGATGAATGCGAGACCCATCATATCGCAGAAGCAGATGAGACCGTAGCGGTCGTTGGTGTCCATTACGCCGTCGCCGTTGAGGTCGTCGGAAACCTGGGTACCCATTTCAACCATCTTGTCAACCGTCCACTGACCGTTCTGCATCAGAGCGTACGGGTCTTCGAGCTGGTAGTCATTGAGGATCGCCTTGTTGAACATGATCGCGCCGATGGACTTCTTGTACATGGTACCGATGTCACCGGTGAGCATATAGTTCTTGTGTGCGATGGAAAGGTCGTTGATACAGTTCTGGTCCCACCATTCCGCTTCGAGATCGAGCGTACCCTGTGCGGCGTAGTTGTTGAGTTCCGCGAGAAGACCGCTCTGGCTCATGGTGAACGCGGACATGAGGGTGTTGGTTGCGAGCTGATATGCGTTGTCCTGTGCGGTAACGGACTGCTGGATCGCGTTGGAGTTGCCGTAGCCGTCAAGATATTCCACCTTGATGTTTACGTTGAGCTTTTCTTCCGCAAATGCAGTTCTTGCATAAGCCGCGTCGTTGATGGCTTCACCGGTCATTTCTTCGGCAGACCAGTCTACGTCGCTCCAGATACCGACGTCCTGCGGATATGCAAGAACGGTAAAGGATGCGCCTGCGTAGTTGGTGCCTTCCGGAATGTTTGCGCTGTAGCGGGTATCTTCTTCCTTCGCGGAAGAGGATGCGTTTTCCGCATCCGCCTGTGCGGAGGGAGTATTGACTGCCGCTTCGCCGCCGTTGTCCGCACACGCGGTAAAGGTGGGAAGCAGTGCAGCTAAAATCAGGAGAACAGAAAGTGTTTTCTTCATAACTTGACCTCAGGATTCTTAAAATATTCTGACATTTTTTTAGTCGCGTGAATTCTATTATATACAATATTCACGCTTTTGTCAAGAAAATTCAAAAAATCACAAACTGCACTTTCTACAAACTTTTCCTAAATTTTCACGCTTCCTCGGTAAATTTCACAGGTTTCCCCGGTCATTGCCACTTCGCCGCCGCTGTACTCGATGGTCAGGCTGCCGCCTTTGAGGTATACGGTAATGCTTCCGGGTTTACAGAAGCCGTTTTCCACCGCCGCAGCAGCCGCCGCGCACGCACCCGTACCGCAGGCGTAGGTCTCACCGGAGCCGCGTTCCCAGATATGGGCGACGAGGGTATGATCGTCGATTACCTGAACGAATTCGACGTTCGTGCGTTCCGGGAACAGCGGGTCATGCTCGATGGCATAGCCGCAGGACTCGAGATCCGCGATGATGTTCGCAAATTCTTCCGTTTCGTGCGCAAAGATGACGCAGTGCGGGTTGCCCATCGAAACGCAGGTGATCTTATAGATATCTCCCGCCAGTTCCGCACGTTCGCCGACGATGCGTCCGGTGCGGGATTTCAGATTCACGGGAACCGCTTCCGGTGCGAATTCCGGCTGCCCCATGCCGACTCTGGCGCGGATCACACAGCCGTCGCGCGTGATGAGATGCGCCGTCCGGATACCCGAGAGGGTCTCGATGCGCATTTCACGCTTCGGAACAATGCCGCTTTCGTACAGATATTTTGCGACGCATCCGATGGCGTTGCCGCACATCTTCGCTTCACTGCCGTCACGGTTGAACATCCGCATGGCGGCATCCGCCGTTCCGGACATCCCGGGCGCATCCGCCGGAAGGATCGTGATCGTACCGTCGCCGCCGATGCCGTAGTGACGGTCGGCAAACCGGATGGACAGACCTTCCGGATTTTCGATGGGATGATCGATGCAGTTGAAATAGATATAGTCATTGCCGCAGGTGTGCATCTTCACGTAGTCGAGGGAAACTCTGCCGGTGCGGAGATGATTGATGTCCACAAGTTCCGTGCAGTTTTCGTTCCAGCGGCTGGCGATGCTGTCCGCAACGGCATTCGCGGTATCCAGCGCGGTCAGACACGGGATGGCGTGTTCCACCGCCAGACGGCGGAGACGTACGCTTTCGTAACGGGGGTCTCTTCCCTTTGCGGAGGTCGAAACAATGTAGTTGACCAGACCTTCGCCGATGAGATCGCGCAGGGTCATGCCGGGTTCGTCAAGATGGGAAACGGCAGTGACCTTCACACCGTGCTTGCGGATCGCCTGCGCGGTGTTTTCCGTCGCGTAGATGCGGAATCCGAGCGAAGCGAACTTCCGGGCGATCGGACCGATCTCGCCCTTGTCGGTATCGCGGACGGACAGGAATACGCCGCCGTTTTCGCGGAGCTGATATCCCGCCGCGCGCAGTCCCTTGAAAAGAGCTTCCCCGAAAGTGCCTGCAAGACCGAGAACTTCCCCGGTGGACTTCATTTCCGGGCCGAGCGCGGTGTCCAAACCGCTGAGCTTTTCGAAGGAGAAAACCGGGACTTTGACCGCAACGTACGGCGAAGACCGGTACAGACCGGTACCGAATCCCATATCCGCAAGTTTTTCGCCGAGCATACAGCGGGTCGCAAGATCGACCATCGGGATGCCCGTGACCTTGCTGATGTACGGGACGGTACGGGAAGAACGCGGATTGACTTCGATGACGTAAAGCTCGCCCTGATAAATGAGATACTGAATATTGATCAGCCCTCTCGTTTCGAGAGCCAGCGAGAGATTGCGGGTATGGCGGATGATGCAGTCGACCATGTCGTCATCCACATTCTGCGCGGGATAAACGGCGATGGAGTCGCCGGAATGGATGCCCGTACGTTCGACGTGTTCCATGATGCCCGGGATGAGGATATCTTCGCCGTCGCAGATCGCGTCGACTTCCAGTTCCGTGCCCATGAGATATTTGTCCACCAGAACGGGATTTTCGATGCCCTGTGCAAGAATGATCGCCATATATTCGCGGATATCCGCATCGCTGAAGGCGATGATCATATTCTGACCGCCGAGAACGTACGACGGACGGAGAAGAACGGGATAACCGACTTTTTCCGCCGCGGCAAGCGCTTCGTCCGCCGTCATGACGGTTTCACCGACGGGACGCTTGATCTGATAGCGTTCGAGAAGTTCGTCGAAGCGCTCACGGTCTTCGGCACAGTCGATCATATCGGGGGAGGTACCGATGATCGGGACGCCGCATGCCGCGATATGGCGGGTCAGTTTGATGGCAGTCTGACCGCCGAACGCAACGACCGCGCCGACCGGCTTTTCCACCTTAATAATATTGGAAACGTCTTCGGGAGTCAGCGGTTCGAAATAGAGGCGGTCCGCCGTATCGAAGTCGGTGGAAACGGTTTCGGGATTGTTGTTGACGATGATGACATCGTATCCGGCTTTTTTCATCGCCCAGACGCAGTGGACGGACGCATAGTCGAACTCGATGCCCTGTCCGATGCGGATCGGGCCGGAACCGACGACCATGACCGTGCCGAGAGGGCTCTTCTTATGGCTTTCAATGAACGCGGAAGCTTCGTCGTCCTCGTCGTAAGACGAATAAAAATACGGGGTATCCGCGCCGAATTCCGCCGCACAGGTATCCACCGTACGGAAGGCCGCCGGCAGTTCATACGGTAGTGTTTTGATGCCCGTCAGACGGGAAACCGCGCTGTCCGGGAAACCGAGCAGCTTCGCTTCTCTGTACAGGCTGTAATCCAGAGCGGATCCGGCGTTTTCGAGCGCGTTTTCGGTATCCGCAAGTTTTTTGATTTTTGTGAGGAACCAGCGGTCAATCTTTGTGATCTCAAAAATCTCTTCCACCGTCAGACTTCCGCGGCGGATGGCTTCGTAGACGAAGAAAATACGTTCGTCGGTGCCTTCGGCAATGAGGGACGGCAGATCTTCCGAGGGGATTTCACGGTATTTTGCACTGCCGGGGGAATCCATGCCGATGGATGCGCCGCGGACAGCCTTCATGAATGCCGCTTCGAAGCTCGGTGCGATTGCCATTACTTCGCCGGTCGCCTTCATCTGCGTGCCGAGACGGCGGGTCGCGTAGACGAACTTATCGAACGGCCAGCGCGGGAACTTGACGACGATATAGTCGATCGACGGTTCGAAGCACGCCGTCGTCGTACCGGTGACCTTGTTTACGATCTCGTCGAGGTTGTAGCCGACGGCGATCTTTGCCGCCACCTTTGCGATCGGATAGCCGGTCGCCTTGGATGCGAGCGCGGACGAACGGGATACGCGGGGGTTGACTTCGATCACGGCATATTCGAAACTGTCGGGATTGAGGGCAAACTGGACGTTGCAGCCGCCGGTGATCTTCAGTTCGTCAATAATGGCAAGCGCGGAACCGGCAAGCATATTGTATTCCGGGGCCGCAAGGGTCAGTGCGGGAGCCGCGACGATACTGTCCCCGGTATGGATGCCGACCGGGTCGAGGTTTTCCATCGAGCAGACGGTGATATGGTTTCCGGCGTTGTCGCGGATGACTTCGAATTCGATTTCCTTCCATCCGGCGATGCAGCGTTCGATGAGGATCTGGCCGATCGGGGACGCCTGGATCCCCGTTTCCGCGATCTCGGCAAGCTCCGCCGGATCCTTGGCGATGCCGCCGCCCGTACCGCCGAGCGTGAACGCCGGACGGACGATCACGGGATAGCCGAGACGGTCCGCCAGCTCGAGCGCGCCGTCCACGGATGTGGTGATATCGGAAGCGATCGTCGGCTGTCCGATCTTGTCCATCGCGTCCTTGAAAAGCTGACGGTCTTCGGCACGGTCGATGGTATCGGTCGCAACGCCAAGCAGACGGACGCCGCGCGATGCGAGAAAGCCGTCGTGTTCGAGCTTCATCGCCAGATTCAGACCGGTCTGTCCGCCGAGGGTTCCGAGAAGGCTGTCGGGCTTTTCTTCGTCGATGATCCGCTTGATGACCTCTTCCGTCAGCGGTTCCAGATAAATGCGGTCCGCCATGGCGTTGTCCGTCATGATGGTCGCCGGGTTCGAGTTCACAAGGACGACTTCGATTCCCTCTTCGTGCAGGGCTTTCGCCGCCTGTGTTCCAGCATAGTCAAATTCCGCGGCCTGTCCGATCACGATCGGGCCGGAACCGATCAGAAGAACTTTCTTGATTGATAGATCTCTGGGCATGTGTCTGTTCTCCTCTGCAGATGTTCTGAGTATTTATAAATTATATGTGCATAATTATACCACACTTCCGGGCGAATTCCCACACATTTTCACGAAAAAATATTTTTTATAGAATTGCATAAACATTCTGTTTCCGTTTCGGTGATTTTTGTACACGGACAGAAAAAACTTTCTTAAAATTCCGCGCTGTTTATAAAAAAGAAAATCGTACACTGTCCGTGTACGACCGGAGATCCCGTCATGGACAAAACTCCGCGGACAGCGGCACGCTCTGTGTCCGCAAAAGAAAACACCGGGAGAAACTTTTTATGAAAAGTTTCTCCCGGAAAACGGGTATTTTCTCAGACATTCGCCGGTTCCGCTTCGGATTCCGCGAGAAGTTCGGTCTCACGGTCGGCGGCGGCACGCGCGAGTTCTTCCTCGTAGGCGCGGATCACTTCCTCTTCCAGATGGCTGCGGAAGTCGGCATTGATCGGATGGACGATGTCACGGTAGGTACCGTCGGGGTTCTTGCGGCTGGGCATAACGATGAAGTTCTTGTCACGTACGCTGATTACTTTGATGTCATGGAGTGCGAGCTGGTCGTCGAAGGTGACGGATACGATGGCCTTCATCGGGCCTTCTTCAAATAACTTTCTTACTTTGATATCAGTGATAACCATTCTTTCTGTCCCCTTTTCATTTGGTCTTGGCTGATTATAATTATACACGTACATTGTGAAAATAATTCAAGGGTTTCATAAATATTTTTTAAAAGGAATGTATCTTTTTTTGAAAAATATGTTATAATAAAGTGAATATCAGCCACACAGTTATCACACACGATGCAAAGGATGGAATTATGGCTTTACCCAACACACATTTCGGTGCCGATTACATAAACGAACTTCTCTCCGGCGACGGACAGAAGCACATCTTTTTCGCCGGGATCGGCGGAGTCAGCATGAACGCGCTGGCGCATATCAGCCATCTGCGCGGTCACCGCGTCTCCGGCTATGACCGCAGTGCGAGCGATCTCACCCGCAAGCTCGAACAGATGGGCGTGACCGTCTACTACGAAACGGACGGCGAACACATGAAGGACTGCGACGCGCTCGTCTATACCGTCGCAATGCCCGAAACCAATCCGGAATATGTCTACGCCGGAGAACACGGCATTCCGCGCATTTCCCGTGCGGATTTTCTCGGCTACATCATGACCGGCTTCAGAAACCGGATCGGCGTCTCCGGTACGCACGGAAAAAGCACCACCACCGGCATGGTTTCCAGAATCTTAACGAATGCCGGCGCGGATCCGACCGTTTTCAACGGTGCGGCAATGAAGGAATCCGGTTCCGTGGACATCATCGGCGGACACGATTACTTCGCGTTCGAGGCGTGCGAGTACATGGACTCCTTCCTTGACTTCTATCCGTCCGCGGCCATAGTGCTGAACATCGAACTCGACCATCTCGATTATTTCCATTCTCTCGAACAGATCATCGATTCCTTCCGGAAATTCCTTGCTCTCACAGGTGAAAATGGGTACGCAATTGTGAACCGCTGCGACACAAACTGCATGAAAGCGGCGGAAGGATATGCCGGCCACCTCGTCACGTTCGGCAGAAACTGCCCCGAAGCGGATTTTTATTCGGCGAACGAAGGCGAACGGGACGGTTATCCGGCGTTCGACCTGATGGCGTACGGCAAAAAAGTTGCGCGCGTGACCCTGCAGGTCCCCGGCGAACACCTCATCGCGGACGCTCTCGCGGCCTGTGCGGCGGCGTGTGTCAGCGGAATTTCTCCGGAAAAAGCGGCGGAAGGACTTGAAAAATACGAAGGCATCTGCCGCCGGATGGAAAAGATCTGCGTGACCGGTGCGGGCGCGGCGCTGTTCACGGATTACGCGCATCATCCGACAGAAATCGCGGCATCGGTATGCGGTGCGCGGAAGATCTGCCGCGGTAAGCTGAATCTCGTGTTCCAGCCGCACACCTTCTCCCGTACGGCAGAACTGTTCGACGAATTCGTGGAAGCGTTCGCCGGATGCGGTGCGGATGAGATCGTCCTCTGCGACATCTACCCGGCGAGAGAAACGAACATTTACGGCGTATCGTCCGATATGCTCGCGGAAAAGATCGCGGCGGCGGGAAAGAAATGCTCCGTGATCCATACGTTCGAGGAAACGGCGGCGTACGCGGACGAAATCTCCGGTGAGGGAGACATGATCCTCGTCATGGGTGCGGGGGATGTCATCAAGGTGGCGGAGATGATTGGAGAAAAACACAAATAGAAAACATTCGGACCGGCGATTTTTCGTCGGTCTGTTTTTTTGCATCAAAGTACTGTCATATTTCTGATTTTTTATCACGCACAACGGTTGACAATTTCACACAGGATGTGTTAAAATATATCATAATCATGTGATTTCCCGATTTTTTAACGGGATGAAAATTCAAAAATCAGTGAAAGGAGCGAATGCGATTGTACAACGAACGACGCGAACAGATCCGTTCCCTGCTGCTGTCCAAACCTTTCATTTCCCTGAAGGAACTGGAAGAAATGTTTCCGGATGTCTCGGGTATGACCCTGCGCCGCGATATCGAATATTTCGAGCGCGAGCATGAGGCCATCAAGGTACGCGGCGGTGCCAGAAGCATGAAATTCATCACCACGCAGACCGACGATTCCATCACGGCGCGCATGAAGGAAAACATCCACTGGAAGGATTCCATTACGGCGCGTGCGGCGGAATTTCTGGAAACCGGCCGGTCGATCTTCATTGACTCCGGCTCGACTCTGCAGAGAATCGTCCCTTATGTTCCGAACGACCGCTTTACCTTCACCACGACCGACCCGGTATCCGCTCTTGAACTGTGCAAAATCGGGCTGCCGATCGTGAATGTGGTCGGCGGACGGCTGGACCGCGACAACCAGACCATCACCGGTCTGCAGGCAACGCGGTTTCTGTCGGATATCAACATTGACATTGCCCTGCTCTCTCCGTCCGGGCTTTCGGCGCGCAGCGGTTTTACCGTCGGCAATTACAGCGAATGCGAGCTGAAAAGGATCGTCGTCGAGAAGGCACGGCTGGTGATCATCCTCATGGACTCGTCGAAGATCGACAAGTCCCTTCCGTACACGTTCTGCACCTTCGAAAACATCGATGTGCTCATCACAAGTTCCGCGCTTCCCGAGGAACTTGCCGCTCTTGCCGCAGAAAACGGCGTGCGCGTGATCAACGTGGAAGAAGAAAACAAGTAAGCCAAAACCATTCTTATATATAAGGAAAGGAACGATAACCCATATGGCTAACATCGTCATAATGCCCCGTCAGGGACAAAGTGTTGAGTCGTGCATCATCACGACCTGGCAGAAGAAAAAAGGCGACCGTGTGGAAGTAGGCGACATCCTGTTCTCCTACGAAACCGACAAGAGTGCCTTCGACGAACCCTCCCAGTTCGCCGGCACCATTCTTGAACTCCTCGCCGCAGAAGGCGACGTGGTTCCCTGTCTCGATCCCGTCTGCATCATCGGTGAAGAAGGCGAAGATATCTCCGCTCTGATCCCCGGTGCGGCAAAGGAAGAAGCTCCCGCTGCAGAATCAAAGGCGGAAGAAGTCGTTGAAACCAAGGCTGCGGAAGCTGCTGCTACCGTTTCCGAAAGCGACGGCGCAAGAGTGTTCATCTCTCCCAGAGCAAAGAACCTCGCTCTCAAGACCGGCGTTGACATGACCAAGGTCGTTCCGACCGGCCCTCACGGCAGAATCATCGAACGTGACATCAACAAGGCTCTCGACGCAGGCTTCGTTGCAACCACCGCTCTCGTGGAAGACTTCCTCGCAGGCAAGCCGATCGTTGTCGAAGAAGCTGCTCCCGTTGTTGAAGAAATCAAGGAAGCTCCGGCGGCTGTTGCTGCTGCACCTGCGGCAGACGACCTCCGTGCATACACCGAAGAACCGATGTCCAACATCCGTAAGGTCATCGCAAAGTCCATGCACGCTTCCCTCTCCGAAATGGCTCAGCTCACCCTCAACTCTTCCTTCGACGCGACCAATCTTCTTGCATACCGCGCGAAGCTCAAGGCGAACGGCGAAGCTCTCGGTCTGTCCAAGATCACCATCAACGACATGATCCTCTACGCGGCTGCACGCGTTCTCCCGAACTATCCCGAAATCAACGCAAATCTCATCGACAATACCTTCCGCAAGTACAAGCACGCGAACATCGGCATGGCGGTTGACACCGACCGCGGACTCCTCGTTCCCGTAATCTTCGGCTCCGATACTCTGACCCTCGCTGAACTCTCCGCGCAGGCAAAGTCTCTCGCAGGCAAGGCTCGTGAAGGCAAGCTCTCTCCCGACGAAATGTCCGGCGGCAGCTTCACCATCTCCAACCTCGGCTCGATGGGTATTGAAAGCTTCACTCCCGTTATCAATCCTCCGCAGACCGCGATCCTCGGCGTATGCTGCACCACCAACCGCCTGAACGACGAAGGCAAGGTTTACCCGGCAATGGGTCTCTCCCTCACCTTCGACCACAGAGCAGTTGACGGCGCACCCGCAGCGAAGTTCCTCAAGGAACTCTGCACCGCTCTCGAAAACTTTGATCTTCTTCTTGCAAAGTAAGAGAGGAGCATAACAATGGCTGAAACTAAGTTTGATCTGATTATTCTGGGCGGCGGCCCCGCAGGCTACAATGCGGCGGAACACGCGGCTCACGGCGGTCTGAAGACGCTCGTCTGTGAAGAACGTGCGCTCGGCGGTGTCTGCCTCAACGAAGGCTGCATCCCGACCAAGACCCTGCTCTACTCCGCAAAGATCTACGACTACGCGAATCACGGCGACAAGTACGGCGTGACCGTGGAAGGCGCAAAGATCGACCACGTAAAGGTCGTTGACCGCAAGGACAAGGTCGTAAAGACCCTCGTTTCCGGCGTCGGCGCGAAGATGAAGGGTGCCGGTGTTACCGTTGCGAACGGTACTGCGAAGATCCTCGGCAAGGTTGCCGGTGGTTTTGCGATCGAATGTGCCGGCGTGACCTACGAAGCGGCAAAGCTTCTCATCTGCACCGGTTCCGAAGCGATCGTTCCTCCGATCCCGGGTCTGCGCGAAGCATACGCGGACGGTTTCGTTGTAACCAACCGTGAAATCCTCGATCTCCGTACCCTGCCGAAGAAGTTTGTTGTCATCGGCGGCGGCGTTATCGGTCTCGAAATGGCGTCCTACTTCAACTCCGTCGGATGCGAAGTCACCGTAATCGAAATGCTCGATAAGATCGCAGGTCCCACCGAAAAGGAAATCTCCTCCAACCTCGAAAAGAACTACGCGAAGAAGGGTGTCAAGTTCATCCTCGGCGCGAAGGTTTCCGCAGTGGACGGCAAGCCCGGTTCCATGGGCGTTGTTGAATACGAAAAGGACGGCAAGACCGACAAGGTCGAATGCGACCTCGTTCTCGTATCCACCGGCCGCCGTGCAAGAACCCAGGGCATCGGTCTCGAAGAACTCGGCGTTCAGATGAACCGCGGTGCGATCGTGACCGACGAAACCTGCGCAACCTCCGTTCCCGGCGTATGGGCGGCAGGCGACGTCAACGGCAAGGTAATGCTCGCGCATACCGGTTACCGTGAAGGCGAAGCGGCTGTCAACAACATGCTCGGCAAGAAGGACCGTGTGGACTACCGTTCCATCCCGTCCGTTATCTACACCAATCCGGAAGTTGCTTCCGTCGGTGAAACCCTCGAATCCGCAAAGAAGGCAGGCATCGACGCGGAAGAAACCACGCTCAGCCTCCGCTACAGCGGTCGTTACCTCGCAGAAAACGAAGGCGGCGACGGCTTCGTAAAGATCGTTTACGGTAAGCAGCACCATGAAATCCTCGGCGTACACATGATCGGTTCCTATGCGTCCGAAATCATCTACGGCGCGGCTGCAATGGTTGCAAGATGCCAGAGAGTGGAAGACGTTCAGAAGATCGTATTCCCGCATCCGACCGTATGCGAAGTTATCCGCGAAGCAATGTTCACCGTTCATTGAGTAAAAAATAAATTTCCCGGGGAAAACTTTTTAAAGAAAAGTTTCCCCCGGTATAAACCACAATAATTCTACATAAGGAGACATATTACTATGCCTAAGAGTCAGTATATCGATCCCGGTAAGGTTTTTGAACCCGGTTATATCGATTTCGACAGCATTCCGCTCTGTCGTTACAACAAGACCCTCGAAGAAGAAAAGAAGATCTATTCCAAGGCTGATTTCATGCGCATCTATCACGACATGAGAACCATTCGTGAATTCGAAACGATGCTCAACGAAATCAAGGTCAAGTCCGAATACAACGGCGTAAAGTACAACAACCCCGGCCCGGCTCACCTTTCCATCGGTCAGGAAGCATCCGCAGTTGGTCAGGCTTACTGCCTCGACATCAACGACTTCACCTTCGGTTCCCACCGTTCCCACGGTGAAATCCTTGCAAAGGGTCTCTCCTCCATCAACAAGCTCGAAGATGCTGAAGTTTACGACATCATGAAGGAATTCCTTGACGGTACCATCCTGAACGTCGTTGAAAAGCACAACAGCACCGGCAATATCAAGGACCTCGCAAAGGACTTCCTCCTTTACGGTGCTCTCGCTGAAATCTTCGCTCGTACCACCGGCTTCAACAAGGGTCTCGGCGGCTCCATGCACGCATTCTTCATCCCGTTCGGTATTCTCCCGAACAACGCAATCGTAGGCGGCGCAGCTCCGATCGCTCTCGGTGCAGCTCTCTACAAGAGATCCAACCACAAGAAGGGTATCGTTATCGCGAACTCCGGTGACGGCGCAATGGGCCGCGGTCCGGTTCTCGAATCCCTCAACTTCTCCTCCATGGACCAGATCACCAAGCTTTGGGGCATGGACGGCAAGTATTCCGACGAAGGTATGCCGATCCTCTTCAACGTATTCAACAACTTCTACGGCATGGGCGGTCAGACCATGGGCGAAACCATGGGTTACGGCAACCCCGTTCGTCTGGCAGCAGGCTTCAACCCCACCCAGATGCACGCTGAAAAGGTCAACGGCTACGACCCGCTCGCAGTGATCGACGCTACCACCCGTAAGAAGGATCTCCTCGTAAACGGTCAGGGTCCCGCACTTCTTGAAGTTGCTACCTACCGTGTATCCGGTCACTCCCCGTCCGACTCTTCCACCTACCGTACTCCCGAAGAAATCGAAGCATGGAAGGAAGCTTGCCCGATCGCTGCATACCGTGCAAAGATGATCGCAGGCGGCGTTGCTACCGAAGAAGAATTCGCAGCAATCGATGAAGAAATCATCAACCGTACCACCAAGGTCATCAAGCTGGCGATCGACGACGAACTGTCTCCCAGAATGGACCTCGAAAAGAACCCCGACATGATCTCCTCCATCATGTACTCCAACAACAGCGTGAAGTCCATGGATCCCGATCGTGAACCGGAAGTTCTGATGCCCAAGGAAGAAAACCCGAGAGTTAAGCAGCTCGCTACCAAGGCTCGTTACGCTTACGACGAAAAGGGCGAAGCTATCCCGAAGATGAAGCTGTTCGGTCTCCGTGACGGTCTCTTCGAAGCGATCCTCGACAAGTTCTACGAAGACCCGACCACCATCGCATACGGTGAAGACAACCGTGACTGGGGCGGCGCATTCGCAGTATACCGCGGTCTTACCGAAGCTCTTCCCTACCACAGATTCTTCAACGCTCCGATTTCCGAATCCGCGATCGTTGGTTCTGCAGTTGGTTACGCAGTAGCCGGCGGCCGTGCGATCGTTGAACTTATGTACGCAGACTTCATCGGCTGCGCAGGCGACGAAATCTTCAACCAGCTCTCCAAGTGGCAGTCCATGTCCGCTGGTATCCTGAAGATGCCCGTTGTTCTCCGCGTATCCGTTGGTTCCAAGTACGGTGCTCAGCACTCTCAGGACTGGACCGCACTCTGCTC
>JAFYOX010000005.1 GCA_017547755.1 Clostridia bacterium | reverse complement strand
TACGGCGGTTTTGGGGTAGAACATTCATGACGTCCACATCTGATTGTCCCGTCCAGAAGCAAACGCAAGGGATACTCACTACCATCCCATATGGAATAGGTTGGTTGGTAATGCGTCACTAATGACCGTCCCCGTCATGTTGGGTCGATGTAAACTCCGATCCGTGTGGCTCTCGCTACCGCTCCGCCGAAACGGTTTTCCTTCGGACTCGCCTTCCGCCCTTCACGGATGCGGCTGGTGCAGACGAGAACTTTTGATCATTCGCGTTTGGGCTTCGTTCGCCCGTCTCGCGGAAAGAGGACGTCTGCGACCTTTTCCGCCGCCGCGTCTTTCGCCTTCTGCCGTTCTTCGGCCGACATGCCGCGTCTGAACTTCGGTTTATAAGCCTTGAGCGCCTCGGCAAGGACGCCGACGGGATCCTCGTGGCGCAGGTCTAGGGTCTCCATGACGCTTTGGAGTATCTCCCGGTCCGCCATCGCCGCCTCGCCCTGCGAGCCGAAGCCTGTCTTGCGGAAGATGACCGTGTTCCTGATGCAACGCTCGGCCCAGTTGTTCTCGGCGGGTATGTTCGGATCCTTGATCCAGTGCCAGAGCTTGTTCGGATGTTCGAGGAAAATGTCGAACTTGGCCTGAAGCGCACCGTCCTTCACGCGTGTCGCTGCGATCCTGAGGATTTCCTTCTTGATGCGCTTGCCCTCGCGGATGTGCTTTGCGAGAGGGAGTCTCCGTCCGCGCAGCTTCATCGCCTGCTTCAGAAGGTCGACGAGCGCGGGGATGAACTTGTTGTATTCGCGGTTGTCCGGTTCGCTGTTCAGGAGTTCGAGAAAGTTCCGCCTGATGTGTTCGAAGCACCACTGGTGTTTCCCCGGCACGGTGTTGTCGTAGCCTGGGTAGCGGTCTGTCGTCGTAGTTCCCGTCGATCCCCTGAACACCTCGGCCGCAACCGAACTCGACCGCGTTCCGCGAAAGCGGTAGAGGGCGCAGTCCTTCGAGAAGAATCCGTAGACGTAGCCGGGCACGCCGTTGCAGGGCCAGGTCGTCTCGTCCGCAGCCTTGACGGGCGCCTTGCGCCAGTCGTCGAGAATCCTGTCCGCGCTCGGGGAGAGGATTTCTGCGAGATCGTGCTCCTTGCCGTGGATGGTGGAGCGGTTGAGTCCGCTGCGGCGGGAGATCGTCCCGACCGTCATGTGGTGCAGGTAGTGGTCCGCGAGCGTCTGCGCGTCGCACCGGACGGTCGTCGCGGAATGGGGCAGGACGTCGTCCGGCCTCGGCGGCGACACCTTCTTCATGCAGTGTGGACACCATCCCTCGTGCGAATCGAGGCGGATCGTGACGTAGCGGGGAGGCGCGCAGTCGCGAAGCGTCCGGCTCGACGTACCGAAGTCGAGGAGCTTTCCTCCGCAGTCCGGGCATTCGTCCGGACACGGAATCTCCCGCGCCCGATCCGCCTTGTCGGGCTCGACACTCCTGCGCCCGTGCCCTGGATGCCCCGGCTTCGCCCCGCCCTGGCGCTTCTGCTTTTCCTCCGAACTCTTCTCTTTGAAGAGAATTCTGGACGACGGCGTGGATTCGCCGAGCGGCTTCGGATCGATCCTCCCGTCCGGGTCGCCGCGGTGGACAATGCCGAGCATCCCCTCGAGGCGGGCGATGTAGGCGTCCTTGGCGGACAACTGCCTCCTCAGGGAGAGGATGGTCTCATCCCGTCTGTCGAGCTTTCTCAGCAGCCGGAACTTTTCCGGATCGGCGACGAATCCGGCGGGGTCTGGATGTGCGCCTTTCGTCCGCTCACTCCTGCGAGCGCAGGAACCCGATGTATTTCTTTCCGGCGTCGACGAGAAGCTTCTCGACCTCGCGACCGTTCGCGACGGCCTCCTGGACCTGCTTCAGGAAGCGCGGCTGGACATGCATCGTCCTGAGCTTCCCGTTCTCGCGAAAAGAGTACTGCACAGACGGATGCATCTCCCCCGACAGACACTTCTTGCACTTCCACGGATTCCCGCACGGCTTGTGGCTCACGCAGACGGAGCCCTTGGCGAAAGGCACGAGCGCGGCGATGCGCTTCAGCAGCTCGTCGCGATCCTTTTTCGGCATTTGTGTTTTCATGGCGTATAGTGTATCATATTCTACACCAATGCGCAAGGGGGAAAATGAAAAAATCTGAACTTTCCGAAATGTGGAACGGTTGGGTGGCGCGAAGCCACGGAGCGGTAGCGGGTGTCCAAACCGTCGGAGTTAAATTCCGACGGAGGATGGGACGGTCATTAGTGACGCATTACCAGTTGTTTTGTCAATTTGTTGACATGGAAAGCGGATGGTTTTGTCGATTTGTTGACATAAAAAATGAATGGTGTTGTCAATTTGCTGCAAATCACCACGACAGTACGAGGGTATGCCTTGATCGACGGATCCCTATCGACAAAATGTACCCTTAATGTACTTATGCCCGATTCGGACTTGTA
>JAFYOX010000058.1 GCA_017547755.1 Clostridia bacterium | reverse complement strand
GGCGCGCCACGCAGGATTCGCCCGTAGAATCGTTTGCGATTCTACAGCGGCTGGAGCGGTGGTGCGGAAAAACAGTCCCCCGGACTGTTTTTTTACACGCACCCTTCGAATCCGCGGTCGCGCAAAACAAAAACGGACATCTTACGATGTCCGTAAATGGCGCGCCACGCAGGATTCGAACCTGCGACCTACCGGTTCGTAGCCGGGCACTCTATCCACTGAGCTAGTAGCGCATTCACAAAGGCGTTCCCCTTGCGCTTATATATGATATCACATCCGTCCGCTTTTGTCAAGAGGTTTTTAAAAGTTTTTGGAAAAAACTTCGGTTCCGGCTTACCCAAGCAAGCCGGAACCGATCATTTTATTTCATCACAATATCCGGGAACGGTTCGATCGACCGCGCGAGGATCCCGTGCATATGGGCAATGGCGATGCCGTAGTTCGTGATCGGAACATCGCTGCCGATGCTGTGGCGGATACGGGATTTCATCTCGCGTTCGTTCAGCATACAGCCGCCGCAGTGGACGACCAGCGCATATTTCGACAGGTCTTCCGGGAATTCGCCGCCGGAGGTGAATTCAAAGTTGATTTCCTTTCCGGTGTGCTTGCGGATCCAGTTCGGCATCTTGACCGTGCCGATGTCCTCGCACTGACGGTGATGCGTGCATCCTTCGGAGATGAGGACGGTGTCGCCGTCCTGCAGATCGTTGAGCTTTGCCGCACCGCGCACCGCTTCCGCGAGGTCGCCCTTATAGCGTGCCATCAGGATCGAGAACGAGGTCAGCGGTACTTCCCGTGGAACATCGCGGCTGACACGTCCGAACGCCTGCGAGTCGGTGATGACCATTTTCGGCGCCTGACCGAGTTTTTCAAGGGTCTGCGGCAGTTCCGTGTCGCGGGTGACGATCGGAACCGCGCCTGCGTCGAGGATATCGCGGATGGTCTGTTGCTGTGGAAGGATCAGACGACCCTTCGGCGCAGCCTTGTCGATGGGCGTGACAAGAACGACAAAATCGCACGGTTCGAGCAGGTCGGCTACGATGCGCTTATTGTTTTCCTCGATCCTGACGAGATGACCCATCCGTTCGCGCAGTTCATGGATGTTGGTGCCCTCTGCCGCGCTGACGTAGATTTCATTTTCTCCGGCCGCCGGCACGTTTTCCAGCAGGTCGGACTTGTTGTATGCGATAATAAAGGGGATTTTCTTCGCTTCGAAAGATGCGGTCAGCGTGCGGTCCATGTCGGACAGACCTTTTGCCGCGTCCACGACGAGAACCGCAAGGTCGGTCTGATTCAGCGTCTGCATCGCGCGTCTGACGCGCATCTGACCGAGTTCACCTTCGTCGTCGATGCCGGGCGTGTCGATGATGACCACCGGACCGAGCGGAAGAAGTTCCATCGCCTTTTTGACGGGGTCGGTCGTTGTGCCCTTGACGTCGGACACGAGCGAGAGCGCCTGTCCGGTGACGGCGTTGACCACGCTCGATTTTCCGGCGTTGCGGAGCCCGAAAAATCCGATATGGATCCGTTCGGCGGAAACTTGTTCATTCAGGGACATAGAATTCCTCCAGTTTAAAATAATTGGGGAAGGAACTTTTTGAGAAAAGTTCCTTCCCCAAACCCCATCTTCAAAAACTTTTAAACAGAATGGGGGACAAAGTTTGGGTGCAGATTTATCTCAGAATCTGAAATCTCGTCTGTTCGATGCCTTGATGTCTTCGATGTTCTGGGCGGCGATCGCCTTGACTTTTTCCTTCGGGATGTTGTTCAGCTCCTTGGCGATGAGGTCGAAGCCGATTTCCTTCGTTTCTTCGCTTGCGTAGTCCACGAGGTATTCCGTGAGGGTCATGAGCGCGTTCGGATGGCAGCAGTTCTGGATCTGACCGTTCTTGCAGAGTGCCATGAAGCGGTCGCCGGTTCTGCCTTCGCGGTAGCACGCCGTGCAGAAGGACGGGATATAGCCGAGCTTCATCAGCCAGTTGACGACTTCGTCGAGCGTACGCTGGTCGGAAACGTCGAACTGTTCGCTGTCGTGCGGACGTTCTTCTTCGGTGTAGCCGCCGACGGAGGTACGGGATGCGCCGCTGATCTGGGAAATACCGATGTCAAGCGCACGTCCGCGGACTTCCTGGCTTTCACGGGTGGAGATGATCATGCCGGTATACGGAACCGCGATGCGGATGCAGGCGATGATCTTTTCGAAAATATCGTCTGCGAGGCCGTTGTCGAAGGTATCGGGGTCGATGTCGTCCGCGCGCTACAGACGGGGAACGCTGATCGTGTGCGGGCCGACGCCGTGAACGGCTTCGAGGTGTTCCGCGTGCATGAGCAGTCCGGCGAATTCGTACTTGTACATTTCCAGACCGAACAGTACGCCGAGCCCTACGTCGTCGATGCCGCCTTCCATTGCACGGTCCATCGCTTCGGTGTGGTAGTCGTAGTTGTGCTTCGGGCCGGTCGGATGGAGTTCTTCATAGCTCTTCTTGTGGTAGGTTTCCTGGAAGAGGATGTAGGTGCCGATGCCGGCTTCCTTCAGTTTACGGTAATTTTCGACGGTGGTCGCCGCGATGTTGACGTTGACGCGGCGGATGTCGCCGTTTTTATGATGAACGGAGTAGATCGTGTTGATGCACTCGAGGATGTATTCGATCGGGTTGTTGACCGGGTCTTCGCCGGCTTCGATGGCGAGTCTCTTGTGACCCATGTCCTGCAGCGCGATGACTTCGCGGCGGACTTCTTCCTGCGTCAGCTTCTTGCGGGCGATGTGCTTGTTCTTGAGATGGTACGGGCAGTAAACACAGCCGTTGACGCAGTAGTTGGACAGATACAGCGGTGCGAACATGACGATACGGTTGCCGTAGAAGGAAAGCTTGATCTCCTTCGCAAGGTCATACATCGCCTGTACCTTTTCCGGGATCTCGCAGGCAAGGAGCACGGATGCTTCGCGGTGGGTCAGCCCTTCGCAGTGGATGCCGTCGGCGGTCTTCTTCGGACGAGCCTTTTCGAGGATCGCGTCGATGAGTTCGACGTTGTTCTTGTTTTCTTCCGCATAGCGGATGGTGTCGAGAATTTCTTCGTTGTTGATGAATTCTTCCGCTTTCAGCGATTTGGGATTGTAGATTGCCATGATAATGTCCTTTCAGGAGCTAAGAGCTAAAAGTGAATAGTGAATAGCTGATTATCGTTCAGACTGTCAGCTCAAAGTACAATTCGGTTGAAGCTGACAGCTATTCACTCTTAGTCCTTAGTTATTAGTTAATTGGATGTCTCCTCTTGCCGTGACGACTTCGTAGCCGATCTTTGCCATCGACTGCCGCAGGTGCTCGACCGCCTGCGCGGATTCGTCGCCGGTGGCGATCTTGTTGTCGTAGAGGGCGTATTTTTTGCGCTCCGACAGGGGAGAGAGATTCGGCATGACGACGTTCGCGCCGGCTTTGATGCCGCGTTCGCGGCCGTCTTTCGTGATCGTGCCGAGCGCGGTGGTGGCGGGAAGGAGCAGATTCGGCTTGATGAGCCGGAGGATGGACAGCAGACAGATCGTCATATCCGCTGTTCCGGCAGGATAACCTCCGAGCGGCGTGTCCTTCTGCGGGATGAACGGGCCGATGCCGCACATTTCCGGAGAGAATTCCTCGACGAATTTCAGATCCAGCGCGAGATTGTGCAGGGTCTGGAACGGCGAGCCGACCATGAAGCCGCAGCCGACCTGGAATCCGAGATCCTTCAGATCGTGCAGGCACCGCATCCGGTTGTCAAACGACATTCCGGCGGGATGCAGGCGTTCGTAATGCGCTTTATCCGCCGTTTCGTGGCGGAGAAGGTACCGGTCGGCGCCCGCTTCGCGCATGACGGCGTATTCTTCGCGGGAATATTCGCCGAGCGAGAGGGTGACGGCACAGTCGGGATAGTTTTTCTTGAGTTCCCGGACGATGTCCGCCGTGTGATCTGCGGAGAAGATGCCTTCGCCGCCCTGCATGACGAACGTCCGGAAGCCGAGACCGTATCCTTCGTCGGCACATTCGAGGATCTGCTCTTTCGTCAGCCGGTAGCGGTCGCAGGCTTTGTTCGAGCGGCGGATGCCGCAGTACAGGCAGTCGTTTTTACAGATGTTGCTGACTTCGATCAGTCCGCGGATGAAGACGGTGTTCCCGTAGATCTTCCGCCGGACGGTGTCCGCTTTTTCCGCGAGGACTGCCGCTGTTTCGTCACAGCGATGCTCCAGAAGGAGCTCATATTCTTCCACGGTGAGCGAACGGGTCTGTTCGAGTTTTTCGATGAGATGCGTAATTTTTTCAATCATTGTGTTCGATATGGGAGTAGGCGGTTTTCACGCTGACTCCGTCCAGATTTCCGATTTTTCCCGACAGCGCGGCGATGAGATTCTGCGGCGCGTCGATAGCGATGGAGATAATGCTGATGCCGCGTTCGCGGTAAGGAATGCCCATCCGCCCGATGATGTATTCGCCGTATTCGTGCAGCAGGGAATTGAGCGGTTCCGTGGAATCCCGGTTTTCAACGATGATCCCCATGACCGCAACTCTGGTTGCCATAATGTCCGCCTCCGTTTCCGTCAAAAAAATCGGCTGTACCTGAAGAAGGCACAGCCGAAAAAACCACGGTGATAAATCGCGGATATCTTTGAGATTCAGCAGTACCTTTCCGTCAGAAACTTTTCAGAATCTTGTTGTCAGGTATCTTGTGATCCTATTATACACCCGCGTGAGAAGTTTGTCAATGGGGTATGGAAAAATAACATACAGTTTCAATATGTTTAACTTAAAAAGGTTTTTGGAAGGGGTGTGGGGAACCTTTTTTCCTTAAAAAAGGGTTCCCCACGAATCATTATTCACTCAAAAATCGCTTCCGCGTTTACATCGGCTAAGAATACCGCCGCGTCGCTGAGCGTCAGGTGGAAGAGTGAGGTGTTCCACTTGGTGTCGCGGCCCCAGCCTTCGTAGGTCGTGGTGGCACCTTCGCGGATCATCCGCAGCCATGCGTTTTCGTCGCGGAGCATGCTTTCCGCAATGTCGCGGCGTCCCTGACGGAGCAGACCGTACTTCAGCGGGAACGCGCCGAAGAAGGATACGCCCGTTACGCCGCGCCGTCCGATCCAGTCGAGGATGTTCTGCGTGCATTCGTCGTCCGGGCAGAGTCCGAACGCGAACGGCAGGACGTTGCCGATGTAGCTGGAGTGTTCCGAAACGAGGCTGTCCGTGAACAGATGGCGCTTTTCGTCGTAGAAGGCCGCGAGGAACGCGCCGACCAGTCCGTTTTCGTCGCGGTACGGTTCTTCGCCGAGGATCGCGGCGATTTTGTTTGTACAGCGGATCGCTTCAATGTAATACGCATTCAGTGCGACATGCGGCTCGTGGCAGACCTTGCCTTCGGTGATGTCCACGTCGTAGCCGTCGCGGAAATTCGAAGGCCATTCGACCACGCACCACTTGTCGAGGTCGCGCAGGAGCCCGTCTTTTTCGTAATCCGTGCGGTAGGAGTCGAGCAGGGTACAGATGCCGGGGTAATACTTCGCAAGATAGTCCCGGTCGCCGCAGACGCGGTAATGCCACAGGATCAGCGAGATCAGCATCAGCGGATATTCCGCGATCTCCTGCATCATCGCGCAGTCGAGACAGGTCACCATGCCGGGCGTGATGAACGTCGAGCGGAAGGCGTCGTCGATCAGCTTGCGGACGATGGAGTCGTCGCCGGTCAGGATCAGGTTGGCAAGCGCGGTGTAGCAGCCGTCGCCGACGTAGAAGCCCTTTTCGCGTTCCATGCAGTCCTGAATGACTTCCTGTACGCCGTATTTCTGCGAATTCACGCAGAGATTCCAGACTTTCTGCAGGGCTTCGTCATCGCGGTATTCCGGTTTCATGGACGCTGCGAGTTCAAAGGGATAATGCCGTGCGGCAAACGAGATTTCCGTCACTTCGCATCCGTCGGGAAGGGTGATCTCGGCATAGCGGAAGGATTTGTAATCGAACCAGTCCAACGTATCCGTGCCGCCCGAGAGGATCCAGTCTTCTTCGTATTTGCAGTTTGCGCGGAGCGCATAGCGGATGCTTCCGTCTTCGTTCAGCTCCTGCGCACAACGGATGGTGAGAATATCGCCGGACTTGCCCGATGCCGTGAGATTCAGATACCCGACGTACGTTGCGCCGAAATCGATGAACAGGCAGTTTTCGCCGCGCTTTTCCGCAAGAACCGGCGCGATCGTCTCAAACACAAGGGATTTTGTCGGCTGGGGAACGACGGTGTAATCGAGAATTTCGCGCGGCAGAGCGGCAGTCCATGCGGAATCGTCGAAATCGGGCTGTTCAAAACCGACTTCCGCCGCACGGGAATCGCAGGTTTCCAGAAACTGCGTCGCGTAGCCGACGGTGCCGGTTTCGGTATAGCCGGTGTGCGGATGGGTGAGAAAGGAAGAATCGCTCGACAGGACGGTCACGTCGTCGCATTCGAGATCACAGAGAAGCCCGTGCCGGCGATCCGCGCTGACCCAGACGCGGTTGATGAGCCCCTGATACAGCGTGTGGACGGCAATGGTATTTCTGCCTTCGCGGAGATACGGCGTCACGTCGACGGTGTTGTAGCCGTACGCGAAATGATACGCGGGCGCCGGACCCTGTGTGACGAAGGTTCCGTTGATATACAGTTTGTAGTAGTCGTCCGCGGTGATATACATGACCGCATTCTTCGGAAGCGCGGTCACATCGAACGTGCGGCGGAAAAGGATGTGGCGGTTGCGGTGTTCATTGCAGGGAAGATCGACTTTTTCAAGCTGGCGGTGGAAGACGTTGCGCGGTTCGAGGGCGGCGAACTCCGCGTCGGTGATCCATGTGCCGGTGAAGGTGTGATTGGTCATGGCAGTACCTCGGTTTTGTGTAAGATTGACGAAATTCATGCCTCCATTATACAGGAAGGGCATGGTTTTGTCAATGAATTTGTGGATATGGCTTGCCAAGACGCACGGTTTATGTTAAAATGAACGCAGAGAACAGTGCATGGTTTTATAAATAAAGAAAGGATTCCACCATGAAAATTCTTGACCTGTCGACCTTCCGTCCGTGGCGTTCGACCGTACTGGGAGAGGACCGTTTTCTCTTCCCGAAGGGCAGTGCGTCTTCGATCTTCATTGAATTTCCGCGCGGTACATTCTGCGGCGAAGTGATCCGTCCCGATCAGTATCTTGCGATGGACATCACCGTCTGCGGCGATCGTTCCGCCGGCGTCTGCTGGCAGTTCTGGGAAACCTCCTCGAATCAGTACGACCTGAGCATCAAGATGGGGCTTCTGCCGAATCTGCCGACCCGCGTGGCACTGCCGTTTTCCGTCCTGTTTGCGAACAACGTGTTCATGCCCCGTACGCCCGGCAAACTGAAGACCGTCGTCCACGGCCATCCCGTACATCTTGACCGCCTGCAGAAATTCGCCGTCTGTGTGGACAAAACCCCCGTGGATCTGATCCTGAAAATCGAAAACGTCCGCATTCTGGACGAAGAACCTGATTATCCGCTCGCCGATATGAAAATGGTCGACGCGCTCGGTCAGAAAAAGGGCACTACATGGCCCGGAAAGACGGCATCCGTTGACGAAATGATCGCCGCACTCCGTGCGGAAGCGGCGGACGCGGACGAAACACCCCTTCCCGAACGTTCCGCATGGGGCGGCTGGACCGGCAAAAAGCTGAAGGACGGCACCGGATATTTCTCGCTCCACCACGACGGAAAGCGCTGGTGGCTCTGTGATCCCGACGGATACGCGTTCTTTTCGATGGGCTTTGACTGCGTCGGACTCGGCGACCAGTGCAACCTGACCGGCATCACGTCTCTCTGCGAAGATCTCCCGCCGAAGGGTGAGATCGGCTGGTCGAAGAGCCAGTGGCAGGGAATACCCACCGAAAACTTCAACTATTTCGTCCACAATGCGGCAATGGCGTTCGGCGACGATTATTTCAATGTCTGGGCGGACATGATCCGCTGCCGTCTCATCCGCTGGGGATGTAATACCATCGCCTGCTGGAGCGACAAACGCTTCATCGACCGCGAAAAACTTCCGTACGTCATCATCGGATGGGGATATCCGCGCACGACGACGAACATCTTCCGCGACTTCCCGGACGTTTTCTCGCCGGAATTCGAAGAATCCTCCGAAAAATGGGCGCATTTCCTCGACGAAAAGCGGGATGACCCGTATCTGCTCGGCTACTTCATGTCGAACGAACCCGCATGGGCATTCGTGGACAATATGAATATTGCGGCACAGGCGATGGCGCACGAAGCAAAGCTGTATTCGAAGGACTACATTGTCGGCGAGCTGACGAAGAAATACGGCGATATCGCGGGGCTCAACGAAGCATGGGGCGCGGATTTCGCGGCGTTCGACGATCTGTACACGCCGTTTGAAGCGGCGGATATCGGCAAGGCGGCAATGGATGACCTCATGGAATCCTCCGTCGAAATGATCCGCCGGTACATCCGGATCCCTGCGGAAGCTGCCAGACGTGCCGACCCGAATCATCTCAATCTCGGCATCCGTTACGCATGGCTGTCCAGCAAGGCCCTTGCCGCCGGATGCGAATACACGGACGTTTTCTCGTTCAACTGCTACTCGATGGATCCGTGGAGAGACATCGAAAACTTCTCGCAGATCACCGGAAAGCCGGTCATCATCGGCGAATTCCACTTCGGCGCACTCGACCGCGGCATGGACGCGACGGGTCTCCGCGGCGTGGAAAACCAGCACGAACGCGGCGTGGCATACCGCCGGTATATGCACCGTGCGGCGTCGCACCCGATGTGCCTCGGCGCACACTACTTTATCCTGTACGACCAGGCGTACCTCGGCCGTTTTGACGGCGAAAACTACCAGATCGGCGCGCTCGACGTATGTTCGCACCCGTACAGCGAATTCATCGACGGCATCGTGAAGGCGCACGGCGAACTTTACAAGGTCGCGGACGGTCAGATGCCCGTTACGGATGAAATCGCAAAGGAAATTGAAGCGATCGCGTTCTGAGAGAACAGAAACCGGAGGTTTTTATCATGTTTGAACAGCTGAAACAGGCCGTTTCGGTGCGTCCGGACGGCGACTATATTCTTCCCGATCTTCTCCGTTACCGCTGTTACCGGATGTTTTTCGGTGAAAAGCCGGCGAAAGCGAAGACGCTGGCGCTGGCGTATCTTCTTGAAAATTATCCGGCAAAGGTCTACGAACACGACCTTGTCGCCGGTTCCCGGATGGGATGCTTCGTGCCGCCGTCCGAATACGACCGCATCGAAGTGATCCGTTCCCGCGATATTGGCGCTTCTTACGGTTCCCGCAGTTTCACCACCAATGCCGACCATTTCGCGCCCGGTTACGACCGTTTCCTCGCGGACGGCATTTCCGGCACGATGGATCGGATCTTCGAATCCATGAAAAATCACGCGGACGAACCCAAAAAAGTGGCGTATCTGGAATCGCAGCGCGACGTTCTCGCGGCGTTTGCGCTTTTTGTCCGGAATCATGCGGCAGCCGCCAGAGAAGCGGCGGGACAGACGTCCGACGAAGAATGCCGCAAAAATCTCACTGCACTTGCGGACGACCTTGACGTGATCCAGTGGGATGCGCCGGTCACGCTCCGTCAGGCACTCAATCTGACCTGGCTCGTGCATCTGACGTTCCTGCTCATGGGCAAGTATGCGATGGCGCTCGGACGGATGGACCAGTACCTCTATCCGTACTACCTGCACGATAAGGAAGCCGGTACGCTGACCGACCGCGAAGCGGAAATTCTGTTTGCGTCGACCTTCATCAAGATCGGCGAATCGCGCTGGCTCGGCGGCGACGACGTTGTCAACATCGCCATCGGCGGTGTGAAGCCGGACGGTTCCGAAGGCATCAACGAACTGAGCTATATCATTCTCCATGCTGTACGGGACTGCAACATCCCCGGTCCGAACCTATCCGCACGTCTCCACGAAGGGATGCCGGACGAATTCCTCGACGAATGCCTGCAGGTCATCGGAACGGGACTTGGCTATCCCGCGCTCATGAACGACCGCGTGAACATTCCTGCGCTGACCCGTCACGGCTACACGATTGAAGACGCACGCAACTACTGTTTCGTCGGATGTATTGAAAATTTCATTCCGGGCAAACAGCCGGCATGGTCGGACGGACGGTTCAACGTGCCGGAATACCTCGAAGCGGTATTTTTCCGTGGAAAATCTCTCATTGACGAGCATTATTACGGCGTGGATACGGGGGATGTCGGCAAACTTAAGACGATGGATGAGTTTATGCTGGCGTTCAAACAGCAGCTGAAATTTGCGGCGGCGGAATACGTGACCGTTTTTGCGAACGAAAACGACCGCTACAACCGGAAAAACTACACCGACCCGTTCATGTCCCTGTTCTGCGACGACTGCATCGCGCGCGGGATGGACATCAACGACGGCGGCGCGCATTATCCGTCGGCACACGGCGCGGGATGCATGGGCATCGGCACCGTGGCGGACTCCCTTGCGGCGATTGAAAAGTGCGTATTCAACGAAAAACTCTTCACACTGACCGAACTGCGCGACGCGATGGAAGCGGATTTCAAGGGATACGAGACCCTGCAGGCGCATCTGATCGCCGCGCCGAAGTACGGCAACGACGACGATTTTGTCGACAAATACGCGGTCTGGTACGTCGATTATCTCGATAAGATCTTCTCGAGATACCGTACGCCGGACGGCGGTCCGTACTATACCGCGATCGCCAGCAATACGGCGAGCGTCTACGCGGGTATGGGCATCGGTGCGACCCCGGACGGCCGTCACGCAAAAGTACCGCTGTCCGATGCGGCGTCCCCGACGTACGGCATGGATCAGAGCGGCACGACCGCCGTGTTCCTGTCCCTGTCGAAGCCGGACTATAAGCTCGTTTCCTGCGGCACGGTGCTGAACCAGAAATACACGGAAGATATGCTGCAGAAGCCGGAAAACCGCGCGGCGCTTCTCGCGGCGCTGAAGGTATACTTCGCGCGCGGCGGTCAGGAAGTGCAGATCAACTGTGTTTCCCGCGAAACGCTGAAGGACGCGATGGAACATCCGGAAAAGTACGCCGGACTGGTCGTGCGCGTCTCGGGATTCTCGGCATACTTCACCAAGCTCGACCGCGCCGTACAGGAGGATATTCTCCATCGCACGGAGCACAGTGAGATGAACAGCTAAGAACTAAGAGTGAATAGTGAATAACTGATACAGCCCCCATGTCAACCGATGGACGTGGGGGCATATTTTATGTTTTATCGCTGACGACGTCCAGAAAGATACGCGCGCCCATGCGGAATCCCCGGATGAACGCATCGCGCATCTGGGCGATGGAGATGTCCATGCGGATGTTCAGACAATCATCGTATAATTGCCGCTGTTCTTTGGTCAGGCTTTCAAATAGCGGGTCTTCAAATTCGCCCAGTTCTTCGACCAAGCGGTGGTATTCTTCGCGGTCGAGAGAGGGAAGTTCAAAAGGAATTTCATTGCCGAAAAACAGGTTTTCGAGAGTTTTCATGAGTACCTCCAAGGTATAATTGCTTATAATATTTTACACCACATATGGCGTAAAATCAATACATCATATGTGGTGTATTGTAAAATATTTATTAATAACAATTCAAAGGTGGTATATTCAATGAAACCCTATAACGAAATTTTGCACGATATCCGTGAAGATCACGATCTGACTCAAAGCGATATTGCGCACGTTCTCAAAACAACACAGCAGGTGTATTCACGTTACGAAAAAGGAGAAAATGAAATTCCGATCCGGCATATTATTACGCTTTGCCGGTATTATAATATCAGCGCGGACTATATTCTTGGATTAAAAGACGAATGTACGCCGCTTATATAAAAAACAGAAAACCGTTCGTCATTCCACGAACGGTTTTCCTGTAGTTACTTCAATTTTTTCGCCAATGTTTTATTGTGGTATCGCTTGTCATCCGTGACTTCGCGGAGGATCTCCAGAAATTCCGGGAATTCCACCGTTTCGTCCGGATCGTCCATTTCCACCTCGAAGATCGCGTATCCATCAAAGATCTCGCCGCCGATTTCCGGCGGGTAAACGTCGATCTCCATCACGTGTCCCGCAAACGGGAACGCATAGCGGGTCTTGATCAGTTCCGAATACGCGTCCTTCCGGAGCAGGTCGTATTCCTCACGCGTCACTTCGCGTTCGTCTTCGAACCGGCTGAGTCTGGCGCGCGGGGATTTTTTCGTATACACGTACGAGGTGACGCCGTTTTCCGTGATGGTGCGGACGCGGCGTTCGGTCTCCGGTTCCTCCGACAGGCGGTCGAGGTAGGTCTGGACCATGTCCAGTACCCGGCAGCCGTCCAGCGTCCGGAGATACGCGGTATCGGGGTATTTTATCAGATATTTGCGTTCGGTTTCTACATGGGGAGTCGTCATAAGGTCACCTCATAATGTGGGTGTGAGAAAATCGCCGCCGGCAAACTGCTCGACAAAGGCACGCATTTCCTCTTTGGAACGGATGCCGTGCGTACTGCCGATCAGTTCCCGCTTTTCCTCTTCGTTCAGGGCGGAAAAACGGTCGAGTGCGGACGGATTCTGCATCAGTGCCATTCCCAGTCCGAGCGGCATTTCGGCCGTGAAAACCGGGGGATAGTACATCCGCGGCTGATTTCTGCCGTGATCCATCGGGAGACCTCCTTTCGTCTGTGCTTCCGGGAATAGTCTGCACAGAGAAAGGGGCGTTTATCCGATGATTTTTCTGTCAGAAATCGGGCGTATATTTTTTTGTCGCCGAGGTGCGTTCCTGCGAGTAGCCGTCGAATCCGAGCCGTTCGGATTCGTCGAGGACGGCATTGTATTCGAACGAGGTGATGCGCCGGCGGAGCTTTCTGTACTTTTCCACAGCATCTTCCGCCGCATCCGGCAGAAATTCCGGGGTGTACTGCGCCATCAGCGAAATCCGGATGTTTTCCACAGGAAGAATTTCCGCAATTTTCCGCAGAACGGCGATCGAATCCGCGCGGTGTCCCGGCAGGATCAGATGCCGCACGATCACGCCGCGCGTCATCATGCCGTTTTCGTCGAACGTGCATGCGCCGACGTTTTCGTACATTTTCGCAAGCGATTCCGCCGCGATCTCCGGATAATCTTCCGCCGCGGAACAGAATTTTGCTGCTTCCGGCGAGGCATATTTGAAGTCCGTCAGGAAAATATCCACGGTTTCCGTGAGTGCTTCGATGGTTTCCGGAAGTTCGTAGCCGCCGGTGTTCCAGACGACGGGCAGGGTGAGTCCGTTCTGCCGTGCGATATTCACCGCTTCGATGATCTGCGCTGTGTACTGCGTCGGACTGACGAGATTGATGTTGTACGCGCCGTCGCTCTGCAGTTTTACGAAAATTTCCGCAAGTTCACTCACGGTGTACACCGTACCCGTGCAGGTGCGGCGGCTGATGTCCTTGTTCTGGCAGTAGATACAGCCGAGCGGGCAGTGCGTGAAGAAGACCGCGCCGGATCCCCCGGATACGGAGCCGGATCTGCGTTTTGAGTCGGTTCCGCTGATACACGGTTCCTCCCATTGATGCAGCATTACCTTGGAAACTTCGATTCTGTCCGATGCGCCGCAGTATCCTGCGGATTTGGTACGGTCGATGCCGCATTTCCGCGGACAGACCGTGCAGTTCTGGAGTGACAGGCTCATATCAGTCCTTGTTGCCCTTGATGTACTTCGAGATCATGCTGGTCTTGAGGTCCCAGAGGCGCTGGGAAAGGTCGATGTAGTAGCCGTGCGGATTTTCGAAGCGGAGAACTTCCTTCCACATGGTCGCAATTTCACGGGCGCAGTGGTCGCGGATCTCGTGGATCGGCGGCAGATCGTACACGAGTTCGCCCTTCAGGAAGACCGGTACGAGCATTTCGCGTGCGGTAAAGTTTTCGAGGATGGTACGCTTCCAGGTGTGTTCCGGGTCGAAGATTTCGAGCGGCTGGGTCTGGTCGACGGTTTCGTCATGGAGCATGATGAGGTCGGCCATCGCCTTGCCGGTTTCGTTCGAGTACATACGGAACAGCTTCTTGAAGTGCGGATTGGTGATCTTTGCGGCATTTTCGCTGACCTTGATCTTCGGAACGATATGACCTTCTTCGTCTTCCACAGCGGCAAGCTTGTAAACGCATCCGAAAACGGAGTCACTCTTTGCGGTGATGAGGCGTTCGCCGACACCGAAAGCATCCACGCAGGCTTCCTGCGCGATGAGTTCGCCGATGATGTATTCGTCGAGGGAGTTGGAAACGACGATCTTGCAGTCGGTCAGACCGGCATCGTCAAGCGCCTTTCTCGCCTTCTTGGAGAGGTAGGCAATGTCGCCGGAGTCGATGCGGATCGCGCACTTTTTCAGACCCTGCGGCCACAGAACGTCCTTGACGGCGCGGATGGCGTTCGGGATCCCGGAGCCGAAGACGCTGTATGTATCGACGAGAAGGGTCGGATTGTTCGGATAGAGACGGCAGTAGGTGGAGAACGCTTCATATTCGTTGTCGAACATCTGTACCCACGCGTGCGCCATTGTACCGCCGGCCGGAACGTCGTAGAGCTTGTCGGAGAGGGTGCAGGCAGTGCCGGTGCATCCGCCGATGTAGGCGGCACGCGCACCGTAGACGGCGGCGTCTTCGCCGTGCGCACGGCGGCTGCCGAATTCGGAGATCGGACGGCCCTTTGCCGCGCGTACCATACGGGACGCCTTGGTGGCGATAAGGGACTGATGGTTCAGCGCGAGGAGAACGTAGGTTTCGATGAGCTGTGCTTCGATGGTATTGGCGCGGACGGTGAGGATCGGTTCGCCGGGGAAGATGACCGTTCCTTCCGGAACCGCCCAGATGTCACCGGTGAAACGGAAATCCGCGAGGTAGGCGAGGAATTCTTCGGAGAAGAGATTCTTTCCGCGGAGATATTCAATGTCGCTGTCGGTGAAGCGGAGATCTTCGATGTAGCGGACGATCTGTTCCAGGCCTGCGGCGATGGCATAGCCGCCTCCGTCCGGCACACGGCGGAAGAAGACGTCAAAATACGCGATCCGGTTCCGCATCTCGGTTTCAAAATACCCGCGGCTCATGGTGAGTTCGTAGAAGTCACACAGCAGAGCAAGGCTGTATTCGTCTCTTTTCATGATAATGTACCTCGTGTTTTTTGTTTTCTATAGAGTTTTCGTTTGTACAGACTTTCTCTCGTCCTGCGCGGACGGCGCACAAGAGGGCGAGTCGTCGCCCTCTTGTGAATCACCCCGACCAAAGGAAGGTTCCTCTGGACTCCTCCGTTCGGGGGACTCGGTCTTGAGACCTCAGACATACAGCGGTGTTCACTCAGCAGACCGCACGGAAGAACAAAATGCAGTTTTTCAAAAGGTGGAATCTAAACTTTAAGTTTCTCCGTAAAATCAGGAATTCTCCACGGTTGTTCCTATTGAATATACGATTTGGACAGATTTGCACCCAAACCCTGTCTCTTCCGAACGCTCTGAATGCGGGCAAACCGCTGTTTGTCCGAGGCCCCAAGGCCGAGTTCCCCGAACGATTTGTAAGCCGGCAATTCACAAAGGGGCGGCGTTTGAGCCCCTTTGTGCGCCCGCCGCGCAGGCGATTCATTTTGAAAACCGCTTCAGCGGTTTTCTTCCTTACAGTTCCTGATGCAGCACGACCGTGTTTCTCGTCAGCCATGCTTCTTCCACAAGCGCCGCAACGTCGAGCTTGTTTTCTTCAACGAGAACCTTTTCCAGCTCCGGCTGAGTACGCGGATGTCTGGGCGTGAAGACGGTGCAGCAGTCGTCGAACGGGAGGATGGAGGTCGCAAACGTGCCGATCTCACGGGAAATACGGATGATCTCTTCCTTGTCCATGCCGATGCAGGGACGGAAGATCGGACGGTCTGCGGCGTCTTCCGTGACGCACATCGCCTTCATCGTCTGGGATGCCACCTGCGCGAGGGATTCGCCGGTCACGAGGACTTCGCAGTGGTTTTCTTCGGCGCATCTCGATGCCAGACGCATCATGAAGCGGCGGAGAAGGAGCGTGAAGTAGTCTTCGTCGCAGGTGTCGCGCATGAGTTCCTGAATGTGGGTCAGGGAAATGATGTGAACCTTGATCTTGCCGCAGTATTCGGTCAGTTCGGTCGCAAGGGTCAGTACCTTTTCGCGTGCCGCTTCGCTGGTGTACGGGAAGCTGTCGAAATGGACGCAGTCCACAGTCATGCCGCGCTTCATCATCATGTAGCCGGCTACCGGGGAGTCGATACCGCCGGAAAGAAGGAGCATGCCGCGTCCTGCGGAGCCGAGCGGCATACCGCCCGCACCGCGGTCCTGACCGGCGTGGATGTACGCGTAGCTTTCTCGGACTTCGATCTTGACGATGATGTCGGGTTCGTTCAGGTCAACGGTGATGTCCGGGATGGTTTCGAGAATGACCGCGCCCACTTCGCCGGAAAGTTCGGGAGAGGACAGCGGGAATCTCTTGTCGCTTCTCTTTGCCGTACACTTGAAGGTCCTGTACTTCGCCAGCTTGTCCGGCAGATATTCCTTTGCCTTTTCAAGGATGGCTTCGAGCGTCTTTTCGCAGACCGCCGCACGGCAGATGCCAGCAAAACCGAAGACCTTGCCGATCTGGGCGTACATAACGTCGAGCATATCTTCCGCTTCTTCGTCGTTCGGTTCGACGTAAACGGTGCTCTGGTTGTAGCGGACGGTGTAATTTCCGACGAGAGCGGCACGGCGGCGCACTTCGTTCATGAGCTGATTTTCAAAGGTCTTTTTATTGGTTCCCTTGAGGATGACTTCTCCGTATTTGCAGAGGATGGCTTCTTTCATCTGATACATATGGTATTTTCTCCGTTTGTTTATGGTATGGTTAGACTTATCCAGTTTATCATTATCTATAGTATACCATACTTTGATTCCCGATAAAAGAGCAAATTTCAACAAAATAAAAGACACCGTGTACAAAAAATACGGTGTCCTTCGATTTTACTGCGGAAGCGGGAAGTGACAGGCGGCGAAATGTCCGGAAGCGGTTTCAAGAAGCAGCGGTTTTTCCCGCCGGCACCGGTCACACGCCTGCGGACAGCGCGGATGGAACGGACATCCGTCCGGCGGATCGGCGGGATCCGGCAGATTTCCGCCGCTGAGGATCTCTTTCCGCGAGGTGTCGGACTCCGGCTCGGTGGTCGGTACGGCGGACAGCAGGGCGGCGGTGTACGGATGCGCGGGATGGGCGAACAGAAGATCCGTCGGGGCGACTTCGACCATTTTTCCGAGATACATCACGCCGATCCGGTCGGAAAGATAGCGTACGACGGAAAGATTGTGCGAGATGAAGAGATAGGTCAGCCGTTCCCGCTCTTTCAGATCCTGCAGCAGATTGAGAATCTGCGACTGGATCGACACGTCCAGCGCCGAGACGCACTCGTCGCAGACAATGAATTTCGGACGTACCGCGAGGGAACGCGCGATGCTGATCCTCTGCCGCTGACCGCCCGAAAACTGGTGCGGATAGCGGGAAAGCATGAATTCCTGCAGTCCGCATTCCTCCGTCACGCGGAGAATGTGCTCACGCAGAGCAGGATCGCCGCGCCGGTACATTCCGTGTGTCAGCGGACCTTCCTCGAGAATCTGCCCGACTGTCATGCGCGGATTGAGCGAGGAATACGGGTCCTGAAAAATGATCTGCAGATCCTGCCGCAGAGGACGCATTTCCGCAGGAGAGAGTTTCGACAGATCGATGCCGTTTTCATCGCGTCCGTAATAGACCGTGCTTCCGGCGGTCTGCGGGAGGAGCTGCAGGATCACGCGCCCGAAGGTCGATTTGCCGCATCCGGATTCGCCGACCAGACCGAAGGTCTCGCCGGCGTAAATATCGAGTGAAATATCGTCGTTGGCGCGGAGAAACCGGACGTTACTACGGAAGATCCCATTGCCGGACAGCGGAAAATATTTCTTAAGATGACGGACGGAGAGTAATTTTTTCATGCTCCGGACTCCTCCTTGCGGCTTTTTCGGGATAATGACAGCGGATCTTCTGGTTCTGCGTCACCGGAAGAAGTTCCGGTTCGGCGGTGATGCACTTCTGCGTGCAGTAGCGGCATCGCGGTGCGAATTTGCAGCCTTCCGGCAGGGCAAGCGGATGCGGAACGGAGCCAGGGATCGGATCGAGGCGCTTTCGGGTGTCGTTCAGCTTCGGGATGGAGTTCATCAGTCCTTCCGTGTACGGATGACTGTACGCGCAGTCCGTGAAGATCAGCTTCGCCGGCGCCTGTTCCACCGCCTGTCCGCAGTACATGACGACCACATCGTCCGCCGTTTCGCGGATTACGCCGAGATCGTGGGTGATAAAGAGGATCGCCGTGCCGTTTTCCCGCTGAAGATCGTTCATCAGCCGGAGGATCTGCGCCTGTATGGTGACGTCGAGCGCGGTGGTAGGTTCGTCCGCGATGAGGATATCCGGACGGCAGGCGAGTGCCATGGCGATCATGACCCGCTGGCGCATACCGCCGGAGAGCTGGTGCGGATACCGCCGGAGAAGTGCGTCCGGATTCGGGATATGCACGGCCTCGAGCATGGCGCGCGCTTCCCGCAGTGCCGGTTCCTTTTTCATCCCGCGGTGGATGAGGAACGGCTCGGAAAGCTGCCGGCCGATCGTGAAGACCGGATTCAGACTGGTCATCGGCTCCTGAAAGATCACGGAGATCCGGTTTCCGCGGATGCCGTACATCTCCCGCATGGGCAGGGTGACGAGATCCTTTCCGCAGAAGAGGATCTTTCCGGAGGCGATGTATCCGTTTGCGTCGGTCAGCCGGAGGATGCTCATCGCGGAAACACTTTTTCCGGAGCCGGATTCGCCGACGATGCCGAGCGTTTTTCCGCGGTACAGGTCATATGAGACGTCGTTCACCGCTTTCACGGTTCCGGCGCGGGTCCGGAAATACGTGTGCAGGTTTTTCACCTGCAGGAGAAGATCATCGTTTTCGGACATTTATTTTTCCACCTCCGATTTCGGGTCGAAAATATCGCGCAGGGTGTCGCCGAGGATGTTGATGGCGAGGATGCTCACGGACAGAAACAGCGCCGGGAAGACCCACCGCCACCAGTACGACCGGATGACGATGGAATTGTTGCATCCGTAGAGCATATTTCCCCAGGTCGGACGAGGAAGCTGTACGCCGAATCCGAGATAGGAAAGCGTCGCTTCCGTCAGCATGCATCCCGCGAAATCCAGCGTGAGGGAGACGAGAATGACGGAGATCACGTTCGGCAGGATGTGGCGGAAGGCAATGCGGTGTTCGGGAACTCCCATCGCCTGTGCCGCGAGGACAAATTCCTTTTCGCGTTCGGCGAGTACCTGCCCGCGGATGAGACGCGCCAGTCCCGGCCATGAAAGAACGCCGAGGACGACCATGATGAGGAAAATACGGACGTCTTCCTTCACGTCCGTGCGGCGGAGAAGAGCGGACAGGACGAGCGCAAAGGGAAGAAACGGGATCGCGGCGAAAATTTCGGTCATGCGCATGAGGAAAAAGTCGGTTTTTCCGCCGGAATAGCCGGAGATGCAGCCGATCAGGATCCCGATGACGGCGGAGATCAGGACGGCGGCCGCGCCGATGGTCATGGTCATCCGTCCGCCGTTCATGACGCGCGTGAAAATATCGCGTCCGAGTTCGTCGCTTCCCATGAGGTATCCGCGGAAGCCCCATTTTCCGGCAAGCGTCCCGCTTCTGACAGCGTAGGTCTGGAATCCGGCGCAGATCACCTCGTCCGCCGCACCCGGTTCTGTCAGACCGGCGGGAATGTCCGTCTGGTCGAGCGCATTGCTTCCCCAGGTCAGGATGCGCCCCGTATCGGTGAGTGCGGCGTAATGCCGTGCGCCTCCCGAAAGGACAACGACCGTTTCGCCGTCCGGAATGACCGGCGTACGGCGGGTATCTTCGCCGGATGCTCCGGCGATCACAAGGGAACCGTCGTCCAGAAGGAGACAGACGTCCGTCATGGAAGCGGCGATGTCAAGGACTTTCCGGTCCCCGATATATTCCCGCAGATTTCCGAGGAATACGGTGCCGTCGGAGGCACGGATCTCGCAGATCTCGAAGACGCCGGAACTTCCGTAAACGAATTCGCCGTCCGTCGTGATCCCGGCGATCAGGGACTGCAGAAAGACGATCTTTGCAAGATCTTTTGTTCCTTCAAAGGACGGAAGATTGACCGCGCCGATGCTGTAGTTTCCCCAGAGGTACGTGGTACCGTCGTTCATCAGGATCGCGGTGACCTGATTTCCGCAGACGAGCTGACGGACGCCGGACGGATCGAGCGGACGTTCAAGCAGTTCCTCCGGCTGCGGACGTGCCGCCGCGAGCATGCTTCCGTTATGACCGTACTGTCCGTTGTCGTAGGCGCCCCAGCAGAGGACATAGCCGTTTTCATCGATGGCGGCGGCATGGTCGACCCCTGCGGCGGCGTGAAGGATCCGGCGGCCGCGCACTTCTTCGGGAAGGTCGGAAAGATCGGTGCCGATGTCCCGGAGATACGTTTTTCCCCAGGTGTACACCCGTCCGTCACCATCGAGACCGACCGAAAATGAAGAACGGGACGAGATCTGCCGGATATTTCGGGAAAGCGCGTCGGGGATCTGCAGCATATCGTACGACGGACTGAGATTTTTGTGCAGAGGTTCGGCGTAGGACAGATCGATCGGGTCGAACAGAGGACCGAGAAAGACGAAGAGGAAGATGCCGGAAAGAAGAACGAGCGCGATGCACGCGGCGGGACGGCGGAAAAAACGCCGCAGTGCAAGACGTCCGGGACTGAGAGATTCCATGACGTTCACCTCCGTTCCGGCCGGTCGGCACGGACACGCGGATCGGCAAGCCCGTAGGCAATGTCGATCAGCAGGTTGCCGAGCAGTGCCAGCGTGACATAGAACATCTGCAGAAGGAGCACCACCTCGTAGTCATTCGCGTTGAGACAGGTGATATAGAGCTTTCCCATGCCGTTCAGGGCGAAGATATTTTCGATCATGAGCGAACCGGAGAACAGCCGCAGGAACCAGCCGATGACGAGGGTGATGACCGGAATGAGCGCGTTCCGCCATGCGTGAGAATAGATGACGGCGCGTTCGCGGAGTCCTTTGGCACGCGCGGTGCGGACGCAGTCCATCGTGAGGGCTTCCGTCATGGCGGCGCGGACGTAGCGGGTCATGCCGCCGAGCGAGGAAAACGTCATCACGAGAATGGGGAGCGCCATATAATACAGCTCGTCGAAAAATTTCCGCAGACCGGTATAGCTGCTGCCGGGCGTTTTCATTCCGCTGACGGGGAAGACCGGCAGGATGACCGCGAACAGGCAGATGAACAGGATCGCGGCGATGAATCCCGGGACGCTGTAGCCGACGACGGTGCCGATCTGGACGGCGGTATCCCGTCGGCTTCCGCGGTGAACGGCACAGAAAATGCCGAGAGGGATCGTGATCCCGAGGGACAGCACGGTCGAGAAGAGGTTGAGAAACACCGTATTGCGCAGCGGCTGTGCGAGGACTTCGGCGGCCGGACGGCTGTACCGGAAGCTCCATCCGAGACTTCCCTGCAGAAGTCCGTCGTATACGCCGTCAACGGGGACGAGCCCGATCCAGCGGAGATAGCGGAAGACGACGCTGCGGTCAAGTCCCAGCTGATGCCGGTAGTTCTGATAGGCGGCTTCGAAGCCCGCCGGATCGTTTTTGTAGGCGGCGCGCTGTTCTTCGGCGAGGGCACGTGCCCGGTCAAAGGGGATCATGCTGTAGATCAGATACATCAGAAACGAGAGCAGAACGAGGACGAGCAGCATATAGCCGACCCGTCGGAGAAGATATTTTCCCACAAGAAGCGTCTCCTTTCCCGTTCATCCGCGGCAGTACAGGATCGCTTCGGCCGCTCCCCAGTAGGGAGACGTCCGGTAATCCCGGATCTTTTCGTTGTAAACGTCGTAGTAATAGTTGCAGTAGAGCGGAATTTCCGGCAGAAGTTCGTTCCATCGCCGGATGTACGCCGTCCACCAGCGGACGTATTCCTCTTCGGTATCCGCGTCGTACACCATCGCCATGGAGAGGTAATCCATGCCGAGCTTTCCGTCCGAACGGCGGACGGCTTCCTCATAGCTCAGGCGTTCGTGGGTGCCGTCTTCCGCGAAATAGGAGAAGATCCGGTCGTACGGATCGTACAGGCGGACGGCGGAAAATCCGGAATACGCGGGATCGTGCGACCACTGGAAGGAGTAATCGTACACAGGACTTGTGAAGCCGGTGGCGAGGTTGTACATATTGTAGGTCATCGTTCCGCTGTAGCCGTAGGACGGATCGCGCCGGAGTTCGCCGAGCATGGCGTTGAAATCACCCGCCGACTGCCGGATGACCATGCCGCAGGCAGCCGTTCCCGCACCGTTCATCAGCATGGAGGACAGCAGATCGGAGACGGCATTGCTTTCCGTGGAGAACCAGTTCAGCACCAGCGGAATATAGTACGCGCTGTCGATCTCCACCGTCCGGTAGACGATGTTGTCCGTATTGCTGACGGAGCGGTAGGAGAGGGTCGCCTCCGTTCCTTCTTCGGTGGTGAGGCTTTCCAGCTCTTCGCGGGTGACTTTTTTGTAGCGGACGCGGTCGATGCCGTTCTGTCCTTCCTCGTAGGCTTCTCCGCGGGAATTGTAGACCCATCCGCCCTGTTCCAGAAGCTGTTTTGCGCCGGAGACGGAATAGTCGTAGCGGTTCAGGGATTTTTCGAAATCCTCACCGGCGGCATGGTACATCCACGATTCCTCGGAATACGGGCCGTTGACCACTTTTCCGTAGCCGCCGGTAAACGCCGCCGCAAACGCGGATCGGTCGAGCAGAGTCGCGGCGGCCTGCCGGACTTCCGGGAACAGCGTCGGTCCGAAATCGCAGTCAAACTGGATCTTTCCGTAGCCTGCACGGAGATAGTGATTTTCGCGGAATCCCTTTCCGACAAGCCGGAGCGCCGCTTTGGTCTCATCGCCGCCGGTGATGCCGGAGAGAATGTCCACGGCGCCGCTCGTGAGCTGGTCGAACTGCGTTTCCGCGACGATGCGCGTGCAGACGACTGTCTGTATGGTCGGTTTCTGTCCTTCGAAGTTGCCGAGAAAAGCGTCGTTTTTCTTCAGGACGGCTTCACGGGTCCCTTCGTCCCACGAAACGATGGTGTACGGACCGGAATACGGGTAGGTCATGGTATCGTAGCGTGCTTTTTTCATATGCTCCGCTTTTTTGAAAAGAAGAGCCTCCGACGATCCTGAGGAAGACGATTCGTACCACGCGCCGTCGAGATAACAGCCGTTTCCGTCGTCGCGGACGGTGACTCCTTCCCCGAGAAGAAGTCCGAGATCGTACGGCGTGACGGCGGCATAGGACGCCGTATAAAAATAGGGATAATATCCCGCCGCACCGTCGACCTCCAGCGAGAACGAGGATTCCGACAGGCGGCGCAGACCGGTGAACTCACGGGACGCAGGCGCGTCCGGATCCATTTTCACGCCGTCTCCGGCGTAGTTGAAGAAATCCGCGTAGCCGGCGTATGCCTGACCTGCCATGCCGGTCGCACCCGCACTTCTGGCAACGGGGGTGGAAAACGCCAGCAGATACGCGAGATAATTGTCCGCCGTGACGGGGGTGCCGTCGGAAAAGGTCAGCCCTTCGTTCAGTTCGATCGTGATCCGGTAGTTCACGGAGCCGTCGGACTGCGGGATCTCCTCTTCGGTATGCGTTTTTACGACCGTTTGGTTCCAGACATATTCCCCGGAAGGATCGGTTTCCATCACGGCGTAGCCCGTCGTCAGCGCGGCGATGTCCTGATCGGCAGCCCCGGCGGAAGCACCGCCGTAACCGGGAAAGCGGAAATCCCCGGTCAGCTCGGTCGAACTGCCGAGAATGATCCGGTCGTTGATATCCGCTTTCGCGCAGGACGGAAGCAGAAGCGGCACGGCGAGAAGGATGGAGAGCAGTTTTTTCATGAAATTCCTCCGAAAATTCAGTCTGTTGAAACTATTCCCGGACAGGACGGAAATTATGCGTAAAAAGAAAAAAGCGTCTCCGCACCGGAAACGCATAAAATACAGCAGAAAATCTGCACAAACTTTATCCTCTTTATTTGTATAAAGTTTTTTGGAAAGGGTTCGGGAAAACCTTTTTGTCAAAAAAGGTTTTCCCGAGAAACATTTATTTTATCAGATCGAATACTCCTGACGGCGGATGACGTGGTCCTGGAAGTTTTTGTCGAGTTCCACGAAGTAGGCGCTCCATCCCCAGATGCGGACGATGAGACGTTCGTACTTTTCGGGATGTGCCTGTGCGTCGAGAAGTGCCTCACGGGAGACGGCATTGAGCTGGAGCTGATGACCGCCGCGGGCAACGAAATATTTTACGAGAGAGGCGACCTTGGTCATATTTTCATCGGAAGCGAAGATCCTGCTGTCGAATTCGAGGGTCAGCGGACCGCCGTTGATGACCTTGCCGAGGTCGGGCGCGGTGAAGGATTTCACGATGTTCACCGGATTGTCGATCTTTGCGAACAGGGACGCCGAATAGTTCGCCGCGAAGGGTTCGCCCTTCCGTCTGCCGTCGGGAGACGCGCCGATTTCGTCCGCGTGCCAGAGGTAGAACATCGCCGAGCCGGTTCCGGCACGCCAGATGCCGCCGCGTTCGTTCGTCTTTCCGGCGAGGGTGCCGGAGAACGCTTCCGTCAGCCAGACGAGCTGTTCGTCGGCCGCGGCGGAGTTTTCCGTACCGAGCTTCGGGGATTCGCTGCGGAGCAGGTGGAGCGTTTCGTCATATCCTTCGAAATCCGCGTTTACTGCCGCGAGAAGTTCGTCCGCAGTCAGCTTCTTTTCGTCGAAGACGTACGTTTTGATCGCCGCGAGAGAGTCCGCCGCGCAGGATACGCCGGTGCCGTGGATCCCGAAATTGTTGTATTTCATGCCTTCCGTCACGGGCTTGCCGCCGTAGAGAAGTTCCATGAACGGCGAGGGGACGAACCAGATGTTCTTCACGCCCGCCATGATTGCGTCGCACTGCGCGGTGATCTCTGCCGCGACATTTGCACGGAATTCGTCAAAGTCTGCGCAGGACGGCAGGGAAGACAGCGCACGGTCGACCGCAAGCGGATACGACATCGCGCCGATGTTCGCAATTTCCATGCCGAGTCCGGGAATGATGAATTCCCAGCACGCCGCAACGGTGTAGTCTTCCGCGTCCGCCTTGTCGTAGCCGAGCTTCATCAGCGCGGGGATGACCGTGTCGTCGTTCGAATACTGTGGGAAACCGAGTCCGACTTTTGTCAGCTTCGTGCCTTCTTCATAGACCCACAGAGGCGTGTTTTTCGTGACGCGGAGGTTGATCTTCGGGTCGATGAGCTTGAGTTCGCCGGATGCACGGAGGCACATCGCGGTGAGCTTGTTGTAAATTTCGGATCCCGTTGCCGGGTCGGTGCCGCCGAGCATCATGGACTGACCGTTGTCGCCCTGCTGGATACCGGTGTACATATCGGAGTCGATGTTGAACGAGAGGAAGAAGTCGAGAAGCAGTTCGTATGCTTCGTCTTCGGTGAGGCGTCCCGCCGCGAGGTCGGCTTCGAGATAGGGCATCATGTACTTGTCGAAACGTCCGACGGTGTTGTGGTAGTTGCCTTCGAGCCAGAGCGCGTAGTGGATGATGCGGAAGAACTGCAGAGCCTCGCGGAAGGTTTCCGCCGGCTGTGCGGGTACTTTTTCGAGAACTTCCGCAACGTCGTCACGTCCGGTGCGGAGTGCTTCGTCACGGTAACGGCTGACGAGACGGAGAAGCGCGTCGATATCGGCCTTCGCGTATTCGTCGGCGGATTCCCGTACGGCGAGAAGACCGCGCTTCATGAGATACGTGTGATCCGGGCAGATATTCGAGAGATATCCCTGTTCGTGGAGGAAGTGGTGACTGCGGATAGCGTTCCACTCGTCTTCGGTGAAGCAGTCGTACGGACGGGGAACAGTGCGCAGGAACACGATCTTCTGTCCCGGCAGGATGTGCGGCACTTCCGCGTCCATGACGCGGCAGAAACGGTCGGACATTCTGGCACGCGGAGACAGACCTTCGGCCTTGTAGCGTTCCGCCTGAGAGGGAATCGCATCGATCCGGAATTCGCGCTGACGGTGCGCGGTGATGAAATCGTATAATGGCTGATTCATTGGAATTCCTTTCTGAATAAAGAAATGGAGGTATTTTCATACCTCCATTATACTATGGGATGTGCGGAATTGCAAGAAAAATCAGTCTTCGTCGGGATCGTAATTTTCTGCGGTACCGTAGACTTTGACTTTTTCCGCTTCGATATCGCCGTGTGCGTCGCCGTGGACGGTCACGTCGCCGGTCGTGTCGATGCTGCCGTGGACATCGCCGTCCACTTCCACGTCGCTCGTGGTGCTGATATCTCCGCCGACATCGCCGCCGACGTTGACGTCGCCCGTGGTGTCGACCGAGCCTTCGATGCTTCCGCCGACGTTCACATCCGCCGACGTATCGACGTCGCCGCTGATATCGCCGCCCGCCATGACGGTCTGCGTAGTATCGACATCGCCGTTGATGTCGCCGCCTGCGGTCACGTTTCCGGTGGTGTCGACGTCGCCGTTGATGTCACCTTCCGTGACATGGACGTCTCCCGTCGTATCGATGTCGCCGTTGACGTCGCCGCACACTGTGATGCTGCACGCGGCGGACAGATCGCCTTCGTAATCGCCGTTGATCGTGACATTCATGCCGTTCACGGAGATTTCGTCATCGGAATCGTCACGGGATTCTTCTTTTGCCTTGCCTCCGCTGATGGTGCCTGCCGCATGGACGGACATATTCGCGTGGGCATCGCCGCCGATGTTGTTGCAGTTGAGGGACATATTCGCGGACGCATTTCCGCCGACGTCGCCGCAGTTGAGGGTCATGTTGGCGTGCGCGTCGCCGGTGACATTGCCGCAGGTCAGGTTCATGTTGGAATGCGGATTGCCGGTGACCTCGCCGTGGATGGTCGTGTCGAAGCCGGACTGGGTATTCCCATTGACATTGCCGTTGACCTCCACGGAGATCGACGAACGGACCGATTTCACATCGCCGTTAATGACTACGCGGACGAATTCGTTCGGGGAACCCTTGAACTGGTTGACGATCTTTCCGTCCTTGATGAGGGCGATTTCGTATTCCTCGTCGGGATCGGCGAAGTCGATGACGTATTCGCTGACGGGAAGGGTGAAGCCGGAGGTGTCGATCTGGGTAGTGGAGCGGTCGAGCTTCTTCTTGATCCAATTGCCGATTCCGTGCGGAACCGGAGATACCGGGGGCACCGGAGGAACGGGCGGAACCGGCGGAATTTTGATTTCCTGTGCAGGGATCGTCTTTCCGGGAATATGCTGTGCCGGAATGACTTCGCCGGTCGGCAGAGGGATCTCGGGAATATTGATGTCCGGGATACTGATCTCCGGAACGGTGATGGTGTGGCCGTCTTCCGCTTCTTCGGCTTCGGCTGCAAGACGGTCGTACTCTTCTTCGTTTGCTTCCACTTCCGCCGCGAGACGGTCGTAATATTCTTCGTCCGTTTCTTCCTCTCCGGTTTCTTCTTCCGGAATTTCTTCGGCTTCTGCGGGAGTTTTTTCCGCGTTCAGTTCTTCCACGCCGAGAATGGCGGCGATGCCTTCTTCAAAAATTTCCGCGAGGCGCGGAAGTGTGAGGATATCGGGCAGGGTCTCGCTGCGCTCCCACTGGGAGACTGCCTGCGGACTGACGCCGAGCTGTTCTGCGAGTTCCGCCTGCGTGAGTCCTTTCAGTTTGCGAAGATATGCGATTTTCTGACCGATGATGCTTCTGTCTGTCATGGTGATTCTCCGTTCTGTGTCCTGTAGAATAGGTGGGTGGCGTTCGTGTACACGTTTCGTGATTTCAGCATAGCACAGATCGGACCGGATTGCAAGAAAGTATTTGTTGAATTTTGATTTTTCCGTGAAATTCATGCGGATTCAAGCAATGCTTTAGTTTATCCGGCGAATCAGCGGTTCTTCGGAAATTCCGTGTGACGGAATTTCCTTAATTATCCAATCTAATATGCTGTGCGTTTCCTTTATATGGATATTTTGCGACTAAAGCATTGCTTTAGTCGCGGCGAAACAGCGAAAAAACGTGCGTATAAAACGGAGGCACTTCTTCGGATTTCCGGCATATACTGTACCGAATCCCATGGAAAGAGAGGAGTTTTCAGCCAATGAATCAGAGCGGAAACGGATTTCTCAGAGTCCGTGTCACGGAGGCGGCGGGAGCACTTCCGGTGCAGGGCGCGGTCGTGCGGATCACGGAATATCCCGCGGAGGAGATGTCGGACGAAGGTGCGCTTCTTTATTCGATGCGCACGGACGAAAACGGTCTGACACCGGTCGTCTCCCTGCCTGCGCCGCCTGCCGGGGACAGTCTGACGCCCGGTGCCGCACAGCCGTATGCGGTGTACAATATTTCCGTGACCTACGACGGATATTATCCCGTCGAAGGGGTCGGCGTTCCGGTGTTCGACCGGATCACCGCCGTACAGCCGATCGCGCTTCTGCCGTTCACGGAGGAAGACCGCATTGCCGGTGCAGACAACGGGCGCGTGATGATCTACGAGTTCCCCGATACCGAATCCCTGCAGCCGGGCGGTGTCCGGCGGGAAGATATCGGCAATCGGAACGGAACGGTCACGGGAGGTGTACGGAATGAACGGTGAACTTCTGCGTCCGGTGATCCCGGAGACCGTCACCGTCCATCTCGGACGGCCGGACGCTGCCGCGCGGAACGTGACCGTTCCGTTTGCGGATTACATCAAAAACGTCGCGTCGAGCGAGATCTACCCGACGTGGCCGGAAGCCGCGATCCGCGCGAACATCTACGCGCAGATCAGTTTCGTCCTCAACCGCATCTATACGGAATACTACCGGAGCCGCGGATACGATTTCGACATCACCAATTCCACGGCTATCGACCAGAGCTTCGTCTACGGACGGGATATTTTCGGGAACATTTCGGAGATCGTCGATGAAATTTTCAACAGTTATCTCCGGCGGCGCGGTTCGGTCGAGCCGTTGTTTGCGGCGTACTGCGACGGCGTGGAGGTGCAGTGCAATGGGCTGTCCCAATGGGGAACGGTGGAACTGGCGAACGACGGATTCACGCCGTATCAGATCCTGCAGTACTATTTCGGGGACGACATCGATATCATCCGCGATGTGCCGGTCGAAGGGATCGGCGAAAGTTATGAGGGAACTCCGCTTCGGCTCGGTTCGGTCGGAAATGCCGTGCGTCTTCTGCAGATACGGCTGAACCGGATTTCGCGGAATTATCCGGGAATCCCGAAGATCAGCAGTCCGGACGGCTATTTCGACGCGGAAACGCGGGATGCGGTCCGGGTATTTCAGGAACAGTTCTCCCTGACGCCGGACGGTGTGGTCGGAAGCGCGACGTGGTACGCCGTTGCGCGGATCTACAACGGAGTCAAGCGGATCACGGACGTCATGTCCGAAGGCATTCCGCCGGAGGATGTCACCCTGCTGTACGGAACCGAACTGCGCGAGGGTTCGGCTGGTGCGGGCGTGACGGAACTGCAGTATTTTCTTGCGCTGATCTCGGCGTTCAGCGAATCGGTGCGTCCGGTGGCGATCGACGGCGTTTTCGGCGCGAATACACGCGCGGCGGTCGAGGATTTTCAGTATGACTACGGACTTCCGGTGACGGGAGTGGTGGAGATCGATACCTGGCGTGCGCTGTACACGACGTACCGGAATCTGCTGAATTCGCTTCCGGACGGGTATTTTTCGACGGTGAACGTTCCGTATCCGGGCGTTCCGCTGGTCGTCGGGGAAACGAACGAAAACGTACGGATCCTGCAGAACCGGCTGAACCGGATTTCGGATGTCTATACGGAGATCCCGAAACTGACCGTGGACGGCGCATACGGATCCGGAACGGAAAACGCGGTGCGGATCTATCAGGAAATTTTCGGATTGACGCCGTCCGGCGCCGTCGGCGCGGAAACATGGAATTCGATCGCGGACACTTACCGGACGCTGGTACAGGGAGACGAAGGCTCATCCACGCAGTTCGGCGGCGTGCTTCCGTGAAAGGGGGAGACGATGGCTTTTGTAAAGATCACGGACGACGCCGTCCGGGTGCGGTCTCTGCAGGAGATGCTGCGGTATCTCGGTCAGATTCTGGATGAACCGGTGTGGACGGTCGCGGTGACGGGGGTATATAACGATGAAACTGCGGAAGCGGTGCGGCGGTATCAGGAAATGCGCCGTCTTCCGGTGACGGGGGTGGTGGATTACCGGACATGGGAAACACTGACGGCGGAATATCTTCTGGAACGGGAGCTTCGCACGCCGGTGATGATCCGGGTACTGCCGGATCTTGCGGAGCACGACACTTTACCGGGACAGCGCAGCGATGAAGTACTGATTCTGCAGATCCTGCTGAATGCTCTGCGGAGTGAATACGATTATCCGCAGGTGCCGCTGTCCGGTATTTACGGTACGCAGACGCTTGAAGCGGTGCGTGAATTCCAGCGCGCGAACGGACTGGACATGACGGGAACGGCGGACCGCCGCACATGGCTGCGGCTGACGGAAGAATACAACGGATTAAGGCTCGGATGAAGCATCGGCTCCGGTCCGTTCTGCGGGCCGGAGTCTGACTTTCTTTTTCGGATTCTGACCTTTGATCTTTGGTCAGAAAAGGTTAAAAAAGTGCGATTGCGTGAGAAAACGCGAGATTTTGTGTGGATAATTCCGTATAACCGGATTTGAAGGTATAATTTTTGACTTTCCTTGACTTTGACCAACTCTGACTTTTACGGTATAATATAGCCACAAGATCAAAGATGGTCAAAGTCAAAAAGACCGGAAACGGAGAAGAACATGATATTATCCGATCATATTGCACGGCTGATCGAAGAAATGCTGGAGGAAGGCGGCGGTACCACGGAAGTCCGCCGGAACGATCTCGCGGCGAAGATCGGCTGTGTCCCGAGCCAGATCAATTATGTAATCACCTCGCGGTTCACGCCGGAACGCGGCTATGTGACGGAATCCCGGCGCGGCGGCGGCGGTTATATCCGCATCGTACGCATCAAGATGACGAAAAGCGAGTATCTGATGCACTTTTTCCAGGCGATCGGGCAGACGCTCGACGAAAACGAAGGAAAGGCGTATCTGAAAAATCTCATCGAACGCGGCATCATGACCGAGCGTGAAGCGCGGATCGCGGCACAGGCGATGTCGCAGTCGGCGCTGGAAAAGTGCCCGCCGGAAAGAAGAGCCGCCGTCCGCGCGGACATCCTGCGCCACATCCTGATGCTGCTGATGATGGAATAAGCAAAAAAACTTTTGAATGGAATTGTATTGTATAACGGAGGAAGATCGTATGCTTTGTGAGAGATGCGGAAAGAAAGACGCAACATTTTATTATCATGAAAACGTAAACGGTGCGGAGAAGACGTATTCTTTGTGCCGGGACTGCGCGGACGAGATGGAAAAACGGGGCGAATTCCGGAAATTCGGCGGACTGACGTCCGAATTCGGAAAATTCGAAAGCCTGTTTGCCTCCGATCCGTTTGAGACGATGGACAGCCTGTTTTCCGGACAGGATCTTTTCGGAAACCTGTACGCACCGATGAAAACACGTCAGCTTGCACAGCAGAGCCGTGCAAAGCGGTGTCCGCTGTGTGGAATGACGCTGGCGGATTTTGCGAAGGACGGAAAAGCCGGATGCCCGACGTGCTACGAAATTTTCGCGGAGGAACTGGAACCGACGATCGGCCGGATCCACGGAAAAACTATGCACGGCGGACAGGCACCGCGGAAATTCCGGGAGAGAAAGGAAACTGCGGAACGGATCCGCGCACTGGAAGCAGAAAAGAAGGAAGCGATCCGGATAGAAAATTACGAACGCGCGGCAGAGATCCGCGATGAGCTGAAAAATCTCCGCGGAAATGCGTGAAACGGGAAAGGAGGACAGGATATGTGGTACGGAACCTGCGGAAAAGAGAACGATACGGCGGTCAGCACACGGGTGCGACTGGCGCGGAATCTGAGCGGATACCCGTTTGACGGGCGGCTGACGGAAGAACAGGCAAAAGAAATTATCGGAAAAGTATGGGCGGTGTTTGCCGGAAAAGACGGATGGACATTCACCGATTTTGCCTCCCTTCCGGCGGTGGAACGCGCGTCGTATGCGGAGCGGCACATCGTAAGTCCGGATTTTGCGAAAAAGTCGGGACCGCGCGCGCTGATCTCGAACGAAGAGAGATCGGTATACATCATGGTGCTGGAGGAAGATCACATCCGCGTACAGGCGATCGCGGCGGGATTCGATCTTTCCGGTACAAGACAGGCGGTGACGGAAGCGGCGGAACTTCTGGAGGAAGCGCTTGACATCGCCTATTCGGAAAAACTGGGATATCTCACCCACTGTCCGACGAATCTCGGAACGGGAATGCGTGCGTCGGTGATGCTGCATCTCCCGGCGTACACGGGTGCGGGCGGCATCCGGAATCTGCAGTCGCAGCTTTCGAAAATGGGTCTGACGATCCGCGGCATGACGGGCGAAGGAAGCGCGGCGTCGGGAAGTCTGTATCAGATCTCAAATCAGATCACGCTCGGCGTGACGGAAGACGGCGTCAGCGCAAAGCTGGAAGATGTGATCACCCAGATCATCGCCAAGGAACGCGAACTGCGCGGACGCATCCGGCGCGAATCGCTCGACGCACTTTCCGACCGCGTGATGCGCGGGATGGGCGTGATGCGGTATGCGAACAGCATCGGTTCCGCCGAACTTCTCTCGCTCTATTCCGATCTCCGCCTCGGTACGGCACTGCATCTCCTTGAGCTCCCGATCGAAAAGCTCGACGAAATGCTGATGCGCGGCATGCCCAACACCATCTGTGCGGAGCATGAAGGAACGGTATCCCCGGCAGACCGCGACCGCGTCCGTGCGGCAGTGGTCAGAGAAATTCTGGACCGAGTGAATACCGCGGAATGACAGGGGATATAATCAGATAATATATATAATATAATGGAAGGAAATCCGCAAGAAACAAGATATTGCAGGGAGGAAAACGACAATGAATATCGGATTTACGGGAAAAGCACAGAACGCGCTCAACAGAGCACTGCATACGGCATCGGAAATGGGACATACCTGCGTGGGAAGCGAACATCTGCTTCTCGGACTTCTCTCGGAGAAGGACGGGATCGCCGAACGTGTACTGAGCGAACGCGGGATCACATATGACCGGACGAAACAGATCCTGGCGGAAAATGTCGGTATCGGAAACCCGACGAAACTGTCGGCGGCGGATATTACACCGCGTACGAAGAAGATCATCGAGCTGTCCGCGAACATCGCGGTCGGCATGGGACACGGATACATCGGAACGGAGCATCTTCTTCTGGCGATGTGCGAGGAACAGGAATGCTTTGCCGTGCGGATGATCGCCGAACAGGGCACGTCCGCGTCGGATATCCGGCGTGATGTCCTGTCCTATTTCGGACAGGAAGCGAATGAAAAGGGACATACGAACGGCGGAAACGCGAACGCCAAAAAGGGAGATGAAGGTCTGAAGAACGCACAGACGCTCACGCAGTACGGCCGCAACCTCTGCAAAATGGCGAAGGAAGGGAAGATCGACCCCATCATCGGCCGCGACAACGAAACCGCACGGGTCATCCAGATCCTCTCCCGCCGTACGAAGAACAATCCCTGTCTGATCGGCGAACCCGGCGTCGGCAAAACCGCCGTTGTCGAAGGTCTCGCACAGCGGATCGTTGACGGAAGCGTTCCGGATACTCTCCGCGGCAAGGTGATCGTCACGCTCGATATTTCCGCGATGATCGCCGGCGCAAAGTACCGCGGCGAATTCGAAGAACGCATGAAGAACGTCATGGAGGAAGCGCGGCAGAATCCGCACATCATCCTCTTCATTGACGAGATCCACACCATTATCGGCGCCGGCGGTGCCGAAGGGGCTGTGGATGCCGCGAATATCATCAAGCCCGCGCTGGCACGCGGCGAAATGCAGGTCATCGGCGCGACCACGATCGACGAATACCGCAAACACATCGAAAAGGATGCCGCACTCGAACGCCGGTTCCAGTCCGTCATGGTCGGCGAACCTTCTCCGGAAGAAGCGGAACAGATCCTGCTCGGTCTGCGCGACAAGTACGAGGCACACCATAAACTCAAGATCTCCGACGACGCGATTGCCGCCGCCGTGAAATTGTCCGTCCGCTACATCAGCGACCGTTATCTTCCCGACAAGGCGATCGACCTCATCGACGAAGCGGCGAGCAAGAAGCGCATCGATTCCTTCACGCCTCCGGCCGATGTGCGCGATACCGAAGCGAAGCTGAAGAAGGTCACCGCCGAAAAGGAAGAAGCCATCCTCGGCGAGGATTACGAAGGTGCGGCACGTCTGCGCGACGAAGAAAAACGGCTTGCCGAAGAACTGGAATCCAGAAAAAATGCGGCGGCGCCCGGAAGCTCCGGCGAAATGATCGTCGATGCAGGCGATATCGCGGATATCGTGACCTCCTGGACGGGAATCCCCGTGAAGAAACTGGCTGAAGAAGAAGGCGAACGCCTGATGAAGCTCGACGCGATCCTGCGCGAACGCGTGATCGGTCAGGACGAAGCGGTCGATGCCGTGGCACGTGCGATCCGCCGCGGCCGGATGGGACTCAAGGATCCCAAGCGTCCGACCGGTTCGTTCATCTTCCTCGGTCCGACCGGCGTGGGCAAGACGGAACTGTCGAAAGTACTCGCGGACACCATGTTCGGCGATGAAAACGTCATGATCCGCGTGGATATGTCCGAATATATGGAAAAGCACAGCGTATCGAAGCTGATCGGCTCGCCTCCGGGCTATGTCGGCTACGACGAAGGCGGTCAGCTCACCGAAAAGATCCGCCGCCGCCCGTATTCCGTCGTTCTCTTCGACGAGATCGAAAAGGCCCACCCCGATGTTCTGAACATCCTGCTGCAGGTCCTCGACGACGGCCGCATCACCGACGCTCAGGGCCGTCAGGTCAATTTCGAGAACACCATCATCGTCATGACCTCCAACGCAGGCTCTGAGGGCAGGGTAGGGGGCCTGGGCTTTGGACGCTCCGACGTGGACCGCACCAGGGAGAAGACCATGGGCGCCCTGCGGGAATTCCTGCGTCCTGAGTTCATCAACCGTGTGGATGAGATCATCACCTTCAACCACCTGTCCGAGGAGAACTTCCTGGGCATCGCAGACATCATGCTGTCCGAGCTGAAGGAGAGCCTGACGGCCCGTGGCCTGGAGCTGACCTGGACCGAAGACGTCCGCCAGCTTCTTGTGAAGGAAGCCTACTCCGTGACCTATGGCGCGAGAAATCTGCGCCGCACCATCCAGCAGAAGCTGGAGGACCCCATTAGCGAGAAGATCATCGACTCCTTTGAGTCTCCCATTTCTTCCATTTCTGTTCGTGTCGATAACGACGCTGTCGTAGTGGAAGCACAGTGATATCAGGCGGCAGGAAGCTCCGGCTTCCTGCCGTTTTTTGGTAACTGCATGAAAAGTGTCCGCCAACAAAAGACGGATGGAGCTGTGGGCGGGAAAGAATTGTTGAAATCCACAAGTTCTGGGAATAATAGTGTGAAATTCATGGGCAAATGCTGAGAAATGTCAAAAAAGAGCAAAAATCTCTTTGACCTTGCGAGATTATGTGGTAGAATGATATTGTAAATCCCCTTAGGCACATGTAACCATATTCATTTTTACCTAACTTTCTAATTGGAGGAGAATTCATATCATGTCTAAGAATACCGTTTCCCCCGCCGAATTTTTTGGCAGCGATCGTCAGGAAGCTTATCTGGCTCTGATCGCATGCCCCGGTGCTGAAGAACTGACCGAGCTGGTCGACAAGCATCTGGTTGGCTGGGCCAACGCTGCCGGCATCAACAAGACCAGCTTCATCATCCCCTGCGACTGCCCCCGTTTCCAGAGCGGCGACGCTAAGGGTCTGGTGAAGGAGTCCACCCGTGGCCACGATGTGTTCATCGTCGTCGATCCCGGCAACTATTCCGTGACCTATAAGCTCTTTGGCCATATCAACCACATGTCCCCCGATGATCACTTCGCTAACCTGAAGCGTATCATCCAGGCTGTTGCCGGTCGTGCACACCGCGTCTCCGTCATCATGCCCAGCCTGTACGGCGGCCGTCAGCATCGCCGTGTCAGCCGTGAGTCCCTGGACTGCGCATGCGCACTGCAGGAGCTGCAGGCTATGGGCGTCGCCAACATCATCACCTTTGATGCTCACGATCCCCGCCTGACCAACGCTGTTCCTCTGCTGAGCTTTGACAACGTCATGCCCACCAACGAGGTTCTGACCACCCTGCTGCAGCACATGCCCGACCTGGACTTCGACAAGGAGCATTTCATGGTCGTCTCTCCCGACGAGGGCGCAATGAGCCGCAACATGTACTATTCTTCCGTTCTGGGCTGCAACCTGGGCATGTTCTACAAGCGCCGTGACTACTCCCGTGTTGTTCAGGGCCGTAACCCCATCGTTGCTCATGAGTACCTGGGCGACAGCGTTGAGGGCAAGACTGTCTTCATCGCTGACGACATC
>JAFYOX010000057.1 GCA_017547755.1 Clostridia bacterium | reverse complement strand
GGTCCGGGGAAACCATTTTGCAAAAAGGTTTCCCCGGTGAATTTTCCTCAAAGAACCCGATCCGCATCCGCGAGGGCGATGTTGTGGAAGATGCGGCGTGCGCGGAAGAAGGGGGCACGGTTGTCGCGTCCGTAGTGGACGGAGTTGGTGAGAAGGATGATGTAGGTGCCGGTGCGGCCGTCGACGTAGATAGAGGTGCCGGTGTAGCCGTTGTGGCCGTAGGAATCCGGGGACATCAGCTCGCCGGAAGCGGACAGTTCGCCGCCGTGGATGGCAAAGCCGAGACCGCGCGATTCGCCGAGATGCTTCGTGAAATTCGTCGTGGCGAGGTCGAACGTGTGGCGGCCGAGGTAGATGTTTCCGGCCGATGTGCCTCGTCCGGAGAGCATTGCGCCGAAGCGGATGCAGTCGTCAAGGCTTGCGAAAACACCGGCATTGCCGGAGACGCCGCCGCGGAAATGCGCGTTTTCGTCGTGAACATGACCGCTGATGTAGTAGTGATTGTGCGGGGAATATTCCGTTGCCGCGACGTTGCCGGATTTCGGGCAGTAGCACGCCGTTTCCATGCCGAGCGGACGGAAAACGAGTTCGTCTGCCAGTTCGTCAAGCGGACGTCCGGCGATCTTTTCGAGGATCGTCTGCAGAATGATGTATCCCATGCAGCTGTAGTTGACGCCTTCGCCGATGCCGCAGACCGGCTTGCTGTCGAAGATCGCGCGGACGGAATCGTCCGGCGTGATGCCCATCGAGTACAGCGGGAGATGCGGGGAGATCCCGGACGTGTGCGTCATCAGGTGGCGGATCTCCACGTTGCGGAAATTGCCGCAGTCGTCAAAGTAGCGCCAGAGGGAGTCGTACGGCGAGAAGCGGCCGTCCTCCAGCATACGGAGTGCGACCATCGTCGTGGACATCATTTTTGAAACCGAAGCCATGTCGTAGAGCGTGTCGGGATCCACCGGCTTCGGATCGGGATTCTGAAAAATTTCTCCGGAATAGTCCTGACGGTTTCCGGCGCAGAACTTGAGAAGTACCTTGTCCCCGCGTCCGATGGCAACGGATGCACAGCTGTACTGCGTGCCGATGCCGGCGAGAACGTGCTGAATGGTCTTGTTGAAGTCACCGATATGTCCGGTGTCCGATAAAACGAGATTGTTGGTCAGATGAATGAGTTTTTCAGCCATGATCCTTGCTCCTTATGTATGATTGTGGATCCGGTATGCCGCGTATGCCGGATCGGGTTCGTCCGGCAGAAAGTGCAGACGGCAGGTTTTGCCGGTTTTTATGCGCAGCGTCTGTTCAAAATTCAGACGCAGAGTGTCCGAATGGGTGATGTGACCGCCGGTCAGCGCGATGTTTACGGAGTCCATTCCCGAACGCCGGAGAACCGCCGCCGCATCGTCCGACAGCGCATCCGCACTTTTCCACAGGATCTCCTCGGCGTTCGCACTTCCGTTTTCCGCGAGACGATCGATCACGGGAGCGAGTTTTGCGATGTCCGCTTTGCTCCGTTCCGGTGCGTAGACGTATTTCACCAGTCCGGCGATGCTGTCGACATCCAGCGCGTCGAAGACGGCGCGTTCGAGGATTTCGTCCGGTTCCGTCCGGTCGCGGAGGTCGGTGATCGTGCGCAGAGCGGTCATGGCGGTGTAATACGCACTGCCGCCGTCACCGAGAATATGTCCCCATCCGCCCGCGCGGAGAATGGTTCCGTTCTGCCGCAGGAAAACGACCGATCCGGTTCCGGAAATGACGAGCATTCCGTCGGCTTCGGGACCGAATGCGGCGTTCAGCGCGAGTTCCGCGTCGCTCATGACGGCGGTCCGGATGCCGAGTTCCGCAGTCAGTTCCTCCGACAGACGGCCGGAGAGTTCCGCAGAGGATGCCCCCGCCGCACCGACGGCGATGAATTCGCAGGAATCCGACCACACACCGCGGAGCGCCGAAAGGATGGAGGATTTTGCGGTATCGTAGGAGAGGATCACATGGCCGCATCCACCGAATGCTTCCGCGAGAAGATTTCCGGCTCCGTCAAACGCCGCCGCGCGGGTTTTTGTACCGCCGGCATCCACGCCGATGACGCGGATTTCTTCCTTATTATATAAGAGGTTATTGTTCATGATTTTTCAGCGCCTTTCGGATGTGTCCTCCGTTTGCGGCGAGAAGGGCGTCTGCTTCTTTCGCAGTCAGACCGAGCATTCCCATGACGACCGCGTGCTTGACCCGGCGGCCGGAGGATTCCAGCAGTTCTGCCGCGGTCTCTTCCGGACATCCGACCGCTTCCGTGATGATCCGTACGGCGCGTGCAATCAGTTTTTCGTTGGTCGGCTGGACGTCGATCATGAGGTTGCCGTAGACCTTGCCGAGCAGGATGAATGCGGTCGTGGAGATCATGTTGAGGATCATTTTCTGCGCCGTACCCGCTTTCATGCGGGTCGAGCCGGTGACCGCTTCCGGTCCGGTGACGGCTTCGATGGCGATATCCGCGAGAGATGAGATCGCCGCATCCGGGGAACAGGCGATCGATACGGTTGTGCATCCCACGGTACGTGCGAATTTGAGAGCACCGATGACGTACGGGGTGCGTCCGGACGAAGCGATGCCGACGACGGTGTCGTTTGCCGTCACGCCGATTTTACGGAGATCCTCTTCGCCGAGGGTGCGCGAATCCTCCGCGCCTTCCACGGCGCGGAACATGGCGTCCATGCCGCCGGCGATGATGCCGACGACCACGCCGTCGGGAACCCCGTAGGTCGGACGGCATTCGACGGCGTCAAGCACGCCGAGACGTCCGGAGGTTCCGGCACCCATGTAGATCAGACGTCCGCCGTTTCCGATGGAGTTCGCCGCCGCTTCCGCCGCACGTCCGATGGCGGAAAGGTTTTCTGCGACCGCTTCCGCAACGGTTTTGTCACCGTCGTTCAGGATCTTTACGATCTCCGCCGCTGTATGATTGTCAATGTCCAGGGTTGCCGGGTTCCGCTGTTCGGTCGACAGCCCGGAAATATTCACGTTTTCTGCCATAGTCTATCTCCTGTATAACACAAAAGGACAGCCTGCGCCGTCCTTTTTGATTGATTTATCCCTCATTCAGTTCTTCTTCCTCGGCATACAGCTGCATGAGGCGGTCTTCCGTGGTGGTTTTGAGGTCGGTCAGCTCGGCCGCACGGACATAATCCGACGCCGCATCGCCGAAGAGTTCTTCGTCGATGTCGATGAGCTGCTGTTCGAGCTTCTTGATCTCACGCGCGACTTCCGCTTTCCGCTTTTCGATGCGGCGGATCTCCGCGCCTTTTTTCTTGCGCTCGATGTATTCTTCCTTCTGCGTGGTTTCCGCAGGCTCGTACTTTGCGAAGGTTTCCACTTCCGCTGCACGGTTCTGCTTGTAGAGGAGGTATTCGTCGTAATTTCCGCGGAAGTCACGTCCGTTTTCGCCGAGGTCGACGAAACGGGTCGCCAGACGTTTGGTGAAATAACGGTCGTGGGAAACCGCGATGATCGTTCCGTCGAACGAGAGCAGGGCATTTTCGAGGGCTTCGCGGGATTCGATGTCGAGGTGGTTCGTCGGTTCGTCGAGGATGAGCAGATTCATTTTCGAGAGGATCAGCTTTGCCAGCGTCAGACGTGCGCGTTCACCGCCGGAGAGGACGGAAACTTCCTTTTCGATATCGTCTCCGCGGAAGAGGAACAGCGCAAGCGTGTTGCGGATCTCCGTCTGCGTCAGGTTCGGATAGGCGTTCCAGAGTTCGTCGAGGACGGTGTTGCTGTCGTCCAGATTCTGGTTTTCCTGATCGTAGTAGCCGACGGTCACGTTGTAGCCGAATTCGATCTCGCCGGATACGGCTTCCAGCTGTCCGAGCAGGAGTTTGATGAGCGTCGATTTTCCGCAGCCGTTCGGGCCGGAGATGAACAGACGGTCATGCTTCTTTACGAGGAAATTCAGGTTCCGGAAGAGGATGTTGTCACCGAAGCCCATGGTCAGATTCCGTGCATACGCCACATCGTTGCCGGATTCCCCGGACGAACTGAGCGCGAAGCGGATCGATTTCGGGAGATCCTTCGGCTTGTCGATCTTTTCCATGCGGGCGATCGCCTTTTCGCGGCTTTCCGCCGCGATGATGTTGCGTTCGCGGTTCCAGCGTCTCTGCTGTTCGATGTACGCTTCGAGACGGGCGATCTCCTTCTGCTGGATCTCGTATTTCTTTTCCCATTCGCGGCGGTACGCTTCCTTTTCGATGACGTACTGGGAGTAGCCGCATTTGTACAGTCTGCCGACGGTGTGTTCGATGTCGAGGGTCTTGTTGGTGACGCGGTCGAGGAAGAGTCGGTCGTGGCTGACGAGGATGATGGTCTTTTTCGGATTGTATGCCGCGAGGTGGCTTTCGAGCCATTCCATCGTTTCGGTATCGAGGTGGTTCGTCGGTTCGTCGAGGATGAGAATGTCCGGTTCGCGGGACAGAAGACGGGCGAGAGCCAGACGGGTACGCTGACCACCGCTGCATCGTGCGACGGGCATATCGAACATTTCTTCGCCGAAGCCGAGGTCCTTCAGGATACTGCGGCAGCGGGATTTGTAGTGGAGTCCGCCGCCGTCGATGAAGCGGGTGTTGACGGCTTCGTATTCGGATGACAGACGGCTGAGCAGCTCGGTATCGTCTGAGGGAGCTTCGTCCAGCTGGCGCTGGAGGTCGGCGAGCTTCATTTCCGCACGGCAGAGATCGGGGAAGATCGCGTAGATCTGTCCGAGGACGGTTTCGTCCACGATGGTGTTTGCCGCGTCGAGGGAAAGGACGTTGAAGGCGTCGTCCTGATGGAGCATGCCGATGACTTTTTCCTTGGCGATGTAAACTTCACCTTCATCGGGGGTATATTCGCCGCAGAGCATCCGGAGCAGGGTACTTTTGCCGCTGCCGTTGACTCCGACGACCGCAAGACGGTCCCCTTCTTCCAGGGAAAAAGTAACGTCGGTGAGGATATCGCGGGTACCGATGCGGTATGCGAGCGATCTGGTGCTGATGGATATCATAATACAGTAATTGAAAAGGGGCGGACGACGAAAGGTCACCGCCCCGCGTTCTCCTTGTTGGATTGGAAATCAGCGTCGGGGAATGTTGAACTGTACGGTGGCGTCACCGTTCTGCATTGGTGCGCGGTTCTGCTGCGGAACCTGTCCGTATGCCGGATTGCCGTAACGGTTCGCGGGATTCTGCTGAGGATATCCCTGCTGTCCGCCGGAATAACCGGTCTGCTGACCGTAATTCTGCTGCGGATACTGGTTATTCATCGGCTGCTGCGGGTACTGCTGGTACTGACCCTGTGCCGGATAGCCGCCGTTCTGCTGCGGATATGCGCCGCGGCTGTTCATCGGCTGCTGAGGCTGCTGGGGATACTGCTGGTACTGACCCTGTGCGGGATAACCGCCGTTCTGCTGGGGGTACGCACCGCGGCTGTTCATCGGCCGTTTCGGATACTGCTGGTACTGACCCTGCATGGGATAGCCGCCGTTCTGCGGATAGCCGCCCGGATTTCTGCCGTCGCCGAGGTAGCCGTTCGGCATGGGACGGCGCTGTGCATTGCCGGGACGCTGCTGGGGATTCGGATTGGAACGGTTTCCGTAGAGACGGTCGTCGTAGTAATTCTGCTGGTTTTTCTGACGGTTTCCCGCATTTCTGCGGAAGAACAGCTTCTGCAGGATCGCGGCGACATCTTCATTGAACATTGCCCAGACGAAGACGGCGACGAAGAGGATCACGGCGATGATGACGAGCCAGAGAATAGCCTTGAAGAAGCCGACGATCACGCCGCCGACGGTGGTGCCTTTTTCTTCGGTATTCTGTGCGGCACTTTCCGCAGCTTCCTGATTTGCTGCGGCTTCCGCCTGAGCGGCGCGTTCCTGCATACCGGCAACGATGGTATTCTTGAGCTTGATGGCGATCTTGCGGACGCCGCGTTCGTAGGTATGGCTGGAGAAATCTTCTTCGAAGTGGGAATCGCGGATGCTTGCGAGGACTTCGTTGGTGAGGATCTCTTCCATGTCGGTACTGGGAACGAAGTAATAATTGTTGTCTTCTTTTGCGATCAGGACGAGAACGCCTTCCCCGAGCTTCCAGTTGCTGTAAAGCTGGCGTGCATACTCGGCGATATCGCTGTCACCGATGGTGTTGACCGTACAGACGGCGATGGTGAGTCCGTAGTCGCCGGCGAGATTCTTGTTGATGTCACGGAGTTCGCGGATGACGTCCTCGGTCAGGATGCCGGCCTCGTCCGCGATATAATTCTGATGCTTGGGGAATTCCACAGCAAAAACGGCGGAAGGAAGCAGCAGGATCATCACCAGAACCACGGCGAATACTGCGATAAAATTCTTCTTATACGTTTTCATAATCAACCTGCTTTACAAGAAAATTAGGAACCCATGCGGATCAGCTTGGTTTTGAGTTCGCTTTCGATGCGTCCGAGTTCGGCTTCCGCGGCAACGCGCTTTTCGCGTCCTTCCTTCTGGATCTGCTGAACTTCGTCGAGCGTCTGGATGAGCTGTTCGTTGGTATGGGTCAGCGTTTCGATATCGACGATTCCGCGTTCGGCTTCTTTCGTGATATCGACGGTTGCCTGACGGAGCGCTTCGGCGTTCTTTTTCAGGAGTTCGTTGGTCATATCGGTGACCATGCGTCCGGCTTCCATTGCCTGACGGGAATGTTCGATGCCGAGAGCAATGACCATCTGGCTTTTCCAGAGGGGAATGGTATTCATGATGACGGTCTGGATCTTTTCGGCCATCATGGTATCGTTGTTCTGGACGAGGCGGATCTGGGGAGACATCTGGATGGAGACCATGCGGGTGAGTTCAAGGTCGTGGAGCTTGCGTTCGAAGCGGATGCACTGTTCTTCGAAGTCGTTGGCTGCCTGTGCATCTTCGGGAAGACCGGTCTGCGTGGCTTTGTTCTTGAGTTCGACGAGGGTGGTCGCGCGTTCTTCGGCGAGGCGCTTTTTGCCGGCGAGGATGTACATGGTGAGTTCCTTGAAATAGGTGAGGTTCATCGCGTACAGGTCGTCGAACATGGCGACATCCTTGAGGAGAGTGATCTGATGCTGTTCAAGGATAGCAACGATATCGTTGACGCTGTCCTCGCACTTGTCGTACTTGGTCTTGAGATTTTCGATCTTGCGCTTGGTATTTTTGAACATACCGAGGAAGCCGTTGTCTTCCGCGTCGTCGTTCATGGAGTGGAGATTGCTGATGAGGTTGGTGATCATGGTGCCGGTTTCGCCGAAATCCTTGTTGCGGACGCTTCCGAGAGCGGTATCGCTGAAATCGGAGATTTTCTTCTGTGCGGCGGAGCCGTAGCCGAGGATCATACCGGAGTTGCGGATGTCGATCTGCTTGGAAAAGTCTTCGATGGCACGGCGTTCGGATTCGCTGAACATGGATTCGTCAAGTGCGGGGGCCTGAGCCTGCGCCTGTTCGGCGGGATTGGGAATCGACGGTGCGGCGGGAGCTTCTGCTGCAGCGGCGCCGGAATCGAGAGTGAGTTTGATTTCGTTATTCATTATCTGTACTCCTTATGGGGGTAGATATTCCTTGTTTTCAGGTTGTATAGGTTTCGTTGGTATCGTCATCGTCTGCATCGGGATCCGGCGGTGCGACATAAGGACCGGCGGCAGAGCCGAGAGCGAGCAGACGGGAAAGCGCGAGCAGTCCGATGCCGAAATAACAGCCGAAGCGGTAGACGGAGATTCCCATCGCGGCGGCATCGGGCGAGACAAAGGCGTAAACGCAGAGTCCGAAAGAGATTCCGAGGACGGCCGAAGCGGCGAACGCGGAAGTGAAAACGAAGAAAGGCGCTGTTGCGCGGGTTTCGGGAGACAGTGCAAGCCGGACCTCGGAAAGGAGGAAGAGCATGACACCGGCCTGTACGATGGTGATGATATTGCGTACGGGGCTGTTGAGGGGCAGGGTAAAGTCGAAATAGCAGGCGAACATATAAAGGTTGACAGCGATCACTGCCAGGATCGCAAAGACGATCCGGAGGACGGAACCGCGGGTCTTTTCATGTGCGCCGAGGACTGCAGAAACGGCGATCGCGGGTGTCAGCACGCAGGAAAGGATCTCGAGCGTGGACGGGATATGTGTGAACAGGACATAGATGCTGTAAAGTTCCGAACCGGCGGTGACGGCGGCCAGGACAGCGGTGAAGTATCCTGCGGCGGCGGACAGCGGCACGGATTCGGGGCACGCCGTGAGCGAGAATTTTTCGCGGGCGAGTTTTCCCATAACCGCGGCGATCACCGCGGCAGCCGCGATTCCCGCGGCGGTTACATAAAACGTGACCGCACCGTATTCAAAGTGTCCGATCTCCTCGTTGAACGATGTGACCAGTCCCGCCGACAGAAAGAGCGCGATGATCAGCCCCACGATCGGCAGTACCGGCACCTTCTTCATCAGCGACCGGACATAAGGTATTGCATTTTCCGTTTTGTTCTTTTCCATGTTTGGGTTGCCTCTTCTATTTATGGTAGGAATTCATCCGATGGGATAGTTTCATACCTTATATAATACCACAAATTTCTCTTCTTGACAAGTGCCATTCCGTGAAAAGTCCTTTCTGGACGGGGTTTTGGGGGATTATTATTGGTGCGGGGGTGGAGAAAAGGGGAAACGGTCGCTTTTTGAAAAAAGCTCCGCAAAAACTTTTATACGGGGTAGCCATCTTTTGCAGTTGATATGTTTTTGCAAAAAAGAGTTTATGATGGGTCTGTGCACAGCCATACAGGTTGTCCCAGCCGACAAAGTAGGAGCGATCCAAATTCTATGGAGTGGTGGAGACGGAAGTCAGGGGCCGCATGAGACTTTCGGAGAAAGTCTCTAAGACCCATGACTTCCCACGCCGATTATAGTATCCGTAATATCGTGCGTTGATTTTGAATTCAGCTACATTTCATTAGCATCCGCACTCCTTGGCTGCCGCCGTTCGTGCTTTGTGTTTGCAAAAATTGTATGTCAGCCTCTCTTTCTGACGAAAAGCGCGGACGGCGGTCTAGCCAAGCCGCGCGGATGCTGACAAAATGTAGGAGGATTTCAAGCGATTGCACGAAATCACGGTTATCCCATACGGCGTGGGAAATCATGGGTCTTAGAGACTTTCTCCGAAAGTCTCATG
>JAFYOX010000056.1 GCA_017547755.1 Clostridia bacterium | reverse complement strand
CCTCACGGCGGGTAATCCGCTTGCGGCTGCTGTATTCCAGATCGGTGAACGTTTGTTGGTTTTTCATTTTCGTTTGTCTCCCTGTTGTGTTGATATGAATATTATACCATATCTTTTTCGATAGGGTGGAGTTAATCAGTAGTTACTTAAGATCAGCTCGAGTTTCCGGGTGCCGCTCAGATGGAAGGTGTCTTTCCAGAGTCCGTTCTTCTTTTGCGGAAGAATATCGAAGATCTTACAGACGGCGGGCTTGCGCAGGTCAAAATCCGCAAGGATCACATTTCTGCCGTTCTGGGCGAGTGCCAGCGCAAGATTGCTTGCCACGGTGGATTTTCCTTCGTTTTCGCCGATGCTGGTGACGAGAAGGACCTTCTGCTCTTTCGGCTTCATCATGCTGTGGATCCGGAACGACAGCTTCTGAAAGGATTCCAGATACCCGAAGCTGGTCGTGGGATTGGTGATCAGGATCGCCTTGGTCACGGACCGCAGCTTGGCGCGCAGGGTCCGGTTTTTCTCTTCATGACCGATGAGCGCCAGTTTTTCCCCGCGGATCCTGCGTCTTGCCGCGGCTTCGGTCTTCACCGTGCCGCGAAGGACGGAGATGGCACCGATCACATACGCCATGAGCAGGCATGCGACCGCGGCGGCGAGTTTCTGCCAGCGTCCCGAGCTGAACGCGTCGGGGGTTCTCTGGACGACGGTCGGGGGCTGAAGGATATCGAGCACCGCATTGCTGAATACGTATTCGGACACGTCCGTGCAGTGCTCCAGTACTTCGCCGATCGCCAGATGCACGATCCGCGGATCTTCTCCGGAGACCTGTACGATCAGAAGGTTCGTTTCCGGAATGACGTGCGCCTGTACCCGGAAGGATCCGGTGCTCACGTGCAGTTCCTCGGCGACCAGCTTCCGCAGTATACTGCTGCTGAAGATATCGCTGAAAACGTCCGCCATCCCGGTGGTGGTCGTCAGATCCGCGAAGGCGTCGGCACTTCCCTTCCCTTTGGCGGAAACGACCATCGTTGCGCCGGACGTATAGGATTCCCGGTGGATGAGATTTTCATAGCCCGAGAGAAGGAGCAGTGCGGACACGGCGGCAAGAACAAACAGCCACCAGTTCTTCAGAAAATCGCGCAGGATGCTCCGTATATTGATCTCATCGAGATAGAGTTCGATTTCGTCATTCATGCTGCATCCTTTATCCTTATCCTTCCTGTCCGGGCATATCCGCCGGATCGGTTACAATGACCGCAAGGAACGTCACTGCCGCGACATTTCCGTTTGCGTCGATGATTTCGTACCGGAACTGACCCGTTCCGGGTTTTGACAGATCTGCTTCTCTGGTAATAATTACTGTTTCTGCGGGGATCGGATTTCCGTCCTCGTCTGCGGCTTCTCTGATGTATGCTTCCGGGAAGACCTCTTCACCGGCGGGCACATGGATCAGGTATTCCGTCAGTGTGATCTGCCCGCGGTTGTATTCGAACGGGATGACGTTCAGCAGAAAGGTCTCGCGGACCGTGTCGCCGTAGGAATTTCTGGCTTCCGCGTGCAGCTCGTACACGCCCGTATCGTAGGCGGAAACGCCCACGGAGGTAAAGCGCAGTTTTTCCGAGATATCCCCATCCAGACAGTCCCGGGCAAAAATGCGGTCGGTCAGGAGGATCTCCTTGTTCTGCACGTACATCAGCGGAGCCGTCAGACGGATCTCCGGAGAACGGTAGTCCTCAAACCGGACGGTACGTTCGTAATGTGCGATGTTGTTGCTCCGGTCAAACGCCAGATATTCGATTCGGCAGACGCCTTTTTCGGTAAACCGTGAAATATTCGCTATGACGATGCTGTCCGTGACGTCGCCGTCCGTATTGTCTTCGGCGGTGAGCCCCTTCTTCAGCTCCGCTTCGTCGGCATCCGTCCGGACGCTGAGTACGTCGATGAACGACGAGATCACCGGAGGAACGGTATCCTGCCGGATCGCATGGAATCTCCCGATTCCCCATAAGATCACGGACAGTATAAACACTGCCGCGGTGACGATTCTGAGTATTTTCATTCTGGTCTCTGTGAATTTTCCGTGTGTTTCAAACTCTGTCGGGGAGTCGTTTTTCTGTATCGGCATAATCCCCTGTCATCTGTGAATTATGCCACACAACGGACGACAAAAGGACAAAAAAACAGCGGATAAACGAGAAAATTTTTCATGTATCCTTTCCTGCGTAATTTTTCGGGAAAAGGCTGTACACGCAGAAAAATGTGCTATAATAAAGAAAAGAAAAAATCTCCATGCACGAAAGGATGAAGAACTATGAAGAAACATTTCCGGCTCCGTCTGCCCGACGAGGGATGTGACATCTATGCGCCCTGTGAGGGGATGACATGGGGCTACCGCTACGGTCCCAGCATCATGGTGCGTGACGGCATCTGCGAAGCCTGGTTCGCTTCTCCCGGTGCGGAAGGCGAAGCCGACTGGTTCACCTATAAGAAATCCACCGACGGCGGCAGGACGTGGTCGCCCGAGGTGGTCGTTCTCATGCCGACCGCCGATTCCATGGACTGGTTCTCCGTCTGCGACCCGGCAGTGATCTTCCACGGCGGCTACTATTACATCGGCTACACCTCCACCGTCTTTTCCCACGGCGGCGGCGTGTGCAACAATGCCTTCGTCGCACGGTCGAGAAATGCCGAAGGTCCCTACGAAAAATGGACCGGCGACGGCTGGGGTGAGCACCGCGGCGATCTCCATTGGACCGGCAAGCCTGCGCCCATCGTCTATTTCGATGAGCCGTGGCAGAGATGGGGCGCCGGGGAGCCGTCCTTTGTGGTGAAGGATGACGTTCTTTATATGTACTTCACGTGGACGTCCACCCGCGCCGACGGCAGTGCGTACCACATGACCCGCGTTGCGACCGCCGATATGACCCGCGAGGACTGGCCTGCGACTCTCGAATACCGCGGCGTCGCCGTCATGCGCTCGGGCGGCTCCAACGACTCGTTCGACGTCGTTTACTGCGAGGATCTCGACAAATTCGTCGCTATTTCCACGGACAAACGCTTCACCGCGGACAGTATGCTCGCGATCTATGAGTCCGACGACGGTCTGACCTTCCGCCGCGTGAACGAGATCCGCGTGAATACAAGCTGGATGTGCCATAACAGCGGCATCTCCGGCGACGGTCTGCATCATATCAGGTCCGGCGACCTCATGCTCCTTGCCTACGCCTACGGCGATCAGTGGGGCAAATGGGGTACCCGTCTCCACCGCTATGATTTCGAAGGAATGGACGAGGATTTCTACTCCGAGACCGGTCTGCCGAACGTTTCGCGCGGTCTGACCTGCTTCCCCGACCCCGATCCGGTCTGGCCGATCGCCGTAACGAGCGTTCCCCATGTTTACCGGCTCCGCATCGGCGAATCGGTGAAGATGAATCTGCTCTGGCTGGACACCTGCTACCGCCGGTATCCGGCGGAAGACGGCGTGACCTTCTCGAATTACGACGCGTCCGTGCTCTCCGTCGACGGCATGACTGTCCGGGGCGAACGGGTGGGTGCGACGTACATCGATGCGGCTTACGGCGGACGGACGGTGCAGATCCCCGTGATCGTTTATCCGGCGGATACGGATCTCTCCGGGGACAACCGGAAGGTCGTCGGGTTCCGCCCGGTCGTGACGGAATATTTCCTCAATACCGCCGAAAATGAGCTGAAGCAGATCCGCGGCATCGCCGATTATGCGAACGGAACGTGGTTCGAGATCGGCGGGGACACCGATCCTGCGGTGACCTATGAAAACGATGCGCCCGATGTGGTACACGTGGATGCAAACGGTTATGTGACCTTCGCCGGAAAGGAAGGCGAAGCGCACATCACGGTGCGGTGCGCGGGATTCGCGTTCACCGTCCGTGTGACTGCCGGAACAAGGTAAATTAACAGACAGATCGAAAAATCTCCCCGGAAGCATGGCTTCCCGGGGAGATTCTGTGTTATTCGGGGTTATATCCTTGCCGTTTTGCGGCAATCGCTTCAGAATTCGACGGTTTCCGGCGCTTTTCCGAAGGCACAGAAGGTCGCGCAGGCGTTCTTCATCCAGAAGACCTGCGTATTTCCGTCGTTTTCGTCGTACATTCCGCGGAGATTCGGGTATGCGTCGAGCATCGCCTTCTTCGCTTCGACGCGGTCGTCTTCCACGAGTTCACAGGCAACGCGGATCCACGCGCCTTCCGTGAACGCGCAGATCTCCGCCTTCGGATTCGCGGCAAGCTGTGCGCTCGTCGGCTTGACTCTGCCGGTCTGGATGTAGAGCTTTCCTTCGAATTCGTTCACCGTGCCGAACGGACGGACGCGCGGCTGATCGCCTTCGACGGTCGCCAGATAATAGACCTCTGCTTTTTTGAGAAATTCGTAAACGCGCTTCATGGGAGTTCTCCTTTGTGTGTTAAAATATGGTATTCAAACGTGTGCCGTCTCCGTCAGGAGATCACCACCGGCTTTGCCGTGAGCGACGCGATATGATCCCGGATCCGCTCCGCATCCCGACGGTCAAGCAGTTCGTCGCGGACGTACGCCGCTTTCCTGCCGACCGCGCGGTATTTGCTCAGCCCGAACGGGTGGTACGGCTCGATGTGAACGGCGGTCACGCCGCATAATTCCTCCGAAAGCTCCGCGATCGCCCGGTAATGCGGCTCGCTGTCATTGCATCCGGGGATGATGGGACAGCGCAGGATCAGCTCTTTCCCGTTCTCCGACAGAAACCGCAGATTCTCAAGGATCCGCCGGTTATCGACCCCGGTGAACCGCCGGTGCAGCTGTGGATCATGATGCTTGAAATCGAACAGGAACAGATCCGTGAACGGCAGGATCTGCCGGAGCGTCTGCGGTGTGCAGTATCCCGAGGTCTCGACGCAGACGTGAAGACCGTTTATTTTGGCGAGTTCTGCCAGTTCACAGGCGAAATCGCCCTGCATCAGCGGCTCTCCGCCCGACAGGGTGACGCCGCCTTCGGACTGATCGTAAAACGGCTTGTCGGCGAGGACATCCTTCAGCACCTCCCGTGCGCTCATGCGCCGTCCGGCGATCCGCAGGGCTTCCCTGCCGCAGACATCGGCGCAGGATCCGCAGCTCACGCAGGACAAAAAATCGACGTCATGCCCCGTTTCGCGGAAAGAATGGACGTTTTCCGGGCAGACGTCCGCGCATTTTCTGCATCCGGTGCATTTTTCGGAGGCGTAATAAAGCTGCGGCTCCGCGGACAGACCTTCGGCATTGTGGCACCAGATGCACCGCAGAGGGCATCCCTTGAAAAACACGGTCGTCCGGATTCCGGGACCGTCGTCCAGACAGAAATGCTGGATGTCAAACACCAGTCCGTCCGCCATCACGCATCGGCTCCTTCTTCGATCTTGAACCGTTCGATGAATTTTTGCTTCATATCGTTGTCGAATTCGTTGAAATAGCGGCTGTGACCGCCGATGCGCACGAGAAGATCGGGGTATTCCTCCGGATGATCGTACGCCTTCTGCAGCGTTTCACTGCTCAGGGCGTTCACCTGAATCTGCAGTCCGCCGAGCGCAAAGTAGGTCTTGATGAACGCACCGATCTTGTCGCGTCCGGCGTCGGTGTCGAGATTCCGTGCGCCGATATGCACATCGAGCGCCTGACCGCCGCTGCAGCGGATCTGATCGAGACGTCCGGCGGACAGGACGAGCGCCGTGGGACCTGCACGGCGTGCGAGTGTGGCGGGACCGGCATTCTTGTTCACCGGTTCGCCGCTTCTGCGTCCGTCGAAGAACGCGGGAATACCGCGTCCCCAGTGGACGTCATCCCAGAGGGTATGCAGGGACGGCAGATATCTCCGGTTTTCCGCGCGCATTTCCTCGCACAGCTCCGACGCGATGGCAAGGACACGGCGCGCACTGCCGTCCGCTTTTTCGTTGTTCATGCCGTACTTCGCACAGCGCAGAAGCTGATCGCGGAAATCTTCGTATCCCACGTAATCCGCCTGTGCCGCGGCGATGAAATCGTCGGGGGTATATTTTTTCTGCTCGAATACCAGCGCATCGATCGCCGTGAACGCGTCGGCGGTATTGGCGAAGCCCATCATTTCCATAACCAGATTATGGTATCTCGCACCTCCGTCCCAGCGGTCCTTTCCGCGGGAGATGCAGTCCTCCGTCAGTACGGCGATGAACGGATTCGGATACGCCTGCGCCATCCGCTTGGTTTCCAGATGCTGCCATTCCATGGCGTAATGGAGAAGCTCCCGCAGATAACTGCGGTACTGATCGTAAACCTCGTCGATGTCCGCATACGAACGCTTCGGCGGCGTTTTCAGCGGCAGATCGAAGGTGCCGGACAGCGGCTGACCGCCGTTCAGAGCCAGTTCGAGCGGCAGATGGGTATTGACCTTGCATCCCCAGCCGTGCGCCGCCTCCTGACCTGCCATCACGAGATTCATGCAGGTGCTGATGTTCCAGTTCCGCGCTTCCTCTATGGCGATCCCGCGCGAAGCGACCGCTTCGCGGCACCGTTCCTCGGAGTAGAAGCTGGGTTGACCGATCTCAAATAATTCCCTGCTGACCAGTTCGCGGAGGAATTCCTTCGGCGTGCCCGCATGGATGCGCGCCGTAAAGAGAGGTGAGCGGAGCTTCGACATCTTTTCCGCCCGGATCATCAGAAAGGACAGTTCGTTGGTCGCGTCCCGGTCGTTTTCGTCGACACCGCCGACGCTGATCGCGCAGTCGTTTCCGCCGTAATTGTCCAGAATGCGGTAAAGCTGAAGAAGGATCGCAAGGATCTCGTCGTCACTGACACCCTTTTCCTTCGAAGCCAGATAATACGGGTACATATACCGGTCGAAATTCCCGAACGATACGGAAACACAGCAGACATAGGAGATGGATGTCAGGATCCGCACCAGATATGCCGCCTGCACCGCTTCAAAGAAGTCTTCCGGCGGTTCCATCGGAACCTTGCGGCACGCGGCTTCGATCCGGAGAAGACGTTCCCGGTCTTTGGCGTCCTCTGCCTGTTCCGCCATGGTCTTTGCGAGCTCCGCGAACTTATACGAGAGCATCTCAACGCCCTTCAGCGATTCCAGCATGGCTTCCAGGAACACATTCTTCTCTTCGCTGTTTTCCGGATTCCGGAGTTCTTCCGAAATTCTCGTCTTATACTGATTCATACCGCCGGACAGGATCGCGCGGTAATCGTTTTCATGATGCGCGGTGTCATAGCTCCCCGGATGGAAGCCGTGCGCCCGCAGAGCGCCGATATCGGGAAGTGTCGGGAAGCCTTCCTGTTTATGCGGCAGTTTTTCGAGCGCACCTTCCGGCTCCGGAGGGTATGCCGCCGTCATTTCCTCTTCGGTTTTGAATCCGTACCATCCGGCGAACAGGTCGTCCGGCTCGATGTGTACGGGGTATGCTTCGATCAGCTTCAGGAAAACCTTTGCCTCACGCATGGGAACAGGTAAATTATCCCATTCGTATACGTAGCCTTTCCGGAAGCGGAAGATATTCAGATCATGCAGGTAATTCATAGACATCCCTTTCGTTTGCGCGGCAGCGGATAATATTTTCTTAATGTTAGCACAGATATTGCCGCTTGTCAAGAAAATCGGCGGGAGATTGACAATTCCGGCAGCATATGAAAACGGCGGAATCGTATCCTGCGTTTTTTCCTCATTTACGGAACTGGAGCATTGCGCAGGTTTCCTCCGCCCAGCTGTACTGCGTCATGTATTCGCCGAAAAACTCCGGCTTGCCGTTTTCCAGAAAACTGAGGTAATCGCATCGGATCCGGTCGGTGTCGATCCGGTAATACGGCGTTTCATGCTTCAGGACATCCTCCGCGCGGACGGTTTTCAGCGTGTTCCTGAGGTCGAGTACAAGCTGCCGCAGGTACGCCGTATTCTTTATCCCGTCCGTATCCTCCGGAAACAGGACCGCACAGATCTCCTTTGCCGTCATCCCCGCACCGCTGCGGTCGGTCAGGACAGCGAGCAGTTCCTTGGTTTTCTTCCGGCGGAAAGGAAGGACTTTCCCGCCGCAGAACACCTCGAAATTCCCGAAGCACCGGATGGTGAGCAGTTTTTCCGTCGTCCGGACACCCTTGATGTGGTCGATCTCCGTCTGCACCGCTTCCGCGGTGATCGGCTTCATCAGATAGCCGGACACATGAAGCTGAAATGCCGATACGGCATATTCTTCATACCCCGTACAGAAGATGATCCGGCATCGGGGATGAAGCTCCATCAGCTTTTCGGCAAGTTCGAGACCGCCGATCCCGCGCATATGGATATCAAGGAAAGCTATATCCACAGGATGTTCCGCGGCGTATGCAAGTGCGGCGGAACAGGAGGTAAACGCTTCCGCATACTCGATGTCGGAAGACGCGCATACGGCTTCCTGCAGGGTTTCCAGCATATGGATTTCATCATCCACTGTGATCGCTTTCATTCGGTCATCTCCTTCGGAATCATTATTACGGCTCTGGTGCCGCCGCCCGGTCTGCTTTCGATAAACAGTTCACCGTTCACCATTGCGCTCAGTCTTCCGCGGATGTTCCGCAGTCCCACGTGCTTTTTTTCGTCCATGGGAGCTGACGGATCAAATCCCGCGCCGTCGTCCTTTACCTCGACGCAGTAGTGCTCTGCTGTTTCATAGGAACGGATCACGACCGTTCCGCCGCTCTCCAGCCGCATAAGACCGTGCCTGATCGCATTTTCCACAAGCGGCTGTACGGACAATGCCGGAAGAACGAACTCGGTGATGTTCACGTCATATGCAATGTTCATATCCGGGAAACGGACTTTTTCGATGTTGACGTAATATTCAATATGCTTCAGCTCCTCGGCAAAACGGATCGGCGTCACGCTGTCAAGCTCGCCGAAATTGCCCCGGAGATACAGGCTGAAATTCCGCACAAGCTCAAACGCCTTCTGCGGGTCTTTGAGGCACATCCGCTCAATCGTTCCGAGCGTGTTGTAGATAAAGTGCGGTCGGATCTGCGAAAGCATAAGGGCGATCCGGCTGTCCTTCAGTTCCGCCTCCATCATGTTTTTTTCCGCAAGAAGACGGCTTCTCTGCAGTTCCAGTTCCTGTGCCCTGAACGCGGCATTGATGCTTTCCGGCATCAGGCGAAGCACCACGAACAGCGCGGCAAGGAACATGACGTAAAATACATACTTGGAAACAAGTCCGCCCTGCCAGAAGCCGGATGCGGTCGCGATCACATCCGCTTCAAAGGCAATGGCAATAAGTGCCAGTCCGATGTTCTGCAGGCGTTCCTTTCTGCCGGATGTCCGGAATTCCGCCGCCAGACAGATCAGCAGTACGATATTTGACGCACTTTGCGTGATCACCCACGGAAGCCATGTGTCATAGAAATACATACCCGTCAGCACGGGCAGGAGAAAATACAGCCCGTCCGTGATCCCGGACAGGACAGCCGCAATGCAGCCGATCCGCCGGGTTTTCTTCAGCGAACAGAGGATGATCGCCGATACGAACAGCATATAGAACATCATGGAAAACCCGAGGATGCTCGTATTCCCGGCAATATGTTCGCTCCAGAAGGATATGCCGGGAACGCTGTACGCCAGATAGATCCCGGCAGAAAGGATCGCCGCGCCGAACAGTCCGATGATCCGGCTGTTCGGAATATGGAGCAGTGCGGAAAACAGTGCGGAGCCGAGCAGAACGAACGCGACGATCACAAAAAACAGTCCGATATTCCGCTGGTACTGACCGCTTTCCATGATGTCTCTTTCAAAATCGATCCCTGCCCAGAGTGACAGACCGGACAGCATTTCGTCGATCGCGTTTTCGTTCCCGAAACGGTGCGGATTCCGGATCATAATCTCGACCGTTTCTTCGGGTTCGCCGGACAGCAGACAGGCATACCAGCTCACGCCGCAGGCGGAACTGCCGTACAGCGGATTCTCCATATCGAGGATGTACGGCTCGTTTCCTTCTTCAAGGATCGTTATAGCGATGTGATTGATATAGAACGCAACGGGAATCTCCCCGCGGTAGATGCCGACGTACTCGCCGTCCGGCGTCAGCATATGAAAATTGCCGCGCAGAGTCACATCCCCCTGATTGGCGGGGATATGTTCCCCTTCCGTGATCTCCTGCCACGGACCGTCCCCGATCCGGTAGTCGCCGTAAAACCGGATCTGGGAGATCAGGGCGCTGGTCGCCTGCATGCTGTTGAGATTGTTGAACAGCAGGAGCAGTGCGGCAAGCGCGATCAGCAAGAGAATCCCCGCCGCCTGCAAATAGGAGCTTTTCAATATTCTGTCTTTAAACTTCGTCATTTGTCAATTCCCTCTGGCTGTCTGTAAAATCCGGGCATAAACTCATGTCCTCACATGGTAATGTCATTTTTGTTCATAGCCTCATTGGCATTCTTTGCCGTCTTCACCGGAGAGACCCTGCAGAGCGCGGCAAACTGCGTTTCCGACAGCTCCTGCGCAGGCTCGAAATCCTCTCCTGCCGCATATTCAAGGATCCGGTTCTTCAGCCAGCGCGCCGCCGGATCGGTCTCCGGCAGGCTCAGCGTGCAGATCAGCAGGCGTCCCCTGCCTGCCCGGTATTCCGCGAGCATGGCTTCCTTCTGTGCGTTTTTATAGGCGGATGCGATGTCCAGAATGGGTTCGTGCGGCTGTCCTTTCACATCCAGCACCACAGAGCGGCTGCCGTACATCAGATGCTCGAACTGTCTGCCGCAGTATCCGTTATGCGGGAAATCTTCTGTCAGCGGATGATCCGCGATCACCGTTGCCAGATGCCCGTTCGTCCGTCCGGCAAGAGCGATCTGCCAGTTCACCTCCGCGGAAGCAAAAGGACCTGTCCCGAACAGAATGACGTTTTTTCCTTCGCACAGAGCGTTCCACAGCGCCGTGCCGCCGCAGTTTCCGGTGACAAGGACGTTCTTTTCTTTCAGCGTTTTCGCTTTCGGCGCGGCGTTTTTCGGGAAAACATACAGTTCCCACCGGTTTTCGCAGTCGGTATCACCGCCGGAAAGCTGTGCGGTCAGGGTCAGTGCCATCGGTTTGTCGCATTTCGGCATCCGGAAGGCGATCTTATACAGTTCCGTGACTTCTCCGCGCGGGATCTCGCCGAGCCGCAGTTCCTTCCGGTAAAGCACTCTTCCCTCTCCGGTGATCCGCAGATGCAGGGACGCCTTCGGGATCTCTCTGCCGTAATGGGATACCAGCACGGGGATCTCCGCCGTTTCTCCGGCGGAATAATTGACGGATCCCGGCAGATCGGCAAGAAGAACCGTATCGCTGTTGTATCGGCGCACGTTTTCCACGGTTTCGCCCGGCTTCAGCTCGTAGAACTCATTCATCATTCGCACGCAGTAGCCGAACGTATGCCAGTGGGTATCGATGTCCCCGAGGAAATCGTATCCGGCAAAGGTCTTACAGCGGCGCACCGTTTCAAAGCAGTGCTTCCGCAGGATCTGCTGCCATGCACAGGAATTACGGTAGTACAGATTGGATCGTTCCAGAAGTCCTTTTTCCGCCAGATGACGGCGGACGGAGGACATGAATTCCGTGTCGCCGATGCGCGTACCGCGGTACCGTTCCTCCAGAGACAGGTCGATCCACGTACCGTGGATGCTGATCTCGTGGGACAGAAGGGGCTTTCCGTAGACGGCGTTGCGTTCATCCAGCACCTTCTGCGTACCGGACGCGGAAGAATAACTGGTCAGCGCGTTGGAATAACTGTTGTAGACGTCGCAGTATTTTCCGACATTTCCGAGTCTGGCGGGATTGTACCGAAACGGGATGTCCGTCGTCCCGTCGGCATCCGTGAAGTGGTACTCGATCCCGCGCATAGCGGACATGGGCGAGAACAGGGAGTCCGTGCCGCTGTGGATCAGTCCGGCGCAGGCTTCCAGATGCTTTTCGTAATCCGCGTCGATCTGAAGTTCGTTCCCGGTGGAATAGATATTCACCGACGCGTGTCCACGGCAGAAACGGACGATCTCACGCCATTCTTCGTATGCAGTATTGTTGGGGGATTCGATCTCGAGAACCATGCCGAGCTCGTCCGCGGCTTCCATATATTCTTCCGGCGGAACCCACGTGTGGAAGCGGATGGAGTTGAATCCCAGTTCCTTCAGTTTCCGGATCACCATGCGGTAGTAACCCTTCTCCCGGGTCGGATGGACCGTCACGGGCTGATAGCAGTGCTCGCAGGTCCCGCGGAAGAAGTACGGTTCCCCGTTGAGATACAGCTTTGTTCCGCGCACCGTCAGATGGCGGATCCCGAACCGTGCGGACATCGTCTGATGTTCCGTGGAAACCTCCGCCGTATAGAGCTTCGGGCTATCCGGCGACCAGAAGGTCAATCCTTCCGCAGAGAACACGGCTTCCTCCGCATCCGCCGGGATCACGATGCTTCGGACACATCTGCCGCCGTCCAGAATGCGGACGGTTTTGTCCGTTTTCGTCCGACTGCAGTGCACCGTGAAACCGGTGCAGTCATCCGCTGTGGTAACATACGGAGTCCGCAGACCGTCCGGATACCGGCACAGCTGTACATCGCCCCAGATGCCGCCGGTACATTCGTTTGCCGCACGGGAGGTCAGCCCGGACACGGGACGTCCCATATACCCGGCGAGCCGGTGATTGGACACGGCAAGCGTGATCCGGTTTCCGCCGGTTCTCAGCGCATCCGCCGGAACGGCAAAAGCAAATGGCGCGGAATAGCCCTCATGCCGTCCCAGATATACGCCGTTGATCCATGCGGAGACGGTATTCTGTGCGCCGCCGATAAATAGTTCGGTCTCGTACGGCGGGTTCTCATCCAGCTCCACAGTACGCTGATATACAAGGCATCCGAACGGATCCGGCAGTGCCATATCGGGGACATATCCTGCCTGCGGATACCGCTGTAAGGTATACAGAGGATTCCATTTCAGTCTGGTATGCAGAGCTGTGGTGCGGAAGAGGTCGGTCATATCCTCCCAGTAGCCGGGAACGGGACAGGATGTGACCGAATCCGATCCCGGGCGGATCTCCGGTTCACGCTCTGCGGTATACGGTTCGCCGCACAGCCAGTCGATGTTCCAGCTTCCGTTAAGAGAAATAATGTGGTTCATTGATATCCTCCTGTTGTGATCATTCATCCTTCTGCCGCTATTATACCGCAAAACCCGTCATCCTGCAAGTACAGGATCGCCGGATCCGCCGGTCTCCGTAATTTGGGGTGGAAATTTTCACAATTATGCGGTATAATGGGATCAATCAGCTCCGGTTTTCCAATCCGGAATACATTAAAATCAAACAGAAAAGAGGTATTTCCATGAAATTCCATCACATTTCTCTCAGAGTCCGTGACTTTGAAGCATCGCTCCGCTTCTACACCACCCTCACCGGACTGCAGATCGCCAAGCAGTTCTCCGCAAACGGCGGCAATGTCGCCTATCTTCAGAATGCGGAAGGCGAGACCGAGATCGAACTCATTGCCATGCCCGAAGGACAGAATTTCGAAGGTAAGGGGATGTTCCTCTGCTTTGCCTCCGAAGACGTCGAAGCGGTGCATGCTTATGCCGTGGAAGCCGGTCTGAATCCCTCGCCGGTACGCAATCCCGAACCCACCGCAAAATATTTCTACGTCTACGATCCCGACGGCGTATCCGTGCAGATCCGCGAATACAAAGCGTGATCCGGAGATGAACTTCCGGAAAATAATTCCTGCATGAGAGGAGAATATCATGCTTACCGATATTACATGGACTTCCCGGATCGTTTCGCCCGACGGCGTCTATGACTATACCGTTCCCGCCGAAGTTCCCGGGTGCATTCATACCGACCTTCAGAAAGCCGGGATCCTCGGTGACCTCTTCCGGCGCGACAACGCGGAAAGCTGTCAGTGGATCGAGAACTGCGATGTGACCTGCACCGGCATCTTTGACTTAGAGGAGATCCCGGAAAACGCGGCGCTTCTGTTCCACGGACTGGACTGCTACAGCACAGTCTCCGTCAACGGTGTGAAGCTCGGGGAAACCGACAATATGTTCATCCCGTGGCGGTTTGCTCTTTCCGGCATCCTGAAGCCCGGAGAAAACACGATCACCGTCGAATTCCGTTCCCCGGTGCGCGAGGTGGAAGGCCGTCCCGGACGCAGTGCCGCCTTTACCTCGGAACGTCTGTATACCCGCCGGATCCAGTGTACGTACGGCTGGGACTGGGTCGGACGCTTCGTGACCATGGGAATCTGGCGTCCGGTGGAACTGGTCTGCGGGACCGGAGACACGCTGGCGCACGACCGGCTCGGAACCGGCAATGAGGGCATCTATATCCGGACGAAAAACGTGAATCCCTTCGGCGCACAGGTTGCACTTTCCCTGCATTTCCTTGATATCACCGGAAACGGCCGGGCGCATCTTTCCATCGCCGGTCCGGACGGGAATGTGGTCTGGAGCAAAAAGCGGCGGATCCTTCCGACGACCGATCCGCACAGCGCGGACATCGACGAAACAGTCGATATTCCCGATGCGAAGCTGTGGTATCCGGTAGGATACGGCGAACAGCCGCTGTACACGCTGACCTGTGAAGTTTACGGTGCCGATGGGACATTGATTTCCAGCAAAAACCAGTCCTTCGGAATCCGGACGGTGATCCTTCTGGAAACGGAGGATGCACCGGGTTCCGCATGGGCAGAAAAGGCGAAACAACTGAAGAAGTACGATCATCTGATCGAATGGGACCGGAACGAAGGTTCCTCCCGGTTCTGTCTGCTCATCAACGGCACGGAGATCTTCTGTCAGGGTGCCAACTGGGTACCCTGCGAACCCTTCCCTTCCGCGGAAACGCCGGAAAAGATCCGCAGACTCGTGGCACTTGCCAAAAACGCCGGCGTGACGATGCTCCGCGTCTGGGGCGGCGGTATTTTTGAAAACGATGCGTTCTATACCGCCTGCGACGAAGCGGGGATCCTTGTGACGCAGGATTTCCTGATGGCATGCGGTTCCTATCCGGAAGACGAACTTCTGGATCATCTGAGAAACGAAGCCCGGACAGCCGCACTTGCCCTGCGGAACCATCCTTCGCTGGTATGGTGGTCGGGCGACAACGAAAACGCCGTGGCAGGCGACGAAAACCGTATGGATTACAACGGCAGAAAAGCCGCTCTGGAAGCCATCGGACCGGTTCTTGCCGAGCTTGACCCCGAACGCCGGTTCCTTCCGTCTTCTCCTTACGGCGGCGTTCCCTACGCTTCCGGTGTACGCGGCACGTCCCACAATACGCAGTTCCTCGGGAATTTCTTCGGATGGGTACGGACTGCGGATGCAAATCTTGCCGCCGGGATCACGGAATCCGAACAGGGATGGAGCGGATACCGGGAATACTTTGATCATTATCTCGACCGGTTCACTGCCGAACAGCCTGCCATTGGGATGCCGTTTGTATCGTCTCTGCGGCGGTTCCTGACCGACGAAGATATTTTCGGGGATGATACCTCCATGAGCGAATATCACACGAAGAACAATCCCGGACTCGGAAGCATTACGCTGTACGGGTATGTGGATCGTCTGACAAAAGGCATTTTCGGAGAATATAAAAGCGGCGCCGACCGTGTGAAGAAAATGCAGTTCCTTCACTGCGAATGGATCCGGCTGGCAATGGAACTGTTCCGCCGGAATGCGTGGTATTCGTCCGGGATCCTGTTCTGGATGTGGAACGACTGCTGGCCCGCAGCAAACGGATGGTCGATCGCGGACTATTACACCATGCCGAAACCGGGGTATTATGCTTTCCGCCGGTGTGCGAAGCCGGTGATCGCTTCCATCGTTCCAAACGAAGACGGAAATACCGTAGTCTATCTGAGCCACAACGGCACCGGCGAAACGGCGGAAGGACATCTGCGGCTGTACCGTTACAATCTTGTCACAGGCGAAGAGGATCACGTTACAGAGATCCCCGTATGTCAGCCTGCCGGAGTGACCGGCGCGGTTCTGTCCGTTCCCGCGATCTCCATGGATCGGGAAACCGTACTGCTTGCGGATGTATCGACCGGACGCGGCAATGACCGTGCCTTTGCCCTGCCTCCCATGCACCGGTATGCCGATATGGCATTCGGAACCGACGAACCGGACGTTACGTCCGGCGACGGCTTCATCGATGTACATACCCGCTGTGCCGTCCCGTTTGTCCTCGCTGATACGGAGGATATTTACGACGGCTTCGGGGAATTCATGAAAGCCGGAGAAACCCGCCGGATGTATAGGATCACGCTGTAATCAATAGAAAAATCTCCTCGGATTTTTGTTGTCCGAGGAGATTTTTTTCACTTGTATCAGGTTATCTGAAAATATACTGACTTGCCAGTGTCAGGTGCAGCCGGAAGCCTTCTTCCGTCATTTCCGCGGCGGGACAGTCACAGATGGGGATGAATTTCCGCTGTTCCGGGTCAAACCATTCGGTTCCTGCAAAACCGGGGATCAGAAGATCATGATCGCCGCCGTCAAACACATCCGCGCGCTTGTCCGTCACGACGAGGATCCCTTCGTCATAGAAACTCAGAATGGCGTCGCATCCCGCGATATTCCCGAGACCGCGCCAGCCGTAATAGGGGATCACATCCAGATCGTAAGTTCCGTCCGGTTTCGGCAGATGGAATACCGCCTCCAGTCGGTGATCATCGAGCAGTGAAAATACAGATTTCAGATATCCTGTCGTTTCTCTGCACAGATCCCAGCGCCATGTCGGCTCATTATTTTCGCCGAGGATCGTGTAGTCATGGACATGGTAATAGACATAATATTCGATGTACCGGCAGCCGTACGCGGCCAGCAGATTGGTCTGCCAGCGCATGAAATGCGGTGTGATGTCCGATCTCGCCGGATCTGCCCCCACTTTGATGCCGGCAAGGATCGCGCCGTGGTCAACGCCGTCATCGACGGCAAACGCACGCTGGAGTTCGAAGTTGGAATAGAAATACAGGTCGGTCATTTCCGCACCCTTTTCCGTCATGAAAAAGGGATACCGGTCAAAACAGTAGTAATCGGGATGGACCAGTCTTGAAAATTCACTGTAAAAGGTCTGTACACCGAAAGAGTGTGCTCTGGGACCGAGATTGATATATACCGGACGTTTTTTCGGATCGTATTTGCGGAAGCAGGTGCGTGCAAAGGAACAGAGATTGAAATGCCATGCTTCCGGCTCATCCCAATAGCCCCACTGGGAGATCCCTTCCAGATCGCCGAACGTTTCCACCAGACCGCGGATCTCCTGTTCATATTCTTCCGCTTTTTCCGGATGCTCCAGCGGATCGCAGTCTCCGGGATGGGCGGCACCGTACAGACGGGTGGTGATCCCTTCGGCATAAAACCGTTCGATGAGTCTGCGGAGCTTTGCCGTATCCTCCGGATCGTGCCAGTTTGCGTTCAGCGGCACTTCGTCCGTACCGAAATCCACGATCCCGCGGAAGGTTTTTTCATCCTCACGGGGAGCACGATTGTACGGAGAACCGTAAAAGGATATTGTGAATTGCGGGAAGGCATGCCGTACCGGCGGCAGATCACGGCTGAAAGTCCCGAACGCTTCTTCGTCCAGCCATGCATCTTTTTTGTCTTCCGAATACCGTACGCACGCGTGGATCTTCTCTGCAGCGGCACGATATCCGCCGTAGGTATGGGCGAGCGTCACTGCTGTATTTCCGTGACGGATGATGACATACTGGTACGCATTCGCTTCGCCGAGCCCGGAGAGATCGGTCGTGAAGCATCGGCCGACGTACACTTTGTTCCCCGTCAGATCTTTTCCCTCATCTTCCGTCACCAGAGGCGGCCATACTCCGGTCTCTTGACAAATTCCGTTCAACAGGGTTTTGTTCAGATAAATGAACAGTCGGGAGGATATATTTTTCACCGGCTCCGGCGGTGTGACATCTCTATAGACGTCATAGGGATACGGATATTCCGAATAAACAAAGCTGCAGGCGCTTCTGCCGTCTTTCACAAGATAAAATTTATTGTCAGACATAGGCATACTCCATATTGTTATTGATACAGATTCAGAAATTCAAAGCGTGTTTCTGCGGAAACTGCGGTATGCTGTCATTATATCACGATATCTCTGCGGTATCAAGTTATATTCCCGTTATTTTATATGAAGATGAAATTGCCGCGCGGAGTATTGTGCGGATCCGGGATCTATGGTATAATAAATGTAATACTGACAGCCTTTACGACCCACACCTGAGCTTTACGGAGGAAAACCATGAGAAAATTTGTACTTGATCCGCAGTCCCTTCCGGTCTCGTTTGAACTCGGAGGAACCACATACCGCGGTATGCCGGAAAATACCCTGACGGAGCAGAACGGTACGCATATTACCTACACTGCCCTCATCGGCGAAGTGGAAGTCCGTGCGGAATGCGTCGCTTATGATGATTTTGACGCATCGGAATGGACCGTTTACTTCACGAACAGAGGAACGGAAAAATCCCCGGTCCTTCGCCATGTCTATGCCATCCACACCGTCTTTGAAGGCGAAAACGACAGGGTCTACACCTGCAACGGTGACTACTGCTCCCGGGACGGCTATTCCACCGCGGAAACGATCCTTTCCTACGGCTACGAACTGCGGCAGTCTCCCTTCGGCGGCCGAAGCTGTGACCGGGCGTTCCCTTATCAGCGCCTTACGTTCGACGGTCACGGACACAACATCGCCATCGGCTGGCCGGGAAAATGGGAATCGCTTTTCAAGAAGGTGGAAGGCGGCATCCGGTACTGGGCGGCACAGCAGGAAAGCGCGGAGGATTTCAATATTTCCATCCTTCCGGGAGAAACCATCCGCACACCGCTGATCGTCGTGGTTTCCTTTGAAGGAACGCTCGAGCACGGCATCAATGTCTGGAGAAGATGGTATCTCAAGCACGTCGGAACCGCAAAGCCGCTTCTTCAGGGGGCATACGCACCTCCCGGAACCATCGAATTCACGCATGCGACCGAAGAAAATCAGCTCGAACACATCCGCCTTGCAAAGGAACACGGGATCGACATCAATCTCTGGTGGCTTGACGCCGGATGGTACTATTCCAAGAACGACAACGGACACGACGACTGGTGGGGAACGGTCGGCGACTGGACCTGCGATACCGAACGGTTCCCGCGCGGTCTTGCACCGATCGGTGAGGAATGTGAGAAAAACGGCATCGATTTCCTCGTCTGGTTTGAAGCCGAACGTGTCACCGCAAAATCCAAGGTTCTGGCGGAGCATCCCGAATGGATCATTTCCGCAAAGAACGATCCGTACGTCAAAATGCTTGATCTTTCTCAGAAAGACTGCTGTGACTATCTGATCAAAAAGATCGGCGATGTGATCGAAGAATCCCACATCAAGATCTACCGGCAGGACTATAATTTCTGTCCGCATCCCATCTGGCAGGAAGCCGATGCCGCAGACCGCCGCGGAGCAACGGAAAACCTCTATGTTCAGGGCTATCTCCGGTTCTGGGATGCGCTGAAAGAACGCTTCCCCGACCTTCTGATCGACTCCTGCGCATCGGGCGGCAGACGGAACGACATCGAAACCATGCGCCGCTCCGTTCCTCTGCATGAAACCGACTACGGCTACGGCGAACACCCCGTACAGCAGTCCTTCATGCAGACGCTCTATACCTGGATCCCCTACTTCCGCGGCTTCGGCTGGTCGTGGGAACGCGCGGACGGATCCTACGAAGGCGACGGTCCGATGATGGACATCACTGCAGCCGACGAATTCAACGTGCTCGCTTCCTTCGCACCCGCGCTGAATTTCGCATCCGTGATCCTCGATTCCAAAACCGAAGAGGATTTCGCACTGGCACGGGAATATGCGGATCTTTTCTACCGTACCGCGCCGGTTCTCTGTACTGCGGATTTCTACGCGCTGACTCCCTATCATAAGAGCCGCTTCAAGTGGACCGTATGGCAGTTCGATGAACCCGAAAAGGAACACGGGATCTTCGAAGTCATCCGCAACAACGGAGCTCCGGAGGAATCAAAGACGGTTTCCGCGAAGCTGAGAGAAGGAACGTATCGGTTCACAAATATGAGAACCGGCGAAGAATTTGTCCAGGAAGGTACCCAGATCACCTTCCGGCAGCCGATCCGCTCGGTTGCTCTCTGGGAATATCAGAAAATTTAAGGACAGGAGACTGCCTGTATGACAAAAGAAAACTTTCCGAATACAGAAACGATGGCAGAGGAAGCCTATGCTTCATGGAGAGCGGCGGAACAGCTGCGTCTGGAAAACTGCGAATATGACGTCGCGGTGATCGATTTTGAGACCACCGGCATAAAAAATCCGCTCGACTGTGAAGAGCATGATGAAATTCTTTCCGTTTCGATCATCGATCAGGATGGGAACATCCTTCTCAATACGCTCTGCAGACCGCAGCGGCTGACAGCATGGCCGGAAGCACAGGCGATCCACGGCATTTCTCCGGAAATGGTGAAGGATCAGCCCACTTTTGCGGACATCTTCCCTGCGGTAAAGGAAATTCTGTACAAGTCCAGGGTCGTTATCGCTTACAACATCAAGTTTGAACTGAAATTTTTATGGGGCTATGATCGGAAGCTGGGAAATCCGGGCGGTACGCAGCTGATCCGGAACGTGGTATGGGGACCGGACCCGATGCTGATGTTTCCCGCCTGTATCGGCGTCGAACGCTGGCAGAGACTGACCGCCGCCGCGAAGCATTTCGGGTATGAGTTCAATGCGCATGATTCTCTGGAGGATGTGCGTGCAACGCTCTACTGCTACAGGAAGATCCTCGAATATGCGGAAAATCATCCGGAGAAGGACGATATCCTCCGGAGAGGATTCCTCTACAACTGCGGCAGACGCGGCAGGTGGATCGATTATAAAGACTATACCATTGGTGAAGATGCGTTCCGCTATTTTATGGAGGAAGCAGCCGCTGTATAAAAAACAGCATGTAACACATTTGTAACGCGGTATCGTATATAATATGGATATCACAAAAACAAAAAAGGAATCTGATGCCAATGAAAAAAATCTTTGTAATTACCACTATAGTATGCCTTCTGCTTGCCGGATGCACGGATGCACAGCCGGAGAACAGCGGAATCACAGAACCTGCCGGCAATATGATCTCTGCCGACGCTGTGAATAGCGATACGGCGGAAGTCATTCCTCCGGAAAACGCCCGCACGATCCATCCGCTTCCCGATACCACGATGGACAATCTGTCGGACGCTATTCTTTCGGTCTCGCTGAACGAAGGCGGCGCATATGTGGATGATCAGGGACGTATGCAGATGGATCTGAAGATCTACACCTACGACAGGTATGACATGGTCGATATCGCAATGCTTCAGCTCGGCGATACCATCGTCAGATACTCCGGAGAAGTAAGAGTGACGTCCATGGATAAGACCGATTCCGGGATGATTTGCATCAACGGCGGGCTTGAAAACGGCGGATTTGATCTGGTTACGGACAACTGCGGCATTTACTTTGAGTCAGAATTTGACGATGCTAAAAACTGGTACGAGATCGGTGAAGCCACGATCCGTGTTTCCGCCGACTTCCGTGGCACTGACTTCATTGATCCGGAAAAGGGCGAAGTTATTCTCTACCCCGGCGATTTTTTAGTCGGTGCAGTTACCGATTATAACTTTACCCCGTACAATACGACGGTCCGCACGGAAGACGGACAGATCGTTGAAATGAACCGCATTTATATCCCGTGAAAAATCTGCATTTACAGCAATATACCCCCTGCCGGGTCTGAAAAACGGCAGGGGGTATTTGTCTTTTGGGGTTTTGCGGATCACTTTCCGGTCAGTTTTTCGAGAAGATATCGTTTCAGTCCGAGATAGTCCGCATACTCCACAGAGCAGAGGTCAGTCAGACGGTGATACGTTCTGTAATATTCCCGGACGTCCTTTTCTCTGACGACCATATCGAACGCTTCGGCAAGGCTTCCGGTATCTCCCGACGCGCGGAGCTGTTCCAGAAGCTCATAGAACTGGATCCCGCGCTTCAGCGCCTTGTAGCGCAGGCTCAGAAGCGGTGCGCCGTTTGCCGCCGGATAGACGAAATTGGTATCTCCGGCCGCCCAATTGCTGTAGCGGATATCCGTCCGCGGATCATCGGGCCACACCGTATAGTCCCAGCGCAGGAATCCGTCCAGCTTCAGATAGGACGTCAGGATCCCGATAAAGTAACTTTCGGTCAGACGGCTTCCGAGGAAGGTATTGGGATATGCGGGCCCGCAGCACACGTACCACAGGAACCGCTTCCCCGTCAGGGTCTTCTGATATTCCTGCATGACGTCGAATTCGTCCGCCATCGTTCCGATATAGGGGACATAGTCGTCCACTTCATTCTGGAACTCGCGGATGAAGGAAGCGTGATTCAGCGCCGCCTTGCACCGGAATGCGGGTGCTACGGTCTTCAGATGATCGAGCGTTCTGCGGTAGGCTTCCATATCGCCGGGTTCATCCGCGGCGAGGCGGACTTTGCCGATCTGCCCGGTGGCGATGAAATACTGTTCCAGAGAACGGATGTAGTCATCGATTTCCGCCGCCGTCGTCATGTACCGGTAACAGCCGTCCGCTTCGTCGAGATACCGGATCCTGATCCTGTCGGGATGATCCGGTGCAAGTACGCCGAATTCTCCGCCGTCCCAGACATTCGCCAGACCGAACAGGGAGATCTCCCGGTCGATGCCGTACTTCGCGCACAGATCGATGTATCTCTGCATGGGGCGGTAATCGTACTCGAATCCGGACGCGGTTTTTGTGACGGGAATGATGGAATATTCAAACAGGTTGGCAGCCATGCGGTATTCCATCCGGCAGTCCTGCCCTGCCCACGGTACTTCCGATACCACAAGGGTGACTGCCTTCTGTCCCAGTTCGCCGAGCGAACGGACGTAATTTTCAAGCACCGTGAAATGGGCATCACTCCACAGCGGAACCTCATGCTTCCGCGCAATGTTGGAAAGATGCTGCCACAGATCCAGATGGAACCGGTGTTCTGCGGGACACGGCATCACACGGTCATACACGGTTACGGTCACGGGAAGAGAGGCAAGCTTGATTTCCGGCGCGAACAGTTCCCCGCCGTACAGGGAAATCGTGCAGGTGTATTCGCCCGGCACGGTATCCTCCGGGATCTGCATTTCCACCCAGACGGAGCAGGCACGGTTTCCGTCCAGTTCCAGAACGTGGGACGTGAGGATCGCATCGGCTTTCCGCAGTCCGTCGTTGTCCGTGTGCATATCGACGGGATGAAGTTCCGTCGGGAAAGGCGATTCTGCCGCCAGACGGAATACGGGACGGTTTTCTTTCTGGGAGATCCACGGCGCACGTCCGGTATTCAATGCCCATGCGTCCCTGCACCAGAGGACAGCCTGAAAGGCGGCCCAGTCCCGCCGACCGGCAGGAAGGCGCAGTTCTTTCGGATAATTGTCGATCTGCTCCGGTGCAGACACGGAACGGGTTCCCCATGTCAGCTTGAAATCCTCCGTCTGCAGTCCGATCCGGAGCTCGGTATTCTGATATTGCAGCATATTATCCTCCTGTTTTGGAGAGTTTACATTGTCTTATTTCTGTTTTCTGCACCAGTCCTTCACCAATACCGCATATTCTTCCGCGACCGCGGGATCGTCAAAACGGTCGGGCAGCAGAGATACGCACGGGAAACCGCTTTCAAGCCCCAGCAGGAGACGTGCGTGCATCATATATTGTGCGGCTTCCGGGTCGGGAGTGTTCGTGCCGATATGGTCCAGATTCAGGATCCGGTCGTGGGCAGAATACCGGCAGACTTTATAGTGTTCCATCGTCACCGCACGCCACTGATCGCGGTCGTCGAAGGAAACGTCATTGATGCGCACGGTATCGCAGTATTTTGAAACGAAAATATCCGGGATATGGGCTTCCACTTCGACTGCGGGATTCAGCTTCTTGATGATCCGGTACATCATGGCGAGCAGTTCTTTCATCTCACGCTTGTTGCCGTACGACATATCCAGCTTGAATTTCCGGAATCCCATGTCGATATAGTATCCATAAACTTCGGTAAAATACCGTTCGAGCAGAGGCGACGGCCTGATGAACATCAGGCTCTGGGAATCGTAGTTTTCCGCATTCTGATTCCAGTTTTCACCGATCAGCTCGGGATGGTTCTGTGCAAGGATACAGTTCGGCGTAAACGTGAAGGGTGCAAACCACAGCCCCGGAACAAATCCGGATGCGGTCATATCCTTCACCAGCTGTTCCATATGCGGGAATTTGACGCGGTCGATCTCCCAGTTCCCCCAGACCTTTTCGTCTGCCGGATAACGCAGATCCCATCCGTCGTCGATCGTCAGCTTTCCCTTGGGAAGTCCGAGCTTTTCCACGCGGTTCATGTAATCATAGACATAATTTTCGCATAGATATTCCTGCATATTGCTGCTTCCCGCACGCACGGCGGTGTTTTTCTGATCCACCCATGTGCAGTATTCCAGTCCGCCCCAGAAGAATTCCGGGGTATATGCCGGCTGATCCTTCACCACCGTTTCGTTGTACCGCCGCCATTCTTCATAGGGATTGCAGTCTTCCGCCGCCCAGAGAGACTGTCCTGCCGGGCAGACAAAGGTCAGTTTGCCGTATCCGTCGTAGAGGATCCGTCCGCCGCGATCGGTCAGGAACCCGAAGAATTTGTCCCCGGCAAGCACAACGGGGGAACCCGAGGTACTGGACGCGCGGAGCTCAAAGGGATCGTAATCGAAGGCGGAGTAGGTATAGTATGCGTTTGCTCCCCACTGATTATAGAACGGCAGATACAGCGGCGGCAGAACGGAGAAAGTCAGCGTCTGTTCTTTTTCGCAATGGTATATCATGGTTTATCCCCTTTCTGAGGCGAAATGAATTTCAGAAATCGTTTGATTGTGCTGTCGGATATCGATGTCTGCAATACAAAAATCACAGTTTTTGCACCGGAAATGTACTATGCTTTGATTATACTGCATAATCCGGAGGAAGTCAATATCAAACATACGATCCGTGCGGGGGCAGTTCCGCCGGGAAACGAAAAAAGTCGGAGCATCCCCTGTTTTTGCGCGGTTATACCTTGAAAAATGATGAAAATCCGCTATAATTATACTATAAAATAATATTTCCGCACAGACTGCGGAACGTCCGTATGAGGAGGCAGGATCATGAAAAAAATCACCTATGACAAAAAATCCGCATGGGAGATCATCTACACCCGTTATGAAGGGATGCAGGCAAAAGCCATGCAGCTGTTGTCCGCCGAAGTCGGCTATCGTGTGACGCGCGATCCGGGCGTCTATACGCTGTATGTTCTTCCGTGCCGCAGGGAAAGCAGTACGCTTCCCGAAAAATGCGCGATCATCCTCGGGCTCCGCGAAGAAAGCGAACTTCTCAGCACCTATATCCGTCCGGAAGATGTTCCGGAAGACGGCTACTGCATCCGCATCATGAAGAATCCGTCCGATCCGGCGTACAACTGGATCCTGATCGCCGGTGCGGACGACCGTTCCCTGTATTACGGTGCCGTGGATTTTCTCGATCATTACCTTGTCCAGCATTCGCACTACCCCATGTGCGACAACAACGAAACGCTGGATTTTGAACTCCCCGACAGCATCCACCGTTCCGCACCGCAGACACAGCGCCGCATGATCTTTACCTGGGGGCATCCGATCAACGACTACCGCCTGTTCCTGCGGAATATGGCACGTCTGAAGCTGAACGAAGTGATCATCTGGAATGACTTCTGCCCCGTCAATGCACGGGAGATCACCGAATATGCGCATGAATGGGGCATCCGTGTCATCTGGGGCTTTGCTTGGGGATGGATCGACGGATGCGGCAATATCAGGAGCATCGATGACGATTATCTCGCGGCGGTCAGACAGTCGGTTCTTGACCGGTTTGAAGCGGAATATGCCCCTCTCGGTGTGGACGGCATCTATTTCCAGTCGTTCACCGAACGCGGAGATTCCGAAATTGCCGGACGTTCCATTGCCCAAACGGTCGTAAAGCTGGTCAACGATACGGCGTCCGAACTGCTGGCACGGTATCCCGGTCTTCAGATCCAGTTCGGTCTGCACGCCGACTCGGTGCGGAATCATCCGGACGATATTGCAAAAACCGATCCGCGCGTGGAGATCATCTGGGAAAATCACGATGCGTTCCCGCTGAATTCCGAACCGGATTTCCAGTGTGAAAATGCTTTTGAAAACACCGCAGAATTTATCCGCACTATTCTTTCCATGCGTCCCGGCGCGAAGGTCGGGATCCTGTACAAGGGCTACTGCACCCTTGACTGGAGCAAGTTCGTCTATCAGCGCGGCCCGTTCCTGCTCGGCGAAGCACATCCGCGTCTGATCGCGCATGATACGGCGCTCCGTGCCCAGCGCTGGCGTTTCCTGCAGGGACAGTGGATGCAGTACGGCGGCGCGGCACAGAAAATGACGCAGCTCATCCACGAACTTGATCCCGAAGGTAAGGTCGCTCTCGGTATGGCAGGGATGTTTGACGACGGCATCTGGTTCCCGGAAGCGGTCACATCGCATATGTTCTGGAATTCGGACGGCACCTACGAACGCACCATGCGGGAAGTTGCCGCACGTCCCTGTCTGAGAATGTGAGCGGTCAGTCCAGCCCGATTCTCACACCGCGGATATAGGAGTGTCCCGGTTCGTCCGCATGATGATAAACCGCATAGATCACACCGGGCTCTGTTTCGACCCATCCGCTGTATCCCATGTCACCGAGTCCGATCCCCTGCTCTGCCGGCATCAGCATGAATTCTCCGGTATTGTTTCCGGCGGCAAGCTGTTCCGGCGTCCCGATCCATGCCGCAGTTCCGTACGGACGGTCGGTTTTCCGATAGGTTACGAAAAGACGTCCGTCCGAAAGGAAGCCAGCCGTGGGACGCTGTCCGCAGAACGGTGCGGTACGGAGTTGTGTCCAGTTCGTACCGTCCGCATCTGCCGTATTCCAAAGGGAGGGAGAGCCCGCCTGATTATCCCGGTAAAGCGCAAGGATCCTGCCGTCGGGAAGTCGGGTCATGGACGGTTCCGTCACTTTCCGGATCAGATCGCACGACGCGATTTCTTCGACGTTCCATGTCTTTCCGCCGTCGGTCGTGCGATATACAAAATTGACAAAACTGTGCTTACACGATATCCTGCCGAGCCGGACCTGTCCGAGCGTGATCCATTCGGTATCCGACAGCGGCAGGATCCGGTCCGGCGCAAAGGTCGGGCATTCGGGAACATCGCGGTTCGTACCGGGATCCAGAATGCTTCCCGTGAAAGTATCCCCGTTGTCCGATGAGCGGAACAGCCGCGTCCGGACATGGGGCAGTTTTCCCTGCGGATGATTCGGTGGCGCACCGTCATCAAGAATAACGACCGTACCGTCCGGCAGAAGGGAGATGCGCGGCATATGTCCGCAGATCGGATCGAGAACCGTGGGAACCGACCATGTTTTCCCACAGTCATCGCTGTGCGTGATCATCAGCCGGCTCTCATTGGCGACGTGTCCGTCCGCATCCCGGAAAACGGCGATCAGACGTCCGGACAGCGTTTTTACGACATCCGGGAAAGAATGATACCGGGTCGGATGCTTTGATAAAATGGTATGTGTCAGTTTCATAAACGACCACCCCGTTTCGTTTTTTTTCTATTATATCATGATTCCGGCAGAAAATCATCTGCAAAATATTCTGTAAAAAATACCTGAATGCATCGCGTCATGACCAACGCAGGCATTCAGGCATTTTTGTGTTTTCCTCAGGTTTATTCACCGTCAGAGATCTCTCCCGTCCAGTCGAGGATTCCGCCGAACTCCACGATATTCGTGTATCCGAGAGCTGCCAGCTTTTCGGAGGCTTCCTTACTGCGGCGTCCGCTTCGGCAGTACACCATGATCAGCTGATCTTTGTCCGGAAGTTCCGGGATCTCTGCCGTGCCGATATCCTCGTTTGCGACGTTGATCGCTCCCGGAATATGTCCGCCGGCAAATTCGTCGGCACGGCGTACATCGAGGATGATGTAGCCGCTTTCTTCCTGCATCATGGTCACCGCTTCCTCCATGCTGATCCGGAGGTAGGTGCCGGTCTGGTTTTCGTTCATTGTTTCGCTTGCATCGGCGCTGTCAGCGCCGGTATCCTTTCCGTCAGGATTTTCAGAAGTGCTTTGACACGCACTGAGCTGAAGTGTGAGTATAGTGAGTATGAAGATGAAAAGTATTCGTTTGAGCATAAACAGGTTTCCTTTCCGCAGGTCATGTTGCCGTACTGTCCGGTGCAGTGTAATCTTCGTCGTCATAATGAGGCACGATGGTGCCGTCTGCAAGAACGAGATAAAGTTTTTTGCTGCGGCTGTTCAGCGTATCGTTCGTCCATTCCCCTTCGCTGACCAGACACGTGCCGTTGAGGGTAAAAGTGCTTTTTCCGTATCCGGCTCTCATGCCGTTCCGGAATTCGCCTTCGTAAACCCCTTTTTCAAGTGTCAGACTGCCGAAACCGTTCGCAGCCGTGTTCTTGTTTGCCATGGCTTTCTCCCTTCGTTTTCTATTTAAACATATCGCTTACAGAATATCGCGCCATAGTGCCGAACATAGAATCCATCCGCTGTACGGACACAATATTGAATCGTATTATCCTTTTCTTTATATGTCCGCTTACCCGTTTGCTGTTTCCGGTTTACTTCCGCATTTGTCTTCCAGATGTTCCATGATGTCATGCAGAACCGCTTCACGGTCGATTGACGTGTCGTAGGACGGGATATCGTATTCCCGGAATTTTTCGTCGAAGAACCGGTTTCTTTCCACGCATTCTCCGCAGTATGCTTCCAGCTGTTCGTCGGACAAATAATACGACCAGTCGTCTTCGGTATCGTATTTCCGGATCGTCCGGAACAGTTCTTCTTTTGTTACCCGGCTGTACGTCAGCCCGATGAGGTGATATTTGCGCTTGTTTATATGAGGGATCAGCCGCTCGAAATCAATGTCCGTTCCCTCAATGACCGTCTTGCATCCGCCGTAAAATTTGCTCCCTTCCGACAATTCTTTCAGATAGATCGTCAGAAAAGGTGCCATATGCTCTGCAATTTTTGCGTGATCTCCGTCCCATGAAATGCCGAGTCCGGGAAATGCTCCCATCGCGGTCACAATATCATCGATGCTGATGATGCTGTACCTGTACTTTTCGGCGATCATTTTGGCTAAGGTCGTTTTTCCGGCTCTGCCGACGCCCATGATCAATATATTCTTAAACATCGCGCTCTCTCCATAGAATAGGTTTGCTGTGATGCGGTGCATCCTGTGCGGTCTATTATACCATTTTCTGATGAAATTACAAGAGTTTTATTGAGAGAAAGCGAAGATTGTACAGATTTCACTTTACAAAGCGTATCGGTTATGATATAGTTAAAAAAGCGACATTTTTATGATTTCACGAAAGGATTTTTTCATGAAAAACTCGAATCAACTTTCCGCAAATGCTTTTCAGATGAACGGCAGGATGCCGCTGAGACAGGCGATCCCTCTCGGACTGCAGCACGTTCTTGCCATGTTCGTGGGAAATCTGACGCCTCTTATCATCATCACCGGTGCCTGCGGTCTTGCGGGCGGTGAGTTTGCGGAGCTTCAGCTCCATCTGTTCCAGAACGCGATGCTGGTTGCCGGACTCGTGACCCTGCTTCAGCTCTTCTCTGTCGGTCCCGTCGGCGGCAACGTTCCGATCATCATGGGGACATCCTCCGGTTTTATCGGTGTTTTTCAGAGCATCACCCAGACCATGGGCGGCGGCATTCTCGCCTACGGCGCTATTATCGGAGCTTCCCTGATCGGCGGTCTTTTCGAAATTGTTGTCGGATTTTTCATCAAGCCTCTCCGGAAATTCTTCCCTTCCGTTGTTACGGGTACCGTCGTTCTTTCGATCGGTCTCAGCCTGATTTCGGTAGGCATCAACTCGTTCGGCGGCGGAAATGCCGCAAAGGACTTCGGTTCTGCGGAAAATCTCCTTCTTGCGCTCTTTGTTCTTGCCATGATCCTTTTCTTCAAGCATGGAACCAAGGGGTTTACCAGCTCCTCATCCATCCTTCTCGGAATCGTCTGCGGATACATCGCTGCATTTATCATGGGCTTTATTCTTCCCACCACAGGCGTGACAGCGGACGGCACGGAATATACAAAGTCCTGGGTGCTCAACTGGCAGAAGGTTGCGGATGCCGCATGGTTTGAGCTTCCCAAGATCATGCCCGTAAAGCCCGTGTTTGACCTCCGTGCCATTCTTCCCGTAATGATCATGTTTATCGTTACGGCGGTTGAGACCGTCGGCGATATTTCCGGGGTTATGGAAGGCGGTCTCGGCAGAGAGGCTACGGACAAGGAACTTTCCGGCGGCGTTATCTGTGACGGGATCGGTTCCTCCTTTGCGGCTCTCTTCGGCGTGCTTCCCAATACCTCCTTCAGCCAGAACGTCGGTCTCGTTGCGATGACGAAGGTGGTCAACCGCTTTGCTCTTTCCACGGGCGCGATCTTCCTCATTCTCTGCGGTCTCTGCCCGAAGCTCGGTGCGATCGTTTCCATCATGCCGCAGTCTGTTCTCGGCGGTGCGGCTGTAATGATGTTCTCTTCCATCGTGATCAGCGGTGTTCAGCTCATCACCAAGGAACCTCTTACCGGCAAAAACCTCTCCATCGTGGCAGTTGCTCTCGGTGTCGGCTACGGTATGGGCGCAAACACCGGTATCCTTGCGAATACTCCCCAGGCGGTACAGCTGATCTTCGGCGGCTCCGGGATCGTTCCCGCAGCGCTCGTTGCGATCCTTCTCAACATCATCCTTCCGAAGGACAAGCCGGTGACGGCAAAGACCGAAGACTCTTCGGCGGAAGAATAAATTGTTATATACGCGTGATAAAAGCCGGACTTTCCTTTGAAGTCCGACTTTTTGCTTTACTGATTCCGCAGAAATTCAAGATCCTCCGGGGTATCCGCGTCCATCAGTTCCAACGGATCCCCGGCACTTACGGTTTTCAGGCGTTCGGGATATTTTTTCACTATAAATCCGCCGCCTTTCCCTTCAGGTAAAGCGGACAATTCCGCAAATGCCCATTTCGGAAAAAGAACCGGAGCACCGTGTGTGTCTTCGAAGCGGACGCGCCAGATGTCTTTCGGAGCGTTCCTTGCGGAAAGAGCGAGAGCGGCAACGGTCTCCTGCCGTAAAAGCGGCTGATCACCGGGGCAGAAGACACAGGCTTCGGTATCTCCCGCCGCTTCGATGCCGAGTCTGACCGTATCATTCCGGTGAGGAAGATTGTGGAGGATGCAGTCGATGCCGTGACGGCGGCAGAGCGCTTCCACATCGGCGTGACGGGTGACAACAATGCGCTTATCAAAGATTCCTTCGGCTGCTCTGACTGCACGGAGGATCATCGGTTCCCCATGGAAATCCGCCATCAGCTTGTTTCCGCCGAAGCGCGTTCCGAGTCCGGACGCCATGATGACGCAGGAGATGTTTCCGTAGGGTTTGTCAAGATCGACGAGGAAGACGTCCTCCCTGCCGCAAAAAGACTGCAGGAACGGCAGGGACTGCTTCCGGACAACGGCGGCGACACGCCGTTTGTCAAACAGACGTTCGAGCGCGGTGCAGTATTCGGGACAGGCAGTTTCCAGATAGCCGATCTCGTCAATGGAGACCCATTCGTCTTCGGATGACGCAATTTTTTCAAGAAGTGGGATGCCGGCGGATACAAAAGCTTCCAAATCCGGACGCATTCTGTTTTCGGTTCCGGGAAGCGTTTCGTCAAATTCTCCGATGAGAATATCCTTTGCAGTGCCGTTTTCACGGAGATATACCGCCTTTCCGGGGACGGCATACGTACGGATCCCGTGCAGTGCTGTCCCGTCAAACAGCTTCCGGAGAAGCGTGGTCTTTCCCGTTCCTCTTCCGCCGGTAAGGATGATGTGGCGTTTACTGCTGCTCCGGAAAGAATTCCATATAGAGTCGGGCGCTGGCAGCCATGCAGGCGTCACGGTAGTTTTCATATTTGGTAAGCCATTCCTTTCCTTTGGGGGTGATCCGGCTTCCGCCGCCTTTGATACCTCCCGTCACACGTTCGGTCAGGGGGAATCCAAGGACTTTTTCCGCATTGCCGATCAGCTTCAGCGCCTTGGTGTATGCCATTCCCATGGACATCGCCGCTCCGCGCAGGGATCCGGTTTCTTCGATGCCGTGCATAAGTCTTGCGGGACCTTCTCCGAAAAATTTTTCGCCGTTGTCGTCGATGATAACGATTTTCGTGACCGCTTTCAAATCTCTCCCTCCTTGATGATGATCAGATGCTCTCTGCCGTGTTTGTCAAAACATTTCCGGACGGTGATGCTTCCGTAGATCCGGCTCAGCATTTCTTCGGTTTTTTCAATCGGATCGGTTTTCGGACATACCGTTCCGAGGACGGAGCCGTTTGAGAGAAGCAGCAGTTCGTCGCAGTAATTGAGTGCAAGCGCTCCGTCGTGAAGGGCAACGACCGCACCCTTGTTTTCCCGGCCGACCCATTGTTTCAGGATCGCAAGGGCTTTGTACCGGAAGCGGAAGTCGAGTGCGCTTTCGGGTTCGTCGAGAAGGAGCAGATCGGCGTCGGAAACTAAGGTACGCGCAAGGATACAGAGCTGTTTCTGTCCCTCGCTGAGGGAGAGATAATCGTCGTTTTCTCTGCCCTCAAGACCGACGAGAGCAAGCATTTCCATGGCGGACGCCTTCATTTCCCTGTCCGGATGCTCGAGCAGACGGAGTCTCGGATTATAGCCCATTAAGACAACGTCGAGGACGGAGATCTCAATGCCGATGCCGCTTCTCTGCGGGATATAACTGCATTTTTTTGCGATCTGCCTTGATGACAGACTATCAAGCCGTTCTCCGAGGAGCATACATTCCCCTGTGTGGGGCAGAATACCGCAGAGGCATTTGATGAGCGTGGTCTTTCCGCATCCGTTGGCACCTAAAACGCCGAGGATATGCCCTTTTTCCATGGAGAAGCTGACGTTTGATAAAATCGTCCGTTTTCCGTAGCCTGCGCTGAGGTTTCTGACTGTTAAGAAATTCATAGCGTCTTTTTCCTCCGTGCGATCAGGAAAATGAGGAACGGTGCGCCGAGAAGACTGGTGAAGATGCTGACGGGAAGCTCGGTCTGTGCGGCGGAACGGGCTAAGATATCGGCTCCGCAGAGAAGCGCACCGCCGAGACAGCCGCTGAGGAACATGGTGCCGATCCGGTTGCTTTTTGTGATCATCCGTGCCGCGTGGGGTGCAAGCAGCCCGACAAAGCTGATGAGTCCTGTAAGGCTCACGACGGCGGAAACGGTGAGGGTCGCTGTGAGAAGAACGGCAAGCCGCATTTTCCCGACGCTGACTCCAAGCATCCGGGCTTCCCCTTCGTCTGCCGAAAGAAGTACTGCCTGCCGGTGCAGAAGAAAAAGCACGGTCAGGCAGACGATGCACAGACTCAGATTTGCACCGACGGAATCGCCGCTGATGCCGTTCAGACTTCCCATGATCCAGTATTCGATCGAGGCAAGTTCCCTCTCCGGGTCTGCGGTCAGCTTCAGAGCCATCAGCGCGGTCTGTGCAAGGGAATGCACCGCGATCCCAGCAAGCACAATGGAACTGTTTTTACCGCTTTTATCGAGAGAGGATAAGGCAAGCGCGAGGATCACGGCAATCAGTGCGCCGAGGAAGGCGGAAAGCGTTACCGCAGGAGTGCCGGAGAGAAAGAGAATCCCTGCCGCCGCACCGGCACTTGCACCGGAGGAAACGCCGATGATATCGGGGGATGCCAGCGGATTGCGGAACACCGTCTGGTATACAAAGCCCGACGCACCGAGGGCAAACCCGCCGATCACTCCGACGATCGTCCGGCTGAACCGGAGCATCCAGAAAACACGCCGCTGCATCTCGTCTCCCGCAAGGAGTTTTTCAAGGCTGAGCGGATATTTTCCGACGGATAAGCTGATAACGGCGAGCGTTATCATAAGGACAAAGCCCGCCGTACAGATCCAATGGATTCTTTTGTTATTCACTGTACTTGAAATCATAGAAGGTTTCGTAGTAGCTGTCGATGATCTCCGCCGCTTCCGCTTCGGTGCAGATGTCGGGATGGAGAATGGAAGCAAGCCACACGGAGCCGAGAATGCCGCTGGGAACCGGGCTGTCCCATGCTTCCGCCTTTGCGGGCATCCGGTAAACATTGCCGTTCTTTACGGCATCGCAGTCCGCAAGATTCGCGTCGTTCAGAACATCCTCTGCGGTATAAGACGCATCGGAAGCAAGGATGATATATTCGGGGTTCCATGTGAGAATCTGCTCGTAGCTGGTTTCCACCCAGTAGGTATCCGTGATTTCCGCAGCGACGTTTTCACCGCCTGCAAGGCGGATCATATCCGACTGGAACATGGCGTCCCCGGCGGTGGAAAGCATGCTGGAGTTGCCCGCGAGGTAGACCTTGGGATCGGTCGTATCGGCAAGTTCCGCGGTGAGACGGTCGCTCTGCGCGGAAATAAAGTTAAGGAGCTCGTCTGCCTTGGCTTCGGTATTGGTTGCTCTGCCGATGAGCGTTACCATTTCTTCGAGAAGTCCCTGATCTTCGGGATTGACAAGAATCACGTCGATGCCGAGCTCGGTCAGGGTATCCGCGGCGGACTTGAGCTTGAGAGGAAGGATGACAAGATCCGGCTCCAGCGCCGCACAGCCTTCAAGGTCGAATTCCTTGGCTGTGCCCACATTGGGAAGCTCCACAAGTTCGGGAGCGCTGAGAGAATAGATAGCACGCTTGTCCGCCTTTGCCTCGATACCGACAAGTCTGGAATCGAGATCAAGAGCGATCAGGGCGCTTGTGGAAATATAGTAGCCGCTGACAAGTTTCTGCGGTTCTTCTTCGATCGTGACCGTTCTGCCGCTCTGGTCGGTCACGGTCAGCGGGTAAAGAACCCCTGCTTCGCCGGTTCCGGAGGCGGTATCCGCACCGGTACTGCCGCAGGCGGCAAGGGCAAGCAGATTGGCGAGAAGCAGGATCACGGAAAGGATTTTTTTCATGGTATTTCTCCTGAAGAATAAGCGTTGTTTTTTTGAAACTACAACGGATTATAGCATAATCTCTTGTAAAAGTCAATTGCTTATGGTATAATATACAATCAGCAAATGTATGAAAACAAGGGGTATGTCTGTTATGGTAACGATTCAGAAATATGTCCGGGCACAGAGCCTGGAAGAGGCATATACACTCAATCAGAATAAGAAAAACCGCATCATAGGCGGTATGCTGTGGACGAGACTGGGACGAGGCAGTGTGGGTACCGCCATCGACCTGTGTGATCTCGGACTTGACAGGATCGAGGAAACCGAGGAAGAATTTTCCATCGGCGCGATGGTCACGCTCCGCGATATCGAAGTCCATGAGGGACTGAATGCGTACGCCGGTCATGCCGTTGCCGACGCCGTGAAGGATATCGTCGGTGTGCAGTTCCGCAATATGGCGACGGTGGGCGGAAGCATCTGGGGACGTTTCGGCTTCTCCGACGTGCTGACGGTCTTTCTTGCGCTTGACTCCTATGTGGAGCTGTATCGCGGCGGGATCGTTCCGCTGGAAGAATTCGCAAACATGAAACCGGACAGAGATATCCTCGTCCGGCTGATCGTAAAGAAGACGCCCTGCCGGATCATCTATTCCTCCGTCCGGAATCAGCGCACGGATTTTCCCGTGCTCTCCTGCGCCGTTTCGCACATGAACGGGGAGTACCGCGCATCCATCGGCGCTCGTCCGGGACGTGCCGTCCTGCTCCGTCGGGAAAGTGCGGATGATTTTCCGGAATTTGCGGCGGAAAATGTGCCGGTCGGCGGAAATATGCGCGGAAGTGCCGCGTACCGCACCCATCTGATCAAAGTACTCACAGAGCGTTCCCTGCAGGGACTGAGAGGTGAATAATATGGAAATTAAACTGAAGCTGAACGGCAGAAATATTACCGCATCCGTGGAAAGCGACACGGTTCTGCTCGATTTTCTGCGTGAGAAAGGCTGTCTTTCCGTCAAGCGCGGCTGTGACACCTCTAACTGCGGTCTCTGTACCGTTCTCATGGACGGAAAGCCCGTCCTGTCCTGCTCTGCTCTGGCGGTCCGTGCCGACGGTCATGAAATTTACACACTGGAAGGACTGCAGGAAGAAGCATCCGATTTTGTCGGCTTTATCGCCGATCAGGGAGCGGATCAGTGCGGCTTCTGCAATCCGGGATTTGTGATGAACACCATCGCGCTTCTGCGTGAAAATCCCGATCCCACGGATGACGAGATCCGCGCGTTCCTTGCCGGAAATCTCTGCCGCTGTTCCGGATATGACGGACAGCTCCGCGGGATCCGCAATTATCTGAATTCAAAGAAGGGATAAGGAGGCAGGCATGGAACACAAGGAATACAAATCGATCAACAAATCCGTCCGCAAGAAGGACTCCATGCAGCTTCTTCTCGGCAAGCCCGTTTACACGGATGACGTTTCGCCGAAGGATGCCCTTATTGTAAAGATCCTCCGCTCTCCGCACGCCAATGCCATTGTTGAGGAGATCAATACGGACATCGCAAAAAAGGTTCCCGGCGTTGTCGCAGTCTATACATGGGAAGACGTTCCGAAGACACGGTTTGCCATCGCCGGACAGACCTTCCCGGAGCCGTCTCCGTACGACCGTCTGATCCTTGACCGTCACGTGCGCTTTGCCGGGGATGCGGTCGCCATCGTCGCCGCCGAAACCGAAAAGGCGGCGGTGAAGGCGATGAATCTCATCAAGGTAAAATATCAGGTTCTGGAAGCTGTCCTTGACTTCCGCACCGCAAAGGACAATCCCGTGCTGGTGCATCCCGAGGACGACTGGTTCCCTCCCTGTGAGGTCGGCGGCGATCCCAAACGGAATATGGTCGCAAGCGCCGACGAGACCCACGGGGATGTGGAAGGCATCCTTTCGGAATGCGACATCGTGCTGGAACGTACGTACCACACGAAAGCCTACAATCAGGCGATGATGGAGCCGTTTACCGCCTATGCGGAGTTTGACCGGTACGGACGTCTGCATCTGATCTCGTCCACGCAGATCGTTTTCCATACCCGACGGATCCTTTCCCGTGCGCTTGGAATTCCCAAGAGTAAGATCCGCGTGGAAAAGCCCCGGATCGGCGGCGGTTTCGGTGCAAAGCAGACGGCGGTCTGCGACGTTTACCCTGCCTTCGTCGCCATGAAGACCGGACGTCCCGCGCAGATCATCTATACCCGCGAGGAATCGCAGATCGCCGGATCCCCGCGTCATGAAATGGAAATTACTGTAAGAATGGGCGCGATGAACGACGGCACGATCCGCGTGATGGATCTCTATACGCTGTCGAATACCGGCGCGTACGGCGAGCACGGTCCCACGACCGTCGGTCTGTCCGGACATAAGGCGATTCCACTGTACACCGGTTCTCTTGAGGCTTTCCGCTTCCACTACGATGTGGTCTACACCAATCATCAGGCGGCGGGAGCTTACCGCGGCTACGGTGCGACGCAGGGGATCTTCGCGGTCGAATCGATCGTGAACGAACTGGCGGAAAAGATCGGCATGGATGCGTCGGTCATCCGCGACCGGAATATGCTGAAGGAAGGCATGGTCATGCCCGCGTACTACAACGAAATTGCAAATTCCTGTGCGCTTGACCGCTGTATGGAACACTGTCGTCAGCTGTTCAACTGGGAAGAACGCTCCAAGGTGCGCGATATGGGTAACGGCAAGGTGAGAACCGCCGGAGTGGCGATGGCGATGCAGGGCAGCTGTATCTCCAACATCGACGTCGGCTCCGCAACGCTGAAGCTCAGCGAAGACGGCACGTACAATCTCATCATTGGCGCGGCGGATATGGGCACCGGCTGTGACACGATCCTCGCGCAGATGGCGGCGGAACTGATGGACTGCGATGTGGATGACATCGCGGTGTTCGGCGCGGATACGGACGTTTCTCCCTATGACTCCGGCTCCTACGCTTCGTCGACCACGTATATCACCGGACAGGCGGTCGTGAAAGCCTGCAATGAGCTGAAAAAGAACATCTGCGCCATTGCGTCGGAAATGCTCGGCTGTGCGGAAGAGGAAGTCGAATTCGCCGGTACCTGTGTGCGTCATCCGGGAACCGGACAGACCGTTTCCCTGACCGACATCGCCTACAAGGCGCAGGTCGGCAATACCATCGCCGCGGAATCGACCGCGACGCATTCCTCCCCCGTTTCACCGCCGCCGTACATGGTCGGCATGGTTGAAATCGAGCTGGATAAGCTCACCGGTGAGGTGAAGGTGCTCGATTACACGGCGGTCGTCGACTGCGGCATCCCGATCAATCCGGCGCTGGCGAGAATCCAGACCGAAGGCGGCATCGTGCAGGGCATCGGGCATACGCTCATGGAAAACGTCACCTATGACGGACGCGGAAAGCCGATGGAATCCTCGTTCATGCAGTACAAGCTGCCGACACGTCTGGATGTCGGAAATCTGACGGTCGAATTCGAGCATACCTACGAGCCGACGGGACCGTTCGGCGCAAAATCGATCGGTGAGATCGTCATCAATACCCCGGCTCCGGCGATCGCCCATGCAATCAGACGCGCGACCGGCGTTTGGCACCGGACTCTCCCCATTACTCCCGAAAATATTGCGATGTCGGTCAGCGAAGACTGATATCCTTTATACTTCTGCATAGAAAACCACAGCCGATGAGTGATCCTATGATTCCTCATCGGCTGTGGTTTTTGTTCAGTTCTGGTACTTCCGGATTCTCTCGACGACGGCGAGGTATCGCGGATGATTCCGGATGGGATCGAGCCATTCGGAGCAGAAGCCTTTGTACAGGATATTGCTTTTCGTCAGGAAGTGATACTGCCACCCGCCGAGCATACCGAGATGATAATATTCGCCGGGGTCTTTGATTTGTTTGAAATCACGTTCCGGGTGATAGGTGATCAGGATGTCCACCGGAATACCTTCGTCAAACGCCGGCGAACGGTATGCGATGATTCCCGCCAGTTCCGGCGATTTGCAGGTGATCTTCGGAAAATCGTGCTTACAGCATTTTCCGTACTGTTCCATACTTTCCGGGAAATCGTAAAGCTGTTCGATCAGGGAGGCACAGTCCTCGAGAACCGTCAGCGAAAGTTCGTATTCTCCGCAGGCGGATAACTGTGCGGCGTAGAAAATGCCGATCTCCACCCGGAGAATGCCCCACAGGTCAAGTTCCCCGTCGCCGGAGACCGGATGGAGCGCATCCGGTACGACCGCATTGAACGTATGGAGCATTTCCAGTTTCCGGCGGCTCTGTGCGGCACAGAAAAACGGATCGCGTTCCGGTACATCGGGAAGATTTTCCGCCGCATTTTTCCAAGCCGGATCCTCTGTCCATTCCATGTGTTCGAAACAGGAATAGAAATCCTGCATTTTTTTGACCGCACGGGTAAGCTGGTAGGTTCCGATGTCCTTTTTGATCTTTGCTCGCTGCAGCAGCATGCCGTTGAGGCTCAGATCCTGTCCTTCGGAAACATAGTATTCTTCTGCCAGACGTTCGAAATGCTCATCGTCTTCCAGCCGGATCATGATTTCGATCAGCGATGTTTTTGCCCATGTCTTTGTGCCGCATTTCAGATATTCCCCGACCAGAAGCCGCAGTTCTTCCATGAATTCCGGGGATTCGTACAGCTTTCCGTCCGGCCGGTCACAATAAGAGAGCGAATACAGAGCGTGAAAAATCTGATCAAATTTATCGAGATATTCGTACCGGATCAGGCGCATGAACGCTGTGATCTCGTCGATCTCTCCCTTTCGGAGCAATTTTTCAAATTGTTTTCCCATCTCCTGCCCCGACAGTTTATCGTTTTCGCTCCCATATCCGATCAGGTCATCGATCGTGACGGAAAACAGTCTGGCAAGAGTCGGCAGATGTTCCATGTCCGGATAACCGTCGCCGCACTCCCAGCGGCTGACGGACTGATAGGACACACCGAGCCGGTCGGCAAGCTGTTCCTGCGTCCAGTCGATGCGCTTGCGGTATCTGCGTATATTTTCACCGAGGTTGAGTTTCATCCCGGATTCCTCCTTTTCTTTGGTAATTTCAGTATATCACAGGAATCCGCAGAAAACAAGCGCGCTGTATCTGAACGGAAACTCCCGGAAAACGGGAATTTTCTGCGTTCACTTATCCTCCGACAGCTGTACCGGTGCTTCAATCAAACGAAGAGAAAATTTAATCATGCAGTAAAAAGTGAAAAACTCGCGCGTCCCGCGAGTTTTTCTTTTGCCATTGTTCTATTTCAAGGCGTTTCTTTCGTTTCCTGCTGTTTTTTCAGAGCGGCAAATTTCAGAAGCTGTTTGCGGGAAGAGATCCCGAGCTTGGAATAGATGTTTTTGTTATGGAATTTCATGGTGTTTTCCTTGATATCCAGAATTTCCATGATTTCCTTTGCTGTTTTTCCTTCAAGATACAACTCGTATATGCTGTATTCTTTGGGGGTCAGCGAACTGAGGTTGCAGAGGAAAAATTCAAAGTCTTCCAGCACAATATCGTGCCGGCGGTCTTCTGCAAGCGACTGGATTTCACGCTGTGCGGTTTCATAATCGGACAGCGCTTTTTCGTAGGCTTCCTTTGCACGTGATGCTTCCTCTTCCGCGGCATGCTTTGCGGATTCCAGCTCCCGCAGACGCTGTTCGTACCCGATGTCCCTGGCTTCCAGATAATCGATCAGATCGTCGATTTCCGGAATGCTGAGATGGGACACGTCGCCGCCGCGGGAACGCACCTGCTCCAGCTTTTTTAAGATCGGAGAAACATACTTCCGGCTGATCACGACACAGCAGATGAAAGCGGTAATTACCACGATCAGTATGATCGCTGTTGCATTGAGCTGTCCCTGCCGGATCCGGTTGTCAAAAACCTCTTCAGGCAGCATGATCGCCGCGAGATAAGTTTCTCCGCCGATCATGACTTCACAGGTCTTTCCGACGCAGGTGTCGGTACCGAAATCAAAATACGACAGTCCCTTTTTTTCATGGATCCGGATGCCGCCTTCCGCATTGTCGGCAATGCCGTACTGATTGATGCTGAACTGTCCGCTGTATGTACCGCTTCGGTCATCCAGAAGCGCGTACATGATGGGAGCGGTACCGTCGTTTTCCGCTTTGTGCATCAGCTGGAAATACAGATCGTTGATCTCAAATCCGCAGACACCGATGACATTTTCCTGCATATCGCGGACCGGCACATAAACATATCTCGCACGTTCCCATGTGTCGGGAATCTTGACTGCGGGACTGAGAGCATAGTGTACGCCGTCCGTAAAGGTATCGGCGAAGGTATCAAAAAAGTCCGTCTGCATCTCATTCTGCCATCCGCTGTGGAAGGTGATGCCATGTTCTTTTCCGGTGGCATACGATCCGCGGTAAAGCGAAAATTCGTTGTTCACCGTACTGTCGGATACGAGATTGACATATTTCAGATAGATCCCGTTATAAAGCGGCACCTCGGAGCGGCTGTTGACCGTGGTGTTCAGAAGATAGAAGACACCGCTGGACGGGGCAAGCTGCATATGCAGGTAGGCTGTATCGTAAAGCTGACTCTGCAGAGCTGTGACAGCGTCGGTATTGTCCCGGAGTTCGTCAAAAGTCAGATTCTGTTCGGTCAGGTAATTCTGAATATTATCTTCGAGATGGGAGGAAAAGGAAATGGCATACGCGGCGATCTTATCCGTATTGTGCGTTGCCTGAGAACAGAATACGGAAAGACCGGATTCCATGGTGTCCATCAGCTGCGCGTTGGTCGGATTCAGGATCCCGAACAGGTTCAGAAGCAGCAGGATCAGGGCAAGAATCAGTGCAATGGACGAGATGAAGTAGAGAAACAAACGTCTCCGGAGCGTGCTTCCGGCCAGACGGTACTGTCTGAAAATACGCAGTAGACCGGTCAGTTTCATGTTCATGAGAACGGTCACTCCCCTCTCTCTGCGGACAGTCTGCGGATCTCATCCAGCGACTGTGCTGTCAGTTCACGGAGGACCGCATCCGCATCTTCTCCGGCACTTACCCGTTTGAGAAAATGGTTATGTGCGGATTTCAGAACCGTTTTGACATTCTTTTCAAAAGCAAGCTGTTTTTCGGAGGCACCTGCGTACAGCGGAAGCGCATACAGGGTGTAGTCCGACATCATCGTATCCACGGCTTGATAGAGACTGCGGGAGCTTTCCCCCATGGTATCGATTTTGTCAAAAAGAAGTTCGAACCCTTCGGTGGTGACGGGAAGATATCCGGCCTGCGATGCAAACGCCAGATTGTTTTCCGATTCCGTCAGCCATTCTGCGAAAATGTATGCGGCATAGTTTTTGCGTTCATCTTCATTTCTGAGCGCAAACAGTCCGCCGCCGCGATGTACAGCGATGGGATTATCCGCATCAAATACCGGAAAAGGGAGTGTAATAGCGGTGATTTCTTCCGTGGAATTATCTGCATTGACCATGAAATCGGGCTGATAGAGGATGTCCGCCGTAGATCCCGTATTTGCAATAATTTCTACAGTTTTCCATCGCGAAGCGGCATAGCCGTCATCCAGGCAGATTCCGCCGTAAATGGCAGCTTCGGCAAGAGGATTCCAGACCGCCTCAAAAGCAGGAGCATCTGTCATGAGTCTGCCGTTTACAATGAACTCACTACCGAGGGTTTTCGTACCGACGAAAGCGTAGTGATAATAGTCGTTGATCTGCAGAAAATTCTGTCCGTCCGACCAATCGTAATACGCATTTGCCGCAGAAAAAATACCGTCAAACGAAGTCAGCAGATCCGTAGTGATCCCTGTGTCGCGGCTGAAGCGGTCAAAAATCGTTTTGTTGATATAGAAGGCTTCGGTGGATTTCGCGATCGGAAGCATCAGAATGCGTCCGTCAAAATACCCTTCCCCGAGAAAGGAATCTTCAAAAGCATCAAGTTCCGTTTCGGTAAAATATTCGTCCCATGCGAGAAGATTTTCATGGCCCACGATTTCCGCAACACGGGGATATGCCGTGAACAGATCCGGAAGTTTTTCAGCTCCGGGTTCTCCGTCCGCGGAAGCCTTCAGGGCTTTGTCGATTGCCGAGGAGCTGGTGACAGATACAACATGTATGGTCACGCCGTTTTCCCGGCCGACCGTACGGTTGAATTCATCGATCAGATTGTTGAGAGGAGATTCCGTCTGACTTCCGTATACGTGCCACATCGTGAGCGTTACGGGAGCATCCGGACTGGGACGCTCCCGGCCGGAACATCCGCCAAGACCGGAAACGAGCATAACAAGGCCAAGCAATATCAGGAGGATTTTTTTCATATTTTTTACCTTTCACGTGGATTTCCCACCCAAATCCCCACCCTTTTTCAAAAGAATTTCTGTTTTCCCCACCCTTTTTGAGTATGAGGGTGGCGTAAAAAGAGGGAGATCTCCTTATAATAGACTTGCAGGTTATCGAAGGAGGGTATAGATATGCCTTGCGCCGCGAATTTTTTGGGTACCCCGGTATGATGTTTTTTCACATACTGTTCTCTGTCAACGCGCCAACGAACACAGAGACCGCCCAAAAATATTTTTATTATCTTACCTTATTATACCATGAAGTCCCGGCTTGGTCAAGGGATGGCTTTACATCCGGAAATAATACAGAGGTTCTGATTAAATTCTGATTAAATAAGGAAGTAAACAAATGATGAGAAAGAGAGAGAATCCAATGAAATGGCTGTTTGCGGGACTTGGAATTGCCCTCATGGTTACAGCGATTGCAGGTGGGATCGCCGCAGTCTGGCGAAGAACTTCTGAAGAAAACACGGATCACATCGACGGCGGCGTTGTCAGTCAGGAGCAGGCAGATGTGCCCAAAGTGATCGAATCCACGGAAATAGTGGAATTCCACGCGGAGATCTCGCTGTTTTCCGCAGTCGATGCGGAGGAACTGGGGTATCGTGTCTATAAGCTTGACGCTGTTCTGCAGGATGGTGAAGTGATTGTCAGATACGATTGGTATGACAGGCAGGGAGAAAGCGATCGGGCGGAATACAAGGCAGAAACCGATTTTATGGTACGTCTCCGGGAAATCGCAGCAGCATACAATTTCGCGCAGTATAACGGATATTACCATAGTGTCAGCGGTCTGCCGGATATGTACGGTGAAATCCTTGATATAGAATACGCAAGCGGTGAACGGATATACGTACACGATAACCAAAGCGGATTTTTGGCCTATGAAGCCGAAAAAGACCTGATCCTGCTGTTCGGCGCAGCAACAAAATTGGATAATCAATAATTTTCAGGAGGATTTGAATGTCAATCTTTGATAAACTCAAGAAAAACGTGGACGATGCCGTAAAGAATACGGTATCGGGCGCGGCAAAAAATCTGGCAAATCATAAGGAAACTTTTACCTTCCGTGCCCTTCCCGAATGTCTTGCAGAACTGCAGGCGCTTCCCGAAGCGGTACTGGATACCCCGTTTCAGACAGCGGCACTGACCGTCTGCGTTCTCTGCGTATATGCGGCGGACAGAAATATCGGGACGGAAATGCTCAACTTCCTGAAGGGACCGAGACCCCTGTCGAATTATGAAATTTCTTTTCTGAACGACCGTTTCCGGAACGGACATCATGTGCCTTTTTCCTATTTCAAGGGGGCGGTTCCCGAAAACGAATATACCCCCGACGAGCCGTTTGTGATCACCGTGGAAACCAATCCTTATTCCGATGCAAACGAAGGATACAAAAAGCTGTTTATCCGAAGCGGCGGCGCGGACAATCCGCGTGAAATTGTGCTTCGCCAGCGCGGCAGTGACGGAAAATGGTTCCTGTGGGATCAGTTCCTGATGGTGAGCATCCGTGATCCAAAATCTGCCGATCCGTGGGCGTGATCCCGGCATCACACAATAAAAAACATATTTCCATATAAACAGGGGGAATCATCATGGCAAAACATAACTGTGCAATCTGCGGAGCGGAAGTAGGTCTGGTCTCCGAACAGAAACTGGCGGACGGAAATTATATCTGCCGCAAGGTCTGCGCGAAGAAATGTCTGAAAATTTTCGACAAGGTAAACGCTACCCTCGATTCCGTCAACGCCCACATCGAACAGGTGGAATACGGCACCAAGGTATGGAATCAGATTTTTGTTCCGCTGCAAAAAACAAAGAAAAAGGAAGAAAAACTGAAGCAGTTCGGCACGAATGG
>JAFYOX010000055.1 GCA_017547755.1 Clostridia bacterium | reverse complement strand
CTTTGTCCCGTGTAAATTCTTGACAAGCGGTGCAGACTGTGGTATAATAATCTTATGCGGGTATGGCGGAACTGGCAGACGCGACGGATTTAGGATCCGTTGGGCAACCGTGCAGGTTCAAGTCCTGTTACCCGCAGTTTTCTATTTTTCGTGAAAAAGAGCGTTTCAGACAGTTTGATCTATATATTATGCATAACCCCTCACAAAATTCAGTTGTTGTGAACAAATTCCAAATATTCAATTGTTTTCAGCAACAATCACAAATTGTGTGAATGTTCACGAATGCAAACGGAAATGCACCACGCGGTGCAAAGAATTTATGCAAAGTTTTTGTTTACGGCACACTTATAATGGAAACAACATACTAAACTTTAACGCCCGCCTGACCAACGTCAGACGGGCGTTCCCTTTTTCGCTTGCGGTAACTTACTGTCCTACTTCAGCTTCGCCGTTCCCCTTCTTCGCCGCGTCCACGGACGCTTCGCCGAAGATGTAGCTCACGACGGACACCACAGACCCGACCACACCCGCGACCTGCGCGTATTCATTCTCGCTGATCCCGAACGCCGCCGCAAGTCCTACGACCACGCCGACAACCGCCGCCCACAGCTTACGGCTCGTCAGCTTCTGCTTCCAGTTCACTCCGTTCACGTTCTTCACGCTCCTTTCGTTTTCTCTCTTCCCTTTCCTCCGCGACCTTGATCGCGCCGCCGACGATCAGCTCCACCGCGCCGACCCCCGTCACCGCCGCATACGCTCCCGTGAAGTCATACCCGGTCAACGCCTGCATCAGCACCACAAACGGCAGATACACCGCAATGTACACAAGCACTACCGTCAGCAGTTTCTTCAGCCACCGCATCACGCCTGCCCCAGCTTCCGGAACAGCGCGGCGGCGTGTTCGTACCTGTCCAGATACTTCATCGTCCCGTCGGACAGTCCGAACTTTTTTTGTACCTCCCCGCGCCAGTCCTCGCCGTAGGTACCGCAGGCGTTCGGGATCCCGAGGAATGTCGACGGATTCACCGAATTTCCCGCACGGTCACGCACTTCGAAGTGGCAATGCGTGCCGAAGGAATACCCCGTATTCCCTTCAATCCCGAGGTAATCTCCTGCTTTCACGCGCCTCCCGACGGTCACCAGCCGCTTCGACAGGTGGCAGTAATAATACCGCCTCCCGTCGTCGCCGTCCACGCGGACGTAATTGCCCCATTCCCATGTCCGGTCGGTCTTGTCCGTGATGATCGTAGAAGCCGCCACACGACCGTGAGTAACCGCGCACACGTACTTGTCCGTGATCCCGACGACGTCGATGCCCCGGTGATCGTCCGGCTGACCGTTCAGCGTGCGCGGACCGAACGGGGACGTTACCTTGAATTTCCCACTGTAGATCATCCTTTTCCTCCCGTGTGATAAATCTTCGCAATTTCTTCCAGTGCGGTCACGCGCTTCTCGATTTCGATGTACCGCTTGTCCGACTGATCCATTTTCTTCTTCATGTCGTCCACGCCGGATTTGATGTACCCGATGTCCGTCAGCATCACGCCGTACTCCTGCCCGGACGACTTCGCCGCCGTGGTGCGCCCGATGAAGAACGTCCCCACGGACAGCGCACATCCGATCACCGCGATCAGGACGGATACGTCAATGTTCATCTTCGCTCTCCATCTCCATCTGCCTGTCCGCATCACTTGCAGCCCGGCACAGGCACATCACCACCACGCCGACACATCCGCCGACCATGATGCCTATGATAAATCCAATCATACATCTGCTCCTTTCGTGAAACTGCCCGTCCCTTTGTTCGTGTAGAACGTACTGCCGACCGTATCGTACAGACCGATTACACCGTCCGATTTCCGGTAGCACGGGACAAAGTTGCGGATTTCTATACCGTCCATGTCTGCCATTGTAAAGCTATACAGTTTACCTACATACGGCATAGAAGAGCCGGACGTATAACCGCCGTTCAAATTGCACGCCAACAGGAAGATATTAGCGGACGGCATATTACAACTATACGATGTAAACGATACATTATTGTATTTCACACCGTTCCATGACGCAGTAAAGTCCGGAGGTGATTCTGAAGTGCCTTTAGCCCATAGTGTAAATCGTTCATTTTTTGTGATATTAATTTGGATATTTCCGGTTCCACTCGTTCCTAAAAATATCAGGGAAGCCTTAAGGGTAGATTCAATACCTGCGTTACCACTACGCTTCTCGCCGAAAAGACAGCCAAACATATACATTCGTCTTGATGCCGATTCCGCTGTACAGTACCCCTCAAACACATACTCCAGTCCATCCGGATAATCACTCGCCAGCACACCCGTGTCAATGTACTGGTTCCCGTCCGTCTGAATATATTCCACCTGCTGATACGCAAGCGGCAGCCCCGGACGTTCCCAAAGCACCGTAGTCCCATGCGAAATCTTTACGACTTCCCCTTCCGGAATCACAAGTTTCTGCACATTCGCAAACATCACAGCAACGCCACCGCCTTTTCTACCGTTGAGCCGTCCGCAAGCGTGAACGTCCATGTTTCACTGGAAAACAGATTCTTCACCATTCCGGCAATTTCGGATTTGTCCGATTCGGTAAGGATGTAATCTTTACCGTCTGCGCCCGGTGCACCGGGGTTACCTTTTTCGCCGGGCTGTCCGTCTTTCCCGTTGGTGACCGTGGCTGTCGTCGTACCGTCCTTGTCTGTGATCGTGATGACCGCGCCGTCGTCCGTCTGCTCGACCGAAGCCGACGGGCTGAATCCGTCCGCGCCGGGTTCTCCCGGTTTTCCGATTCCGCCCTTTTCCAGTTCATCCAAACGCGCATTGATCCGCTCGGTCTCGGATGCGGGCATCTCCGGAAACGGTTCCCCCTCAAGCATACCGGTGGGGGAGACGTACAGCACCGCCTCGTCGGTCGTGATCCGCTGGATGACCTTGCCGTCGCGGAATTCGTTCCCGTGGAGGTATACCTTCCACATTCCGGCGGACAGGTTGAGGTGGTCTTCCTTCCGGATGCAGTTGTCGGTCAGGCGGATGTCGCAGACGGTGCCGCCGTCGTTGGCGAAGTGTGCCCACTTGGTCAGCCCGTCCCAGTCATCCGTGCGGAAATGAAACCTCATTTCCAGATAGTCGATGGTGTCCGCGACGACATGTTCGTTTTTCAGCGTAAAACGCTGTCGGAATATTTCTCCGTATATCAATTGTTTTTGCTCCTTTCTGATGTATGATCATACTTTTTTGGAGAGGTTTCGTGATTTTAATCCATGTCACGGGACTTTTGGGACAAGCTCATCCCCTCCCCGATCCACCACTCATTCCCTCCGTATGGGATAATTCGTTGCTCCGGCATATCAATGACAAATCCATAATTGTCGTTTCCGGCTTCTTTCCCGGGTCTGGCAAATCGTACGTATGTACCGTATATATCCACGAACTGCGCCCATCCGTTATCGTTCGTTACACCTACTTTTACATAGGCATTGTTGTTGTACAGCTCCGACGCGATCATGGGATATTCCCCGTCGTCGGTGTTCAGCTGGCAGAAGATACGTCCGGTTGAACCGGAGGAACAGTTCCTCAAGAATCTCCGGAATGGTTTTGCCTTCTTCCGGACATTGCCCTTCGTATGTCATTTCGTAGATGCTCCGGTCGACGTCGATCTGCCAGAGCCGGTAGTTCATACTCAATCTCCTTTCAGCCACGGCAGGACATCATCGTCATCCTCCGCCGCAGTTGTTTTCGCCGAACGTGCCATTGACGCCGCAAAGAAATCATCCACATCAAAACTTGACGCCAGCGGTACAGACTCCGGTTCCCGTGTCTGCTTTCCGTAATCGCTGTACTTCCCCGCCAATACCTTCTCCATATTCGCCGGGTCACACAGCCATTCCAGATCACACCGCCATCCCGTTTTTGGTGTTGTAAGAAACGTACTCTTCGCCGCCGTCTCAAACAACTTCCGGTATATGCCAATCCCCTTATCCGCTTTTGCCAGATGCCGCAGCAGCTTCGATGTTATTACGGCATCCGGCATTCCCGGAAGAATCCGTCCGTATTCCCTCTTTATAATCTCGCTTTTTTTCTCGGTGATGACGCGGCAGCGGAAGGTCAGACGACGCCGTTTCGGCGGCGCAGTCATCTTCTTTAATTTTGTTTTATTTACTCTTCTTTTATTTCCTTTTCTTTGTGGCATTTTTGCGGATTTTATCGGAGTTTCTGTTGCAGAAACTCCTTTTTTCTCCGCAGAAACCCCGTTTTTTGACGCACTTTCCAAGGCCTCCTGTGCGGGTTCGCTTTCAAGAAGCCAATACTTTGACTTATCAACTTTGTTTCGCACCGTCACGGCGGCGTAGCGACGCTGGATTCCGACTGAGGTAATAACATTCTGCTTCACAAGGGACGCATTGAAAAGTCCGATCTCGGCGCAGTACTGAATAATCTCAGCGGCAAAGTTTATGGGAGTCATACCGTTTCGTTTATACCAACTGTCCCCAACGGTGCGCACAACAAGAAGCGCGGCTTTCGAGGGTGACATTTCGATATAGTAGCCTTCGCGGTAGACCATGGTGAGAAGAACATCAAACGTAACCAGTCCAAGAGGACCGTACTTCATCAGCAGGTCGATGACCTTCTCATCCTGATAAAAATCAACATCCTTCGGAAAGTACGTCAAGCCCTTTTTACGCGGTCTTGACATTGTTTCTCTCCAATCTTAAATTCGTGAAGTCTTCAGATGCGGCCGGATCAGCGCAAGTGCGTCTTCGACCGAATAGCACACCCCCGCAATCGAGCCTTTCGCCAGCTCGTCCGCGATGAACTTTTTCTGTTCCGGCGAGGGTTTGTTGTATCCCAGCTTGCATTCGATGAACACCGGCACTGCCACACCGTAACGGTTCTTCTCTGCGGGCAGAGTGCCGAAGAGGTCGGGAAACCCCTTCGGCAGTCCGGTATTCAGTCTTCTTCCGTCATGCGTGCCGCGGATCACGTTCGCACGCTGCATATGTACCCACGGATACAATTTGCGGATGATCTCGTTCACCAGCATACTTTCGTTGTAACCGACCATATTATTCCTCCTCTGCGATATCCGCGAAGTCGAACACTTCAATCGTCTCCGCCGGTTTGAACAGCTTCCGTATCCACTCGACCTGCTTCACCATCTCCGGTTTCAGACGTCCGGACGCCTTGATCTTCACCCTGCTGTACTTGATTTTCGCCGCATTCACCGCCGAGTCCGACCGTTGCCTTGTACACCGGAACTTCGTCCTCTTCCTTACCGAGGTCGGTATAAAACTTCGCCAGCTTCTCACCGCTTTCGTCTTCACTCCTACCCGAACGGCAAGGTCATTCTGCGGAATTCCACGCACCTGTCGCTTCTCTTTCAATAACATTTTGATAACCCCTCCTGTTATTCTCAATCCGTGAATTTATTATAACTCACAAACTGAGAATTGTCAAGTGGGTATCAAAAATTTATTCACTTTTTGAGAATTATATTGAATTATCACATTTTGTGACTTATAATATAATCGAGAATTCACAATTTGTGAACCTCAATCTGTGAATCACACAAGTATGGAGTATAGAAATGAAACGTCTGAAAGAATTACGTCAAAAACAAGGAATCTCTCAGAAAGATTTCGCAGCTTTGATCGGTATTCCCGCTAATACTTACAACCAATGGGAAAACGGCAAACGTCAGCCAGACACCGAAACCATGCTGAAGCTCGCCGAATACTTCAACGTCTCCGTTGACTATCTTCTCGGCCGGGACGACAAAACTGTTTCCGCTCCCCGCCGGAAGGGTATCCGTATCCCCGTATACGGCGAAGTCGCCGCCGGTCTTCCGATTGAAACCATCGAAAACTTCGACAGCGAAAATCCGGACGACTGGGAAGAAATCTCTGAAGATATGGCCCGCGGCGGAGACTTCTTCGCGCTCCGTATTCACGGAGACAGCATGGAGCCGAAGATCAGCAGCGGCGATATCGTGATCGTGCGTCTGCAGCCCGATGTCGAAAACGGAGAGACCGCGATCGTCAAGGTCAACGGCGACACGGCAACCTGCAAGAAAATAAAAAAGACCCCGCAGGGTCTGATGCTGATTTCCACCAATCCGGATTACGAACCGATGTTTTACTCCAAGCAGGAAGTGGCGGAACTTCCGGTCATAATCATCGGAAAAGTCGTTGAATTACGCGCAAAGTTTTGAAAGGAATCTCCCATGCCGCACTGTCCGCAAATCCGAACGGCAGCGATGAACCGCTCGCACGGCAGCTCATCGACGCGGAACTGTTCACGATGGAAGAATTCAACGATATTTACTATACCATCGAGGAATTATATGTTCCTGAAACGGATGTAATCGAAACACTGGTCGTTCCGGAACCAGTCGTTGAACCTGTACCGGAACCGGAACAGACAATTGAACCAGCAATTCCCGTTGTCGAAGAACATGATGAATAAGTGAGAAAATAAAAGAAAACAGGCGAATCTGAGGAGAATGAAATACGCTCCTCGGGTTCAAGCCTGTTACCCGCAGAAAAAACCACGGCAATTCACAGGAATTACCGTGGTTTTTGTTTTGCTATTCAGCAGGTCAGCGGACAACGGAGGAATGGCTGTAAATATAGAATTCCTCCTGGCTGGGCTGCCATGCCTTTTCCTTCGGCGGGAAGGATGCGTCAAACGCTTCGACTGCGGCAGCATCGTCACAGCAGTCCGCGGCGGTGGATGCGATGTACATCCAATTCTTTCCGTCCAGTACGCCCGGGACGAGTTCGCATACAAGAAGCGCCGTCGGGAAATTGCCCGGGACGCCAAACGAAACATTCTTCTTTTTGCAGCTCACGAAACCTCTGCCGACGTAATTTCCGGGATTCCCGAAATTGATGTTCACGTCGTAACCCATTTTCCGTGCCGCTTCAAAGGAATGTTCGATCAGGAGCTTTCCGAGCTTCTGACGCTGATATTCCGGCGCGACACAGAGCGGTCCGAACGTCAGAATTTCTTTCCGTTCGCCGTTTTCGTCTTCAAGCCACGCCTTCGTGTACATGATATTGCCGATGATCCGTCCGTCCTTTTCCAGAACAAAAGCGAGTTCGGGAATAAAATCGGGATGCGAACGCATCATATGGACAAAATAATGCTCGTCTGCCCCCGGCTTATAGACGTTCCAGAACGCCTCACGGGTCAGATTTTCGACTTCTCTGTAGTCTTTTTCCGTTTCAAGACGGATCGTAAGATTGTTCATTTTTTATCTCCAACTGTATTGCAGTAACTCAGTTCTGTGAGAGGTTTCGGAAACCTGCGGCAAACCTCTCCGGTTATCCCGGGACCGCATAAGAAATCAAAGACTTTTTCCATGCTGCCGGATGTACCGGTAGACCATCTTCTTGACGCTGTCTTCCGTATTTCCGCCGCCGATGCGCATCGCCACCGCCCGCCAGTGCATCCCGTCAAGGAACCGCAGCGTCATCGCCATCCGGACAAGGCTGTCATCCACGGACGCGATGTACCGCTCCAGGCGCAGACGTTCGCGCAGACAGCGTGCGCGCTTGTCGCGGATCACATCCCGGATCTCCGCCGCATACGGAGCCAGTGCCGCACGATCCGGATTCAGCCGCACCGACGGATACAGCGTCACGTCCAGCCGGTTCAGCCGCTCCGTATCCAGCCGGATCTCCCGCTGAAGATCCCGCAGCTGCGACAATTCCCGCAGAGTCACTCCGTCTGCGGATCTGCTTTCGTTCATAATCCACTCTCCTTTTCGTTTTTTATGGGTGGATTATAGCACATTATTTCGTGTTTGTCAAGTGTATGTATACCCGGAGTTTCGTCTCATATTTCCTTATTTCTTCTCCAGTTCCTTCGCGCACTGCTTCAGAACCTTCGTATACGGCATGAGCATGCCTTCGGTCATTTTACTGCCCATTTTCGACTTGATCTTCGGGTTCGAGATCATCGCGCCGACCGCTTTCATCTTGAGGATCGTCGCTTTTTCCTTCTGCGGGAAGTCGTACATTCCGTGTTCCAGATAGAATTCGTGATCCGCCTTCATCATGCCCTGCATGATCCAGATCAGGTCGCGGAAAATCTTCATGCCGCCCACACCGAGGAAAGTCTGCGGCAGGCTGACTTTGTTTTCAAGCGCGTACACCAGCGAATCCGCCACGGTGCCGAGATTTCCGCTGTCCGTGGCAATCCCCGCAAGGAAATTCCGTCCGACATCCGCGCGGCCATCGATGACCGTGCGCAGATTCGCTTCCGCCGCAAGGTCACCGTGAATGAGGTACGCCGTGGGGCTTCCCATCGTGACGGTGCGGTGCCCGTTGCAGAACTGACGGTCGTCGTACATCTTCATCCGCGCACCCATGGAGTGGTCGCGGATCGTGAATGCATATACAATGGCGTCCGCGGACTGGATCTCTTCGCGCAGGAAGGTATCAAAACCGTCCTTGTAGATGCACTTTCCGTCGGCGGCACATCCGAAACAGCCGAGACATCCGCCCGAGAAGGGATATTCCGCGATATTCACCAGACGGGATTCGTACGGGAAACGCGCCCGGAAATCGTCGATCATCGCGGCAAGACTGTCGTCCCCTTCCCGCAGGTCGGCAACGATCGTCACTTTCTTGCCGTCCATCTTCGGCATATCGTCAAAAAGGTCGTAGATACGGGTATACGCGGGTACCGGACGTTTTTCCGGCAGGAATACCGGCTCCGCAATGCCTTCTTCGGCGCGCCAGAGAACGAGATCCCAGAAATCACGCGCCGCCTTCTGTCCTTCGGGCTTTGTGAGATCGTCCATGTCGGCGGAAAGCGTACCGAGCCATGAAAGCCCCAGATCCGCACAGTTTTCACGGATGTACGCATGCGCCGTGGTATCGTAGAAATGCTTGGACGTCGTGATCTGCGCGGCGCCCTTGCCGGACAGATCGATGCCGGATCCCTTCAGCAGTTCGATGAAGCGGTGAAGCTGGGACGGCGCAAGGAAGGTATAGACGGGATAGCAGAACAGAAGGATGTCCGCCTTGCGGATGGTCTCCAGAGCGGCCGTCATGTCCCGTTCGTACGAACGGATCTTCTGTCCGACGTGCAGCGTCGCAAACTCGCATTCCGGATGATTCATGGCAATATATTTCACCGTCTGGAACGTGATGCTGTTCTTCCCTTTCGGGCTTCCGGACAATACACAGATTCTCATGATATAAATTTCCTCTTTTCGGGTATATTACAGCAGTTTTTCGAGCGCGGCAAGGTCTTCCTCCGTGGTCGACCAGCTTGCCGCAAAACGGACAACGGACGCGTCATCTCCGTACGGTTCCCACCACGTCATGACGACGGATCTCTTCAGTTCTTCGTACTTTTCGTTCGACAGGATCACGAACTGCTGGTTCGTCGGGGAATCCATGAAGAATTCGTACCCCTTTTCCGCGAACATCCGCTTCAGTTTTTCCGCCATATCGATGGCGTGACGGCCGATCTCAAAGTACAGCCCGTCCGTAAAGAGCGCGTCAAACTGGATCCCGAGCAGACGTCCTTTCGCAAGAAGCGCGCCGTGCTGCTTCGTGATGGTCATAAAATGCCGCGGAGCATTCTTTTTTGTGAAAACAACCGCTTCGCCGCAGAGTGCGCCGACTTTGGTCCCGCCGATGTAGAAAACATCGCAGAGCCGCGCGATGTCCGGCAGGGTGAGATCGGTCTGCCGGCTCATGAGGCCGTAGCCGAGCCGCGCACCGTCCAGGAACAGCGGAAGTTCATACTTCCGGCAGATCTCCGCGATCGCCGTGAGTTCCGCTTTGGAATAAAGGGTCCCGTATTCGGTCGGATGGGAGATGTAGACCATGCCGGGGAACACCATGTGTTCGTGCGCCTCGTCCGCGTAGAATGCGGCAAGATAATCCGCAAGGACATCTGCCTGAATTTTACCGTTTTCCTGCGGAATTTCGAGGACTTTATGTCCGGTATATTCGACCGCGCCCGCTTCGTGCAGGCTGACGTGTCCGGTCTTCGCGGCAGCGACCCCTTCGTAATCCCGCAGAAGTGCGGCGATCACCGTAGAATTGGTCTGCGTGCCGCCGACCAGAAAATGCACATCGGCGTCGGGACATTCACAGGCTTCCCGGATCTTCCGGCGTGCGCTTTCACAGTAAGGATCGGCTCCGTAGCCGTTCAGAGGTTCCAGATTGGTTTCGATCAGCCGCTGCAGAACCTTCGGGTGCGCACCGGTCGTATAATCGCTTTCAAATGAAATCATAATCGATGATGTTCCTTTACAGTATGATGGTTTACGGGAAAGAGATTTCTTCAGTTCAATCCGTCGAGATATGCCTTGATCTTCTTCATATCGCGGAGCATATCTTCCTTTTTCGAGGCATCACGCAGAAGCGCCGCCGGATGATATACCGCCGTCATGGCGAAGCTTCCCTTCACGACGATCTGTCCGTGTTCTCTCGTGATTTTATAATCCGGATGGATCAGCCGTGCGGCGGCGATCCTTCCGAGACAGACGATCATCTTCGGACGGATGAGCTTCACCTGTCCGCGCAGATGACCGATGCAGGCGTCGCCTTCTTCGGGCAGCGGATCGCGGTTGTTCGGCGGACGGCACTTGAGAATGTTGGCAATGTAGACGTCCTCACGCTCGATCCCGACCGCCGCCAGATACTGGTCGAGCAGCATCCCCGCCGCACCGACGAACGGGATTCCCGTCGCGTCTTCTCGTTCTCCGGGACCTTCGCCGACAAACATCAGCTCCGCTTCCCGGCTGCCGCAGCCGAAGACCAGATTGGTTCTCGTCTTCCAAAGTTCACAGCCCCTGCACTGCTGACAGGCGTTCTCCAATTCGTTCCAGTTCATGGGTTCTCCTTCAATCCGCACAAAAATATTGACTATTCCGCAAGACAATGCTATAATTTATCTACCATACATTATATCGAAAATCACGAACGGAGTCAATATCATGAAAAACAAAATCTGTATTGCGGGAAATATCGTGCTTGACCTGCTGTATCCGATCAGCGGTTATCCGACCCCCGGCAAGCTGACGACCATCACGGACATCGGCAAGACGGTCGGCGGCTCGGTTCCCAACGTCGGGATCGACATCAAGCGTCTGATGCCGGATGTCACGGTCACCGGTGTGGGGATGGTCGGTACGGATGAAAACGGCGATTACGTCCTCGACCGTCTGAATGAGGAAGGGATCGACACTTCCGCCATCTCGCGCAGAGGCTCCACCTCCTTCACCGCCGTCATGAGCGACAATTTCACCAGAGAACGCACGTTCTTCCATTTCCGCGGCGCAAATGCGGCGTTCTGCGAAGATTCCTTCGACTGGAACGACGTCGACTGCGATATCCTGCACATCGCATACATCCTTCTGCTCGACGCACTCGATGAAGAAGATGCCGAATACGGTACAAAAATGGCGCGTCTTCTCGCGCACGCAAAGGAACGCGGCATCAGGACCTCCATTGACGTGGTCAGCGAAAGCGGCGAACGGTTCCGCAAACTCGTTCCGCCGTCCCTGAAGTACACCGATTACTGTGTCATCAACGAAATCGAAACCTCCGAAAGCACCGGGATCCCGCTCCGCGGCGAAGACGGCGCGCTTCTGTATGACAATCTCCCGAAGGCTCTGTCCGCGCTGTTCGAACTCGGCGTCGGCGAATGGGCGGTCATCCACTGCCCCGAAGGCGGTTTCGGCATGGACAAGGCAGGAAAACTCTACTCCTGCGGACAGATCAATCTGCCGAAGGACGCCATCAAGGGCAAAGTCGGCGCAAGTGACGCATTCTGTGCAGGCGTTCTCTCCGCGGCTCACCGCGGCATGAATCTCGGCGAAGCACTTCTTCTCGCCAACTGCGCGGCAACGATGTCCCTCACCGAACCGGGTGCCACCGAAGCGATGGGCACCGTTGAAGAAGCCCTGAAATATGCGGAAATCTACGGCGTCAGCGAAAGCGGCGCGGCGTTCTGAGAAAACAAGGAGAAATCACCTATGAAACAGGCTGTTATCATCGGCGCGGGCAACATCGGACGCGGCTTTATCGGACAGATCATGTCCGAAGCCGGGTTTGAAACCTGCTTTGTCGATGTTTCCGAAAAAATCGTCGGGGAACTGAATACCCGTCATGAATATCCGCTCGAAATCGTCCGTACGGGCGGCGCGAAAAAACTCACGATCACCAATGTCCGCGCAGTCAACGGCAACGACCGTGACGCGGCACAGCGTGCCATCGCGGACTGCGACATCTGCGTGACCTGCGTCGGCGCAAAGGCGATCAAATTCATCATCCCGAACCTCGCCGGCGGCATCAAGCTCCGCTATGCCGAAACCAAGCGTCCGTTCAACCTCCTGATCTGCGAAAATCTCATGGATGCGGACAAGTACATCCATTCCCTTCTCGAACCGGAACTGACTGCGGACGAACTCGCCTCCGTCGGCCTCGTCGAAACCTCCGTCGGACGGATGGTACCGATCCCGGATCCGGAGCTTCTCAAAATCGATCCTCTTCTCGTCCGCGCGGAAGAATACGGCGTTCTTCCCTGTGACCGCGACGCATTCAAGGGAGAAGTGCCGGAGATCAAAAACGTCCTGCCCGTCTCCCCGTTCCGCTTCATCATCGAACGGAAGCTGTACATCCACAACATGGGACACGCAGTCTGCGCATATCTCGGGATGTACAAGGGTTACACCTACATCAGCGAAGCGATCGCCGATCCGGAGATCCGTGTGATCGTGCGCGAAGCGATGACGGAAAGTGCCGTTGCGCTGGCGAAGCGTTTCTCCATGCCCTTTGACGAACTGATCGAACATACGAACGACCTCATCCGCCGGTTCGGCAACACCGCGCTCGGCGATACCTGCGCACGTGTCGGCGCGGACATCCCGCGCAAGCTGGCGAACTCCGACCGTCTGACGGGCGGCGCGCTGTCGGTCATCGAAGCAGGCGGACATCCGGGATACATCGCGGTCGGCGCGGCGTCCGCTCTGGCGAAGTATGCCTCAGAAAACGGCGGAGATGCGGCGGAAATTTTTGCCTCCCTCACCGGTGTGAACGACGGCGAATACCGTACGTCCGCACTTGCTCTGTACGAAAAGTTTGCTTCCGGCGCATCCCTTCCCGAGATCATCGCGGCGGCAGATGCTCTTCTGTACGAAGCAAATAAATAAAGGGTCCGTTAGAAAAAATGTCAAAAACATCTTGACAAACCGGACTCCGTGTTGTATAATAAAAAAGCTGAATCCGCACAGGCGGGTTCAGAATGCTGGTGTGGCTCAGGGGTAGAGCAGCTGATTCGTAATCAGCAGGTCGAGGGTCCGAATCCCTCCACCAGCTTAAAGCGATTGTGGAAACACAGTCGCTTTTTTTGTTTTCTGCAAACCAAACAAACTGTTGATTTCTTAACAACAGATGAATCATTGATTTTCCCCTCCCCTTTTGCTACAATACAGATATATCAGTGAATCTTATCAGGAGGGATCCCTATGCAAATCAAACTGAGCGAACAGATGCGCGAACTCCGCCGCAAACGCGGCAGTACACAGGACGAGCTTGCTCAGGCGCTCGGCGTGACTCCGCAGGCAGTCTCGCGCTGGGAAAACGGCATCTGTTATCCGGATATGGAACTTCTTCCGGCCATGGCAAACTATTTCGGTGTTTCCATCGATGAACTGTTCGGCTATCAGACCGAACGCAGTCAGAGGATCGACGAACTCGCCGAGCGTATCCGCTCCATGAACTGCCTCAACAACGGAAAAGACGTCTGCATGACGGAATGTCTTCAGCTTGCACGCGAAAGTGCGGCGGAATTTCCCGGAAACCAGACGCTCATGCTGTGCCTTGCCTCCGTCCTGTACAACGCCGGCTATGTCCGGTACGGCGAATATCACTGCACCGATGCGGACGGATACGACGTTTATGCGGTCGAACACCATCGGACCTACGATGAATGGAAGGAAGCCATTGCACTGTACGAAAAACTGCTTGAAACTCTGCCGGACGGTTCCATGCGGCAGCAGGCCGTCCGGGAACTGATCCAGCTTTACGCCAACACCGGTGAATATGACAAAGGTGCCGCCGTTGCCGGAACCTGTCCCGGTCTGCAGAACTGCCGGGAGCTGCTGCTTGCATCCGCATATGACGGCAGACAGCGCGCAGAATGTCTCGCGGAAGCTGTCCGGACCATGATTTCATCCGCCGCGGAACAGATGATCCAGTGCCTGATCTCATTGCCGCACGGCAGGGTTCCGGAAAACGCCATCCGGATCATTGAAAATGCTATCGGCTTGCTCCGATGCACCTATCCGGACGGGGATTACGGTCTGCTGCATTATCAGATTGCCCGTATGTACCTCTATCTGTCCGAATTCCGGTGGCGTGCCGGAGAGCATGATGCCGCCTTCGCCTCACTGGACAAGGCACTCGATCATGCAAGAGCCTTCGAACGGTGCAGCGATGACACGGAAACTTTCCACACTTCCCCGCTGTTCCGGACACTCAAAGTCAATCCGGAAGGATATTCCCTGAAATGCGTCTCCACACTGCCGGAAGACTGGCCGTGGTGGTGCGTTCCGGATTTTCATGAAGTCAAAGCGGAAATGCAGGCAGACCCCCGCTGGGATGAATGGGTGAGAAAAACAAAAGAATAAGCCAGAAAAAGGACGGAAAATCCGTCCTTTTTGCATTTTTTACAGAATGATCCCCGTCGCCTCGCCCTGCTCGGTGAGCATTTCGACGCCGTGGAAGTTCAGGTCATTGCAGAGTTTGGTCCAGCGTTCGATCATGTCGTCATCGTAGTTTACCGGCTGGAAACCTGCTTTGAGATATCCGACGATGGCGGGAATGCGCCAGTCGTCCGTCGTCAGTTCGGTGATGCGGGGACGGTGGGTCATTTCGGCGTCCAGCTTCTTCATGCCGACGGTGAGCATCATGCGGTTGACGTTGTTTCCGCGGATGGACGGAGCTGCCGCCACCATATGGATATCGCCGACTCCGTCCGGATGTACGTACGCCGTCAGGGTCGCTTCGGGCTGACCGTCACCACGGCAGACGAAGAAGACGTCGCGTTCCGGAACGAGCCCTTCGCGTCCGAGGATCGCGCCCTTCCACGACGAAAACGTACCGTCGTCCGGACCGCAGAGTCCGTTTTCGCAGATGCGCGTCCAGATCTCAACTTCGCCTTCGCGCCAGTTGCGTATCGTCCATCCTTCCGGCACCGGATAATCGTCGATGGTTTCCATCCGGTGAATCATCATAAGCTGTTTCATAAAGTCCTCCGTTTTATGGTATCTGATTGGTTTTGTTCACATATTTTCTGCGATACTCCGCAAGCATCGCGCACGGAAATTCCGGACACTCCTCACAGGAATCCACACTGCGCTTCCGGCAGCACGCCGCAAACGGACATTCCCGGCACAGCCGGAACACGTCGTCCGAACGTCCGCCCAGACAGCGGAATTCTTCCGCCGGAAGGTCGATGCCGAAGGATTTCCCATAAAATTCGCGGGAACGTTCCCGCAGAGCGTCATCGTCCTGCACCGTCGCAAGGTATGTCACGCACCGCGCGCAGTCGTGACCGCAGAAGCAGAGATTCTGTTCCATAATGCCCGCCTTTTTTCTTCCATTATATCATGTCTGCGGGTTCCCTGCAAGAGATATTCCTGCGTTTTCCTGCAATTTTTCTTGACACTTTCCCAAAAATATGCTATTATTCAGGATGTATATCTGTATTTCAAATAAGGAGGCTTCTGTTTTTTATGAAAAACGGAACGAAAAAATATCTGTCCGTTCTTCTCGCGGCTCTGCTCGCGGTACCGGCTATGACGTTTTCTGCGGCTGCGGATGCGCCGAAGGAGAAAAATCATGCTGTCGTGCATGAAAAAGCAGCAAAGGACGAAAAAGCAAAGCAGAAAAAAGAAGAAAAAAATCTCCGTTTCTCTCCCATGTCTTTCGCGGAAGAGGCGGCACCCATGCTGATGACGTCCTATGCGGCACCTCTGAGTGCCGAAGACGACACCTCTACTCCCGCAGACACGGTTTACGTCGGCGAAACCGAACTTTCGGACGGCGAATGGACTGCAGACGGTCTCACGGACTCCACCGGCACCCTTCCCGCTTCCGGCTATGCGTACTATAAGGACGGCGTTCTCACGCTGAACAACTTTGAGTACGAGGGCGAGGGTTTTTGTTATGAAAAGCGGTATTATGTAGAGGATTTCGAATACTATCAATATAATGCACTGATTTACAGTGACGCGGCTTTATCCATCGCTCTGGAAGGTGACAACAGCCTTTGTGCAAAATCTCCGTATTTCTATGAAGAAAATAATGGCTTCTATAATTCTTATTATACCAAAGGAATTGTTACAAATTTTTTAGAAATCTCTGGTTCAACAAACAGCTCCCTGTCTTTGAATGCTTCTGATGGTATCTCTGCCTATAACGGTATCGTTATCTCCAACAGTACCGTGGCTGTCACGGCCTATGATGGTATTTACTCTAAGAATGATGTCACCATCACAAACAGTACCGTAAACATCGATTCCTATTACGAGGGGATCTTTGTCTCTAAGGGTAATCTCACCATCTCCAACAGCACCGTAGATATCGTTTCCGACTTCTACTCCGGTATCGAGACCTCTAAAAGCAATGTCTCCATCAGCGACAGTACCATAAACATCCTTTCTTATGGCGAGGGAATTTTTATCTCCATGGGTAGCCTTAACATTTTCGACAGTACCGTAGATATCGTTTCAAATTTCTACTACGGTATCGAAACCTATAGAAGTACTGTCTCTATCGCCGGCAGTACCGTGAAGCTCGTTTCCAATGAAAAGGATGGTATCTATGTCAAGTACGGCACTGTCTCCATCACTGGCAGTACCGTGAATCTCGATAGCTGTTACGGTGCGGGTATTTATGTCTATAATTACAACTCTGATTCTAACTATATCGGCGATCTTGCCATCACCAACAGTACCGTAACCATTGTTTCCGAAAACAATGGTATTTATGCCTATGGCAAAGTTAACATTACTGACAGTACCGTAACCATCAACAGTAACTGTCACGGTATCTATACCACTTCAAGGTACTCCCAGCCCCTTCCTGTGAATGAAACTGTACTGACTGCACCGGACATCATCATCACCCGCAGCAATATCACCATCGACGCGGCATATTACACTCTGCGCTCCGAAACCGGCATCACGCTGATTGAGTGCGAACTGCCCGAAGATATGGAAATTGTCATCGTTGATGACGAATACGTTGATGACGAAGACGAAGACTCCTCCGACTCCATACCGGTGATGCTGTCCCTGACATCCGAAATCGCCGACGAATCCAATGCCGGAGAATCCACAGAAGAATTCGAAAATCCCATATACACCGTTGTGGATGCGGACGGTCAGGCGGTTCACCATCTTATAATCACCTACAACAAGCCGGCAGATGACCCCACTGACCCCGAAACCGAAGACACCGTCTCCCCCATTCCGAATCTCAATCTCACCGGCATCCGTCTGACCGAAAACGGCAAGACCAAGACTCTTCCGTCCGCGATCGGCAGCCGCAGAACTCTCACCTTCACTCCTGCAGAAGGTTACTATGTCGCTGACGTCCTCGTCAACGGCAAGAGCGTCGGCGCGGTTGAAAAGTACACCGTTGTCACCGTTCCCAGTATCACCGTCGAAGTCATTTACGAAGAAATCGAAGGCTGACGCCGATCAAAAGAATCCGTACCCTCCGGGGTGCGGATTTTTTTATTGACGAATCCGCATTTCTATGGTATCATAAAAGAAAAACTCACAGAATCGAGGCTTTCCCCATGAACAACAGAGAATGGTTCAAACAGGCAAAATACGGCATGATGGTCCACTTCGGGCTCTACTCTCTCCTCGGCGGCGAATACCGCGGACGCCGTACGAATTCCTATGCGGAATGGGCGCAGTCCTACTTCGCAATTCCGTCGAAGGAATACAGCGCGCTCGCAAAGAACTTCAACCCCACCTATTTCAATGCGGACGAATGGATCGGTCTGGCAAAGGAATGCGGCATGCAGTACTTTGTCATCACCTCCAAGCACCACGACGGCTTCGCTCTCTTCAAATCCGAAGCGGATCCCTTCAACGTCGTTGACGCGACCCCGTTCGGCCGCGACATCATCGGCGAACTCGCGGAATCCTGCTACAAGCACGGTCTCAAGTTCGGTCTGTACTACTCGCAGGAACTCGACTGGCACGATCCCGACGGCGGCGGATACACCAATCCCTCCCCCTGCTCCGGTGTGTCGTGGCACAATTCCTGGGACTTCGGCAAGTCCGCGGAAGGCAAGGACTTCTCCCGCTGCTTCGAACGCAAGATCAAGCCGCAGGTCAAGGAAATCCTCACGAAGTACGGCGATCTCTGCCTGATCTGGTTCGATACGCCGCACACCATCACTCCCGAACAGAGCCTGGAACTCTTTGACATGGTCAAGCAGTACCAGCCCGACTGTCTCATCAACTCCCGTCTCGGCAACGGCGCATACGACTACGTTTCCCTCGGCGACAACGAAATCCCGTCGAAGCTGCCGGACAAGATGCCCGAAACCAAGGAAGGCGACATGAACGATCTCGGCGGATTCAAGTATTCTCCCTACGGTCTGTACGAAACCGCGGCGACCCTCAACGACAGCTGGGGCTTCAAGTATTTCGATCAGAACTGGAAGAACGCCGAAAAGGTCTACAAGAACAAGAAGCACCTCAACGATATGGGCATCAACTACCTGCTCAACGTCGGTCCCGACGCACTCGGGCGTATCCCGTCCTTCTCCGTGGACATCCTCAGAGGTGCGGCGGAACTGGAAAAGAACGAACAGTGATCCAAAAAATCACAGACAGATAAAATTCCACAAAGGAGGTTTTCCTCATGAACAATCGCGAATGGTTCAAACAGGCAAAATACGGGATGATGATCCACTTCGGTCTGTACGCGCTTCCGGCAGGCGAATGGAAAGGTGCGCGCATGCCCTGCATCGGCGAATGGGCGCAGTCCTATTTCCGCATTCCGCGCGCTGAGTACGCCGAACTTGCAAAGGTCTTCAACCCGATCCTCTTCAGCGCCGACGAATGGGTCACGACCGCCAAGGAAGCCGGCATGGAATACATGGTCGTCACGTCCAAGCATCACGACGGCTTCGCGCTGTTCGATTCCGCATGGGATGACTGGAACGTCGTCCGCGGTACCCCGTTCGGCCGCGACATCATCGCGGAACTGGCGGAATCCTGCTACAAGCACGGGCTGAAATTCGGTCTGTACTACTCGCAGGAACTCGACTGGCACGAACCCGACGGCGGCGGATATACCCGCGGTCACACCAACGCCTGCGGCATGAGCTGGACGAACGACTGGGACTATCCGGACAACGACAAAAAAGACTTTACCCGCTGTTTTGAAGGAAAGATCAAGACGCAGTTTAAGGAAATCCTCACGAAATACGGCGATCTCTGCCTGATCTGGTGCGACACTCCGTTCGACATCACGCCGGAACAGAGCAAGGAGCTGTACGACATGATCAAGCACTACCAGCCGGACTGCCTCGTCAACTCCCGCATCGGCAACGGTATGGGTGACTACCGTTCGTGGGGCGACAACCAGATCCCCGACGAATACATGAAGGACGGCCTGTTCGAAACCCCCGCGACCCTCAACGATACCTGGGGATTCAAGTATTTCGATACCAACTGGAAGGATGCGGACAAGGTACGCGAGCTGCGCGAACATCTGAATTCCCGCGGGATCAACTACCTTCTCAACATCGGCCCCGACTATCTCGGACGTCTGCCCGCACCGGCGGTGGAAATCCTGAAAAAAGCACGCTGAACAGCCTTAAAAAATCCGCACCGGAACGGGTGCGGATTTTTTCGATGATATATCAATATTCCGCACAAAAATTATCGAAAAATCAAAAATTCCCTCTTGATTTTGTTATTTATTTATGATACCCTGTATACAACAAAAAATTACTTCAAAGGAGAAAACATCCTATGAGACTCAGACCCCCGTCCGTGCCGCTGATCACCGTTGACCCGTACTTCTCCGTATGGTCCCCGGCTGACCGTCTTACCGACACCACCACCGTTCACTGGACCGGCAAGCCCAACACCATCGTCGGCACCGCCGAAATCGACGGTACCGTTTACCGCTTCATGGGCAAGCTGAACCGCAACGACAACACCCCCGCGCTCACCCAGACCAGGATCGACTGCGATACCTTCGCAACTTACTACACCTTCGAAGGTGCCGGCGTGATCCTGAACCTGACCTTCAGCACGCCCCTTCTGATGGACGACCTCGCGCTCATGAGCCGTCCCGTCAGCTATCTCAAGGTGGAATCCAAGTCCGCCGACGGCGCATGCCACTCCGTTAAGGTAAAGATCGCCGTTTCCGAAGAAATCTGCCTCAATCACCGCGGTGACGAAGACGTTTCCTGCGAAATCATCGAAAACGATACCTTCAAGGCAGCGAAGATCGGTTCCGTTTCCCAGAAGGTTCTGCACTGCTCCGGCGACGACATCCGCATCGACTGGGGTTACTTCTACCTCACCGTTCCCACCTGCTGCGGCAAGGCGTACACCGAAACCGTGAACGTACCCTTTGTTCCGAACCGCCGCAACGAAACCGCTCCCGAAGGCTTCAAGGAAGAAATGACCTTCGCGTGCGTTGAAATCCCGCTGAGCGAATGCAACAACTACAGCACGCTCATTACCTTCGCGTACGACGACATCAAGTCCATGGAATACTTCGGCGATCACCTGACTTCCTACTGGAACAAGGACGGCAAGACCATCCTCGAAGCCATCACCGACGCATATGCGGACTATGACTGCGTACGTGCAAAGTGCCAGGCATTCGCGGACCGTCTCTTCATCGACGCGACCCGTGCGGGCGGCGAAAAGTACGCGGAAATCTGCGAACTTTCCTACCGCCAGGCAATCGCGGCACACAAGGTTGCCGTTGACACCGAAGGCAATGTCCTCTTCATCTCCAAGGAATGCTTCTCCAACGGCTGCGCTGCGACCGTTGACGTAAGCTATCCGTCCATCCCGATGTTCCTGCTCTACAATCCGGAACTCGTATGCGGCATGATGCGCCCGATCTACAAGTACTCCCGTACCGACGACTGGATCTTCGACTTCGCTCCGCATGACTGCGGTCAGTTCCCGCTCGTACACGGTCAGGTTTACGCAAACAACCACATCGACGGTCAGATGCCGGTCGAAGAATGCGGCAATATGCTCGTTATGGCGGCAGCCGTTGCGATGGCTTCCGGCGACACCAAGTTTGCGGAAGACAATCTCGACCTCCTCGAAGCATGGGTCAAGTACCTCGAAGCACACGGCGACGACCCGGAAAACCAGCTCTGCACCGACGACTTCGCAGGTCACCTCGCGCACAACTGCAACCTCTCCCTCAAGGCTGTCATGGGTATCGCAGGTCTCGGCATCATCTACAAGATGCTCGGCCGTGACGCAGACTACGAAGTCATGCTCGAAAAGGCTAAGAAGATGGCAGAAGGCTGGGCAGTCCGTGCGGCAAACGGCGACGGCAGCTACCGTCTCGCATTCGACCGTCCGGGTACCTGGTCCATGAAGTACAACATCGTATGGGACAAGCTCTTCGGAACGAACGTTATGCCGAAGCACGTTACCGCGACCGAATTCGCTTCCTACAAGCGCCACATCAACCACTACGGCATGCCGCTTGACAACCGTGAAACCTACACCAAGTCCGACTGGCTCATCTGGACGGCTACCCTCGCGGACGACCGTGCCGACTTCGAAGAATACGTCGCACCGCTGTGGGAAAACTACAACTGCACGCTGTCCCGCGTACCGATGACCGACTGGTACTTCACCGTCACCTCCAACCAGCGCGGCTTCCAGCACCGTACCGTTGTCGGCGGTCACTTCATCAAGCTCCTCGAATACTACGGCAAGATGCAGAACTGGAAGAAGTAAAGAAATAAAGTTTCTCGGGAAAACCTTTTTTCCCGAAAAAGGTTTTCACGAACCCTTTCCAAAACACTTGAAACGAAAAAAGACAAGGTTTGTGCAGATTTTCAGTAAAAAAATCTGTGCTGACCCTGTCTTTTTGTATTATCTTGCGATCAGGCGGACGACCCTGCCGGTATCGCGCTTGACGGAAAGGAAGATCTCCCGTTCATTGCTGCGGTAGGTGAGGTCGAACGTTCCGCTCTGCAAATCGGGGACGGCGGAAACAAGTCTGGCGGCACGGGCAATGTCCGGCGGAAAATAATCGTCAAGGAAGGCTTCCGCATATCCGACGCAGTCCGCTTCCGTCAGACGCACTTCTCCGGGCCGCAGGCTCACCCCCGCTTCCACCGGCATCCCGGAACGCGCATCAATGACCGCATAGGCATTCCGGCAGGTATAGACAAATTCTCCCGGACGTGTTTTTTCCGCCGGACGGAGGATTCCGTCCGCACCGGTGACCTCCGCGGCACATTCTTCCGCGGCACGGGCACGGAACGCGGAAACGGATGCGGGCTCGCTGTCCATGAAGTTTTCCGCCGCATCTTCCGTATGATAGAGCACGGTGAATCCTTCGGGGAACTCTCCGGTTTCCAGATAACCGTTCACGGCGGAAGCGATCTCGGAAATGTTCTGCGCACCGTCGGCAATGCCGGTGGAAATTTTCCGGAAGAAAGACGCATCGTCCCCGTACCCGGCGGCAGCGGCATTTTCGGCGGCGGTCAGGGCAAAATGATAGGACGAAATCGTATTTTCCTCGTTCAGCGCGGCTTCCAGACGCCGGACATTGGTCCGGAACAGGGTTTCCTGCAGATAGGACTGCTTCTGCAGAACGGCATCGTCAGCGCGGAAATCCATATAAATAAACGTACAGAGCGAGCAGACCGAAAGGAAAAGTACAGCGGCGGTCACTGTCAGGGCAGTCAGATGCCGGATAAGAAAAGCTTTCATAAATCCTCCTGAAAAACGCCGTCCGGCGTTTTTTTCTCTTCATTAAGATTTGACAAACCGTCATGATTTATGCTATAATATAAAATGATTTTTTGAAATTTCGGGAGGATGCCATGGCACAGTCTGCACGGGAGATTTTCCCCGCTCTGCTCGGGAACGACAAACTGAAAAACACGCTCTCGGCGGATTTTGCTTCGGGGAAAAGTGCGCACGCATACATTCTCGACGGTCCCGCCGGTTCGGGAAAGCGTACCGCCGCCACCCTGATCGCGCAGGCGGTCCTCTGCGAAAACCGCAGTGATCCTTCCCATCCGCTGCCGTGCGGGAAATGCCCCGCCTGCCGGAAAATCGCCGGAGGTCTTTCCGTGGACGTTCTCCGTATTTCGAACGGCGATCACGCCACCATCGGCGTGGAAGCGATCCGTCAGATCCGGCAGACCCTTTACGTGGCTCCGAACGACGGCGACAAAAAAATCTACATCATCGAAAACGCGCACCGCATGACGGTGCAGGCACAGAACGCACTTCTGCTTTCCCTCGAGGAACCGCCGCCGTACGTCATGTTCCTCCTTCTGACGGAGGATTCGTCGGCACTTCTCGAAACGGTCCGCAGCCGTGCACCGACCATCAAAACCGAACTGTTTTCCGCCGCATTCGTGACGGAATACCTCTCTTCTTCCAACGATCTCACCCCGGCACAGAAGGAACGCATCTCCGCGGCGGCACATCTCTGCGGCGGCGCGCTCGGTTCCGCGCTGAATCTTCTGAAAAACGGAGAAGCGGAGCTTTCCCTCTACCGGACGGCCGAGGAATTCACATCCCTGCTCCTGACCGGCAGAAAAACCGACACGCTGGTCTTCGTGAACACCGCGCTCCCGAAGGAACGCGAAAAGACCCGTACCATGCTTACCCTTGTCCGCTTTGCCCTGCGTGATCTTCTCGCATCCAAAAAGGGCGGCGAACTTCTCTTCTTCACCGAACTCCCTTCCTATGCACGCCGCGTCTCTATCCGCCGTCTGCTCGAGCTTTCCGAAGCCGTGGTGCAGGCGGAAAACGACATCGCAGCAAACGGTGCGCAGCAGACGGTGCTGACCGCGCTGGTATGCGGCGGCTGATACGGAATTTCCCATCTACATCCACCGAAACGGAGATAATAAATGAATACTGAAACCACATCCAATAAGGATATGACCGAAATCGTCGGCGTACGCTTCCGTGACGCCGGAAAGGTCTATTATTTCGCGCCGAACGGCATCAAGGTCCGCTCCGGCGACTGCGTGATCGTCGAAACGGCACGCGGTATGGAATTCGGCTTTGCCGCATCCAGCAACAGCCATGTTCCGACCTCCAAGATCGTTCCTCCGCTGCGTCCCGTTCTGCGCATCGCAACGGAAGAAGACCGCGCGCACTACGAAGACAACAAGCGTCTGGAAGCGGCGACCTTCGAGATCTGGAACAAGAAAACCGCCGAACACAATCTCGATATGAAACTCGTCGAAGCGGAATACACCTTCGACAACAGCAAGCTCCTGTTCTATTTCGCTTCCGAAAACCGCGTGGACTTCCGCGACCTCGTCAAGGATCTCGCGTCGGTCTTCCGCACCAGAATTGAACTCCGTCAGATCGGTATCCGCGACGAAGCGAAGATGCTCGGCGGTCTTGGTGTCTGCGGACGTCCGTTCTGCTGCGCCAGCTTCCTCTCCGACTTCGTACAGGTCTCCATCAAAATGGCAAAGGAACAGAATCTCTCTCTGAATTCCTCCAAAATTTCCGGTACCTGCGGACGTCTCATGTGCTGCCTCCGTTACGAACACGAAACCTATGAAGAGGAGATCGCACGGACGCCTCCGGTGGACTCCACGGTCAAGACTGCCGAAGGTGTCGGTACCGTCACCGAAATCAGCCCTCTCACCGGCTACATCAAGGTCAAGATCGGCGACAACATCAAGCCGTTCCACCGCGACACCGTCACGGTTCTGAAGACCGGCAAACGGGAATCCGGAAACTGAGCAGTGATTTTCCGGACCTTCCGGAAATTTCCCGTAAAAATTTCGTTTTTTCAAAAAAATTTTTCTAAAACCTATTTCATTTATCCCAAAGTTGTGATAGAATAGGGTTAATCTTAACACGGAGGTGTACACAATGGCATACAAGATCAATGATGACTGCATCGGCTGCGGCGCATGTGCAGCAGAATGTCCTGTTGAATGCATTACCGAAAAGGACGGCAAGTACGTTATCGACGCTGACGCATGTCTCGAATGCGGTGCTTGCGCGGGCGTATGTCCCGTTGACGCTCCCCAGGCTGAATAATCATTCAGTACCGGACAGACACGGCAAGTTATAACAATCATCGAAGGGGGGACGCGCTCGTCTCCCCTTTGATCTTGCCGGCTCCCGGCAGTACGATTTTTCCGTAAGAGGATCACCGCTATGTTCAATCCCGAAACCGAACGGCTCGATAAAATCAACGAGTCCCTCTCGCTGATCCAGTGCAGAACCGGACTGACCTTCGGCACCGACAGCTACCTTCTCGCCGCGTTTTCGCGTCCCGTACCGCGCGGGATCTGCGTTGAGCTCGGCGGCGGCACCGGTGTCGTCTCCCTGCTCGCGGCATCCCGTGACCGCTTCGCGCACGTCCATGCCGTCGAACTCCAGCCCTATTTTGCCGCTCTCATCGGCCGCAACGCCTCCCTCAACCATCTCGAAGACCGCGTCACCGCCCTCTGTGCCGATGTACGCGATCTCAGCCAGAACACTTTCGGCGGCGAAGTCCACGCCGTTATGTCAAATCCCCCCTATATGAAAGCGGACAGCGGCAGAAACAATGCCGCACCCGAAATGAACATCGCGCGCCGCGAAGAAAACGGTACCATCACCGATTTCTGCGCCGCCGCGAAACGTCTTCTCCGCTGGGGCGGATCGTTCACCGTCGTCTATCGTCCCGATCGCTTCGCCGATCTTCTCTGCGCCATGCGTGAAAACGGTCTGGAACCGAAACGCGCCGTTTTCGTCTATCCGTCCGCCTCGGACAAGCCCTGCCTCGTCCTGACGGAAGCCAAAAAAGGCGGTTCCTCCGGCATGGTTTTCGCACGTCCGCTGATCATCTACACCGATAAAGCAAGCCAGACGTACACGGACGATATGCAGAAAGTCTACGACGATTTTTCCCTCGAACACTTATTTTAATTTCTATAAAGTGGGGTCTGCCATGAGCTTTCCCAAGAAACGCAACGTCTCCCAATTTGAAAAAAATGCCGTGGAAGGCGGGGTCCTCTACCTCGTCGCAACGCCCATCGGCAACCTTGCGGACATCTCCGAACGCGCACTGAAAGTCCTTTCCGAAGTCGACTTTGTCGCCGCCGAAGATACCCGCAATACCGGTCTGATGCTCTCCCGTTTTGACATTTCCAAGCCGATGATCAGCTATTTCGAGCACAACAAGCGCGAACGCGGCGAGATCATCGTTGACCGCATCGAAGCCGGTGAATCCTGCGCCCTTGTCACCGACGCCGGAACTCCCGCGATCAGCGACCCCGGCGAGGACATCGTCCGTCTCTGCCACGAACGCGGCGTGAAGGTCACAAGCATCCCCGGATGCTGTGCCGCCGTCACCGCGCTGACGCTCTCCGGACTTCCGACCGGCCGCTTCACCTTCGAAGGCTTCCTCAGCACGTCGAAAAGCGAACGCCGGGAACGTCTTGCCGAACTTGCATCCGAGCAGCGCACGATGATCTTCTACGAAGCGCCGCACAAGCTGCGGAATACCCTCGACGATCTCCTGAATCATTTCGGCGGCGACCGGGAAATCTCCCTCTGCCGCGAGATCACGAAGCTCAACGAGGAAGTCTGCCGCACCACCATCGCGGAAGCGGTCGAGATCTATAAGGAAAAAGAACCGCGCGGCGAGTATGTGCTCGTCATCTCCGGTGCGAAAAAGGCGGAAATCAAGCCCGACTATCCGGACGATCCCGTGGAACACGTGAATCAGCTGATCGAATCCGGCATGTCCAAAATGGATGCCGTCAAGGCTGTCGCCAAGACGCGCGGCGTCCCGAAAAACGAGATCTACAATCTCATGAACCGCGACTGAACCGCCGCGTGTGATCAACCGAAAATTCCAGCTGAACCATCAAAGCTGCAATTTATATAAAAAATCCATCCAGTATAAAGTTTTTTTGAAAGGGGTTCGGCGGAAACTCCGGTTTCCGCCGATAGAATCTGTTTACCATGATGAAAATCGGTCTTACCAGCTACAGCATGAACAACTACATCTGCGACGGCATCATGTCCATTCTGGACGTTATGCGCTTCGCAAAGGAAAAGGGTGCGGAACACATCGAACTCGTTCCCTTCGGCTTCACCCTGCACGATGACGCGACCGGCGAATTCAACGAATCCCTCATCGCGGACATCAAGGCTCTTTCCAGGGAAATCGACCTTCCCCTCTCCGACTATGCGGTTCTCGGCGACCTTCTCAAGATGGACGTTGACGCACGCCGTGCGGAAGTAGAACGTCTGAAGAGACACATCGATGTTGCCGCAAAGCTCGGTCTCGAACGTATGCGTCACGACATCTCCTCTTTCCGCCGTCCGCTCGAATCCAACACTCCCACCGCATTCGAACGCGAATTCCCGATCGCTGTGGAAACCTGCCGCGAACTCGCTGACTATGCGGCTCAGTACGGCATCACCACCCTCGTTGAAAACCACGGCTTCTTCGTAAACGGTTCCGACCGCGTGATCCGTCTCATCGAAGCGGTTGACCGCGACAACTTCGGTCTCCTTCTCGACACCGGTAACTTCACCTGCGTGGACGAAGACACCAAGGTTGCTGTCAAGAAGTGCGCTCCGTACGCAAAGATGGTCCACCTCAAGGACTTCTACATCCGCCGCGCTGACCGTCTGACCGGCAACGGCGGTCTGTTCCGCTGCGACTCCGGCTGCTGGTTCTCCTCCAATTCCGGCGAATACATGCTCCGCGGCTCCATCCTCGCACAGGGTGACCTCGATGTATGGGCATCTCTCGGCTTCATCCGTGACGCAGGCTACGACGGATACGTTTCCGTTGAATTCGAAGGCATGGAAGACGGCAAGATCGGCAGCGAATCCGGTATGGCCGCTGCTCGCTATATTCTTGAAAATTCTTAAATAATATTGGTCTCGGGGAGGAACTTTTTGCAAAAAGTTCCTCCCCGAACCCCTCTTCAAAAAACTTTTAAACAAAAATAAGAACAAAGTTTTGTGCAGATTTGCAGAAATCTCAGCTGCACAAAGAACACAAACAACCTGGTATTCTATATTTTATAAAATAAAACGAGGTACCGCCATGTCAAAACCCAATGTACTCCTCATCGTGTGCGACCAGCTCCGTTACGACTCGGTCGGCTTCTCGGGGATCTACCCGGTGAAGACCCCCGTCATGGACGCACTCGCCGCCGACGGCCTGTTCTTCAGGAACGCCTATTCTCCCCTGCCCGTCTGCGCACCGTCCCGTCAGTCGATGCTCACCGGCGTACAGCCCGACTCCATCGGCGCGCTGTTCAACTACAATTTCGTGAAGACCAACGGCGCAAATCCCGCGACCCCCACCTGGGTATCCGAACTGCATGACCACGGCTGGAAGTGCGGCTTCGCAGGTCACTGGGACGCATCTCCGTACGGCAATGAAAACGCCTTCGGCTACGAAACCATCTTCGACGGCGGTGCATGGAGCCGTGAGATCGGCGAAAAGTACGGCGCGATCAACTACACGAACGGCTGGTTCGGCGAAACCAACCCGATCGCGTTCGAAGACACCAAGACCTACCGCATCTGCAAGTCCGCCGCCGACTTCATCAAGGCGAACAATGCCGCAGAACCTTGGCATCTGTGGGTGGACATCACCGACCCGCACCTGCCCTGCCGTCCGTCCGCACCGTTTGATACGATGTACAAGGCGGAAGACATGACGCCGTGGCCGGGTTTCGGCGACACGTTCGAAAACAAGCCGTACATCCAGAAGAAGCAGATCGAAAACTGGCATCTCGAAGGCAAGACATGGGAAGACTTTGCACCGACCGTGGCACGCTACTTCGGCATGATCTCCCAGACGGACGCCGCGATCGGTCAGGTGATCGACGCTCTGAAGGCGACCGGCGAATACGACAACACGCTCATCATCCTCACGGCGGACCACGGCGACACCTGCGGCAGCCACGGCATGATGGACAAGCACTACATCCTGTACGATGACGTCGTACACGTTCCGATGATCGTCCGTCACCCGACGCTCGGCACGGGCGTGGTTGAAAAGTTCAACTGCAACACGCTCGATATCGCGCCGACCGTGGAAAAGATCACCGGTCTGGAAGCGGAAAGCAAGCGTCACGGCCGTCCCGTTTCGGATTACCTCGACGGCACGGAAACGCCGGATTACGCCGTCTTCACCTCGAACGGTCAGCAGTTCGGTCTGTTCACCCAGCGCGGCATCCGCAACGCGCAGTACAAGTACATCTGGAACCTCACGGACATCGACGAATTCTACGACATCGTGAACGATCCGGGCGAACTCCACAACCTCGCCTCCGACCCGCAGTACAAGGAAATCATGAAGGAAATGGGCAAGCTCCTCATCGCGGAACTCAAGCGCCGCGGCGATCCCTTCACCTCCGGCTGGGTCGAATGGCAGTGCGGTCTGGGAATTTAACAAATAATGTTTCTCGGGGAAAAACTTTTTTCAAAAAGTTTTTCCCCGAACCCCTTTTCAAAAACTTTTAAACAGATGAATTGATAAAGTTTTTGCAGATTTTTTCTCTGTATGGGCTTTGTCGGTTCTTTTTTTATGGTCCGGCGGGCGGTGCGGCGGCTTTTTTGCTGAAACGTCTTGTAAAAATGAGCGTTTTCTGATATAATAATATAATGCAAAAGAATCCAATCCGATTTCAGATAGAATAAGAAAGTGAGGAGCCAGAATGTATACTGTTTTTAAGAACGGTTTTGTTTACAATACCGACCTTCGTGAATTTGTCCGTGCCGACGTTCTCTGTGAAAACGGCATCATCGCTGACGCCGACTGCAAGTCCGTTCCCGCAGATGCGGAAGTTGTGGACTGCACCGGTCTTTATATGATCCCCGGTCTCGTGGACGTTCACAGCCACGGACGCACCAAGGGTGACTTCAACTACGCCGACGAAGACGGCGTACGCGCACTCCGCAAGTCCTATGCCGCTTCCGGCACCACCACGCTCATGGCAACTCTCGCCTCCGACACCAAGGAAAGCCTTCTCGCATCCATGGAAGCGATCGGCAGGAACCGTACGGTCGAACCCGGTACGGCAACCATCGCCGGCACGCACCTCGAAGGCCGTTATCTCAATCCGAAGCGCCGCGGTGCTCATGCGACCGAACTTCTCTGCCCGCTGGATGCGGAAGAACTGACCGAATTTATCGGCAAGATGCTTCCCCTTCCGATCCACGTTTCCTGCGCACCCGAAATGGAAGGCGGCGAAACCTTCATCAAGACCGCGAAGTCCTTCGGTGCGACCTGCGGCATGGTACACAGCGACGCGACCTACGAAGAATCCATGAACGCCGTTGCATGGGGCGTTACCTCGTTCACCCACACCTACAACGCAATGCGTCCGATCCACCACCGTGAACCGGGCAACATGGTTGCTTCCCTTCTGACCGACTCCGCGTATTCCGAATTCATCGTGGACGGTGAACACTCCCATCCGATGATGATCGCGATGGCATCCCGTCTGAAGCCCGCAGACAAGCTCATCCTTGTGACCGACTCCATGGAAGCTGCCGGCTGCGAAGACGGTGAATATGCAATCGCAGGTCTTCCCGTATACGTTCAGAACGGCCGTGCGGTCAACTCCGAAGGTGCGCTCGCAGGTTCCACCCTCGACCTCTTCACCGCCGTCTGCAACTACATGAAGTTCACCGGCAAGACGCTTGAAGAAACCGTTCCCTGCGCGACCTCCAACCCGGCGGCAATGCTCGGTATCGGCAATCTCTGCGGTAAGATCGCAAACGGTCTCCGCGCAGACTTCGTCCTCATCGAAAACAAGGAATCCCCCGTCCGCAAGGCAGTCTACGCCGGCGGCGTAAGAGTTTGAGAAATTGAGTTTCTCGGGAAAACCTTTTTTTTCGAAAAAGGTTTTCCCGAACCCTTTCCAAAAAACTTCAGACGATTACAGATGACAAAGTCTGTGCAGACTTTCTGTACATTTAAATAAAGTTTTCCCATTCAGGAGTATATCATGGCTGAAAAGTATTATATCACTACGGCGATTGCCTATGCGTCCACCAAGCCGCATATCGGCAACACCTACGAAATCATTGCGACCGACGCCGTTGCACGCTACAAGAAGGCGCGCGGTTATGACGTATTCTTCTGCACCGGTACCGACGAACACGGTCAGAAGATCGAAAACAAGGCGCTTGATGCAGGCATCACCCCGAAGCAGTACGTTGACGGCGTTGCAGGCGAGATCAAGGGTATCTGGGATCTCATGAACGCGGACTACGACCACTTCATCCGCACCACCGACGACTATCACGAAGCGGCTGTTCAGAAGATCTTCAAGAAGATGTATGACAAGGGCGACATCTACAAGGGTCACTACGAAGGCTGGTACTGCACTCCCTGTGAATCCTTCTTCACCGAAACCCAGCTCAAGGACGGCAAGTGTCCCGACTGCGGACGCGACGTTCAGCTCACCACCGAAGAAGCATACTTCTTCAAGATGAGCAAGTACGCGGATCGTCTCATGCAGCACATCGAAGACCATCCGGAATTCATCGAACCCGAATCCCGCCGCAAGGAAATGGTCAACAACTTCTTAAAACCCGGTCTTCAGGATCTCTGCGTTTCCAGAACCAGCTTCAAGTGGGGTATCCCGGTTGATTTCGACCCCAAGCACGTTACCTACGTATGGCTCGATGCGCTGACCAACTACATCACCGCGATCGGCTATGATCCCGACAAGACTTTTGAAGAACAGTCCGAAAAGTTCAGAAAGTACTGGCCGGCAGACGTTCACATGATCGGTAAGGACATCGTAAGATTCCACTCCATCTACTGGCCGATCTTCTTAATGTCCCTTGAAATCCCGCTTCCGAAGAAGATCTTCGGTCATCCGTGGTTCAACTTCGGCGCGGACAAGATGTCCAAGTCCCGCGGCAACGTGGTTTACGCAGACGATCTCGCCAAGAAGTTCGGCGTGGACGGCGTCCGTTACTACGCACTCGCGGAAATGCCTTACGCATCCGACGGTCCGATCTCCTATGAAGCGATCATTACCCGCTACAACACCGACCTTGCCAACAACCTCGGCAACCTCGTCAGCCGTACCGTTGCGATGACCAAGAAGTACTTCGACGGCGTGATCCCGGCACCGGGTGCGGAAGAAGGAACCGACGCGGAACTCAAGGCTGCGGCTCTCGAATCCGTGAAGGCATTCTCCGACCACATGGACGCTCTGCACATCGCGGACGCCTGCGCGGATGTTTTCGCAATGCTCCGCCGTGCGAACAAGTACATCGACGAAACCGCTCCGTGGACGCTCGCAAAGTCCGAAGAAACTCTGCCGCGTCTGCAGACCGTTATTTATAACCTCCTCGAAACCATCCGCATCGGCAATGTCATGCTCCAGTGCCTGATCCCCGCGACCGCGGACAAGATCTTCGCAAGCATCGGCACCGACATCCGCGGCTATGAATCCGCGCTGACCTTCGGTGCGCTCGAATCCGGCAAGACCGTCGGTGAAGCAACTCCCCTCTTCCAGAGAATCGACGAAGCGAAGTTCATGGAAGAAATCGAAGCGGCACGCAAGGCTGCGGAAGAAGCGGCTGCAAAGGCAAACAAGCCTGCCGTTGAAAAGCCGGAAGGCGTTGTCCAGATCGGCATCGACGATTTCATGAACGTTGATCTCCGTACCGCGGAAATCAAGGCATGCGAAAAGGTTCCGAAGGCGAAGAAGCTCCTCAAGCTGACCATCGACATCGGCTGGGAAGAACGTACCGTCGTTTCCGGAATCGCCAAGTTCTACACGCCCGAACAGCTCATCGGCAAGAAGATCATTGTCGTCTCCAACCTCAAGCCGGCAGTCCTCTGCGGCATCGAATCCAACGGCATGATCCTCGCTTCCGGCGACGAAACCGTCCGCGTCATCTTCCTCGATCCCGAAACCCCGAACGGAGAACGCGTACACTGATGCTCCGATTATTCGACTCACATGCGCATTACGATGACGAACGCTTCGAAGAGGAATTCGAAGGCGGTACGCGCGGTGCGCTGGAAACCGTATACAACGAAGGAATCTGCGGCGTGCTGAACGTGGGTGCAAACCTCGACAGCTCCGCAAATTCCGTACGTCTTGCAGAACAGTTTTCCCATGTATGGGCGGCGGTCGGTGTTCATCCGTCCGACGCACAGCGGCTCGGCATGGACCGGCTGAACGAAGCCGTCGACACCATCCGTACCCTTGCGGCACAGAAAAAGGTCGTTGCCGTCGGTGAGATCGGTCTCGATTATCACTACGACGAGATCGACAAGGACTGTCAGGCGGCATATTTTGCCGCGCAGATGGAACTTGCACGGGAACTGAAGCTCCCCGTCATCATCCACACCCGCGACGCGATGGGCGACACGCTCGATCTGCTCGCACGCTATCCGGACGTGACCGGCGTCATGCACAGCTACAGCGGCAGTGCGGAAGTGGCACGTCAGCTCAGCGACAAGGGATGGTACATCTCCTTCTCCGGCCCCGTGACCTACAAAAACGCGGCAAAAGTGAAGGAGGCGGCGGCAATCGTTCCGGAAGACCGTATTCTTGTGGAAACGGACAGCCCGTATCTTCCGCCGGTTCCGTACCGCGGCAAGATGAACTACTCCGGCTACATGCACTACACGCTGGAAGCCGTCGCGGCCATCCGTGAAAAAACACCCGAAGACATGGCGGCGATCACCGTCGCCAACACCTGCCGTCTGTTCGGCATCACTCTGTAATCCAACTGCAAATCCGCACAATCTCTATCATTTCATCAATTTGAAAAGGTTTTTGGAAGGGGTACGTTCCCCAGCCCCGACCGAGAGCCGGAGGAATCATGGTTATAACTTATGTTATAAGAAACAATTTGTACGTGAATCTGACGAATCGCTGTACAAACCGATGTGAATTCTGCGTTCGTGAAGCTGCGGGCGCAGGCGCATACGCCGATCTTCGACTGGAACGCGAACCGACCTTTGAGGAGATCCTCAACGACGTTCTGTCCCACAATCTGAATATGTTTCAGGAAATCGTTTTCTGCGGGCTCGGCGAACCCACCTGCCGCTTCTACGATATGCTCTCGGTCTGCAAAGCCATCCGGGAACGTTCCGATACCCCTATCCGCGTCTGCACCAACGGGCACGCTTCCCTCATCATGAAGGAAGACACCGCGCCCGCCTTCCGCGGTCTTGTGGACTGTGTCTCCATCAGTCTCAACGCCGCCGACTCCGACACCTATGACAAGCTCTGCCGTCCCAAATTCGGCGAAGACACCTTCACCGGCGTCCTCAAATTCGCCAGAGAGATCTCCAAATATGTTCCGAAAGTGGTTCTGACCGTCGTCCGCGGTACCCTTACCGACGAAGACGTCGACCGCTGTGCACAGATCGCTGCCGGCATCGGCGCAGGATTTGCCATCCGTGAACTCGGGGAGTAAGATTTAAATATATAATTTTGCGGGGGTAAAAATTTTGAAAAAAATTTTAACCCGCGCCCCGTTTAAAAAAATTTAAAAAGAT
>JAFYOX010000054.1 GCA_017547755.1 Clostridia bacterium | reverse complement strand
GTTCGTGGAAAACCTTTTTTTAAAAAGGTTTTCCACGATAACTCAAACCTTAATCTTCTTGATCTCTTCCGCGTAGTACTGGACGAGTTCGAATTTGGTGCCGGGCATGAGGCGGTGGTCCGGGCAGGGGATGAATCCGCCGAGTTCGGTGAGACGCTTCATACGTTCGATTTCAGCATCCACGGCCGCTTTGTCCTTACGGAGCGCGGTCTTGTCCATACCGCCGACGCCGCGCATACCCTTGCCGAACTTTTCGCGTGCCGGTGCGAACTGGTCGCCCCAGACGCCGACTTCGATCGGGAACATGGTGTTCACGCCCGTTTCGAACCATGTCGGCAGGAGCTTTTCCGTTACGCCGTCGCAGTCGAGGGAGATGATGTCGATGCCGTACTTGTGGCAGAGATCGTTTCTCTTTTTGTAGTGCTTCGCACAGAGTTCGTCAAACATATCGGGAGAGATCAGCGGACCGTTCTTGAAGCAGATATCTTCCCAGTAATGGGCAAAGTCGAACTTCGCGCCGGTCGCAAGGATCGCTTCCGCGCACTTGTACTGCATATCCGCGTATGCGTCCACGATATCCGCGAAGAGTTCTTCGTCTTCGTCGTACATGAGGTAGCTCATACCCATGACGGAGGTCATGTTGCGGATCTCACCGAGCACGCTGCCGAGGTGCAGACCCACCGGAAGATCCTGCGGTCTGGTTTCGTTGAAATGCTTGTAATATTCGAGGTTCACGCGGTCGGGTGCGTACTGCATCTTCGGGAGATACAGCGTTTCGAAGGCTTCGCGGTCCTTGAGGAGGTAGTCGTCTTCGGAAGGAATGGACGAAATGCCCGGCTTGACTCGTTCGATGATGCCGGAGCCGCTCTGCACGCGCTTGGTGCCGTCCGGAAGTTCTTCGAGAACCTTGTATTCAAAGCCCGGACGAAGTCCGTTTGCCGAACCGACGGTACGGTACCAGTTGAAGTCCCAGCCGATGAGACGGTCAAGTTCCCGTTCCTTTTCACTGCCGTCGTAGTTGCCGTGCGCCAGTTCTGCCGGGATCTTTCCCTGTTCTGCCCATTCGGTCAGCAGTTCGCTCCAGTAGCCGAAATGCACTGCCGGCATACGGTCCACAGGCTGGAAGCGCAGCAGATTCATCGCGCGTTCTCTGTTGGTCATGATATTTCTCCTTTGTTTCGGAATGTCGATTTGTTTGTCTCTATTATATCGGAAAGTGAACTGCTTTGCAATGATTTTTTGCACTCTGCCTCAATTTTCTTGACATTGTCCGCCGTCTCTGCTATCATAAAGGCATAAAGTGGATAATACAGAAAAAACAGGAGGTCTTTATGCCTTACAATCCCAAGCTCACAGCCGACGCGGAAAACGCGCCGTCCCTCTGCGAAGCCTTTGCCGGCCGTTTCCGGGTCGGAGCCGCCATCAACTCGTGGCATCTGAACGAAAATTCCCGGGAATATGCCGTGATCCGGAAGCAGTTCAGCGTCTTCACCCTCGAAAACGAATCGAAGCCGGAGCCGATCCATCCCGAAGAAGGACGCTATGTCTTCGACCGGGTCGACCGGTTCTCGGAATTCGGCGAAAAGACGGGCGTCCGTCTGCGCGGACACACGCTCGTCTGGCACAGCCAGTGTCCGGACTGGTTCTTCCATGACGAAAACGGGAATTTCGTTGAAAAGGAAGTGCTTCTCCGCCGGATGAAGGAACACATCACGACGATCGTCTCCCGCTACCGCGGAAAAATCGGCACATGGGATGTCGTGAACGAAGTCATCCGCGACGAAGGCGGGATGCGCGAATCGAAATGGTACAAGATCGCAGGTACGGACTATATAAAGGAAGCGTTCCGCTGTGCGCACGAAGCGGATCCGGCGGCGCGTCTGATCATCAACGACTACAATCTCGAATCGTCCGAAGCCAAGGCAGACACGATGGCGGCGTTCGTACGGGAAATGCTGGAAGAAGGAGTACCCGTTCACGGCATCGGTCTGCAGATGCACCTCGGTCTGGACACGGATTTTGAAAAACTGAAGAAAAACGTCCGCAAATTCACGGCTCTGCGTGACATCGCGCCGGACTTCTGCCTCGAAGTGACGGAACTCGACGTATCCTGCTACCGCTGGGGCGACGACGCCGAAGACATCGAACAGACTCCCGAATTCGAAGCCCTCTTCGCCGCAAAATACGCGGATCTCTTCCGCTTCCTTCTCGAACTCTCCGACGAAGGCGTCCTCGACACCGTCGTCTTCTGGGGCATCCACGACGGTGCCTCCTGGCTCAACGGATTCCCCCGCCGCCACAAAAACTACCCCCTCCTGATCGGACGGGAATTCGTTCTGAAGCCGGCGTTCCATGAGGTGGTTGGGCTTATAAAGTAAGGGGAGACGCATTGGGGAGGGACTTTTGAGAAAAGTCCCTCCCCAAACCCCTCTTCAAAACCTTTTAAACTGGGTTATCGGGTGGAGTCTGTGCAGATCCGGTGCATCAAGGTTAGACATACAAACTATAAGAAGACCGTACGCGACCTCGCACGCTCGGCGTAGCCGGAAGAAATACCAAATTATTACTTATGATTTGGTTTTACATCCCACTGTGCCGAGCGTGCGAGGTCGCGTACGATTTTCGCAGGACTTGGATGACTATATTTGATGCACCGGAATTGCACAGACTATATCCCTTTAATTAGTTTAAAAGGTTTTGAAGGGAGTCTGAGGGAAACTTTTGAGAAAAGTTTCCCTCAGGAAAAGCCCACGTTCGTTCACTACCGATTTTTCAGAAACAATTGACAAAATTCAGGAAATATAGTATACTTGGATTGGATAAAATTTCGGACGTTACAGAAAGGATTTAATTATGAAACAGCTTAATTTTGGTCTGGTCGGCTACAAGTTCATGGGGAAGGCGCACTCGAACGCCATTGCGCGTCTTCCGATGTTCTTTGACTGCGGCGCGGAAATCGGCATGAAGGCGATCTGCGGCCGCGATGAAGAATGGGTTGCGCAGGCAGCGAAGCAGTTCGGCTGGGACGGCTACGAAACCGCATGGGAAAAGCTCGTTGCCAGAGACGACATTGACATCATCGACATCACGGCGCCGTCGAATATGCACAAGGTGATCGCCATCGCGGCGGCGGAAAACGGCAAGCACATCTTCTGTGAAAAACCGCTCGCGCTGAATCTCGCGGATGCACGCGAAATGCTCGAAACCGTGCAAAAGACGGGCGTAAAGCATCAGATCGGCTTCAACTATCGCTTCGCTCCGGCGATCCAGCTCGCAAAGAAGATCATCAGCGACGGCAAGCTCGGCACGATCCGCCACGTACGCGCGTCCTATCTGCAGGACTTCATCACGGATCCGGAATTCCCGCTGGTATGGCGTCTGCAGAAGTCCATCTGCGGCTCCGGCTCTCTCGGTGACCTCGGCGCGCACTTCATCGACCTTGCAAGATTCCTCGTCGGCGACTTCAAGTCGGTCATGGGTATGCAGAAGACCTTCATCAAGAGCCGTCCGCTCGTGGAACGCATGGAAGGTCTGACCGCCGCTGCGCAGGCAGACGCTCCGCGCGGTGAAGTTGACGTTGACGACGGTACCGTTTTCATCGCGGAATTTGCAAACGGCGCGCTCGGCGTATTCGAAGCGACCCGCTTCTCCGCCGGTCACAAGAACGACCTCTTCATCGAAGTTTCCGGCGACAAGGGCAGCATCAAGTTCACCTTCGAACGCATGAACGAACTCCAGTACTTCTCCGCCGAAGACGAAGAAGGTCTGCAGGGCTTCCGCCTCATCCAGGCGAGCGAAGGCGTTCACCCCTACATGACGCACTGGTGGCCGGTCGGACACGTCATCGGCTACGAACACACCTTCGTCCACGAAATGTACGAATTCGTTCAGTCCATCGTGAACGACAAGCCCACCTGCCCGAACTTCGCGGACGGCGTGGAATGCTCCCGCGTCATCGAAGCCGTCGAACTCTCCTCCCAGAGACGCGCGATGGTCGATATCGACAGCTTATAAGAAAGATATTTTTTCGGGGAAAAACTTTTTGAAAAAAGTTTTTCCCCGAACCCCTTTTCAAAAACTTTTCAACTATAGGAAAAATAAAGTATCGTGCAAATCGGATGGATGGAAAGATTCTTTCGGTGTAAATGATTTTATTGCATTTCTGCCATTTCTTTGACACATTTCTGTGATATAATATAGTCAGAAACAATAAATTCAACAGGAAACAAGGAGAATACGGTATGAAAAAAAAGACCTCAAAGTATAACGGAACGCAGAAATTCATCCTGTTCTGCTTTTTCACGATTGCTCTCGCCAGTCTTGCACTGACCGTCTTCCTGCTCAGCAAAGCCTTTGTCGTGACAAGGGATGCGGAAGAAGGAACGGTGCCGACCACGCTGACGGAAGTTCTGCCGTCCGCGGAAGACATCAAGGACAAGATCACCGCCGTTGTTCCGAAGCCGGAAGAAGCCGCGCCCGAACTTTCCGCCGAGCCCGAACCTGCACCGGAACCGGAAGAAGCCGCCGATCCGCACGTACTGAAAAAACAGCCGGACGAATGGAATCTGATGTTGGTCAACCAGTGGAATCCGATCGACCGGAACTATGAGATCGATCTCATCGAGCTGAACAACGGACATTCGATCGACCGGCGTGCCTATCCCGATCTGCAGGATATGATGGACGATGCGCGTGCCGAAGGTCTGAAGCCGATCCTCTGCTCTTCCTACCGATCGAACCAGAAACAGCGCGATCTGTTCGCCAATCAGGTGAACAAATACCTTGCGGCGGGACTGACCGAAGAGGAAGCGGAACTCGAAGCGGCAAAGTGGGTGGCGATCCCCGGAACGAGCGAACATCATACGGGACTTGCCGTGGACATCGTCGCGCTGGATTATCAGCTGCTCGACGAAGGCCAGCAGAACACCCCCGAACAGCAGTGGCTGCGGGAAAACTCCTACAAATACGGCTACATCCTGCGTTATCCGCCGGACAAGAGCGATCTCACGGGCATCAACTTCGAAACGTGGCACTACCGCTATGTCGGCAAGGAAGCCGCACAGGAAATCCACGAAAAAGGCATCTGTCTGGAAGAATATCTGGCAGAATACATGAACTGACGAAAGGATACCTCTCATGTTCTATATCAACAATCTCACCAACAACGATGACGTAAAGACCATCGCGTCCCTCGGGGCGTTCTCGGTCATCGAATATCAGCGCGACCTGAGCGTCATGCCCTCCACCGCGCAGACAGCGTACTACTGCAATGCCATGAATGTCCGCAAGCGTCAGGTCCTCTGTGACCTGCGTCAGAGCAACGTGACCGTACAGGCAGGCGCGATGCAGTGGAGCGCCGGAAACGTGAACGCGACGACCGGCATCAAGGGCGTGGGCGACCTTCTCGGTAAGGCAGTCCGCGGCAAGGTGACCGGCGAATCCGCAATCAAGCCGGAATACACCGGCGACGGTCTGCTCGTTCTGGAACCGACGTACAAGCACATTCTTCTCGTGGATGTGGCGGAATGGGGCTCCATCGTTCTCGACGACGGTCTGTTCCTCGCGTGTGAATCGTCCCTGCAGCAGAAGGCGATCATGCGGACCAACGTATCTTCCGCGGTTGCCGGCGGCGAAGGTCTGTTCAATCTCGGCGTCTCCGGCAAGGGTATCCTCTGCCTCGAATCCTACTGCCCGAAGGAAGAACTCGTGGAAGTTGTTCTCCAGAATGACGTTCTGAAGGTGGACGGCAATATGGCGATCGCGTGGAGCGGCAGCCTCGAATTCACCGTGGAACGCTCCGGCAAGACTCTCCTCGGTTCCGCGGCGTCCGGCGAAGGGCTCGTCAATGTCTACCGAGGCACCGGCAAAGTCCTGCTGGCACCCGTAAGAGCCGGAATGGCGTGAGGTAACGCATGGACATCCGGAAAAGCAAAGATATCATCCCCCAGCCGTTCGCAGAATGCCACGACGGCGAGGGCGTACTGATGTGCAAGTCCCTTCTCGACGGATTTGACAGCGAAAAATTCCCCTTTATGCACGCCGATACGATGCCTGCGGGCGTTTCGATCGGTCTGCACCGCCACGACGGCAGCGAGGAGATCTACTATCTCGTCTCCGGACGCGGCGTTCTCACCTATGACGATACCGAATATGAAATGAAGACCGGCGACATCTCCCTCTGCAGATCCGGTCATTCCCATGCGTTCCGCGCGGTCGACGACTGCGTGCTGATCGTCGTGGGCAGCCGATAAACGGAGGATCCCCGATGAATACTCCGGCTTATTCCGGCATTATCATGAATTACGTCTGCACGGCGGAATGCCGGCACTGTATGTTCGCTTCCGCACCGGACTGTCCGAAGGAATATATTTCCCCGGATATGGCGGAACACCTCGCGTCCGTTCTCGAAGAAGCGGGGACATCGTCCGTCCACATCGGCGGCGGCGAACCGTTCATGAATTTCCGTGCGCTATGCACGCTGATCGAAGCCCTGAACCGGCATGACGTCGGCGTGGACTACATCGAAACGAACGCGTTCTGGTGTTCGGAGGACGATCTCGTCCGTGAACGGCTCAAAAAACTCCGCGGACTCGGCGTGACCACCATCATGGTCTCCGTTGACCCGTTCCATATCGAATATGTCCCGCTCGAACGTCCGCTTCGGCTGTGTCAGATCATGAATGAACTCGAATTCGATTATTTCATCTGGCAGGACCGCTACCTCCGGAAAATGATCCGCTTCGACCGTACAAAACGATACACCAAAGAAGAACTCGAACGGGCTCTCGGAAAAAATTACATCACCGACACCGCGTCGGAATACGGGCTCGGCATGAACGGCCGCGCACTGGCGATCGCCGGCAACATCTACGCCAACCGTCCGGCGGAAGAACTGGCGTCAGCTTCTCCCTGCCGTTCTCTTCTCGACGTCTGCCACTGCCACCTTGATCTCTACGGAAACATCGTCCCGTCGGGATGCCCGGGCATCGCTGCGGAAGCCGCAGACTATCTGAACGAACGGATCGATCCGGAAAAATATCCGGTCATGGCGCGCCTCCTCACCGGCGGCACAAAAGCCCTGTACGCATACGCAAAAGAAAAAGGATTCCTCCCGTCTCCGGATGGATATCCCACCAAGTGCGCCTTCTGCTACGCCATGCGCGAATTCCTGCACCGTACCGCCCTGTCCGCCGACCTCGCACCGTCCTGCTTCTACGAAAACATGCGGAAGCATGTGAAATATTGAAAAAAGCCGGGGAAAACTTTTTTTCGAAAAAGTTTTCCCCGATTTCTTTATCTATTCTCAGCAATCTTCATGAACTGCAGACCCTGGAGGATCTCGGCGACGGTCCAGCCGGTTTCGACGCAGCAGGGTGCCCAGCCGATGTCGTGCGGAACGCCGTAGATTTCCCAGCGGCTGACATCGAATGCACGGGTCCAGCTGCCGTTGACGGTGAGGTCGTCGCTGCGCGTCTGGCAGGAGAGCATGAATCCCGCGACGTCACGCCACTTTTCGAGGAAGAGGTCGTCCTTCGTCGCCATCCATGCGTATGCGAAGCCGAGCGGGAGCCAGTTCGTCGAGTACAGCAGATCCACTACCGGGTCGCCGTTTTCCGCGAGAAGTGCACATTCGCCCGCTTCCCTTCTGGAGCAGTTCGCGCGGTAGCCGGTATCCCATTCGAGATATCCGCCCGATGCGTGATGCACCTTTTCCAGATCCGCCGTCACGCGCATCAGCCACGCGAGGTGTTCCGGCTTCTTCGTCACTTCGTACAGCGCGGCAAGCGGGAGGATCAGGCGGCACATTTCTTCCGTTTCGCTCGTTTCGCGGGTGTTGTCCGGATAGAGCGCCATGATCGAGCCAAGCCCCGCTTCCGCGGTGCGCAGGAATTTTTCCGGACCGCCCGCACGATAGCACAGGATCAGCGCCGCATGATAGAATCCGTTGTAGTGCGCCGCCGACGTGCCGGAATTGTTTTCACGCAGATGCTTCATGCCGTCTTCGGTCAGATTCGCCACGTCCGTACGCGCCGCACGCAGACCGTTCGGACCGGTCGTATTCACCATGTATTCGCAGGCTTCGACCGCGTCCGCGAAATGACGGCTTCCCTTTTCCGTGAAATTCTGGCAGAAGAGCGTCGGCAGGATCGCACGTGCCGCGTCGTCCTGATAACAGGTCAGCCACGCCGTTTCGCTCCAGCGCATCATTCCGCGATGGACGCCGTCCTTCACCTGCATATAGGTGAAGATGAAATCTTCGATGCTTTCGAAGATCCGGAGGCTCTCTTCGTTCCCGGTGTTCATCCAGTCAAAGAGGAATGCGCCGCCCGTTTCGCCGCTGCAGTCGGTGCGGACCTGATTCGCGCGTCTCTGAACGCCGTTTTTCGCGGAAATATGATGGCTCAGACCTTCTCTCACGCCGCCGTGTCCGTCATTGACGAACATATCGGCATTGCGGAACCAGTCCAGCCCGAGACGTACGGCTTCGTCCACGTCGCCGGACGTACGGACAACGCTTCCCTTTGCAAACGTGCAGACGGGTGCGGGAAACTCGGGTGCGACAGCTTCTCCGGCGAGGAAGGAAGCGATATAGGTCAGAACGCTCTGCCAGCGCTTTTCCGGTGCAAGGCGGGCACGGCGGAAATTCGCCAGACGGAAGGCGCAGACGAGGACGTTTTCGCCGTACATCCACAGCGCATTGCGTCCGTTCTTGAGGGTGGCAGTATCCACGTGATCGTGGGCGCAGACGTAGTCGTGATAGGTCAGGATCGGTTCGCACACGGGTGCGAAGTAATACGAAATGCAGTCGTTGCAGTGACCGTCGAGGATATCGCCGGGTTCCAGACCGTCCAGTCCGGACGAACGGACGACCATGCGGTGATGGGTCATGCGGTCGGGGTCTCCGGCATAGAAATAGCCGAAGGATGAGACAAATTCGCAGAGCACGGGCTTTCCGGCAGCCGCCATGGCTTCCGCTTTCACGCGGAGGTACGGCGGAAGCGTAAAGGACGATTCGCCGTTTCCGCCGAGGATGGCAAGCGCGTCAAAATCGTCGGTGCAGACGTCCGCGCAGTCCGCAAACGGAACGAATACCGCGCCGGGACAGGTGCGAAGCAGAAGTTCCGAGAAGTCGGACGCCGCATGGGAGAGGATCAGAATACGGTTCATAAAATAACTCCTTGCATGAGGAATGATGTACCGTCATTATAGCATGGCTGTCCGGAATTGTCAAGAAAACACAGTTTATTCATATTTTTATGGTATAATAGCACAAAATCCACCAAATCGGAGAACTATCATGACCAATTACCCCAAACTTCACGCACAGCTTGCCGCACTCATCGGCGGCGTGCCGCATCCCATCGCCAACCTCGCCAACGCATCCGCCCTGCTGTATCAGACGCTCGAAGGACTGAACTGGGCAGGCTTCTACCTCATGGAAAACGGCGGACTCGTGCTCGGGCCGTTCCAGGGCAAGACCGCGTGCATCGAGATCCCGGTCGGAAAAGGCGTCTGCGGCACGGCAGTCGCGCGCGGCGAAACGATTCTCGTGAAAAACGTCCACGAATTCCCGGGACACATCGCGTGCGACAGTGCGTCGAACTCCGAGATCGTCGTACCGATCCGCAAAAACGGTGAGATCATCGGCGTTCTCGACATCGACAGCCCGCACCTCGGACGGTTCACGGAAGAGGATCAGGCAGGACTGGAAGAATTCGTACGGATCCTGGAAAAGGAAATATGAATTTTTTCGTAAAACTTTACACCTTATAAGAAAACTTTAGCGCGGCTAAAGGTGAGGTTTTGAAATGCGGGATTGCGGATGTCTGGCAGATGTGGTATCCTATCGACAACAAAAGTGCTTTTGAAATTCGAACTCTGAGGTGATTCCATGTCCATCGGAACCAACATCAAAAAACTGCGCCGCGAGCGCGACATCACGCAGGAACAGCTTGCGGAACTTCTGCATCTCACGTCGTCCGCGGTCTCGCAATGGGAGACCGACCGGGTCCTGCCGGACATTTCGTACCTCCCTAAACTGGCGAATATCTTCCGCGTCAGCGCGGATACGATCCTCGGCATCGACGTGGAGGCGAAAGATGCACGGATCGAAGAAATTTACGATCAGGTAAGGGAACTCTGGTGCACCGGTCAGCGCGAGGAAGCCGAGCGGCTCTGCCGCGAAGGACTCGCGGAGTTTCCGGACGCGTACATTCTCATGGAGGAACTGGCGTTCAACCTGAGTTATTCGGGAGATCGTGCGGAGCAGGAAGAAAGCATTGCCCTGTTTGAACGGATCCGCGCCGGATCGAACGATGAAGTCGCGAAAAATTTTGCCGTCGGGAACCTGTGCGATCTGTATATGAAAACCGGGAAGCCGGAAACCGCGAAACAGCTTGCGGAATCTGTTCCGACGCTGATCTACACAAAACAGCAGTGTCTGCGCATGACCCTGCGCGGAGCGGAATGGGCGGACGAAGTCCGCAGTCAGACGGCAGCAGAATTCGACCATTTCATCTGGGAACTGCGGAATCTGCTGACCGTGTTCCGGGGCAGCCATCCGCTGTTCACAACAGAGGAAGTGATCGTTCTCTGGAAGAAAATCATCACATTCGTCGAACTTTTCTACGAAGCGGGCGATTATGCCTTCGAGCGTCAGCTCATCATCGAGGCGCATTTCCGTCTGGCGGAACTGTATACTTCGCTCGGTCAGCCGGACACGGCGCTCGACGAACTGGAAGCGATGCTTGAACAGATCGGAATTTACGATGCCTACAGCGACGGTCTGCTCGGAAACCACGTGATCCTGCCGAAGGAAAAATGGCCGGCTTCCCTGCTCGTGCGTCCGCTCGGTCCCGACGACGCCCGTCTTGCGATAACGGTCAGCAATCCGTCCACGGAAAACTGCGCGATGGAGTATCTGCACAAGATTTCCGACCAAACACTCGACAGTCTCCGTGAAAACGTACGGTTCCGGGCGGTCGAAGCCCGTCTGCGGGAGAACGCCCGCAAATAACGCCATACAAAAAACGCAGGTTTTCCCTGCGTTTTCTGTTTTTTATCGTTCCAGTTTGTTTTTCGCCCATTTGAGAAGCGGTACGCGGATCGGCGGCGACAGGTTTTCCGGCAGTTCGTCCGCCGCAAAAAAGCGCAGTTCGTCCGTTTCGCCTTCCTGACAGATCAGCTCACCCGAATATTCCCGGCAGAGATACACGATATCCACGTTCGATACCTCGTCCCCGTTCGGGTAGACGTAATGCGTATCCGGACCGGAGAAGATCCCGAACAGCTCCAGTTTTTCCGCGGTCAGACCCGTCTCCTCGAACAGTTCCCGCTTCGCCGCTTCTTCGACCACCTCATCCAGCTCGACCGAACCGCCGGAATATCCCCAGCAGTGGTTGTCACTGCGAAGCTGAAGAAGAGCACGTCCTTCGCTGTCCTCGACGATCACGCTCGCGCCAACCTGCAGAAGCGGACGGTGTCCGACGATCTTCCGCAGATCCATGATGTAATCCGACATGGTTTCCCCCTTATTTCTTGTCAAACCGCAGTTCGACCGCACAGGCGGAGGAATCGATGTCCGTCATACCGACCAGACGGCCGCTCGTGAGACGGACGACGTACTTTGTCCCGTGATAATCGAGCGCAATCATACCGCCGTCGGCATAATCGACCTTTGGCAGATGACCGCCGTCGATCCCGATGCGCAGACGGATGCGGAACGGCTTGTCCGCCGTGACACGGATGCCGCCTTCGGACAGTTCAAAGACCACCTTGCCGTACGTGACCTTCGCGCGTCCTTCGCCGAGGTCTTCGAATTCCATCCTGTCAAACGTCGGCACCGTACCGTCCCAGTAGGTGAGGTACGCACCTGCCGTCACGCCGTTTCCGCTGTGCCGGTTGCCGTCGACGAGAGGCAGAGTTTCATAGACCGCTTCGTTGCCCGGGCAGACGGTATCTTCGTACGGATCAGGATAGGTTTCCTTGAATACGTGGAGGTCGCGGATGCGCATCTGTCCGTGATCTCCGTAGAGATTGACGCGGTAGAATTTCGACGAATACCAGACGGAATTCCGTTCGGGATCGTCGTATGCGGTGTGCGCGGTGATCGCGGATGCCGGCGTCGTCGGATAGGTTGCCTTGAACCAGCGTCCGGTATCGCCGAGGGGTTCGATCTCGATTTTTCCTTCGTCGCGGAGCTTAGCGAACTGTGCAAACTGATAGGTCAGACCGTCCTTCATCGCCGGCCAGCCGAAGCTGTTTTCCTGACCCGCCTGTGCGTAGCCGAACGTCAGGCAGTCGCCGTTGTAATTTTCACGCAGGAACCAGTCGACCCACGCGGGAACACCGCCGCCTCCGCCGTTGTAAACGGGTTCAAGGGTGATGACGCCCTGCACCTTCTGCGCGCCGGCATCCGGATTCATGCCGAAATCGTACTGATAAACGGGGTCGGAACCGAGCATACGGAAGAGAGGTGCGGGGATCTGCTGTGCTTCGGTCTGCGCGGGCATGAAGATATTCGTGCGGCTCGGATAGTACGCCTGTCCGTAATAGCCGCCCCAGAGGGTATAGCCGTCGGTACCGTACTGTTCCTTGCAGTTGCAGATGGCGTCCAGACCGTATTTGTCGGAAATATAGCGGATCGTATGGGAATCAAAGAACCACGATCCGAACACACGCGGGAAATATCCGAAAATTTCCCGGAATTTTTCGTAGAGAACGTCGACCAGCTGTTCCCTCTCCGCTTTGGTGTAGCCGACGGAGAAGCCGCAGTGCGCGTGCCAGTCCCACGGGAAACGTCCGCGCCACGGCAGGCCGACCGCCTCCACCTGCGGCTGCACGGTCTCGAACCACACGCCGAATTCGAACTGCGCAGGATCAAGGGCTTTCAGAAGGTCGGTGTACTCCGGCAGGAGCAGCGCGTCGTACTGGAGAAGGAACGTACCACGGAGGTTATGTTCTTTCATGAGACGGATCTGTTCCTTCACGGGAGTCACAAGATCCATCGGACAGCGCGGTTCAACCGCGCGGATGAAATTGACGATGTTGACGATCTGTCGGTTTGACATGATGTTTTTCCTTTCGCTTTTCTGAATTTTCCGTTCGTTTTTGTTGATTTATTATAGCACAGACCGGACAATTTCACAAGTCCCTCTTGCAATTCTGCGTTTTCTTTATTATAATGAAGAAAAATATACCATTCCATCCCAAAGAGGAGGTCCCCATGGCAAACATCCGGATTGATTTTTCGAAGACCGTCGGAAAGATGAAGCCTCTGCACGGCGTCAACAGCGGTCCGAAAACGAAGGTATTCACCTACAACTCCACCCCGTATTTTCTGGAAGCCGGTCTTCCGTTTTCCCGGCTCCATGACGTCGAATATCCCTACGGAAGCGGCGAATTCGTGGACATTCACTGCGTTTTCCCGGATTTTGACGCGGACGAAAACGATCCCGCGTCCTACAATTTCGGTCTGACCGACCTTTACATCGAAGCCATCCGGGAGGCGAAAGCGGACGTCATCTACCGTCTCGGCGAATCGATCGAGCATGCGCCCGTCAAGCGGCACATTTTCCCGCCGAAGGATTTCGCAAAATGGGCGCGCATCGCGGAGCACATCATCCGCCACTGCAACGAAGGCTGGGCAAACGGTCATCACTGGAACATCCGCTACTGGGAGATCTGGAACGAACCCGACCTCGACATTGACACCTATGAAGTCAATCCGCGCTGCTGGGGCGGAACCCCGGAGCTGTTCTTCGATTTCTACGAAACCGCCGCGAAGCATCTGAAATCCTGCTTCCCGGGACTGAACATCGGCGGCCCCGCTCTTGCCGGAAACCGGAAATGGGCCGACAGATTCTTCCGCACCATGCGTGAACGCGGTGTTCCGCTGGACTTTTTCTCCTGGCACATCTATACGGCGGATCCGGCAAAAATCCGCAATGCCGCACAGGAATTCCGCAGTCTGGCGGATACGTACGGCTATACGGAAACGGAAATGCTCCTCGACGAATGGAATTACATGGAAAACTGGAGCAATCAGCCGCCGTCGTTTGATAAACTTATTACGGCTCACGGCGCTGCCTTCTGCGCCGCTTCGCTGATCACCATGCAGAAATCTCCGGTCGATATCGCCGCATACTTCGAAGCGGATGTCGTCAAGGAATGGTGCGGTCTCTTCAGGGTCGACGGCATGGCGATCGGTACCTACACGGAAAGCACCGTCTTTCCGCGTCCGCCGTTCCATGCGTTCTGCGCATTCAACGAACTGTATGTCCTTGAAAATGAGGTCTTCAGCGAATGCGGCAACGATAACTGTTATGTCTGCGCCGCATCCAACGGCACGAATTCCGGCGCAATGCTCACCGCCTATTCCACTTGTCATGACATCAATCCCGATGACTCCTCCGTTTATCGGATCACAATGACCGGTCTTCCGGCGGAAGGCTGTTCGATTGTGGTCTACAGCAATCTCCCGTCTCCCAACGCTCCTCAGACGCACATGGAACAGCTCCCGTATCTTGAACTTACGACCGATCAGGAAACCTGTACCGTGACGCTGTATCCCCCGGCAGACTGCAGAACCCCCGTTATCTGGGAAATCTCCGTCACCGCAAAAGGAGCCCTTTCCTCAAGAGACCGGATGTTCCGGACGGAGAAAGAGAACGCGGAATTTGACAATGATCTGGTCATTGACGACGAAGATCTCCTCTGTGAAGACGAATAAAACAAATACGGCCGCCGTGTCCGGAATTTTCCCGGATGCGGCAGCCGCTTTTTTTGTTTTATCCGACCGTTTCCGCCGTATCTTTTGCGCGGATGACTACCCGCAGAGGATGAAATTCTTCCTCTCTCGTCAGCGGAAGTGCCTCTCCATAACGGAAATGCCGCATCAGAAGATCGAAATAATCCCGGCAGTCCGAGACGGTCACGTCCAGTTCCCCTTCGTCCCGGTCGGTATACAGATGCGTCCGCTGTCCGCCGTCGATCAGCTCGACCATCCCGTGTGTCCCGAAGACGCGTACGGATTCGTTCCCCCAGCCGGGAAATCCCGGCGGGTTGAGATAATTCATCGCAACCGACGCAACGCCGCCGTTTTCGAGGGATATCGCCAGCGAAGCCGCCGTAAAAATCCCCGTATCCGCCCCATGATGCGTCTCCATCGCACGAACGTCCTTCACATAAATTCCCGTGATATGCTCAACAAAGCGTACCGCATGGATCCCGACCCAGCGGATCAGACCGCCGTCGGTTTCTTCATCACACGGACGCTTCCCGAAATTCGACGGATAGGACTTCTGCGCGTATACCTGCACGACTTCTCCGATCTTCCCGCTCCGCACGATCTTTTTGACCGACCAGTACGGCTCATAGAAAATGCTGTCCGCCATTTCGTGGAATTCCCTGCCGGCTTCGTCCGCCGTCTGCAGAATTTTGTCCAGTTCCGACTCCGACAACGCCGCCGGCTTTTCTGCATAGACGTGCTTTCCGGCACGCAGGCACGCCATCGCATCCGCCGCCTGATCGGAACGCCTCGGCGAACAGAGCGAGATAAGATCGATCGAATCGTCCGCCAGCATCTCCGCAAGCGAAGAATATACCCGTACCCCGTCCGGAACCGACGGAATTTCCCCCGGCATACAGACCGCGCACAATTCCGCATCCGGATGCGCCTTCAGCTTATTCTGAATCTGATGCCCGTTGCGCCCATACAAACCGATTTTTATTTTATCAGCCATACAAAATTCCTCTTTCTCCAGATTCGCACCCAACTCTATCTCTCCATTTGTTCAAAAGTTTTTGAAAAGGGGTTCGGGGAAAAACTTTTTTCAAAAAGTTTTTCCCCGGAAACATCACTTCTTAAACTCCTCCGCGAGAACGGACAGGCGGAAGGCGCAGGGCCACGCGACGAGCCAGTCGTTCAGGTTGCCGCGTGAACCGCCGTGGAAGTTCCAGCGGCAGTGGAAGAGGGCTTCGTTCTGGCTGCCGATCGGACGGACGACGTCGTGAACTACCAGTTCGCCGTCCCCGATGTACTGGAGGATCGAACGCCACATCATTTCCGCGCGCGTCATCCAGCGGTCGTCGCCGAGAATTTCCGCAACACGGCGGAAGTACGGTACCGCAAGTCCCGCATACATATCGAGGTGGTGATGCTGTGCCGATACGGAGGTCAGACCCTTGATGCCCACACCGTAGCGGACGATTTCGCTGTCCGGACCGTAGACCGGCTGATAATGGAACATCCACGACGTAAAATAATACGCCGCCTTTTCCATGTAGGTCTTGTAAATATCCTTGCCCGTCAGATCGTACAGAAGCACCGCGCTCATGATGAACGGAGTCGCGGTCTCCTTGTCCACACAGCAGGTGTCGAGCGCGCCCGCCGTGCAGACGAACTTGTCAAGGTCGCGTTCCACATAGAACTTCAGCGCCTTTTCCGCCATGGCGAGATACTTTTCGTCCTTTGTCAGCTCGTACAGCTTCGCCATCGCCGGGATCACGAACGCGCCGATGCTGCCGCCCTTGTCGAGGCAGACACCGTCGAGCCGCCACTGCTTGCCGAAGCCGTATTCTTCCGAGAAATTGTCGCAGAAGAAGTCGCAGAGACCCTTTCCTGCTTCAAAATATGCCGGCTTATCAATGCCGATCTCACGCAGACGGGCGTAGCAGCGCAGGAATTCGTACGCGCCGTAGCCCATGTTGCAGGTGTCGGCGGTCGCCGCATCGAGATTTTCGAAGCTCTTCAGCTGTGCCGCAAGAAGTCCGCTCTTCGCCGTGCAGAGTTCCGCACGGGTATCAAGAATTTCCAGTGCCTCATCAAGGCTGTTCTGACAGCCGTTCATGATGTAGTCTTCGATGAACATCCGGCAGAAGAGGATATTCTGTCCGCACCATGCCAGCTCGAAGCATTCGTCCCCGCGGTAGGCGAATCCGCCCTTTCCGTCGGGAAGGAAGCCGATGATGGTTCCCTTTTTGCCCTTGTAATCCGTGATCAGCGATTTTGCAAAAACGATCGAGTTGTTCCAGATTTTTTCTCTGTCCGGCGCCGGATAAGGTACGGGATCGCCGTACAGTCCGAGCGCGCTGTCCATAACGTCGGCGATGCCAAAATTCGTCCAGCGGGGACGGGAAACGGACAGATACACGCCGCATTCGAAGGTTTCGCCCGGCGCGATTTCGAGATACGTCTGGTATTCCGGACCGTAAGCGTCACGATACGCGTAGGTTACGGGAGCTTCGATCACAGGATGGAAAAGTTCCTGTACGAACGTGCCGTCCGCATTCTTCGACAGACTGCACGCGGATTCGAGTGATGCATCGCTTTCCGCCGAAGCGAACAGACCGCAGGCGAAATCCGCATTTTCGGTCAGCGTGCAGGCCGGGATGGATTCGCGGTCGTAGCCGAAGATCCACTTCTTTCCGTCACGTTCGAGACCCTTCGGTTCGCCGCCCGCACCGAATTCGTTCCCGTTGACGTTCACACACGGGATGAGATAGCGGTCGACGACGTAATTCGTCGTGACGCGGAACACGGTCTGGATGCGCGCGGTGTTACCGGACACGTTCGTCCATCTGCGGTGGATATAGAACAGCGTATCGCTCTTCTGTTCGACAGTCATTTCCGCGCGGTTCGCCGCATCTTCGTACACGCCGTTTCCGCAGGCGGTCAGAACGAATTCTTCCCCGGATTCCGTCCGGTAACGGGGAGCTTCCAGCGTGACAACGGCGTTGTCCGGGGATGCGTCTGCGGCAAAACGATTGTTTTTGTAAATGATATACATAAAATAAATTCCTCCGTAAATTCAATGGCTCCAGTCAACGAGGAAATCCGCGTTGCGGTCGCAGGTAAGTTTTCCGTCGATGACCTTGAGTTCCGCCATCTGGACGGAGCTTCGCGTCGGACAGGTCACCGGTTCGGGATGCGTGAAATAGATAATGAACGCACGGTTCTGATAAACGAAAATGTCCGCATGCGCGCCGCGTCCGCTGTCGTCCGGACGGGTGCCGGATTCGCGGAGAATATTCTCCGGCTGGCGGGTAAAATGTTCGAGGTCATCGGAGAAATAGACGGCGAGACCATCCCACACGTCACAGATCATCCAGTATTTTCCCGCAAAAGCGAAGACATTGGGACCTTCCTGCGCGCAGTCCCCGGCGGCGATGCCGCGGTACGTCCATTCGCAGAGGTCGGGGCTGTCGGCATAGCAGGTGAACGACGCCTGATTTTCGTCCTTGTACCACATCCGCCACGATCCGTCGGGCAGGCGGAACAGGCAGGGGTCAATGATGCGGGACGAGCCGAACTCCAGTCTTCCCTGATGATCCCAGTAGAAGAGATCCTTCGAAGTATAGTGTTCGATGGTCGCCTTGCCGCCCCAGTTGGTGTAGACCCCCTGGATATAGGAAACGTACATATGATACGTCGCATCGGCGGGATTATAGATGATCTCCGGCGCCCAGAACGTATTATGCCCGAACTCAAAATCAAGGTCCAGCGCTCCGCGGTAGTGCCATCCCCAGCCGTCCTCCGACTCCGCAACGCCGATCATACTTCCGTAGCAATGCGAAACGCCCTCAACATACTGATTGGCGCGCCGCTGAGTATAAAACATATAAAATTTTCCGTCCGACTCCTTCCGGATCACCATCGGGTCGGCAGCTCCGTCATAAATCGGGTCTCTGTAAAGAGGTGCTGGAATCATATAGTAGTACTCCTTTTCCGGTACTGTTTATTATTACTTATTACTATAGCACGTTATAGACGAAATTGCAAGGCTTTTTTGGGTGTGCAGATTTATTGGACAGGGGATACGGGGGTTACGGTCGCTTTTTGAAAAAAGCTCCGCAAAAACTTTATACTGTTGTAGCCATCTTTTGCAGTTGATATGGGTTTGTGAGAGGGGATTTTTGATGGGTCTGTGCGCTGACATTTCGTTGATCCCAGTTGACAGGGGTGGAGCGCTCCAAGACCTATGTAGTAGTGGAGACGGAAATCAGGGCATTCGCTCCCTGATTTCCCACGCCGGCTTTAGATACGAAGATATCGTGCGTCGATTTAGAATTCAGCTACATTTCATCAGCATC
>JAFYOX010000053.1 GCA_017547755.1 Clostridia bacterium | reverse complement strand
GCGGCTGACATACAGTTTTAACTGCCGCAAAGCACGAACGGCGGCAGCCAAGGAGTGCGGATGCCCAATAATATGTAGCTGAATTCTATATTGACGCACGATATCATCGTATCGGAAGCCGGCGTGGGAAAGCAGGGAGCGAATGCCCTGATTTCCGTCTCCACTACTACATAGGTCTTGGATCGCTCATATTTTATCGGCTGGGATATCCTAAATGTCAGCGCACAGACCCTTCAAAAATCCTTTTTCACAAACCCATATCAGCCCCACAATCCGGCTGCCGCAGATTAAAGTTTTTGCGGAGCTTTTTTCAAAAAGCGACCGTATCCCCCATCCTCCACCCTTGCAATCCCTAAATCCCTGTAGTATAATGAAAGAAAAACGAACGAAAAGGAGAAAAGCAGAATGGCTGATGTTCTGGAGTTTTGCAGACCGGAAGAGGTTGGCGTGAAGCCGGAGTGGGTCGGGGAGTATGTGGGAGAGATGAACCGGAGACGGAAGATGTGCCACAGTTTTCTGATGATGCGGCACGGGAAGGTGTTTGCGGAAGGGTACTGGAAGCCGTTTGATGAGAATTGGCTGCACCGGATGTATTCGGTGAGCAAGACGTTCGTCAGCGCGGCGGTCGGGATGCTTGTTGATGAAGGGAAGATCTCGCTGAAGGATAAGATCGCGGATCATTTTCCCGATCAGACCGGGGACGGGATCCATCCGCTCATCGCGGAGATGACTGTTGAGGATATGCTCAAAATGTCCACCTGCCATAAGTACAGTACGTATACCGCGCAGGATATGGACTGGGTGCATACCTTCTTCCACCCGCATCATGAACCGGATCATCCCGCCGGAACCGAATTCCGGTACGATACCTCCGCGACGTATACCCTCGATGTCCTCGTGGAACGCATGACCGGGAAGACTTTTCTTGAATATCTCAAGGATAAAGCGCTCCGCGAACTCGGATTTTCCGAAAACGCATGGTGCGTCGAAGCCCCCGAAGGATACGCATGGGGCGGCTCCGGCGTCGAATGTACCACCCGTGACCTCGCCAGATTTGCTCTGATCTTCGCTAACGGCGGCGAAATCGGCGGAAAACGGTACCTCAGCGAAGACTATGTCCGCGCCGCGACCGCGCATCAGATCGATAACGGAAAGATCATCAACGCCATGGAAGGGTACGGCTACGGATATCAGATCTGGAATACGTGGAAGAATTCCTTCTCCTTCTGCGGAATGGGCGGTCAGCTTGCCGTCTGTATCCCCGAAAAGGATTTCCTTTTCGTCTGCACCAGCGATATGCAGGGTGACGCAGACGGTTATGCCATGATCTATAACGTCCTCTGGGAAACCGTCGTCGACCGCATGACGGACGAGCCCCAGCCCGAAGACAACGCCGCTCTCGCGGAAATGAACGAACTGCTCGCATCTCTCGAAGTCAATGTTCCCGCTGGAGACGCGGATTCCCCGATGGCGGAAAAAATCGGCGGCGTGACCTACGAACTTGCGGAAAACCGCATGGGAATCGACAGTTTTGAAATCAATTTCGACAATAACGGCGGCGGTGCGCTCGTTTATCATACCGGCCGCGGCGATAAAGTCCTGCCGTTCCGGCTTGCGGCGTACGAAGATACCACCTTCCCGGAAACGCATTATTCCGGACGGCGCATCAATCAGCCGAAAGGGGAGGAATACCGCTGCCTGAATGCGGCGGTCTGGACGGCGCCCGACAAACTGCTCGTCCGGACGTACGTGATCGACGATTACTTCGGCAACATGGCGGCGGAATTCACGTTTGATGAAAACGGGGAACGCGTGCATCTGTCAGTCACCAAAACGGCGGAATGGTTCCTTGACGAATACGCCGGTCAGGCGGACGGAAAACGGAAAGCATAACTATCCGGGAGGAATTTATGGAAAAATTTGTTCACGAAGCGGCACGGGATCTTCCCGTTGCCGGAGAATATGACGTCATCGTCGCGGGTTCGGGACCTGCCGGCGTTTCCGCCGCGATCAACTCGGGACGGCACGGCGCACGTGTCCTGCTGATCGAATGGAACAACACCGTCGGCGGCATTTCCACGTCCGGTCTGATGAGCCACTTTACCGGAACCGTACACAGTAAGTTCTATACCGAACTTCTGCAGGCGATGGCAGACCGCAACGAAGGCGGACAGAAGGGGAAGATCACCCCGACGATCGATCCGGAACAGCTCAAAAGCGTGTATCTCGATCTGCTCCGCGATGCGGGCGTGACCGTTCTGCTGTATACGTTCGTGTGCGGCGTGGTCATGGACGGAAACCGCATCACGGGGGTGATCACCGAAAGCAAGAGCGGACGCCGCGTGTTTACGGCGAAGGTGTTCGTTGACGGAACGGGCGACGGCGACGTTGCGGCGTTTGCCGGGGTGCCCTATTATAAGGGAAGAGAAACCGACGGAAAAATGCAGCCGTGTACGCTGATGTTCAAGGTCGGCGGCGTGGATACCGACCGCGCGGTCTTCCTCGGTTCGTTCGAATCGACGTACGAAACGCCGAAAGGGGAACTGCAGGAACTCGCCAAGGCGCACATCCCCTATCCGGCGGGACATATCCTTGTCTATCGTTCCACCCTGCCGGGCATCGTTACCTGCAATATGACCAACTGTACCGAGATCGACGGCACTCTCGCCGAAGACCTGACGAGAGCCGAGCTGGTCTGCCGTTCGCAGATGCCGGCGATCGTGGCATATCTGCGCGAATTCGTCCCGGGATTCGAACACTGCTATATCATCAGCGCGGGTTCCATGATGGGTGTGCGCGAAACACGCCATTTCAAGGGCGAATATGTCCTGAACGAAGACGATATTCTTGCCGCACGGGTGTTTGACGACTGGGTCGTCCGCGGCGCGCACTTCAACTTTGACGTTCACAACCTGACCGGTGCGGGTCTTGACAAAACCGGCGTCCAGCACAAATGGAGCCAGCCGAAGGGCTATACGATCCCGTACGGATGCCTGCTTCCCGAAGGTGTGGAAGGACTTCTTCTTGCCGGACGGAACATCAGCGGAACGCATATGGCACATTCGAACTACCGCGTCATGCCGATCTGCGTCGGCATCGGGGAAGCGGCAGGCATCGCGGCGGCTCTTGCCGTGAAGAAGGGCGTTGATCCGCGGGCGATCACCGCCGCGGAAATTCAGGCAGAGCTTGTATAAACGGAGGTTTTTATGAGAATTCACAGCGATTTTACCGGCGGCAACATCGTTGTCGACCGTATGGATACCGAAAATAATACCGTATATCTCGAACGCGATCTCCGCGACACCGAGGGCGACTGGTTCTACTGGGCGTTCTACGCGGAAGGTGCGGCAGGCGAAACGTGGACGTTCCGGTTTCCGTCTGCGCATCGTGTCGGACGCTTCGGTGCGGCGGTCAGCCGTGACCTTGCCGCGTGGCAGTGGAGCGAATCCGGCATCGGCGACACGTTCACCTATACCTTCGCGGACGACGAAGACCGCGTGTATTTTGCGCACAATATGCTCTATTCTCCCGAACGCTTTGACGCGTTCTGCCGGCGGAGCCGTCTGATGCCGGAGGTATTCTGCAATTCCGTAAAGGGACGCGATCTTCCGTCCGTCCGTTTCGGTGACGGTGACAAGTGGATCCTGCTGACCGCGAGACACCACGCCTGCGAATCGACGGGGAACTATGTCCTCGAAGGTGCGCTGGAAGCTCTGACGTTCCTCCTGCCGGAAGGATATTCCGTGCTGGCGATCCCGTTCGTGGACTACGACGGCGTGGTCGACGGGGATCAGGGCAAAAACCGCCGTCCGCACGACCACAACCGCGACTATACGGACGCACCGATCTACGAAGTGGTCGCAAAGATGATGGAATTCGACAGGGAACACGACCTGCGGTACACGTTCGACTTCCATTCGCCGTGGCATATGGGTGCGGAAAACGATTACGTTTTCTTCAGCCGCAGTACGGAGGCGATGCAGCCGTTCACGAACGCGTTTGGCGAATACATGAAGAAAGCGACCGCGGCGGGCGAACTGAAATACACCGGAAACTGGGATGTCGGCCCGAACGAAAAATGGAACGACGAAACCAGCCCGAACTCGAAGAATTACTTCAGCAAGCAGGAATCCGTCGTCCTTTCCGTCACCACGGAAACGCCCTACTTCGGCGTAACGGACGGCATGGGCAAAATCTCCCAGGAAGCCATGCTCGAACTCGGCCGTTCCTTCGGCAGAAGTATTGCGGAATATATCAGAGAAAATTAAGTTTATCGGGGAGGGAATTTTTGAAAAAAGTCCCTCCCCAGAAGACTTGCTGTGCAAGTCTTCACCCTCATTCAAAAACTTTTGAACAAAAAAGAAAGACAAAGTTTGTGCAGATTTGAAGCGATAAAATTTTAGTAGCTGTACAGCCGTTTTATTACTTCAGATTTGCACTTGCTTTGTCTTTTTTTATAGTATAAAGCTTTTTGAAAGGGGTCCGGGGGAAACTTTTTCTCGAAAAAGTTTCCCCCGGAAAATAATATTTACTTACAGACCCATTTCTTCCTTGATTTCGGCGAACTTTGCGACGATATCGCGGATGTCGGATTCGGTGAGGGCTGCGGAGATCTGGGTACGGATACGGGCCTTGCCCTTCGGAACGACGGGGTAGGAGAATGCAACAACGTAGATGCCCTTTTCCATAGCGCGAGCGGCGAATTCGCTTGCCTTATGTTCGTCGTAGAGCATGATCGGGAGGATCGGGGAACCGCGGAAGGTTACGTCAAGACCGAGCTTGCCGATTTCTTCTGCGAAGATCCTGGTGTTGTTGAAGAGGCGTTCGCGATAGGACGGGTCGGAATCGAGCAGGTCGAGAACCGCGATGGTTGCTTCGCAGATCGCGGGAGCAACGGTGTTGGAGAAGAGGTACGGACGGGAACGCTGACGGAGCAGGTCGATGATTTCCTTACGGCCGCTGGTGTAACCGCCGGAAGCACCGCCGAGTGCCTTACCGAAGGTACCGGTGATGATGTCAACTCTGCCTTCTACGCCGCAGTATTCTGCGGTGCCGTGGCCGTGTTCGCCCATGAAGCCGACTGCATGGCTGTCGTCAACCATAACGAGCGCGTCGTATTCGTCAGCGAGGTCGCAGATTGCCTGAAGGTTTGCTACGATACCGTCCATGGAGAAGACGCCGTCGGTAGCGATGAGCTTGATGCGGCAGTCCTTCGCTTCTTCGAGCTTTGCGCGGAGGTCTTCCATGTTGTTGTTCTTGTAGCGGAATCTCTGAGCCTTGCAGAGACGTACACCGTCGATGATGGAAGCGTGGTTCAGTTCGTCGCTGATAACAGCGTCTTCTGCGGTGAGAAGAGTTTCGAACAGACCGCCGTTTGCGTCGAAGCAGGAGCTGTAGAGGATGGTGTCATCGGTGCCGAGGAAGGTGGAGAGGCGCTTTTCGAGCTTCTTGTGAACTTCCTGAGTACCGCAGATGAAACGTACGGAAGAAAGACCGTAGCCCCACTTGTCGTAGGAAGCCTTTGCAGCGTTGATGATGATTTCGTTGGAAGCGAGACCGAGGTAGTTGTTAGCGCAGAGGTTGATCAGTTCGCGGCCGTTTGCAAGAACGCGCGCACCCTGGGGAGTGGTGATGATCTTTTCGTTCTTCGCCATACCGCCCGCTGCGATTTCTTCGCAGGTCGCGCGGAAGAAGTTAAGTGCAGACTTCATATCAGTATTCTCCTGTCAATATTTTGTCGGCCTGCGTACAAATTTTGGTATTCCCAAAATCCGCACCCAAACCTTGTCAATTCATTTGTTTAAAAGTTTTTGAATGAGGGGTCGAGACTTCCAGAGGAAGTCTCGGGGAGAAACTTTTTTCAAAAAGTTTCTCCCCGATAAACCTTACTTATTGAGGTTCGTCCAGTCGAGGATGACCTTACCGGAGTTGCCGGAGTTCATTGCTTCGAAACCTGCTTCGAAGTCACGGACGTCGAAACGGTGGGTTACGATGCCGGAGATGTCGAGGCCGCCCTGGAGCATAGCCTGCATCTTGTACCAGGTTTCGTGCATCTGACGGCCGTAGATACCCTTGATGGTGAGGCCGTTGAAGATGAGCTTGTTCCAGTCGAGCTTTGCATCCTGACGGAGCAGACCGAGCTGTGCGATGCGGCCGCCGTGTACCATGTGGTCAACCATGGTGTTGAGACCAGCCTGTGCACCGGACATTTCGAGACCGACGTCGAAGCCTTCCACGATGCCGAGATCCTTCATGAGGTCGTCAAGGCTTTCCTTGGTGGTGTTGATCGCGTACTTTACGCCGAGCTGCTTTGCGAGGTCGATGCGGTAGTCGTTGAGGTCGGTGATGACAACGTAGCGTGCGCCGCAGAACTGTGCAACACATGCAGCCATGATGCCGATCGGGCCTGCACCGGTAACGAGAACGTCTTCGCCGACGAGGTCAAATGCGAGTGCGGTGTGAACTGCGTTTCCGAAGGGATCGAAGAAGGAGTACATTTCTTCCGGAATGTTGTCCGCGCAGGGACGAACGTTGGTTTCCGGGATAACGAGGTATTCTGCGAAAGCACCGTCACGGTTTACGCCGACGCCGATGGTTTCCTTGCAGAGGTGACCGTTGCCTGCGAGGCAGTTGCGGCACTTGCCGCAGACGATGTGACCTTCGCCGGATACGATCTGACCGATGGTGTAACGGTTTGCGTTCTTGCCGGTTTCCACGATTTCACCGACGTATTCGTGACCGATAACGCGCGGAACCTGAATGGTGTCTTCGGACCACTTGTTCCAGTTGTAGATGTGCAGGTCGGTGCCGCAGATTGCGGTCTTGTGGATCTTGATCTTGACGTCATTGTCGCCGCAGACCGGTTCCGGAACTTCGTCCATCCACAGGCCGGGCTTCGCATATTTCTTAACAAGTGCAAGCATGATGGTTACTCCTCGTTCTATTTCATTCTATATTGTTGGATTTTGTTTGATATTCTACCGTATTATAATATCATATGTTTTTTCGTTTGTAAATAGCAAAAATGAGTTAGCTGGATATAGTTTTTTTCTATAGAAACAGTTTGAAGGTATTTTTATTTGTACCGGATTTTGGATTTTGCACAAGGATGAGGAAACGATTGCCGTCCGCGGAACATCGGGTTATAAATTTTTCCGATGATGCTTCCGCGATTTCTCAGTCCTTATATTCCATCGCCCACTTCGTCACGACGTTGCTGTCGCCGCCGAAGGACTGCATTGCGATGACGCGCTTCTGTTCCGGGAAGAACGCCAGCTTCTGCCCGTACATGCCGCCCTTGAAATACGCTCTGCCGTCTTCCCAGCTGTCGAGACCGAAGCCGTGTGTCAGGGCAAGGTTCACCCATTCTTCCGAAAGATACCGCCGTCCCTTGTACACACCGCCGTTTAAGTAGAGCTGACCGAGTCTGACCATGTCTTCCGAGTGCAGGTACAGACCCGTCGCGCCGATGACGTGACCCTGCGGGCAGTGGCTCCACGCCATTTCCTGGAATCCCATCGGCCAGAGAAGTTCGCGCCAGAGGAAATTGTCCATGACTTCGCCGGTTTTCTTTTCAGCAACGCGCGCGAGAAGATAGAACGCGCCGTCCGAGTATTTGCTGTCCGTGCCAGGCGTGTAAACAAGCGGATAGGTCAGCATATAGCGGAGGAAATCTTCGCCGAATTCGGAGATCCGGTGCGTGTCGATGTCGAGAAAGCCGCCCGGAACGCCGATCTTATGCGTCAGCGCCGTTTCGACGGTGTTCAGCTTCCAGCGTTCGTCGATCTCATCCCCGTATTCCGCCCATTCTTCCGCGAAAATATCGCAGATTTTTTCATCCGTCTTCACCAGTCCGCGGTCGTACAGCAGACCGATGGCGGTCATCGTGAAGGTCTTCGAAACGGAATAGGTGTTCTGACAGCGGCAGATCTCCTGCCGTTCGACGGTCTCGATCTCGCCGTCGCCCTGTGCTTCCGAAAGACGGATGACGTCAAACGGCTGGGTGTCGATGAATTTTACGAATTCTTCAAGAAAACGACTCATTTTTTATACCTCTGAATGAAAATTATACTTTGAAAAATTTCGGTCGCCGGAGGCGATTGCAAATGGTTGGTTCCATTTGCAAAGAAATTTTTGGGTGTGAACCGGCTTCCATACGATTCAGGCTTTCGGGATGTTCACACATTCCTCATAGAGTTCCAGCCAGCGTTCGTCCTTGTCCGTACGGTTGTCCTTCACCGTGATATTGTCGCACCGGCGGAGGAAAATGTCGTAGCGGTTGGTTTCGACCTTGTCGCTGAAACGCTTGCAGGAGCAGTTTTCAAATACATTGTCGTGGATGTCCACGTTCTTTGCGGCGTTGACGAAGATCCCGCTGTTGCCGCAGTTTCTGAAGAGATTATGATGGATGCGGATGCCGTCGTGAACGCCTGCGGGATAATTGTCCGCGTCGACGTCGTGGCTTGCCTTCACCATGACGGTGCCCATGTTCGCCGCACTGCCGTTGATGCCGCATTTTTCAAAGACGCAGTTGCGGATCTCCACATTTTTCGACGGACCGACTTCGTACCATACGCGGATGTCGGGAGAGATGATGATCCCCGGCAGGGACATGCCGTAAATTCTGCAGTTTTCCACAAGCATATTCCACGACTGGAGCAGGAATCCGCGTGCTCTGGTGTGCGAAACACTGCAGTTTTCCAGATGGACGGACGCGAAGAATTCCTCGTTTGCGAGAATATCGCCGACGCCGCATTCTCCCGTGACTTTTTTCACAAGAGCTTTTCCGTCGCGGTAATCCGACAGGAGCAGTTTCCCCTTTTCAAGGAAGGTTTCGCGGTCGTAGACAACGATCGTGTCGCCGCCCTGTGCCCAGAGTGTGCCGAGCTTGCCCGGTTCCATCGCGCGGTTGCGGTAGATGCAGGACATTTCGCCCGTTTCGGGGTTCCAGGATTCGATCTCGCCCGCTTGGCTGTGGATATTCAGCGCGTCGTCGCCGAGACCGACGAAGTCGCAGTCCTTCATGTGCAGGTATCCCGACAGACCGGTGATGTGGATCGCGTCGGCATTGGCGGAGTAGAGCGCGTGGTCGCCTTCGGGCATCCGGACGTTGAAGTCTTCGAACGTGAAGTTCGAACAGCGCGGCGCAATGATCGCCGCCATGCTCGTGCAGCGCTCGAATTCGAGGTGCTTTAAGGTGACGTCGTGACAGTTTGCGAAATAATAGACCGTACTGCCGTAGATGAGATAACGGTAGAGGACACGGTGCCCGACGGTCAGGCGGGAGAGATCCCAGCGGTCGGACATGAACACGCGGATTTTGTTGTCCCCGAGGTGTTCGTACTTCGTGCCGGTGAATTTGACACGTTCGTTTCCGTTTTCGTCGGTGAGGGTCTCTTTCGTGATTCTGTCGTAGGTTTCGATGACGTAGTCCGGCGTGCCTTCTTCGTCGCAGGTGTCCGTACCCCAGAAATGTTCCCATCCGGTGATCGGGAACTGCGGATCGATCTCTGCGTCGTAGGTATGGTTTTCACAGTCGACAGCCGTGACGCGTCCGGCACAGTTGACCGGATTGTCCGTTGTCCACGTCATATCCGTGAAGGTCAGGTCGCGGCAGTCGAGACATTCGAAGCCGCCGTTGTTTTCCGCGGGATCGTTCCACGGCGTGAAGTGGGTGAACAGGACCGTTCCCGCTTCGCCGCAGAGGGTCACGCCGGTTTTGCCGACGATATAGACCGCTTTTGTAAGATAATACCGTCCGGCGGGGAAGAAGATTTCACAGTTGTCCGGTGCGTCGGCGATCACCTTTGCGATCGCCCCGGACTGACAGGAGAAACCGTCGTTTTTTACGCCGTGATCGGTGACGATGATGCGTTTCATAATCAATCTCCTTTTCTGCGGCTCAGAATTCCGGAACGATGACGGGTGCGCCGCCCTTCATTGCAGATTCATGCGCGCAGATGCCTGCCGCCGTAATGTTTCCGCCGAGAACCTCGTCGATCCACGGCTTGCGTTCCTCGATGCAGCTCATGACGAATTCATGGACCAGATGGGCGTGCGAACCGTGATGTCCGGCACCGGCGCCTTTTTTCAGGGATTCCTGCGGGTTCAGCGGGTCGTAATTGCCGCCGACCGTGAAGTGCCACAGCTCTTCCGGAAGATCGGCGTAATAATTGGGCATCGGCGTGACCTTGACTTCGCTCCAGCCGCCGCGCTTTCCGGCTTCCGCCGCGTGGAACGTGGTAATGTACGGATCGTCTCCGTCGGAGAAGCCCCATTCGAAGCAGGCGTCCGAGCCGTAGACGAACATTCCTTCCTGATATACGCGCGCGCATTCAAAAAGGGAACGGGTCGCTTCGCCCTTGAGGCCGTTTTCGAATTCAAACAGAGCGGATTCCACCGGGAACGGATTGCCGTACTGTTCGTGCAGCCAGTCTTCCATCGTGCCGGAGCCGAAGCAGTTGACGCGGCAGATGCGCGATCCGGAGAGGGCGACCATCGGGCCGATGGCGTGGGTACCGTACCACATCGGCGGCAGACCCATCCAGTAATCCGGCCAGTTCGCCATATCCTGATAATGCGAGCCGCGGAAGAACTGGATCTTGCCGAACTGTCCTTCTTCCTTCATCTTTGCGGCGTAGAAATACTGGTAGGTGTACAGCGTGGTTTCCATCATCATGTAATTCTTACCGGATTTCCGCTTCGCTTCGGTGATGCGGCGGATGTCTTCCAGCGAGGTCGCCATCGGCACCGTGCAGGCACAGTGCTTGCCGGATTCGAGCACCGCGACCGTCTGATCGGCGTGCAGCGGGATCGGGGTCACGAGATGGACCGCGTCGATGGACGGATCGGCGAGGATCTGATCGAAGCTTTCCGCGGTCTTCACATCTCCGCCGAGATGATCGCGGAACTGATGGAGAAGAGCGGTGTTGGTGTCAAAAAGGGTGAGTTCCCCGACGTTCGGGTGATGCTTGTAGATGTCGGCAAATGCGCCGCCGAATCCCAGACCTACAAGCGCAACATTCAGTTTTTTCATATGTAACTCCTTGACCGTATCGGTTTTCGGTTATCCCAGCGTGATTTTTGCGGACTGCACCGTCGGTGTGACGGGACGTCCCGCGCGGTCGTAGATCGGGTTTTCCGTGTGTTCGCGGTTGATGCCCATGAACATCGAGCTTTCCATCCCCTCAATGGTGATCGTCGTGCCTTCGAGGGTGATGATCGCGTGGATCGGATCGTTGTAGACGACCGTATTTGCGAGAAGACGGATCTCCTCGCAGAGCTCCTTCGGGTAGTTGTCGTGCTTTTTTTCCACCCAGTCGTAGGAAGCGGAATTCAGATCGAAATAGCATACGCCGTCGAGAATGCGGAGGAAGTCGCGGTGATGATGCCCGTTGATGCACATCAGCACGCTGTGCGGCTTCTTTCTGTTCGCTTCGTTGATGATTTTGAGAACTTCGTCGCGGTTCTGGACGCCGTCGTCCCGTTCGAAGCTTGCGTGGCTGAAGAGGATGCACGGGCCGGGCGCGGTATCGATCGTTTCGCGGAGCCAGTCGAGCTGTTCCGGCGGCATATAGTCGCGGTACGCGCCGAATTTGTAGTAGTTGCCCATGTCGTAGTGGATGTACTCGCCGTTTACATAGTAGTAGTTCGGGTCGCAGATGATGAAGCGGTAGCCGCCGTTGTCAAAACAGTAGTGACCGTCCGGCATATTGTAGCGGCGGAGCGTTTCGTCGTACGGGGTATGGTCGGAGTCGTGGTTGCCGAGGCAGTGGTAGCTCGGGATGTGGAAATTGTTGTACTTTTCCACATAATCCGGAACGAGCGACGGGCCGTGGGAGAAGTCGCCGGCGTGGATGATGAACGCGCAGTTTTCGTCTTCCGCACGTTTCTGGATGAACGCGAGGTCTTCGTCCGTGCCGCCCATGAAGACGCCCGGATAATGATGAAGATCGGCAAATACGGAAAATTTCATGGGAATTCCTCCTTTACAGCATTACGTATTACAGCAGTTCGCAGATGTCCTGCATCTGCTTGGCGAGTTCGTATGCAAAGCGGCGGATCTCCGCAAGCGGCGGACGTTCCATCTTCCGCCATGCGAAAATGCGCGCGGTCGGCGGACATGCCATCGGGATCATGTCGCAGCATTCGAGCAGATTTGCCGCCCGTTCGCAGGCGTCAAGCAGCTGCGCGATGTCGGACGGACGGTAGTCGAACGCGTCGCAGGTGTATTCGGTCAGCGCGCGTCTGATGTCGTCCACGCAGCGCTGTCCCTGACCTTCGCGGTTCGGGATCGGCACGACCATCACGTCGAGATCGCGGCAGCGGTAGCATCCCATCATGGCGGCGATGGTCGCGGGATCACGGACGGTGCCGTCCGGATAGAACACGCCGTGTTCGGAGTCGCAGCGGCCGTGGATGATCAGTTCGTACACGAACCAGCCCATTTTGTATTCTTCGCACGCCTGCAGGGTCACGTCGTACGGATTGCACCGTGCGAGACAGCCGGTTTCGGTCTGCATGACCGGCTTGCCGTACTTTTTCGACAGTTCGTCCGCCAGACCGTAGTTGTCGTACAGATTTTTGCGCGTGCCGCTGTAGTCGTGGAACGACAGAACGTCCACGCAGTCTGCGGTCGGTTCGATTTCCGCCGCAACGGTGTGACCGATGGTCGTCGCGTTGACGGGGTCAAGTTCCTTCACGAACGCGGAATATTTCCGTAAAAATGCCCAGAGAAGATCGTACCGGCGCTTTTTTTCGGCTTCGTCGATGTCGCCCGCGTACGTCCATCCGTTGCAGGCGGGTTCGTTCATGATGTCCCACATCAGAAGCCCGGGTTCGTCCTTCAGCGCATGGACAACGGCGCGCGCGAAGGCATCGTTTCGTTCGTAATAGGTCTCCGTGAGGGTCTCGGGATCGAGAAAATTCCCGTTGAAGAGGATCGGCATGACCTGATAGCCGCAGTCGTAGCAGATGCGGACATAGTTCACGAGATCGGCGATGTATTTTTCCGGATTGCGCTCGTACCAGCCGCGGTCGAGCCAGATGCGTACGGCGTTGAGATTCACGCGCTTGCCGTAACCCAGTTCGCGGCGGAGCTGTTCCTCTCCGCACTGGTAGTGGTTGACACCGCGCACCCAGGAATAGTCGGTCAACGGTTTCATGGCAGTTTCTCCTTTGTATTATGGAAGATTCGTTCACAGTCTTTTCTGTATTATATCATCCTCCGCCGTTGAAATCAACAAAAAAATCCGCTTCCGGGACGGAAAAATATTGTTTTTGTATGTGCGATATAGTATAATAAAACCAAATTCAAGCGAACGAGGTGATTTTCATGGAAACCACACGTCTGAGCGATCTTCGCTTTTTTACCGAGTGCATCGACACCGCCGTTCCCGCATTGTCCGGGCTTCCGGAGCTTGCGCGTGACGGGAATTTTGCCGAAGCGACCCGCCGTTTTGCCGCATACGTGCGGGAAACGCTGAACCCTGCGCTGTACCTTGCCGGCGAACGGGAAGCCGTCGGAAAACGTGCGGACACGGTCCGTGCCGTCGCGGAACGTGTGTTCGGACATACGTTCATCTCCTGCCGCGTGCCCTATACGTTCGGGAAGGAGATCGACTGGGAGTTCAACCCCACCTACAACGGTTACGAAGAATGGCCGTGGCAGCTCAACCGCCATCCCGAATGGAAGTTCCTCGCGGAATACTTCCTTCTGACCGGCGACCGGAAGGCTGCGGAAGAATGGGAGGAACAGCTCATTTCGTGGACGAAGCAGGCACAGGTACCCGAGAACGCAAGCGGGTACGCAACGATCTGCTGGTGTACCATTGAAGCCGGCATCCGTATTGCGCCGTGGACGTATACGTTCCATGCGTTCCTGCACGCCGTCAGCGACGATGCCGTGGTGATCTTCTGCAAATCCCTGTGGGAACACGCATGGCGTCTGCGGAATTTCAATACGAAGAACAACTGGCTCATCATGGAACTGCACGGTCTTGCGCGCATCGGACACGTATTCCCGTTCTTCCGCGAAAGCGCAGCGTGGCTGGAATATGCCCTGACCCGTCTGAAGGAAGAGCTGGACGTGCAGGTCTATCCCGACGGGATGCAGAACGAACTGAGCGTTGGCTATCATTCCGTGGTGGTGCACAACTATATGGGTATCCTCGATATGTACCGCCGTACCGGAAAAACGGCGCCCGATTTCCTCGAAAAAGGTCTGATTTCCCTCAACGATGTTTACGTCAAGCTCGCCGCACCTGACCTGCATACCCCTGCGGCGAACGACAGCAACCGTGTGGATGCCGCCGCGGAACTGCGCGGCGCGATGCGCCTCTACCCGGACAACGAGGTCTACCGCTACATCGTCTCCGGACGGAAAGAGGGAACACCTCCGTCGTACGGTTCGCTTCTGATGCCTTACGGCGGTGCGGCGGTCTTCCGTACCGGCTGGGAACCCGACGCGGTCTGGGCGTACATGGATATGTCGCCGTTCGGCGCGGGTCATCAGCACGAAGACAAGCTGAACGTCACCGTATTTGCCTACGGACACGAAATGCTCCACGAAGCGGGGATCTTCGATTACGATAAGTCGGAAATGCGGAAGTACGTCCTCTCGACCCGGGCACACAACACCGCCCGCATCGACGGAATGGATCAGAACTGCCGCGCACGGTACCACTGGGAGCCGGAAGATATCCGCAAACTCTGTGATACCGCGTATTTTGTCAGCGAACCGCACCGCGACACTGCCGAATCGACGTACGATGAAGGCTACGGTCCCGATTTCCTTGACGTAAAGCACACGCGCCGCTTCCTGTTCTGCAAGGATGAACAGGGACTGCCGCCGTTCTTTGTCGTCATCGACCGTTTTGCCGCGCCGGATGATGCGCCGCACAGCGCGGAACTGCTCTGGCATCTCGAAAACGTCCCGACGATGCTCGACCGGAACAGTGTTACCAGCCGGTTTGAGGACGGAACAGCGTTCTCCGTGATCTCTTCCGCGGGCGGAATTTCCATCGTCAAGGGACAGAAAACGCCGGAATTCCAGGGATGGTTCCCGGTACACGGCGTGGGCGATGTCGAACATTATGCCGTCCCGACGATCCGTCAGACCGTTCCTTTTACCGGAAATCTGCGCGTTGTGACCGTACTTTACCCGCAGCGTCCGGATTTCCCGGAGATCAAAGCCGTGGAAGCGTCCGCCGATCCCGCCGAAACCGGATTCACGCTTTATCTGCCGGGCAGAAAGATCGAAATCACCGAATAAACGACAAAAAGCCGGAGTTTTCCGGCTTTTTGATTTTATACGAGAACGTCCGGGATCTCCGGCAGTTCCTTACAGATGAAATCCGCATACGCGGATCCGTCGGGATGATCGTTCGGGTGGACCCAGACCGTTTTCAGTCCGGCGAGCTTCGCGCCTTTGATGTCGGCGGTGGGATTGTCTCCGATCATGTATGCGGTTTCGGGATTCCCCATCTCACGCAGAGCGTGGAGGTAGATCTCCGGCCGCGGTTTGTCGTATCCGATCGCTCCGGAAACGAAATATGCCGTAAAGAATTCCCCGAGTCCGAGCATACGGATGGCGTCGGGCAGTTCGGGATAATTGTTCGACAGGACGCAGTTCGTGAATCCCATGTCCGTACAGCGGCGCAGGACGGTCACGGCGTCGTCGTACAGCGTATGCGGGTAGGTCGGCATGATCCGCCGCCACGCTTCACTGACGGAGGCGTAATCTTCCGGCTTCACGCCGCAGCATTCGTAGAAAACTTCCGCGCGGCGGGTGACATCGTTCCACCACTGCGCGCCGGTGTTCTGCGGATAGAGGTAATGTCCCGTGTGCCACGGGATGACCGTATTCGTACAGCGGTCGACCAGCTTCCACGGCGCTTCGTAGCCGAGCGAAACGAGCGCTTCGTTCAGTGCCCACGGATACGCACGGTTCGGGATCGCCAGCGTTCCGTCGAAATCCCAGAACAGGACTTTGTTTGCTTCCGTACTCATCGGTAATCCCTCGTATCGCGGTAGGCGTCGATCATGGCTTTCAGATGGTGTTCGGGCATGGTCGCCGGCAGATTGTGCACGCCGGAGAAGATATAATTGCCGCCCGCACCGAGAATGCGGATGTTTTCGCTGACCGCGCGGTACACTTCGTCGTAGGTCATCGAATCGCGGATGAGCTGGACGTCGTACGCGCCGCCCCAGAAGACGACGTCGTTTCCGAAGCGTTCCTTGAGGCTTGCGGGACCCATGTTTTTCGCGGAAACCTGCACGGGATTGACCACCTGCACGCCGCATTCGATCAGATCGGGCAGGATGGTGTCGATGGAGCCGCAGGAATGGAGGTTGACCTTCATGTCCGTGATCTCCTGCCAGCCGCGGAAGAGTTTGCGGTAGGCGTCCTTGTAGATGTTGCGCCAGAGGTGTTCGCCGATGGTGACGCCGCGGTTGTCGCCGAAATCGTGCGCGATCGAGAGGATGTCCACGTACTTGCCGACCGCCTGATCGAGCAGGCGGATCTGTTTCAGTGCCGCATCCGCGCATTTGTCGAGCAGAGCGCGCATGACGTCGGGTTCCTCCATCATGAGGACCATCGAGCCGATCATGCCGCCGGGCGCGATCTGCAGGTCGGTGATCGTTTCGCCGAGGCAGAGGGAAAGATCGGTTTCCTCATACAGCCGCTTTGCGGCGGTTTCGAGATTGCGGAGGAAGCTGTCGGAAAAGGTATCGTTCGGATGGAACGCATCCGGATCCGGTACGCCGAAGTCCGCCATCAGGTCGGTGTTTCCCTTGTGGTCGAAGAAATACGCGCCTGCCGGACAGATCGCGTTTCCCGCCGTTTCCCATGTGACCGTGCCGTCGTCGTTGTTCCGGAACCGTTCGCGGGCTGCCACACGGAAGGTGTGTCCCCACAGTTCCTGTTCCTTCCACTGACCGGCGGCATCGCCGCGCAGTTCGCTCGCGCACATCCGGGGAGACGCCAGCAGGATGATGTCGCCGTCCATGGCGCGGATCACGGGTTCTTCGAAGACCGCGTTGGTCATAAATGTATCGAGGCGCGGCGGCTGTGCTTCCACGCCGAGAATTTTCTGGAGTTTGTCGTATGCGACGATGTGCAGACCTTCCGTCTCACATCCGCCGAGCCCGTTCGGTACCCGGTCCGGAAGTTCGTGATTCAGCACCGCACGTACCCGTTCTCTCGAATTCATAGGAGTTCTCCTTATAATAAATAGTTTAAATAACGTGAGTTCGAGGAAATTTTATATTGACAACTGCACTGGTCGCTCCTACCGGCAAAACTGTCAGGACAGAATTCTATCGAACTTACGTTAAATAAATAGTATAAAGTTTTCTGGAAGGGGTGCGGGGAAACCTTTTTGCAGAAAGGTTTCCCCGCAGGATATTATTCCTTCACAAAATGCCAGAGCTTTGCGTCCCAGCCGGATTCGTCGGGTGCGAATTCGCCGATTTCGATCCCCTTCTTCAGCTGTTCGCCGGTGACGGTCATGCCGGTGCGGGTATCGCGGTAGGTCGCATTCGCGTCCGCGGTGCGTACGGCGAGTTTGGTGCACGGCTTCTTCTTGCCGATGACGGACTTGCCGTTGGTATGGATCGCGCTGAGCAGGATCTGGTCACCCAGTTCGAAGTAGTACGCGGAAACGTCGGATTCGTACGGAGAGGACAGGCGGTAGTATTCGCCGTCGGTGATGACGCGGTCGAAGGTACGGTATTCCCTCACCTGACGGCGGATCTCTTCCTTGACTTCTTCGGGTGTATTGAGAACGTTGAATTCATAGCCGAGAACGCCGTTTACCGCAACCTTGTACTTGAGATCAAGTTCGTGCATATTGCCGCGCGGGTTGGAGACGTGGCAGCTCATTACGGATGCCGGGTATGCCAGCATGGAGGAGTACTGGATGAGGGTACGGGTTCTTGCGTTGGTGTTGTCGCTCGTCCAGATCTGGGAGCAGACCGCCATCATTGCAAGGTCATAGCGTCCGCCGCCGCCGGAGCAGTTTTCGATCATTGCGTCCGGATAGGTTTCCCGGAACCACTGGAAGAGGGAGTAAACGCCCTGCATATAGCGGTATTCCATGGAGCCCTGGTCTTCCGCACCGAGGTACATGGAGCCGGGTTCGGAGATGTGGCGGTTCATATCCCACTTGAAGTAGTCGATCGGAACGCCGCGGAAGGTTTCTTCGAACATTCCCTTGAGGTATTCGATAACTTCGGGATTTGCCATGTCAAGAACGTACTGGGAACGGGAATAGGACATCGGACGGTCGGGGCAGCGGATGCACCATTCGGGATGCGCGCGGAAGAGGTCGGAATCGGGGTTTGCCATTTCGGGTTCGACCCAGATGCCGAACTTCACGCCGGTATTCTTGACGCGTTCCACGTACGGAGCGAGGCCTTCCTTGAAGCGGTTCTTATTGACGTACCAGTCGCCGAGACCTGCCTTGTCGTTGACGCGTGCGCCGAACCAGCCGTCGTCCATGATGACCATGTCCATGCCGCATTCTGCAGCCGCAGCCGCGAAGTCGACCATGATGTTTTCGTCAATGTCGAAGTAGAACGCTTCCCAGGAGTTGAGAACGACCGGACGGCGTTCCTTTGCCTTTGCGGGAACGATGTGATCGTTGGTGAAGTGATGGAAGTTGCGGGACATGGTGCCGAAGCCCTTTGCGGAGTAGGTCATGACCGCTTCGGGAGCAAAGACGGTTTCGCCGTCCTTCAGACGGTAGTTGAAGTTTTCTTCGCCGAGACCGACCTGGACACGGGTCTTGCCGGTCTGGTCGCCTTCGACTTCGTTGAGGAAGCTGCCGCTGTATACGAAGTTGAAGCCGTAGACGTCGCCGCGGTTTTCGTCCGCCTTGCGGTCACAGACAGCCATGAAGGGGTTCATCTGATGGCTGGATGCACCGCGGCGGCTGCACATGGAGAGATTGCCGCGGAATACGGGGGTACGTTCGTTGAAAACACGTTCAAAACAGTGCGCACCGGCGAGGGAAACAACGTCGTAGTTGTGTCCGGGCAGGTCGAGCGCAAGGCTCATCCACTTTTCGATGACAACATCGCCGCCGCTCTTGTTGGTGATGGAAGCGTAGCGGGAGATCACGTCGCAGTCGTAGAATACGGTGTAGTAGAGATGGAGTTCACAGCCGGACGCGGTGTCGCGCAGGGTGATGTCGAGGGTCTGGGTGCGTTCGTCGGCACGTCCGCAGGGAATGTTCGGAATTTCCACGCGGCCCTTGCGGATCTTGTGGGAAACGTAATCAAAGCCCGTGACGGAGTTGCCCGCGCCGTTTCTGATGCGGAGCGCGGTGGTGCGGAAGTCACCGCTGCCGAAGCAGGAATATTCGAGCGGCTGGGTGTCGAGGGAGAAGTAAACTTCACCTTCTTTTGCGTACGGTGCGAAGGACCATACATCACCGGGCTCGTCCGCGAAGGTCTTGACGACCGCACCGGCCTTCTTGCCGTAGTAGCGATGGATCAGCTTGCCCTTGACGATATCGAACGCGTAAAGGGTGTTCTTTGTGGTCAGCCGGAAGAGGCTGTTTTCTCTGGTAAAGGAAATAGGCATGATTTTCTCCTTTTTTCTGGATGGTTTACGCAGCATTGTTCCGCGAAAAACGCGGTTTTTTTTATTTTATCACACGGATGCGGAAAATTCAATACAGTTGTGCTTCGTTGTTGAGGGTCTGCGGGCAGCCGTCGAAAGCGTTGATGTTGTCGAGGACACAGTTCGTGATCGAACCGGCGAGCTGGACGGCGGAGACGCGTGCTCTGGAATACACGTTGCGGATGGTGATATTGAACGTTTCGTCGGGCGTCGAGTGCCGCGGACCGTACATATGACGGTCGCCGACGCGAACGCCGTAGATGCCGCGGTCCATGTGAGGCGAGCCGGCGGACGAATCCATCATGCCGTCGATGAGGATGTTGTACAGGCGGATGCCGCCCTGATTCAGCAGGCGGATGTTCGTGCAGAAGGACGCGCTGTTCACGTTCCGGATGATGACGTTGTAAATGTCTGTGGGAAGGTCTTCGACGCGGTACATTTCTTCGAGCTTTCCGGGAAGTCCGGTAAGCGCGACGGTGTCATCCTGTGTGAATCCGGTGATGTCCTCGATCCGGATGTCGTGGCATCCCGTACGCAGGTCGATGCCGTCCGAATTGCGGATGTATGCCTCATGTCCCGGATATCCGCCGATATCGGCGAGGGTCTTTCCGGGGATCCGGGAACCGTCGCGGCCGGCAATGCCGTCTTCGGAGAGAAAATCGATGTGCCGGATCGAACCGTGGCGGCAGAAGAGGAAATTCATCGCCCACCAGCGCTGGTTCTGCAGACGGATGCCGGTGATCTCGAAGCCGTCCACGTTGACAAAGAGGATCAGATTGTTCACCGAAATGTGCGGATTGCCGTCCTTGAGGGAATTGCGCTCATGCAGTCCGTTGTACACGCCGCCGTCGAGAATCGCACGTCCGCGGCCGAGGATCCGGATGTCGCGGTCAGCTCCCGCAGACATATTTCCGCCCGGCTGTTCGAAGCCCGCGTTGCGGAACATATTGCAGAAGGTGCCTTCCGCCATTTTCAGGTGGCAGTCCTCGAGATACAGCGTGAAATCCGAGGGAATACGGATGGTCTGTTCGATCTCCCAGTTCCCGGAGAGGGTGATCTGACGGCTTTCGGTAAGGGCGGCCGCGTCGATCTGCGCCTGCCAGTAGGCGCCGCCGTTTTTCAGAAATGTCATGGGGATACCTCCGGTTTTTTCAGTATTGTTTGTAAATACAGTATAGCCGGACGGCGGCGGAATGTCAACCTTTTTGCGGGAAGCTGCAGGGATTTCTATTGACAAAACGACTGTGTTTTGCTACAATGGAATAAATTTTAAGAGGCTCGTGACAAAAAAACAGAAATTCAATTCAATTCAATCATAATTCAGGAGGTACTTTGACTATGAAAAAGTACAAGATCGGCGTGTTCGGCACCGGCCGCGGTGCGGATATTGCCAGAAATTTCGCCGCGCTCGGCTGTGAAATCACCGCTCTCTGCGATTTCAACGAAAAGCGTCTGGAAAACGTCAAGGACTGGTTCGAAGGCGAACCCGCGATGTACAACAATTTCGATGAATTCATCGAACACGACATGGACGCGGTCATTCTCGGGAACTACTTCCACGAACACGCACCGTATGCGATCCGCTGCATGGAAAAGGGCATTCACGTATATTCCGAATGCATCAGCAACGGCACCATGGCGGAAGGCGTTGAACTGATCCGTGCATCCGAAAAGTATCCGGACGTTGTTTACTTCCTCGCGGAAAACTATCCGCAGATGATCTTCAACCGCGAAATGCAGCGCGTTGTCAAGACCGGTACGCTCGGCAAGCTCCTCTATGCGGAAGGCGAATACAACCATCCCGGCGACCCGGATGACCTCGGCTTCAAGCGCACCTACAACTACTTCTCCAAGCACTGGCGCAACTACTGCAGCACCACGTACTACATCACCCACTCTCTCGGTCCGGTCATGCGTGCGACCGGTGCGACCCCGAAGGTCGTTACCGCATTTGCCGCATTCGCTCCGCTGGAAGGCGACCATGCGTTTGCAGGTCATTCCGGTGACCGTGCGGCGATCATCACTACCCAGAACGACGACGGTTCCATTTTCCGTGTGACCGGCTGTGCTTCCTTCGGCGGACACCACAACGCATACCGTATCTGCGGTACCGAAGGTCAGATCGAAAACCTCCGCGGTATGGGCGCCAAGATCATGCTCCGCTACAACGGCTGGACCAAGCCCGAAGATATGGAAGAAGTCAACTGCTACGATCCGAGCTGGAACGATCCGGACGAAGAAAAGATCATTGCCAGCGGTCACGGCGGCGCCGACTACCTCACCGCGAGAATGTTCCTTGAATGCATCGAAGAAGGCCGTCAGCCCGAACATCCCTTCCACGTTCACTCTGCGGTTGCGATGTCTTCCGTTGCGATCCTTGCACATCGCTCCATGCTCAACGGCGGCAAGCCGTACGAAATTCCGGACTTCCACACGGAAGAAGCAAGAAAGCAGTACGAAAACGACCGTCTTACCATTTTCGTCGGCGCGGACGGCAAGGAACCCGATCTGCCCTGCTGCTCTCACCCGGACTACCGTCCGACCGAAAAGCAGTTTGCAATGTATCAGGAAATCTTCGGTCAGTACGACGAAAAATTCGCGGAACTGCACAGAGCAACTCTGAAGCACTGAGTAAAAAAGCCCCATCGGATGGGCAAAGAATATCGGAAAAGGGATTTGGCAGTGATGCCAAATCCCTTTTTCTGAAAGATCAGGAGGAATACATGACCGAATCGATTCTTTCGTTCCTGCACGGATGCTGCGGGACCTATGATCTTGACGGATGCACCGGATTTTCGCGGTTCACACCGGATCAGCTGGCGTATTACGGCAGCCGGAGTGATGCGGATTTCGTACGCAGCCGTGCTCCTGCGGGAATTTATCTGGAATGCGTGACCGACGAACCGGAGGTTTCCCTGACGTACCGTCTGTACATGGACAAAGGCCGGTACATCATGAACAGCGGGATCGACGTGGAGGAAAACGGCGTTTTCGCCGCGCATTTTGCCGTGGATCCGGACGTGACCGGCGATGTGACGGTCTCCTATGTCCGGAAAAGCCGGGAGCCTTCCGTGATCCGGATCTGGTTCCCGAACGGATGCGTGTTCCTGCCGGTGGATTTCCGTCCCGGAAACGCGCAGCCGACCCCGCGGAAGGATCCGAAATTTCTCTTTTACGGGGATTCCATCACACAGTCCGCGTACATTCCGACGCCGTCGTTGTCGTGGTTCGTTCCGGCAGCGGAAGCGCTGGGCGGCGGATATCTCAACCGCGGCATCGGCTCCATGGTCTTTGACAGAGACAGCCTTCCGGCGGAAGCCGACTGCCGTCCGGAGATGATCTTCATCGAATACGGCGGAAACGATCTCGGAAAAACGCCCGACAACGAAACCGCTCTTGCCGCGGCGGAAGCATGGCTTTCCGGACTGTGTGTCCTGTATCCGGAGGCTGAAAAATATGCGGTCCTGCCGGACTTTTTCCCGGAGGAAAGCGAAGCGATCCTTCGCCGCATGGACGAATACTGCAGAGAACTGACCGGGCTCTGTCTTGCGAGAGGGATCACCGTGTTTTCCGGAAAACCGTTCATTCCCGCACTTCCCGCGCTGTTCTGCAGCGATCATGTGCATTTCAACGAAGCCGGATCGGCCGTTTTTGCAAACCGTCTGCTGAACGCCGTGCGTCTCAGCCGATCGTGATCTGCGCCATGCCGAGGTACTGGTTCATGGCACGGACGGTCACGGGTTCGCTGCCCGTTCTGCGGAGGTAGATCATCAGCCGTCCGTCGAGCGTGTTCCGGCGCAGGTCGCGGTAGTCGTTCAGGTCTTCGATATCGCCGTTGTCCATGCCGAGATATTCGTGTTCGCCTTCGATGCGGATCCGGATCCGCGACTGGTCGCAGACCACACGGCGTCCTATGATGTCGGTTACCGTCAGTTCGATCTGTACAAGATCGTCCCAGGCGTAACCGGCATTTTTCATTTCGATCTTCGCAGGCGCACCGACGGTCTCGAGCGCACAGCGGACATTTCCGGCGGCGGCTTCGATTTTTCCTTCTTCAAAGGCGACCTTCCAGCTGTAATAGCCGAGATCTGCGGAATCGAGCCGGCATTCGTCGGAGACTTTTGTGCCGTTGAGGAAGAGATCGGGCTGTCCGGCGTTGGTGTAGCAGCGGACTTCCACTTCTTCGCCGGGCAGGTAGTTCCAGCTGTCGGTCACGGGCTTCCATTCGCGGTGTTCGCGGCGTCCGGGGAACGAACGTCCGGTGAACAGGGAGATGACCGGTTCGTCCGACCACCAGCTCTGACGGAGGTAATACCGGGATTTTTCGAATCCTGCTGTGGTCAGATTGCCTGCCGCGGACGAATGGTACGGCCAGCCGCCGCATTCGCCGAGGAAGTCGATGCCAGTCCACAGGAACTGCCCGGAGATGTATTCGTTGTCGGTGACGGCTTTCCATGCGCCGTAATGGTGTCCGTTTTCCGTGCCGAGGAAGGGCTTGTCCGGGAAGCGGGCATGATCCTGTTCGTAGAACTGTTCCTTGTAGTTGTATCCGACGATGTCGAAGGAATCGATATAGCCGATGCGGGTGGAAAGTTCGGGATATGCCACGGCGGCGGTCACCGGACGGGTGGTGTCGCTCCGCTTGACAATATCCGTGAGTTCCTTTGCGACGACGGCGAGGCGTTCCATATTGGGTCTGCCGCTGTTGTACTTCTTTTCCGCTTCCGGCTTGTTCGCGTCGTTGTTGCCGGTCATTTCGGCGAAGCTCTGATGGTTGTACGGATCGTTCGGGTAGTCGATCTCGTTGCCGATCGACCACATGACGATGGACGGATGATTCCGGTCGCGGCGGATGAGCGAGGTCAGATCGCGTTCGTGCCATTCCGGGAAATCTTCGGAATATCCCTGATGCTTCGGCGGATAGACGTTGTGGCCGTTGAACCACTTGTTCTTGCAGCCTTCCCATTCGTCAAAGGCTTCGTCCATGACGAGGAAGCCCATTTCGTCGCACAGATCGTACAGCTCGGGCATATGGGGATTGTGGCTCATGCGGATGGCATTGCATCCCATTGCCTTCAGTTTTTCGAGACGGCGCATCCAGACACCCTTGGTCATGGCCGCACCGAGCGCGCCGCCGTCGTGGTGCATGCAGACGCCCTTGAAGATCGTCGGCTGTCCGTTGAGGAAGAAGCCGTGATCGGGATCGAACCGGAACGTGCGGATCCCGACGTGTTCTTCGGCGATGACCGTGCGGTTTCCCGCAGGATCTTCCGCCGTCACGCGGAGCGTGTACAGGGACGGCGATGCGGGCGACCACAGTGTGGGATCTTTGATCGTTCCGGACAGGGAAACGGCGGTCATGCCGGAGCCGGACAGGGAAGCGTCGGCTTTGGTTTCGGAAACGGTCTGTCCGTCCGCGTCAAGAAGTGCGGCGGTCACGGTGATGTCGGAGACATCCGCATATTTTGACGGGTACAGTTCGCATACGCAGGTGTAATCCGCGCACGTTTCGTCGGCACGGTCGGTTTTGAAGAACACGCCGTATTCCGACGGATAAACGAAATCATAGCGGACAAGCGTGACTTTCCGGTGGATGCCGGAACCGGTGAACCAGCGGGAATCCGCGATGTCTTCATGCGTGACCTTGACGGCGATGATGTTGTCGCGTCCGTCAAAGTACAGATAATCGGTCACGTCATAGCGGAAGGAGATGTAACCGTTCGGACGTTTGCCGAGATAATAGCCGTTGACCCAGACCTGGCTGTTCTTGTATACGCCGTCAAAGCAGAGGAAGAACGGATGTCCGGCATCGGATTCCTCCAGAGCGAAGGCTTTCCGGTACCACGCGGTACCGCCGATGACGTAGCCGGTGCCGCTGGAATATTCGCGGCTCTTGGGATAGGCGACGGACCAGTCGTGCGGGATGGTCACGTTCTGCCATTCATCGTCCCGGTGGCGGGTTTCGAACGAGTTTTCCTCGTCGCCGAGATGGAATTTCCATCCCCGGTTGAGGTTGGTAATTGTCATGATCGTCCTCCTTCGGGGGATTTTTTTGTTTATGGTTCGGAGATCGTTTTATGCTTTACGGAGAGACCGCTTCGAATTCGACGGTGAAATCTTCGCGGACGGGGAGATAACGGATGCTTTCGATGGTTACTCCGGGATGCGGATTTTCATAACGGCATTCGTAGACGAGGTCGCCGTTTTCCCCGAGCGGAAGAACGGTGCCCGCCAGCTGGATGAGCTCGGTGTCCAGCGGATATTCCGGCATGGCTTTCGCACCGATATTGGTGCCGTACTTGACGGGAAGGATCGCCGTGGTGCCGTCGGTGTACCGGACTTCGTAGCTGCCGATGCGGTATTTTTTCTCATCGATGAAAACGCCGCACCAGAAGAATTCGTGACGGAGATTTTCGAGCGTACGGTGGCGGATCGTGATGGTGTCGGACTTATCCTGCCATTTCCGGCGGTACGCTTCCGCGAAGGTCCGGTTGAGGACGGCCTTCTTGTCGGCGCTTGTGAAATCGGAATTCCAGAAGGCTTCCGCCGCGCCGATCAGGTTGAAATACTGCATATTGCGCTGCATATATTCTTCTTCGAACGAACCCCAGTTGGAGACCCATCCGCCGAGTGCGCCCCAGCCGATGCGTTCCTGCCAGTCGTCGCAGTCGATGGCGTCGAAATTGCCGAAGAACATCGGATAACCGCGGTCGTGGAAGACCCGGTCGTACTCTTTTCCGAACGACCAGTACCAGTGGGAGTACAGCAGTCCTTCGGGCATACGGTCACGGCATTCCCACAGCGGCGGGATCGGCCATTCGTTTCCGTCCTGCAGGTGCGCGGTGCCCGTACCGCCGATGGGATCGCCGTCTTTGGTGAAGGCACGCAGGAGTTTTTCCGCCCACATGCTCACGCGGATGTTCTTGGTATCAAGATATTCCTTGATCTTCCGGATATCGCCGACGTAGAGGTCAACGGGATCCGTACCGCGGCAGCGTTCGCAGATGCCGAGGGTATATGCTTCGTCGTGACCGATGTGGATCTGACGGGGCGTGAAGACTTCGATGACTTCATCGAGGATGTCAAAGACGTAGCGATAGGTGTCGGGATGGTTCGGACAGTACGTGTCGGGATAGGCGTCTTCGGAGATCTCCGCGATTTCGGGATGGGCGAGGCAGATGTAGTCGCTGTGGCTCAGCGTGGGGACTTCGGGAATGACTTCCATGCCGCGGGAACGGCAGAATGCGGCAATTTCGCGGCATTCGTCCTGCGTCAGCACGCCGCCGTCGCCGTTTTCGCAGTGGATGGAATTCTTCATCCACGGATAGGTATAGAATTCGATCTGCGCGGCACGGTGCGGATCGGCGTACATTTCACTGCAGAATTCCACCCATTTTTCGTTGATCTCCGGATGGCGCTTGTATTCCATGGCGCCGCCGATCTCCAGGATCACGGAATTGTACTTGTATTCCGCGAGAAAATCGACCATCGCTTTGAATACGGGGATGTTCTGCCGTCCGGGGAGGTATACACGGTAGCCGCGTACGGAGCAGACGGGACGGTCGCGGAGGATCCCCGCGCAGGTACTGCCTTTCAGAGAGGCAAGCGTGACCATCCCGTAGACAAATCCGCGGTCGCTGTTTGCATAAATACGGGAGGTTTCGCCGATCTCGAGGATGTATTCCTCTTCGCTTCCGTCGGCGCCGCATTTCCGGACGATCGCGGGATTTTCGGGAAGTCCGCGGGTGAGGATGAGCTTTGCGCAGAGGGTGCCGGTGCCGCCCGATACCTTTCCGAAGGTTTCGGCATACAGGTCTTTCAGAAAACCGGCGGTGCCGCATTCGGGAAGTTCGAGAACGGTTTCCGCGGTGAAGCGGACGGGAGCATTCGGATCGGTTTCGTAAAATTTCGGCTTGAAGAACATGGAATTATCCTCCGTGGTTCTCGGATTTTTTGTCGTGGGGAAACTTACGCTTCCGCGAAAGCGGCGGCGATCTTTTCACGCAGATTGGGGAGATACAGCGGATCGGTCGGGTAGTGCGTGAAGGTGAAGGTGCCGTCGGTGCCTTCGAGGATCAGGGCTTCTGCGGCTTCTCTGCCGAATTTTGCTTCGTAAAGCTGGAGCGCACGGATGTCGTCCATGGCTTCGCGGAGTGCGTTCAGGCGGAGAGACGGCCATGCGGTTCCGTCGGAGCCGGGATAAACGAGGAATGCATCGCCGGCCGGGGAGAAGTAGCAGCCTTCGGTATTGCCGTAGGGATCGAGAACGGTGTGGGAGAAACGGGAGTTGTAGAAATTGTAGCCCCAGTGGAGGAAGCCTTCAATATTATAATAATAGAGCTGTACGCCGAGCATTCTGGTGCGGTGCGACGGCATGGAGATGGAACGGTCGGCAACACCGGCACGTCCGCCGCCGCAGTAGTATGCCCAGAGACCGGGAATGCCGGCTTCGTGGAACTTGTGTGCGCTGCGGGTATTCGGCGCGGGCTTTTCGATGGCACCGGAGGTGTAGAATTCAAGTTCGGACAGCGCGTCGATGATCGGGTATCCCTTCAGATAGGGAGCGACCATTTCCTTGCACGCACGGTAGTGGTCAAGCGCCTTGATGTTCGGTTCGTCGGAGATGTGGAAGTAGCACTTGTGGTCGAGACCGCGGCTGCGGAATTCCGCGAGCAGGGCAGGAATGAACTGTGCGAGGAAGTTCTTATACTTTTCGCCGGTGGATTCGGTGTGCCAGCCGAAATACTTCTGACGGCGGCCGTTCACCTTTACGACGATCTTCGGTGCCGCCTTGGCACCCCACTGGGTGAAGAAATGCGGGATTTCGAAATACTGCACGCCGCACTTCAGCGCGAGGTCGATCCACTGATGGAGCTTGCTGAATTCAAAGGTATACGTGCCGTCCGCGGTCAGTTCGATGTCGACGAGCTGGGTGGTCAGACGTTCGCCGCCGACGTAGGTGTCGAGTTCGGGCGTGAATACGGGTGTCATGATCATGTTGATGCCGTTGTCCACCGCGGTGCGCATATAGCCTTCGATGTGCTTCCAGTGCTGTTTCGAGAACGCCTTGACGTGGTAGTAGTTGGCGATGCAGTCCGTGTAGAACCATTCGGTATGGATGAAGGTCTGTGCGGGAAGTTTTTCGGCGAGCACCGTGACTTCCCCGGTGACGGATGCCATCGGACCGTTCCGGTCGTTCAGGGACAGGGTGAGATCGTACGTACCTGCGGCGAAATCTTCCGGAAGACGGATGGTCACCCACAGGGCGTGCGTCTGGTTGTGCGGAAGCGGAATGCGGTCCGGGTAGACCAGCGGACGGATCAGGTCGGGGTACAGACCGGGTTCGGTGCGGATGAATTCGCCGCCGGGGCTGACGTTATAGGTCGGGAACTGGTTCGGAACATTGGCAACCTGACGGATTTCCGCATAGGGAGCCAGCGCGCCGGATACGGAAAGGTCACCGGAATAGGTGGCGATGCCTTCGTCAATGACGTCTGCATGGTACATGACCTGGAACGCCAGCTTTTCGTTTGCGAACATGACGAAGCGATTTTTTTCGGTTTTGGAGTCCATTGCGTCGTCGAGGAAGCATTTTTCGAGGGACGACACCATTTTCATCTGAAGAGAGAGCATAGAGGATCCTTTCTGTTTTGCAGTATGCGTGAAATTGTTGTTGGCATCAGTATAGCATATTCCGGTGAAAAATGCAAATTATTCCGCGGATTGCCGGGATTTTTTGTGCATTCCGGATGCGGAGAACCTTGTTTTTCATTGACACCGGCGAAAAAACGTGCTATGATATCGGCAGATACCGCGATAAAATCCCGGAACCGTACAGAAAATTGCCGTATACTTCATTTATATATAAAGGAGAACTCCCATGAAAATTCAGATTCACGCAAACGCAGCCGCGAACGGTGCGGCTGCCGCAGAATTCATCGCGCAGAAGATCAACGAAGCGATCGCCGCACAGGGATACGCCCGCATCTGCGTATCCACCGGCGCATCCCAGTTTGAAATGTTCCGGAAGCTCGTTACCCTCGATGTGGACTGGACGAAGGTGGAAATGTTCCATCTGGACGAGTACATCGGAATGCCCGTGACGCATATCGCGTCCTTCCGCAAGTACCTGACCGAACGCTTCATTGAACTGCTTCCGGCAAAGATGAAGGCGGTGTATTTCGTGGACGGCGAAGGCGACGTGGAAGCGAACATTGCATATCTCACCGAAAAGATCCGTGAGACTCCCGTTGACGTGGGCATCATCGGCATCGGCGAAAACGGTCACATCGCGTTCAACGATCCGCCGGCGGATTTTGAGACCGAAGCGGCGTACCACGTGGTCGATCTCGACGAACGCTGCCGCAGACAGCAGCTCGGCGAAGGCTGGTTCGAAAATCTGGACGCCGTTCCGAAGCAGGCGATCTCCATGACCGTGAAGGAGATCCTGCGCGCGAAGTGCATCGTTTCCGTGGTTCCGCACGCAGTCAAGGCGGAAGCGATCTTCAATACCATGCAGAAGCCTCTCACCAACAGGGTTCCCGCGACGGCGCTGAAGACCCACGCCGACTGGAATCTCTTCCTCGATTACAATTCCGCAAAGCTGATCTGCGACACGACCGGGATCTGAATTCCGGCATAATTTTATAAAAAACGCTCCCCTTGGACCCAGGGGAGTATTTTTTTGCGCAAAGATCCTGCTGCCGATTGAAAAAATGAAGCAAAAAAACCGAAAATGTAACTCTTTCCGTAACACCTGCGTGATATAATAGTGCCAACAAAGAGAGAAACACAAAAACAAACCGACAGCTAATGAACGGAGATATAGAGCGATGAAAAACAATCTTAAGAAACTGCTTGTTCTGCTTCTCGCAGCCAATATGTTTGCAGGCGCAACCCTTCCGACGTTCGCAGAAGAAGTTGTTTCCGGAAGTGAAACGGAAATCGCAGAAAACGAAGACGGAACCAAGACGGAGATCACCACGACCGTGACCGCAGAAGTAACGGATGTTACTTCTGCGATTACTTCATCTGTGATAGAAATTACGACTCCGCGTTCTGACAGATGAAGTAATCGACGCTCTGACCGAAGGCGAAGCATTCGACGCTACGCAGATGGCGATCTGGTCCTACGCAAACGGTTCTAACCATGCCCTGGACGGTACCGACCGTATGATTGTCGGGGATGTCTATTATGGAAGCAGCGCGCTCGGCGATTCCCTCAACGGTAAGAATGATTATGCCGGTGCGGCAAGAACAAGAGCACTTTACGAATATCTGATTAATCTTAATGAAAAGCAGGAATCCACGATCGTTATCAACGAAAAGAACAATATCGATAATCTGAGCCTTACGATCGGCGATAAGGCAGATGGTTTTGAAGCAAACTATAATGACAACGCAGACAACGATGTTTACGAAGCAGAACTGAATTTTACTCTGGAATTTGTACCCGATCCGGAATCTGACGACCTGCTGGTACACATCACTTACATGCAGAATGGTGAAGAAGTTGTCGTTACCCGTCGTCTTGCAGGGGAAAACACCGAAGAAAGAAATGCGGAAACCATTACCGCGGTAAACGGTGTGTACACTCTGACCGGTCTTCATCTCAGTGAAAATTCCGATTTCACCTTCGATCTTCGTCGTGGACGAAGACAACCATGTAGTAGCGGAACGTCACTGGTACGAAGAAATCGACCCGGAAATCGATCCCGAAGATCCCACCGAAGATCCCGAAGATCCGACGGAAGATCCGGAAGAACCCACCGAAGAACCCAAGGAACCCAAGGATCCCGAACCCAAGCCGGAAGAACCCACCAAGAGAAAGTTCACCTTCAAGCTGAAGGTTGAAGAAGAACCGGAAATCGTAGAAATTCCCGACGAAGAAATCCCGCTCGTCAACATTCCTGACGAAGAAATCCCGCTGACCAACATCCCGGACGAACCCGTTCCGCTGACCGGCGACTCCATGTTCTGGTACATCAGCAGCGCAGCAGCAGTTCTCGGTCTCTGCGTACTGAACCTCTTCGGCAAGAAGAAGAACCACAACGCGTAAATCCATACCATACAAAAAGGGGCTTATTGCGACAGCCCCTTTTTCGTTTCGTTTATTCCGGGCGTTCTTCGGCAATCCGGCGCAGTTCTTCTCCGAGATTTCCGTCAAGGATATCGCGGTCGATCAGATAAATGCCCATTTCGCGTGCGCGTTCCCGGACGGCGTCGGTGGTGTCCGAAGTTTTGCCGTTTTCCATCGCTTTATCCGAGGAGTAAATGATCACCGGCTTGCTGTTCACGGAGAACCGGCGGGTCAGATCCGAGATCTCATACAGATGCTCTCTGCAGAGTCCGGCGGTTTTGCAGGAACACACCAGGGTGGTCAGCCCTTTGGTAAGGATGATGTCCAGCTCGTTGCTGACGGAAGAATCATGCCACCGGAAGGAGAAGTTTGCCTGCAGACTGTCAAAATACCCGGTTCTTTCCGCCGTATGCCAGACGTATGCCTCCAGAATATTTCCGGCGGTGGTCAGACAGTCCCGGACAGCACGGCTGCTGTAAATAAAGCTGACAAAACAGGAGACGTCCGCATGATCGAACGTAAGGGAAGAGATGATTCCGAGTTTTTCCAGTTCCCTGAGAGGATCCTCCATGTTCCGGAGCCGGAATTCCTTTTTGCCGCAGATATTTCGGAACGTATCGGTTTTGAAATGCCGCGATACCTGAACACCGCTTGCAATATCAATATCATATACCCCGGCGGATTTCGGCGTGATCCTGTATTTCAGCTTCAGATTTCCAAGATTGGTCAGAAGATCGTCGAGCTGCGTTATAAGACAGCCGGATGCGGCTTCGTTCCCGACCGGATATTCAAAGGAAAGATTGCTGTATGCTTCCGTTTCCTGCAGAACAAGCTTCCGGATCAGGCCGACATCCTGCAGTCTGCCGAGAATTTCCTCGATTCCCGTGATACGATATAATTCGGAGGAACCGGAACGACGGTAAGTTTTCCATGGAATCTCCGGATTCGCCGGAACCGGGAATCCGGAAACATGGACCTCGGAAGAGCCTTTGGCATATTCCATGAAAAAGGCGGAGATCATTTCCCAGTCGGTGCGGTATTTCCGGTAGAAGTCCCAGAGATTATCCATATCGCTGCCGAGACGGTACATATAGTTTTCCGTACCCGATTTTTCCTGCGCGCCGTACAGCCCGAAGATTTCACCTGCGGAAACGGAGGTGTTCAGGCGATGGATTGCCGCACAGGGGTAATTCATAATATTGATAATGGAAAAATCCGTTGTATCGCAGGAAATCACCCCGATTTTCTTGTCTTTCGAAGCAAGCATGACAGCCGCTGCAGTGAAAAGCGGATGTGCATCGGTGACATCGATGATGCACGTCTGACCGGAAGCGGCGCGGATCAGGCGGGACAGTGTATCCGTAACCGTATCCAGCCGTTCAAAGGAACATTTTTCATAAGATACGTCGGTGTTGTTTCCGTGATTTCTGAAAAAGGAGGTCAGCGTTTCCTGCGGTTCTGTTCCGAGATATATCAGCTTCCGCGGCTCGATGACCAGCGGAGCGGCAATATCGGAGAGAACCGACGGGGTTTTGGCTTTGAGCATTACAAAGTCTTCGGCAAACTTTACCCACAGCAGGTGATCGATGATCGCTTTGTCGGGTTCCTTATAATCCTTGTAGGAATGATATTCCGCGAACACAGCCAGTTCGTCGGAAATTTTTTTTGCGATGTCTGTGATATCAATCTCATTCAGCGAAAACTGTTCCTGCAGACGGATGAATCTTGCTTTCTGTTCCTTCGGGGAAGTGCCCTTCAGAACCTGACGGATCCATTCAAGGAAGGATTCGAATTCTTTCTTCAGCGATTCGTTTTCAGGCGCGATATACAGCATTTCCCTGAGGTCGTTTTCGACGAGGCTGAGGATACGGACGCCGGTGGAAGATCGTCGGATGCGTTCGCCGGCGAGCATATGGACATAAAGAGACATTTTGTCCAGAGCATCGTAATCGGACGCATCGATTTCATTTTTGCAGGTATACCTGTTCCATTCTCCGTGATCCTGCGGCAGACAGATCCCGTTTGCACTGCAGGGAACCAGACAATGGTGCAGTTTTATGCTTTTATCCGTACATTTGAAAGCTTTGTTGAAGACTTTGCTGACCGTTTTGAAACTGTAGCGTTCATGATCCTGCGCACTCGGAAGACGATATCCGTCGGCGATCATAAAGAACATCCACCGCGTGTGTTCCAGCTGCAGGAGTTTTCCGTACTGTACGGGATCCCGCAGGCAGCGGCGGTATTGTTCGATGATCCTGGACTGCCGGGAAGCCGCTGAACGCTGTGTGCTTTTCGGTTCGGCGACGGAGATGCCGAGGCTGGCGAGCTTATAGTCAATATGGACTGCGGCGGCAGCAGAGGAGCGCTGGCTGTAATCATCGGCAAGGAATTTTTTCAGCGCCTGACTTTTTGCCGCACTGGAATTGTATATTTTTTCATACAGATAATGGAGACGGAAGGCTTTTCTGCCCAGCTTGTGTACGTCTTTGCTGAAGGAGGAAAGACGGTTTCCGAACGGCTGGATCGTCACATGCGGTGGGATTGCGGAAGTGTCAAGATCCGCACGGATATTCTGTGCCGAATCCTCTGCCATATAGTAATGAATAATGGTGTTTTCGGATGAAATATTCCCGATTTCACCGGCAAAACGGCGTGCGAGCGTGATATTGCTGTTGTTCGCACCGAGCGAAATGATCACATAGCGGCTTTTTTCGCCGTATTTTTCTGCGATCCTGCGGCAGGTTTCCTCGTCTGCAAAATCCGATACGGTTTCAAAGGAAAAGGAAACATATACGTTCTCCGGTACGGGAGATCCGTCGCCGAAGTCCGCATAGTTTTCAAGCAGCGGGGCTTTGGAAAGCAGATGGTCACGATAGGAAGCCGCATTGCCGGAAACGACGTGAATATACAGTTTTCTGCCGATCATCTGTCCGGTGCCGAGGATGGAACGGATCATGCTTGTGACAAAGGAGCCGCTTCCGAGACAGAGAACATGGAGATCGCCGTCATTGCTGCAGTACCGGTACAGCGGATACTTGTCCAGAAGCAGATAGGACATCAGTTCATCCGGCGGCATTCTGCTGAGAATATCAGCCTCTTTCTGTTTGTATTTTTCCTGAAGTTCGGTCAGTGCATCGAACAGGGAATTCTGTTTCCGTTCGAAATAGGGCTGTATGGTGACATAACGTTCCCGCTGATCGGAGGAAAGTCCCTTGTCAAAGAAATCGTTCAGCTGCTCCGCAAAATTCTCATATACATTATCCGGATACAGGGTATAAAGCTGCTGCTTCCAGGAAGTATCGTAAATTTTATCGATGGTGTATACTTCGCCGAAAACCGCGTAAAAGAGGATCGCGGCGAGATTGTAGGTATCCGAAGTCACATCGATCGTGTATCCGGCATTCAGATCGTTCAGTTCGGCAAGCGCAGTGATTTCCGGTGCGGAATAGGGGTTGCAGGTGAAACGGTGCGCGGCGGACTCCTGCGGATCGTTCCGGTCGTAGGCACTGCCGTAGTCAATGATGATGGGATCCACGTCCAGACCGCCGTTGATATAACTGACATAAATATTGGCAGGAGAAAGGTCAAGATGATACATCCGGTGGTCTCCGTGCAGGAACGTCAGTCTCTGTGTGACTTTCCGGAGAATTTCAAGAACTTCTCCCAGAAGATTGTTCCGGAATTTTCCTTTGTCCGCCGTACTTTCCCATCCGTTGTCAATAAACTGCTGCATAGATTTTCCGCTGCGGGTATCGATGACGATGTAGCGGTTCCCGTTTTCCGCCGTATAGGGGCCCTGAATTCCAAAAATATCGGGATTGTTCTGCGGAAGAACTCTGCCGTTGGAATCGTATACGGCGGCTGCGCGGCGTGTCAGCCGTACTTCCCGTTCGAAATACGGTTCGATCTGTTCCCAGATTTCCGGATTGTCCTGTTCATCCGATTCTGTCAGGGGATTGTAGATCACAATTTTATCGTTTTCCAGGCGTTCCGCGATGGCGTTGTTCAGAGTGCGCGGGTAGAGTTCCTTCAGTGCCGTAAAGTGCTGAGGGTTATTTTTTTCGTGGGCAATGTACATCATTGCAAAACCGCCGGAGCCTGCGAGAGAATCGATAATATATTCGGTGCGGATCTTCTTTTTCTCATCGGCAAGAACAACGGAAGTACCGTTTTTTAATGGAGTTCGCAGGTCATTGTTATCAAAATACATAGGATAACCACCTTTCAGATCTGGCTGTTCAATCGGCATTCAAGCAGAAATTCCCGCGGATGCTTCTTTGGATTTTTTTCTCCGGAGAGCGATTCTCCCATCTTCCGGGCATAACCGAGGATTTTGAAGAACATGGAGAGTGCGAGCGGAACACGATATTCTTCATACGCGAAGACAGCATCGGAAAAATCCGGATCATCTCTCAGCAGGATTTGCTGTTCTTCAAAAAAATCGCAGGAATATTCCGCGGTACCGCTGTCCCAGAACTGATAAATTTTCAGCGAGAAAAATTTCATGATCAGCAGGTCAAATTTGCAGTTGAGAGTGAGCGGGTTGTAGCCGTAGTTTTTCAGTTTTTCGTTGATCAGGCGATGCGCTTCGGGACCGTCAAAATGCACGTTCGCGGTATACGGATTTCTGTTGTAGCGTATTTTTCTGCTTCCGCGGGAAGGTGCGGTTCCGAAGAGAAGCCGGTGGATATCCAGTTCGGTTTTTGTTTCGTCCGGAGAGATCGTACGCACTGTGCGGTATTCTTTCGGAAAAACGGAGGCATATTTCGGCGGACACAGGATCGGCGGACTGTTGCGGAAAAATTCCTCATACAGCCACAGCAGGATCATGATTTCTCTGGTAGGATGACGGTTTGCACGTTCCATGACTTCGCCGTCTTTACGGATCTCCTTGATCAGGCGGTCCTTGAAATTATTATATTGAAGGTTCAGACAGAAGAGCGTGACAAAGGAGAACAGACTGTACACACCTTCCGTTTCGGACCATCGGGTATTCAGAGGCATTTTCCTGCGGATGTCGTACAGATCCTGAAAGACATTTACCAGCCGGCTGTGTTCTTTCAGAAGCGCGCTGTGTCTGCGGGTCAGATAGACGGCGTTTTTTCGTACATAGTTCAGATAGTGCTCTTCCGTGAAATCCGGCCGGGCCCCCAGTTCTTCGGCGAGCAGCAGCGTCTCAATCGTCTGCATAACGATCGGATCATTGCCGCAGATCTCTATCAGAATTTCCCGCGCCTTGAAATACCGGTTCCGGATCAGCTCCAGCGGATTGCCGCCCAGGGTATCGATGTTTGACAAAACGGAGTAGACAGCCAGATTATGGAGATTTTTCTCGTGGAGGGGAAGGTATCCGTAGGTGGTCAGAAGTTGATTGCAGGTTTCGCGGCCGATAAAGAAGGCGGCACAGATATGCTGGATAAATTCCGAACTCGGAAACGTTGTGCCGAGAAGATTGCGTTTGAACGATTCCGCTTTGTATGGAATATGAAAATCATAGGTGTCTTCCGAAGTTGTCCGGCTGACGTTCCGGCTGTTTGCCCTGTCCGCGGAAGTTTCGGCTTTCGCAGACGGATACCGGCCGGAATACCATTCCCAGAGTTTTTCTGTTTTTCGTGCCGGAACAAATTTAGAGATATCTTTTCCCTCGAATTTGGCGTATTGTGCGGCAGCGGCATTGATGAGAGCATCGCTGCTGTAATTGGTGTCAAAAATGTTCCGGACCGGAACATCGAGGTTTGTTTTTATTATATCACGCAGAGACTGTGCCATGACGAACATCCTCCCTTGGGTATCTATGGGTGAATTATATCATAATTCTGCAATATTTGCAATGTCTCATGTGCCGGCGGGAGGAAAGGCTGCAGCCTGCGGACAGGAGTGCTGTTACAGCCGCGAATAGGTACGGTCGAATTCCTCACGCGAAACAAAATTGAAATCCGCGTCGGCAATCGTGCCGTCATCGTTTCTTGTGATGCTGTAGAAAACGATCACGGCGTCCGCGGCGGCGGAAAGAACGGTTCCCCACAGAGGTGCGGAAAAATATTTTTCACCTCCGGACGGATCGAGCACAAGTCCTTTGTGTTCCTGCAGAAACCGGATTTCGGGACAGAGACCGTCTTCGGCACACCAGACTTCCAGCGGCTTTGGATACTGTTCATAACGATCGCCGTCCAGAAAACGGTGGTTGGCTTCAAAGAAATCCTTGGCGTTCGGGTAAGGGCGGCCGTCTGCGCTGAGCTTGAAATAGTCGCCTTTCCGTGCGATTTCTCCGGAGCCGCTGACTGCTTCGAGGGAGAAGAGTTCATAGGTTTTGTCTTCGCGGATACGGATAAGTCCTTCCCTGAGCAGGCGGAGTTCGGTTTCGGATGCATCGCCGAGACGATAGGCATGGACGATTTTTCCCTGATTCTTTACAGCTTTTTTCATGATGAGGTCCTTTCGGTGAAAGAAGATGGTGCGCCGGTACCTGGCACACCAATATCATACGGATTCTGCCGGTTTTCAGCAACCACCATCTCACTAAATGAATGTGATTTTGTTTGGATTTGCGCCGGAAACGGTCGTACAGAGGATATATATCGATTTGGTGGGATCCATATCGATAAAAATGCCGGAAAATCCTATAATACAGATACGATCAGATGAATATCGGAATTACAAAATTTCCGGAAAGGACAGGATCAATCTATGAGCAATCGTGAAAATATGGATGAGAGAACACAGTCCCCCGCAAATCGCAGGGATTCCAGATTCCGCATCAACGACATCTCTCCCGATGCAGAAGTGAAAAATGAGAATGAACGCATTCCGGATTTTTCACGTTCCTCCGATGTTTTTCTCGGAGATATCACCTGTGCAGGTGCATGCTGCGGAGGAAAACTGATCACCGCCGATCCCGGCACCGTTGTCTGGGCGGTGAAAGACTGCAGTGTTCCGCTGCAGTCTGCTCTGCAGAAACATTTTTCTGCAGTTCTTCATGTGCCGGATACAACATTTATCCCCGGCAGCGCTCCCTATTCCGAGAAGGACGGCTACACGCTGTATTCCTTTTATTTGTGGGACGAAGAACGTTCCCTGCGTGAGCTTCCGGCCGATGTAAAGAAAAAGATCGCACCGATCGTTTTTCGGGAACTGCTCCTCTTTATTCAGGAAGGACAGTGGCAGAATGTCCTGACGAACTATTCACCGTTGGTAAAAAAGATGCAGGTCAGGAGAAGCAGCCCCTTTTTCGGAGCTTTATGCTGCCTGAGTCTGGACACCGTGTATGTCCGTTTCTGCGGCGGAAATGTTTCCATCCGCATTCTTCCGATCCCCGCACTGAATGAAGCATTCTCGGAACTGTATCCTCCGGAAGCGGGCGGACCCGATGCGGATTTCACGACCGACCTCTATGCGGCAGCCTGCATTTATCTGATTCTTCTGAACGGAGGTTCCGAAATGAAGGACGTCGAAAATCTTCCGAATGAAGAAAATACATATCTTCTTCGGGCGATCAATCCTTTCCAGAAAATGCGTCCGACTCTGGAAGAGGTAAGAAGCGGTGCGATTTTCCGTGAACTCGGCATCGATTCCCGGACGGTTCCGGAGAAAAAGATCTCCGTGAAAAAGAAGGCTGCAGCCCCTTCCGAGCCGATCAGCGATGATACGGAGACCGGCAGTGAAGCCTGGAAGCTGCCGTTTCTCTCCTTTCCCAGAGAAGATGTTTTGGAAAAGCTGAAGGGGATTTTCGGAAAAGAATCTTCCTCTCAGACCGATGCCACGGAAGTTTGACACAGGGAAAGGAAGGTGAGAGCATGTTTTACATCAAGGATTTCCGGGAATGTTCTGTCCGGCATCGTAAGAGTGAAAATGAGGATAAATGTCTGCATGTGCTGGTCGATCCCGCGCCTACGGCACCTCAGCGGATGAGCATTCAGTGCGTGGTGGATGGAGTATCGAAAGCAAACGGCAAGCTCGCCGCAGAGCTTGCCGTCCGGAGTTTCTACAACGGCCTTCTTCCTCTGCTGGGAAGTCTTTACGATCTGGCGGAAGCAGAGGAAGAGTATTTGGATTATTACATCCGCAGAACGCTTTGCCAGGCAGTGATGGAAGCGGACAGTATGCTTCGGAAAAACAGGTGCGCCGCGACCCTCAGCTGCGCCGTTGTTTTCAGAGACCGGCTGTTCGTTTGTAATGTAGGAGATTCGCCGGTCTACCTCATTGATTTTAAGCAGGGGGTGCTTACCGGACTTTATGAAAATCACAACGCGGCCGGATATGCCGTCCGGGAAGGACTCCTGAGCCGGGAAGAAGCCTTATCATCTCCGCTGAAAAACAAATTGGTTCTTGCTCTGGGAAGAACCACACCTCTCCGCGAAGAAGAGATTTTTACAGATCACGTAACGCTCTCTCAGGACTGTGTTCTTCTTCTCGGAAGCGACGGCGCGCTTTCCGTATTTGGAGAAGATATTCTGCGGGAGATCGTCTGCGGGAATGCGGACCATATGGCAGGACTTTGTCAGCGTATTCTCGACGAAGTTGAGAACAGTTCCTCCACAGATAATTTTACAATTATGGCGACCCGTATTCAGCTCAGCTGACGGGAAGACTTGAAAGGAGTTCGAAATGCAGAATATTTTCTTTACATATGAGGCGGAAAAATATCCGTTTTTCGTGGAAGAAAAAATTTCCTCAAGAAGTACCGGAAAGTATGTATACTCCGGAAGATTTCGTGAAGAAGCTCCCGGGAATCTTTTGCCCGGAACCCGCTATTGTCTGAAGCAGTACGACGTTACGGAGAGCATGCTGCACGAACGTACCCCTCAGAACCGGGAATATATGGACCTGATCTCCTATGAAGGGGAACATCTTCGCCGGATCCTTCTGAAGGATGACAATACCCGTCTCCTTCTTTCCGGCTCCAAAACAAATCAGCCGCTGACGTGTATGATCATTGAACCGCTGTATCAGACGATCGAACCTGCTGTACTTACTTTCGGGGATAAACTCGAGATCCTGCTGCAGACGATTGCCGGTCTGGAAGAGTTGAATACCGGGAAAAACGGTTACATCGTTGCACACCGTGATCTGAAGCTCGGCAACCTCATGCTGGAACGGAAGGGAACATCGTTCTGTGTCAAAATCATCGATTTTGCCAGTTCGAAAGCCGCAGAGGAGTCCCCTGACAGCGACGGTACGGACCTGAATGCAATGTCTTTCTCAAATACTCCTCCGGAATATATTCTGGAAATGAAGCCTTCCGCGAAGGCAGATGTGTTTGCACTCGGAATGCTTCTTGCGGAACTGTTCGGACTGTTCCGCGATGAAAACGGAGAAACGATGAATCCGATGTGCTGCTGGTTTGCGAAGATTCCGCGAGGCGCGATCCGGAAGACATATGAGGCGCTGTGGGAAAAATACGCCGATGACACTGCGGTGCCTTCATGGCTTGAACGCGAACTTGCCGGAAAACTGACGCTTTCCGGGGAGGAGTTTCCCGAGGAACTGGTGCGGGTGTTCCGCCGGTGTATCGCCTGCAGACCGGACGGTCGTATTTCTCTCATGGAACTGAAAAAAGTTTTGATAAATTTGCAGTCCATGCTTTCGGATGTTATTCTGCTGGATCTGACCGGGCTTGCCGGAAATCGTGCGAAGTATCTGAAGGCGATGAAGGAATATTCCGTTTTTGCATCGGAGAATACCCGTCATATGGTTTATGTTTACCACGACGTGAACAGGAACGACGCGGACACCCGTACAAACTGGTCGGAGGTATGCTCCGGGATGGGCAGAATCGGAAATGCAGAGGATTATCTTTCGGAACAGGATGTGTCCGACGGACTGCGGAAGGAACTTCCGGCGTATCCGAAGGGTTCCTGTTCCGGAGTTACGGCAAGTCTTTACAAGATGATCCGTGACCGCGAAAAGGATCCGCAGGATTTCCGGTATTTCAGCGGTCAGATTCATATTTTCGCTTCTGCAGATATGAATGCAGGAAAATTTCTGACAGTCAACGGCAGACCGATCCGGTATTACGCAGATCTCCTCGGCAGTCAGTTCCGGCTGATCGTGTACTGCGACGGCGATGTCCGGAACGACACGGGAAGCCGGTGGTATACGGAATGCCGTCCGTTTCATAAAGTGCAGTCTGCCTCACGGAAGCCTTCCGAAGATGTACCGGAGATCGGAACCATACCGGCATCCGTGAAAAACAAAAAGGATGCTTTGGGGAGAAACATGACGCCGGAAAAGCGGCGTACACAGGACATCTTTTTCCGCAGTGCGGACGGCAGCATCCACTATGTGGTGATCCACAAGGAATAGATTATTTTGAAAGGACGGGAATGATATGAATGCGGCAGCTTCGGCAAATCCTGTGAACAATTCTTTGACCCTGAATAAGCGGCTGAAAAAGAAGATCGGCAGCAAAAATCGTCTTTTGATTTTTACGATAATCGAGAGCATGGTTCTGCTGATTCTTTTTCCCGGTTTTCTCTCCTTTTTTCCGCCGTTATATGAAGTTTTTCAAGCGATCCATACGCTTCTGGCGGATCTTTTCCGTATGCTGACGGATCTGCTTCTGCAGAAACTGGATGAAAACGGATATGACATCCGGGAGGGATATCAGCGCTTTCTGGAACTGGTGAATCTGGCCGCCGGACGGCCGGAAACTCCGTACATTATAACGCTCCTTCTCACGATACCGTACATCCGGCTTATCTTCCGGTATGCGGAAATCCTGAGACTGAAGCATAAGATGAGGCCTCCCAGACCCAAAGCTGTTCCCGTACCCGCAGCCAGCAGGGACGATGGGAATAACACGGAAACTTTCCGGAACACCGGGAAGCGTAACGTAAAAAAACGCCGTACACCGAAGACGGCGGTACGGATGCCGCGGATCAGTTTCACAACGCTCCTTCCTCTGCCGATAAGAGTCTGGCGCAATCTTTCTCTCTGCATTTTCCGGAAGAAAATAGCCGGAACGGCAATGGAGTTCCCGGACGGCGGATATCTTCGTGTGCAGAAGCTTGGTCCGCACGACCAGCAGGATCGAAAAAACGAAAGCATCTGTTCCTGGAATGCAAGAAATGTCATTGAAATTCCGGCAGACATCAACGAGGAGGGAGAGGACTGCATAAAGTTTTGTTATAAGGACGATCGTGCGTTCATTGTGGTCAGCGAAGACGGAAAATACTTGTACCATCCTCTGGAAAAGAATGTTCCTCTGCTTCTTGTAAAGAACATCAGGGAGCTCAGAAATCCTCAGGACGATATCCCCAACTACGCAGTTACATGGATCTGCGGGACCGCAGAGGGTTCTGCAGCCGGAAAGGAGAGATGAAATATGCTGAAAACAGGCGAATGCTTATGTCATTTCTGCGGTAAAATTTCGGAAGAGGTGAATTACTATAATTCGGACAAAAACATCCATACCGTTTTGAAAAGAGATGTATTCGGAAAATGTTACCTTGCAGGAATGGGTGCGGATAAAAAAAGCCTGTTCCGGATCGACAGAAAGACCCGGAGAGGGAAGGCAGGACAGGATCTGCCTGTGAAAATCCATGCGGTACAGGAGAACAGCGGCGAAGAGCTGGTATTTCTCCGGATCTGCCCTCATTGCTGCCGCAATGGAAAAACCAATTACCTGTATCCCGGTCAGGGAGAATTCCCTACCTATGTAGTTGCTCTGGCGGGCGCTCGCGGAGTCGGAAAAACCACCTTTGTGAATGCTGTCCGTTATCCGGGGAATCTCCTTCCGCTGAACGAAGCATTAACGGTACTTGCTCCGGGACTGCGCATCGTTCCAGCGGATTCCATCGGCGAAACGACGGATGTGAAAACGACCAACCGCAGCGAGACAGGTTCCACGACACTTTTTGACCTTACCGGAAATCATAAGAAGATTGCTTCGCTCCTTATTGTCGACCTTGCAGGGGAACTTTTCGAAGGAAAGATCACGGAAAGCGAACGCGGAATTTTTCTGGAGCATGCCGATGTTCTCCTTGTTGTAGATGCGGCAGACCGCGGTACAGGCGAAGTTGTATCCCTTTATAACGGTTTGAAGAAACTTCAGTATCTGGACGGAATAAAAAGTCTGTGCCATGTGATCACATGTATGGACAAAGTGATGGATAAAAAAATCAGTTATCGCGGAAGCAGCATACCGCTGTTCGATAAAACAACATTCCATCCCCAGAAGAAAAAAAGCGATTATTTCCCCGAAGAATTTCTTCCCAGAATGGCACTCGAAAATATGATCGTCAGCAATTATCGTCTGGAGGCAGGAGCGCGCATTGCGGAAAAGCCGCAGCACCGCGCAGGCTTCTTTATCCAGACCTGTCGTTCCGAAGCGCAGAATCCGGATGCCGCGCAGCGCTCGGTGTATGATACGGCTGTCAATATTATGGATCCTCTGCTCTGGATCCTTGCGGAACTGGGTTTTCTGAAGATCGGCAGAGAAAAAGCGCAGTAAACATGGAAAATACATAGAATACATTACAGAAAGGAAGCGGGAAGCGGTACTTCCCGAAGCGGAGAGGTACCGTGAGAACGCAATTGCAGTATGTTATGGATTGAATACGGAAACCGTGAGAACGGTTACGGGTTTTATGGTTCCTCAAAGGATTTCCCGATCGAAAAATACCGGAAGGCAATTACAGATATCTGTTCTTCCATGACGGTTTTTCAGAAAACGGGAAGTGCAGAGCCTGCACTGCGTTACGGACCGCTTGGCGGCGGTGACTACATCCTGAGTGTGATTTATCGCAATATGATCCGTGCGGAGGATCACCGGGCTTCCGTCAGTGCGGTTCATTTTATCCTGAATACCAGAGAGGCAGATATGATGTTCAGAGATAATCTTTTCCGCCGCAGAGCGAAAGGCTTCCGGGAGTATTCCAGATTGATCGTAGAAAACAAGCTTCCCGCGGATCGGGAAGACCAGAAGAAGATCTTTGAAAAATTCATGGCGGACGGCGATAGTACGTTCTCTGCGGTGAAAAACATTGGTGAGGAACTGCAGATTTTTCTGTATGCGGGTGCTCTCTGTGCGCAGCAGGAGCCGCCGATGAAAAACCAGATCTTTATTTCCGGAATGAATCCGGAATGCTGCCTTGACTGGCTGTTTTCACACCTTCCCGCATCGCTCAGAAAAACCGTCTCTTTCCATACCGGTGTGGAGAATGCTGCCGATTCGCAGAATATCGGGCTGAATTTCTCCAATGCCGACCGCTTTGAAAACATCCGTGCGGGCGGATTCGGCGGCGGAATGCCGGCAAAGAAGAGTTATTACTGTTCCGAACAGAAAGCAGTCTGGAACGCGGACGATGAAATCCGCCGGAAGGCAGAACTTCTTTCGAGAAAGAACGAGGAAGATGATCAGGAAATCATGAAGCTGATCGGTGAGATCGGTTCGTGGGAGACATACCATGAGATTCTTGAGACTCTTTGGCTGCCCGATGAAGCGGAAAGCATCGTACGGTTTCTGGATGTAATGGGGGATGAACGGGTACTGCATTGTCTTCAGCATAAGATATTTTCGCCGGAATGGGAAGCCGGGACGGTGAAGTACTGCCTGAAGAATATCCGAAAATTCCCGCAGACCTCCGAGTTTCTGCGTCAGCGGAAACGAAACCAGCGGAAGCAGCAGAAAATGTCCGCTGACTGCTCCGGAAGCGAGGACTTCGACGGATCGGACGAACGCAGAGAACGTCTGAAGGAGATGATCGCGGCAGATCAGAAAACGGCATCCGATGAGAGACGGAAGAGCGCCGGAAAAACGGTTTCCGGAATTTTCACGGTTCTTGCCGGGATCTGTGTGCTGACTTTGATCGTTCCCTGCACATTTGTTTTTCTGATGAAGCAGGCGATTCTCGGTTATTATGACGGTATCGGTCAGATTTTGAATTTTCAACTTGATCTGGACGTCTTCCTTTATGTCTTGCATATACTGCTTACGGCGGTTGTGAGTTTTTGTGCCGGGGATTGTTTCCGCCAGCTGACCGGAATGTTCAAAAAGAGAAAAAACAAACCGGAATTTCTCTGCGGCAGACAAAATGATCAGAGAGGGTGATCAGATATATGTATACTGCGGCAATTCTTATGGCGGCAGCGGCCATTCTTCTGGCTCTGACGACGCTGCATTCCGAGGACAGACAGCGCAGACGGTATTACCGCAAAAAGTTCTGTACGGATCTGATCCTGCAGTCGGAAAAATACCATCTAACGTCTTCCCACTATATCATTGGAAGAAGAAAGCGCAAATGTGACTTTTATCTCGGCGACAGGGATCTCTCCGTGTCCAGAATCCACGCAATCCTGTGGTATGACGATGCGGACGGCAGATATCACATCCGACCATACCGGAACGCCAGCCTCCGGACGGAATGGACGGAGTTCTATTCCGTCTGGAAGGAAAAGAATGCGGAGCGATTCGAAAAACCTTCCGTACAGCGGCTTGCCCGGCTGTTTCTGCGGATGGACCGCTGGATCGCACGCATCGACCGCACGGAAAAAAAGATTGGACCGGTGATAGAAAAACTTTTCTTTGTCCGGAAGAGCACAACGGATCCCGTGATCTACACCCGGGCACAGAAAATTCCTGCCGCCGGGACGGGACTGAATTACAATCAGGATGTCAGGATCAGCAATGATATCCGGCTGCATCTGGCGGATCCGCGGGAAACCGGAAGAAATTCGGGATAACATCGGAAAGGAGTATATCTCTGGCGGTCATACGTCAGAGGGACAGGCAAATGACAGTATCTATAAAAAACAATCTGCAGCTGGGACTCCAGTTTTTCTGTGCAGCTCTGTTTATCGTGTTTTTTGCGGTATATGTTGTAACTTCGACCGTACCGGTCATTGAAAACGAACTGGCAGTCACGGCGGAAACGGAGCAGAACATCCTTTGGGGAGAGGGGTCGCAGGAGGAGATCGAAGAACAGCTGAACAAGCTGAACGTCCGGAGGACCATCCTGCAGGAAAAGACAACGGTTTACATGCTTTCCGTGGGAGTGATCCTTGCACTGCTCCTTGCAGGAACGGTGTTCATGTTTCTGACAAAGCTCCGCATCACGTCATTCCTGACGGCGCTCTGCTTTCTGCTGCTCATCGGGAGTTCCTATCAGTACCAGTTTCTGATGAGCTCCTCCTGGCTGATTCATATGTGTATGGCGATCGGTGCGGGACTGATCGTTTTCCTTGCCGTACGGAATCATCCTGCCATTCCGTTCTGGTGCTACTACAGTCTGGCTTTCGTGATCTGGGCAGGTCTGCTGATTAATTTGCTGTTCGGCAAAGCTGCGAACAATGCCGCACTCTGGATCAGCGTCGGCGGAATCAGCGTGCAGATCGGCGAAGCTGTAAAGTTTCTGCTCATCCTGCTGGGAGCTTACTCGTATCTGAACACGTCACGGTCTGCTGTTTTCTGCACGACGTCCATATTCAGCTGTGTGACGCTGGTTCTTCTCCACGATATCGGAAATGCCGCGATCATTTTCGGCATCTTCGCTTTCGTGACCTATTATATCTTTGACAATAAACTTTTTTCGGTTTCCGTGATTGCTTTGGCTGCGGTCACACTGATCCTGCTGATCTGTTTCTTCAGTGATGAGGCAAGATCACGGTTCCTCAACTGCGGCTATGCCATGCGCCGGGATACAGCACCGGAGATTATCGATGCGCTCAGACAGCAGACAAGCCTTCTGAAAGAGCTTCTCTACGGCGGCTTCCGGGGACTGGGCATTGAAAATGTATCGCGTATCTCCGGAATATATTCTTATGACAGCGATATGGCGATCGCCGGGGTACAGGCAGTTTTCGGCGTACCGGCTCTTGCAGCAGTGATTTTATCTTATTACCTCATTGTTGTTCAGGCGCGCTGGAATTCCTCGGTTCATCCCTGTTCGTATCTTATTCTCGTTCAGACAGCCATGCTGATCACTGTTCAGGTGCTTCTGAATTACGGCGGTTCCATCGACTTTCTGCCATTTACGGGGGTCGTGGCACCGTTTATCTCCAGAGGCGGTTCGGCAATGATTTCTTTTGGCTGTATCATGGGCGCCTGTGCGGCTGCCCTGTGTCCGGCTGTCCGGTCAGGAAAACATGCTGCTGCAAATCCGGAAGAAAAAGAGGGTTGATAACATGAAAAAAAGAATGGAAGAAAGAAAAAATGTCTGGATCACTTTTCTCGGAGCCCTTCTGCTGCTGGCGCTTCCCGCTGCCGCAATCCGGCTCACGATCGCGGCAGAATATCTTTCGGGAGATGATATCCAGAGGGCAGCGGGAGTCTATGGTACGATCACGGATCGTACCGGACAGGCTCTGATGGAAAAAGGAACAATCGCCGAACCGGAACTGTACGGCAATCTGATCAGCCGGAAGGGCGGCTCAGATAACTCGCTGTATGTTCGTTACGGCAAAGAGTTTCTGCCGGATTTCAGCCTGTTCCATGGGATCCATCTCTACGATGATGATTCCGAAGACGGGGTAACAGAAGGAAACGTTCTTCGTACGACGCTTCTCAGCAGTGCATTCCAGCGGCAGATCGCAGATGCATTCGAAGGAAACGACGGCTGCTGTTTCAGCTACAATTATGTTACCGGTGAAATTTACACAGCACTGTCCCTGCCGTCTGCGGCATACGATTCGGGAAATCTGAAAAGCGGGACACTGGTCAACCAGTGTTTCGGCGGACGGTATGTCCCCGGCAGCACGATGAAGATTATCGCGTCCCTTCTGGCGGCAAAACAGGACAAAGACATCCTTGGTCTTGTCCATACCTGTACAGGTTCGCTTCAGCTTCCGGACGGAACCATCGTATACTGTGCCGGGATCCACGGTACCGTGGATTTTGCGGGAGCACTCGGACACTCATGCAACTGTTATTTTGCAAGGATCATTCAGCAGCTTGATCCTGCGGAGACTGCGGAAACTCTGTCCGATATGGGATTTTCGGTGAATACGGAGACCCGGGGTTACAGGGAAGTAGGCAAACTTTCCCGCACCGATTCCTCCGTACAATTCAGAAACAACGCTTCTTTCCAGGATGTATGGGGTTTGATAGGTCAGGGGGATTCTCTTGTCAATGTGATGGATATGTGCAGAATTGCAGGAGCGGCTGCCAATAACGGAGAAGCCGCGATCCCCTATCTTGTGGAAGAGATCACGGACTCGCGGAGCGGTGAAGTGATCAGCAGGGCGGATTCCGGAAAAACAGAGCGTTTGTTTTCCGGAAAAACTGCCGGATATGTCCGCGAAAACTGGCAGTCTGCCTATCAGACATACTACATATGTCGTGGTTATCCGGAAACGGTTTCTTATGCAAAGACCGGAACCGCAGAGGTTACCATCGACGGCCGGGACACGCACAACTCGCTTCTGATGGGGGTTATAGAAGAACGGAATACCGCGTTCTTTATTGTTGTGGAAGATACGATGGATTCGTCTGCGGCACTGCGGATTGCCCGGGCTCTCGGAAATGCGGTGTATACGCTTCAGACAGGAGATTGATTCGGAAAGATAAAGAACAGAAGCCGGGATATCCGTTTCGGATATCCCGGCTTCTGCTGTCGGCGATTATGTTCTGCAGTGGTCGTGAACCCACCGTGCGGACAGTGTTTTCGTCTGTCCGTTTTCGAATACGACTTCCAGCATCCGGTCCTCCTTTACGTCGCGGACGCTGCGGATCACGCCGGTACCGTATTTTTCGTGGATCACCGCCTGTCCTTCCGTATAGCCGGCGCAGAGACGGGTATTGGCCTCACTGCGTTCATGCAGTTTCCGATAATGCTGCGCTATGGCAGGATTATAGAGGCGGACGGACAGGGTATTGATTTCATCGCAGCATTTTTTCCAGGTCGGGCCGTGACCGAGATTTCCGTAGACAGTCCAGTCCATGTAATGTGCATATTCGTGGCGGATGGTATCCACAGAGACCTGATCGGGGGTTCCGGGGTCTTCCATATAGGCACGTGAAAATTCGAACCACTGTTTTTTGTCACGGGAATTAAACGATCCCAGTGTACAGCTGCTGTAGGTGAATTTGATCGGGAGGGCATTTCCGTTCAGACCGGTGAATTTATCCAGACGCTGCAATTCCTGACGGATGCGTTCTTCCGGCCAGCGGTGATTTTCGTTGAACTTGTAATTCATAGTGTTACTCTCCTTTTTTTGTGTGACTATATCATACTTGATTTTGAAGGGATAAGCGAGAGGGATCACACTAAATGAATCGTCCGGACTTGTCATGCGCCGACAGAATACCGTCAGGCAAAAAAAGCCTTGGTTCCTGTGTAAGAACCAAGGCTTGAGGTTTGCGGAGGCTGTTCAGACAGCCTTTGTTTCGGTGAGCTGTGTGAGGACTTTTTTTGCAGTACCGGAGATCAGCAGACGGAGCTGACTTACGAAACCGGCGGAGCAGTTGTCCAGAATATCCGTTTTGCAGATGCGTCGCATTTCCGCCCGGCCTGCGGACGTCCAGAGATTCACCATGCCGGGAAGAAGGCGGTACAGGCAGAGACGGAAAGGATCCGGTGTCCGGCTGTTCAGAGCCCGGAGCATATCGCTTTCAAAATCAGCGAGGTTACTGCACTTCAGAATGGTATCCACCTGTTCGTTGATCCGGTGCATATCCCGTTTCTTAGCGGTACACAGGGTACGGAGGGTGGAAATTTCGTTGGCGGGGATGAGACGGGAGCCGTTCTTCGGAAGGATCTTGTCCGCAAAGCGGCGTTCGTCCATTCCGCTGCCGAGCTGCAGTTCGACGCTGCCGCCGGAAAGAACCATTCCGGTCGCCGGATTGAGGAGAGAAGCGTGGATGGAGATGAGACCGTTCCGATCGAAACTGCAGTCCAGACGGAGATCGGTTTCGGTACGGAAGATCCGGTCAAACGTGATCGCGCCGCGTGCAAAGGTCGGAAAATCGCCGGAGAGACTGCCGCGCTTGATGGGAATTTCCAGACAGCCTGTCTGAGGCTTTACGCGGAAGCCATCAATGGTGACGGAATAAGGAAGCTTCTGACCGTAACGGATCAGGGATTCCGTACCGCCTCGGCCGAGACCGAGATAAAGGTCTTCGTTCTGGATGGTTTCGATGAATCCGCCGTCGTTCGCCAGGTAATAGCTGTAGAGCGCAGCACCGTTTGCTACGCTGAGATCGGGATCGACCGTGGTGATCGGTTCCAGACCGAAGAACGCTGCAAGTCGTTCACGGATCGCGTAGAGGTTGGACATCCCGCCGTTGAGAATGACCGCATCCACGGTAAATCCGGGATGACCGAGCTCCTTGTAGTAACGGTCCGCTTTTGCGAGGACCTCAAGAACCGGTGCGAGGATGGTACGGCGTTCTTCTCTGGAAAGGGAAGTGTACCGGCGGCAATCGTTCATGCAGAGGTGGTTGCCCATCAGAGGAGCGATCATTTCCTCAAATTCCTTTTTTGAAATGGTGTCGTTGTAAAGTCCGGAATCAAGCATGACGGAGATGCTTTCGGTGATTTCTTCCGAAGTATCCTCATCGGAGGAATCATCAAACCAGCTGTCGGCAGCAAAGTTCTGATTGCTGACCTTGCTGCTGAGGTGGATCTTCAGCTCTTCCGCCGCGGTGAGAAGCCGGGGCATGAGCAGCCTGTCCGCAGCAGCCGGATGATTCCGGCGGAGTTTTTCCTGACAGCGGACGAGGAGAGCATCCGCGATCACGCGGTCGAAATCATCGCCTGCGAGACGGGTATAGCGTGAGGTTGCAACTTCCGAGATGTTCATCCGGCAGGAGTTTTCTCCGGCCCACTGTACCTCGTGCAGAGTCACGTCAAGGGTGCCGCCGCCGATATCGAAGACGAGAATAAGTTTCTTGTCCGAAAGATCAAGCTCTGTGGGAAGCTCGCCGTTCCGGATACGGTTCATGATATCATAGAGAACCGCGTTGGGCTCCGAAAGAAGAAGAGGAAGCCAATTGCCGTGTTCATCACGGGCATGGAATCCCGCCATTTCTATGGCGCGCATGGTCGCTTCTTTCTGTTCCGCACCGTAACTGGCGGGAACGGTAAAGATTGCATCTGTGATGCGGCTGCGAAGGATCTGCTCCGCTTCTTTTTTCAGTGTACGGAGGACCTGCGCACAGACTTCTTCCGGACGTTTGTCCGGAATGTCCGGAAGTCCTTCCAGACGGGGATTGCCCATCTGGCTTTTGACCGAACGGGCGACCGATTCAGGATATTTGCTGTACTGTTCTTTGGCAAAATCGCCTGCGATTACGCCGTCACGGCTGTAATAAACGCAGGACGGAAGTGTTTTTGCGCGTCCGGAGACATAGCTGAGGGTTCCGTCGAGCGACGGTTTTGCACCTTTGATGCGGGGAATATCAAAAGCGGCGGAAGCAAGCTCGCCGTTGCGTTTGGGCTTTGCGAAAGAGATCGCGCTGTTGGTTGTACCGAAATCGATTCCGAAGTACGCAGTGCCGGAAGTGCCGGAGCTGATGTTTGTATTGAAAGAAGCAGGATTGGTCATGATATTTTCCTTTCTGTATGTAAATGATATTGGTGTGTCAGGAGAATTGGGGAAACAGCGTCCCGGGTCAGCGGGACGTTGTTTCTTCGCGGAGAATGGGGCAGGAGATGATGAGGTCGCCGAAGCGCCAGCCGGAGGAGATGACGCGGACGGTAACGACGGTGTCTTCCGTCAGCGGAGCGGTACGTGCGGGATGCGGTTCAAACTGACAGCCTTCCATCTGGGCAAGCGTCAGCTTCTGCAGGGAATTGGGCGGGAACTTGACTGCGGGAGAAATGCCGGAATCCTTGAAGAAACGGAGGATCTTTTCGAGCAGAGCGGGAACACCTTCCAGAAGGTAGGGAATGTTCTCACCGTTCCGGCGGAGTTCGCTGCAGGCACGGTTCTGCAGATAGACGGAGTCGATGATGTGACCGTAGCGGGAGTCGTTGAGGGAACGGAAGAATTCGGCAATCTCTTCACGGGAGCGTTCTTCGATCTTCGTTTCGAAATCGGCGTCCGCGGCTTCCACCATCGCACGGTATTCCTCGAGTTCACGCTTTGCGAGATAAACTTCGCGGCGGAGATCCTCCGGGGATACGGGTTTCTTTTCCGGTTCGGCGGACTGCAGGTCAAAGGCGATGGAGTCGAGGGATTTGTTCAGGCAGACCTGACAGTACTTTCTGCCGAGCTTATGGAGATTATTGTAAGACGGGGAGTTATGCAGTTCCGGAATGAATTCGTACATGGCGAAAAGAAGGAAACGGCTCTGCATGGGATGCTGGGTGTCTGCATAATCGCTGACCGGAGCTTTCGCCTGACGGAGAGCTTCCTCAAAAATTTCACGATCACCGGCCATCCCGGTATAAAGAAGTTCGGCGGTATGGCGTGCCCATTCGGTCAGACGGATGCGCGTATTGATCTTGTCAATTCTTCCGTTTTCTGCGATCCGGCGGATGTGGGGAAGTTCGAACGGATAGGGGGCGGCCTGCTGAATGGTGCGGAGGCATTCGGCGTACTGCATTTCCGGGGAATGGAGGTAGTTGAGGATCAGGAGATTTTCGGTAAGTGCCAGTTTCTGTACTTTTTCCGAACGGATCGGAACCGTACTGTATTCGTCAATGATCTCGGAAATATGCCGGATAAGGGAATCGGCAACGGGGAGTCTGGAAAACATGGAAGTCATAGGGAGTATATCCTTTCATTTTCAGTATAGGTGACGCAGATTCTGTCTTCGAGAAGGGCATCGGCAAGCGGAGTGTTTTCGGCACTGCGCGGAGCGGCATGAACGACGAAGACCTTTCTTGGACGGAGATTCCGTACATAGGAGATCAGTTCCTGACCGTCGGCGTGGAGAGAAAAATTGGTATCGATGGGGGTATAGGAAGCAAATTCTTTTGTCCTTGCCGCCGCAGACTGGGAGAGAAAAACGATTTCTCCGTATCCGTTCCGTCTGTTGCGGGCGGACAGCGGATTCATATAGGAAGGGAGGCGGAAATCGGAGGTCCGTTCGTAATGCCGGGCAAGCTGCCAGAGACTCTCATCGATGAAAACAGGGATGCGCGGAAGTCTTCCTTCCCGGACGAGATCGTCGATCATTGCGAGCATTTCCAGACCTTTGGTCAGCTGGCTGCAGCGGACGAGGACATTCCGGTTCTGTCGGAAGAGGCAGGCGAAGTTATCTTTGATGGAAGCAATGGTCGGTGCCGATTTATCGGTACGGAGACGGTTGGCATATGTTCCGCAGAGCAGAAGAATGTCCGGACGAAGTCCTTCGGGCAAGGAACAGGGGGCGGTCAGCGGTGTGGGCCGGAAATAGAAGTCTCCGCTGTACAGCATGGAGCGCTGACCGATCCGGAGATAGACCGCCGCCGCACCGGGAATATGTCCTGCCGGAAAGAAGGAGAATTTCACATCCGCTTCCTGACCGCTTTCTGGAGAGGCGAGGTGGATTTCCATTCTTTCGCGGAATTCTGCGGTTTCGATCCGGTTGAGGACGAACTGACAGAGGAGGTGATTGCTGAAGCGAAGCGCGTCTGTATCCGCTCCGATATATTCGGCAACTGTTTCGGAGAGCTGATAACGGATAAAATCACGGGTGGCGGGAGTTGCGAAGATGCGTGCATTTCTGCAGACCGCCGCCGTGTATGCAATCGCTCCGATATGATCGAGGTGAGCATGACTGAGAAAGATCAGATCGATGGTTTCTGGAGAAGGGATCTCCGGATGCTCGGAATACGGGGTATTCATCCGTATACCGCAGTCAAACAGGATGCGTACGCCTTCCAGTTCCGTGAGATAGCAGGAACCGCCGATGTCTGCGCCGCCGAGAACGTTCAGGGTGTTCATGGGGGAATACTGCTCCTTTCTTGAAATGTGAGTTTATTTTATACTTTTCGGCGTGTTTTTGCCATTGGAATCCCACCAAATGAATCGGGCAGATATTCCGTAGGGTACAACTGCCTGCTGAGGCAAAAAAAGAGCCTTATCAAGCCGGTTCGGCTTGATAAGGCTGCCTGCTATTTCTGGATAAATCAGAGGGGACTGTGATTTTCGAAAAAGACGGAGGATTTTTTCAAGGATGTACAGCAGATGAGACACGGTGAGGCATGCAGGCTTTGCGTCTCGGCCGCGTGATCTTGTGGATAAGTACACGGAAGTATTCAAGGATTGCTTCCGGGAAGAAATTTTTCAAAATTTCGAGTAATTTTCTGTGTTTTCGCCGCCGTCACGCCGACTTGAAGGGGAAGAAGCAGTGTGGTTTACAGCAGGGAAGAGTTCCGCCGACATTTCGCCGCCATTGCAAACACGACTATTTCCGTCTAAATCGGAATACATCGGTCTACATTCAACTGCAAAAAAGCATGAAAAAAGGGGCTGTCGCAATAAGCCCCACAAAAACGAAAAACGACCGGGTTATCCGAAAAGGATAGCCCGGTCGCTGCTTTCGTGGTATAATAAAGTTGCAGCAAAACCATACCGGAAAGCAGGTACAGTATAACACAAT
>JAFYOX010000052.1 GCA_017547755.1 Clostridia bacterium | reverse complement strand
GGATGACGGAAGCCCGACCTTATGCTGTGTGAATCACATCGCGTTCCAGTCCATCGAACAGCCGGGGTCTCTGCCGGTGATTTACCCGATGAAAGCGACGCCGCGGGGCGGCGCGGACGCGGACGCGGACATGATTTCCTACGCGCAGCTTGCGTTCGACCATGAAGACGTAGAGCTTTTGGTATCGTCGGTCATCGACGGGGTGGAAGCCTACAAGAACGCGCACCGGATCAAGGACGCGCGGTACGACGGGCAGATTGCCCTTCCGTACCGGCAATGCGAACTGCTCTGTCAGCAGATTTCCAACTTGCAGACGGAAGTGTCCGGCATGTCGCTCAAAGAGAAGCGCAAGTCGAAGGCTTTACAGCGCGACATCTGGTCGGCTTTGAAATACGCGCTCCGGATGGCACAGCACCTTGAAACGGGGATGAAGACGGGGTTATACCGCTCCAAATCCTCGTGGTACGAACGGATTGAAGAAGTGAAGAAGCGGGGAGCCGTCCATTACGGCGGCGCGGGACAGAGAGCGAACGTCCTCGCCATGAGGTCGAAAGTCAGATGAAGACGGGAAAATATCAATTATACGTCGGACATTTGCAGGATATTCCGGATTACGCTGAATTTTCCTATTATGACAGCGTGAAACGGAGGTTGTTCCTGCTTTCCGACCGGAAGCCGGACGGAAAGTTCGCGCCGGTTCCGCCGGAGATGTGGTTAGACCTGACGCCGGACGAAGGAAAATGGCTGCGCGAATCCTGTCTTGCGCTCAACCGCAGATGGCTGGAAGCGCACCGGCACGAAGCCGCGGACACGGCGAACGCTTTTCTCGATTTATTCGAGAAGGAACTCAAAAAAGAAGCGCGTAACGCGAAGGAGATAAAGGATGGCGGCGAAACAAGCGAATCCGGCGGGGCGGAAGAAGCCGCCCACTAAAGCGATTGTCGAGCGGATGAACGAGCTGACCGCGAAATACGCGGGGACGATCTCCGATTCCGCTTTCTTCTCCGCGTTTTCCCGCGCGAATTTTCAGATGGAGAATCAGCCGCAGATCCAGAACAGCCGGGTCAAGGGGATTTCCTCCCTGCCTGTCGATTATACCAAGGATCAGATTGGCGATTTTCTCCGGACGGCTTACGCGCACGAAAAGGAACTACGGCAGACGGCGGAATGCCTGCGCTGGACGAACTATCCCTTCTTCAAAATCAACAAAACCGAACAGGACATTCCGACAGACCGGTACTATTTCAAGCCGAAGTATGCGCTTGAAGAAGAGGCGAAGACAAAGGATTTCGAGCGCGAAGCGATTCTCCTTGACAAACTGAACAAGGAAATCCGACCGGAACAGACGGTGCATCAGATCCGCGGCGAAGCCCTTTATCAGGGGAAGGCGATTTACGCGACGCGCTATGCGGTCGATAAGGCGCACAACGCCGTGAATTACGCGTTTCTGACTGCGCTGCCGATTGACTGGTGTACCATCATCGGGCGGAACAACGTGTCCGGCTGGACGGTCTCCTTCAATATGATGTACTTCATGACGCCGGGAGCGACCGCCGAACAGTACGGCGACCTCTTCATGCCGTACATGGACAACTTCATGGCGATGTTCCGTGAAAAGAAGCCGGAAAAGGGTATGGTCGAATACGTTTACGCCTCGTACCGAGCGAACGTGCGCGTTCCGAACGGGAACCGCAAGGTTGACTTCTATCCGGAAAACGTAGACCAGGAATCCGTCGGAAAGCCGCGGGTATTTCAGCAGAACGGGACGTGGGCGTACTATGTTTCCCTGCCCGTCGAACGGGTATGGGTTTTTGAAATCGACGACACGACGCCCGCGATGATTCCGCCGCTGGCCGGGATGTTCCTTACCTACGCGCAGCAGGCGGATTTTGAAGAGATTCAGAAGACTTTGTACACCAATCCGCTTGTGAAGATTTTCACCGGCGAGATTCCCTATTTCAACGACGACGGGACGCGGACGGAGGACACCTACAAGCTCTCCGACGGCGGACGGATGCTCTTCGAATATCTCTTCGCGGATTTGATGGCGAAGAACAATACCGCCGGCACCGCGTTTTACATGGCTCCTGTCGAAAACATCAAGTCGCACGATTACGCCGAATCCGCGAACGCGAACGAAATTTCGACGACGTTCAATCAGTACGCGGGTTCCAAGGTGGGGCTTGCGGCTTTGATTCCGGTGGACAAGGATATCAAAGCGGCGCAGGTCGAAGCGGCGATGAAGATTGAGAGCCGGTACGCGACGGCGTGTATTTATCCGCAGTTTGAGCGGATGATGAACTGGATTTACAAGAGTCTGCGCCTGAAATACGAATGGGAATTCAAGATTTTCGGAACGATCTTCACGGAAGAGAAGATCCGCAAGGACGCGGAGGCGGAATTTGCCAGAGGCGACATGTCCGCTCTCTTCGTGATTGCCGCGCTGGACGGCATGAGCTGGCTTGACAAGGTTGCGATGCTCAAAGCTATGGACGCGTCGGGGATCATGGATCTGTTCCGGATTCCGGAGACGGCGTACACGCAGAGCGGCAGGCTGAAAGCTCCGGATGGATCATCGAACGGCCCCGGAAGACCGCGGACGGAAGGAATTTCTTCGGAGGCGAAGGAAAAAGCTATCGATCAAGGCATTTCGGAATCGGAAATCAGTGATTGAGGAGGGTATGCAAATGGGCATTCAGCGTTCGGTGATGCGGACGACCTTACCGGGGAAAGCAAGCGATACGGTTTCGGTTCCGCAGCGGTACGCGGCGTTTATGGACGATACGGTTCGCGCCATTGTCGCCCGCGGGAACGACGCGGAGATCCGTTCGTCCAAAGACGGGATCAAGATTTTCGAGGTCTCGAAGAAAGTGGCGGCGGTGATTCCGATAAATCCGATGGAATGATATACCGGAATGGTGGAATTGGTAGTCACGACGGTCTTTGACACCGTTGCATAAGTGCGTCCGCGTTCAAGTCGCGGTTCCGGTGTTCAGGGTTGTAGTTTAACGGCAAAATCGCGGTCTCCAAAACCGAAGATGGGAGTTCGAATCTCTCCGATCCTGTATTTGGTTGGGTCTCCCTCACGTCCGATACCACTCACACGCGCCTCTGCTTGATTGAAATGCGTACCTGATGTGCAAAAGTCGGACAACACAGCAGAGTGGAGCAGTGGTAGCTCGTCGGTCTCATAATCCGAAGGTCGCGGTGTTCGAATCCCGCCTCTGCAATTTGGAAGCGTAGCTCAACAGGCAGAGCGCATGACTGTTAATCATGATGTTGCATGTTCGATTCATGCCGTTTCCGTCAATCGAATACGTCCCTTCGCAGGATGGCGGAGGGAAAAGCCAAGTGGGGCTGGATCTGCTGAACGCGGATTCGGCCCCATTTTTTGTTTTTCGGAGGAAGAAATGAAACTGCGCGACAGATACAGTTACGACAATCCTGATTTCAAGGGCTTGAGAGATCCGGCGCGGGGCGTTATCGCGGCATACCAGAATGCCAATCGTTTTTTGGACGCGATTCAGGAATTTGTCCTCATTGAAGAGGGCATGCCGAATCTGTCCCGCGCGATTCATCTGCAAGCCCACGAATATCCCGGCCGGTTCGATTCCTTCGCGGATATGCTGCACGAACGTCACCTCATGGCTGAATATCCCGAGACGCCCGAAATGGACTGGCGGGGAGAGCTGAAAGATCTCGACGACGTATTCCGCTGCGTGATTGACGCGATGGAAGACGTTCAGGACGCGCTGGAAGCGTTCCATACGGCGACGGACAATGCGCAGTTCCGCCCGATGGCATTGTTCACGGAAGAACTGATGGCGCAGAATTCGGCGGACTAT
>JAFYOX010000051.1 GCA_017547755.1 Clostridia bacterium | reverse complement strand
TCGATCAGTTCGATCGTCCGCTTGATGCTGCTGACGTCCGGACCGCCGCGGTTCACGGGATATGCACCGAGTGCCTTGATCAGCGGAGCAAGGAGCGGGATCCTGAACAGCTCCTTCTTCGCCATATAGCGCACCTGCCGCTTTGCCGCCGCCGAGATTACCAGCACATCTGCAAACGATGTGTGATTCGACGCAACGATCGCGCCGTCGGCGGGGATATTTTCCACACCGTGCGCTTCGATCCGGTAGAGAGCCGACACCGCCGGCTCCAGGGTATTGTAAATCCACTGATAAAATGTCATATTTTTCTCCAGAGCTCGGAATTATTCCGCCAGATACCGCTTCATCAGCCCGACGATGTAATCCGCCGAACCTTCCACATCGTACGGTCCGTTGTCGAAGATCACCGCGTCGTCCGCAGGCTTCAGAGGAGCGGCATCGCGTTCGCTGTCCTGCTTGTCCCGTGCAAGGATCGCTTCCAGAACCTCATCGAAGTTCACATCCAGACCGCGCGCAATCTGTTCACGGTAACGACGCTTCGCACGTTCTTCCGCGGAAGCCGTCATGAAGATCTTGATCTCCGCATCGGGCATGATGACCGTACCGATGTCGCGGCCGTCCATGATAACGCCGCCCTCGTCGGCAAGCTTCTTCTGCATATCGAGCAGATACGCACGTACCTCCGGGATCTTCGATACCGCCGACGCGTATACGGAGCCGGTTTCCGTCCGGATCCGATCGCCGACCGGTTCGCCGTGCAGCAGAACGCACTGAACGCCGTCACGGTACGTCAGCTTGATATCCACCGTATCGAGCAGGGCGATGATCCCCGCAGTATCGTCCGTCGCCACACCGTTTTCATAGGCATACAGCCCGACCGTACGGTAGAGCGCACCGGTATCCACATAAATCAGCCCGGTCTTTGCGGCGACCGCCTTGGCGATCGTGCTTTTTCCGGCACCGCTCGGCCCGTCCAGAGCCACGCGAAGTTGATTCAGTTCCATAATTCCCACCTGTATGTTATTCTCAGAATTTTTCAAGAAGATTGTTCGGACGCACCGGGAATGCCCGGAAGAAATCGTCCGCATTTCCGGCAAATTTCACGCCGTCCATATAGGAAGCGCGGACGGCATCGAACCGTTCGCCGCCGAGCAGGATCCGCGACAGTGCGGGAACGCCCAGCGAGAGATCGTACGGCGAATCGAACGGCATCCGGATCACCTGCGCCTCACCGCGTACGTATTCCACGGCATAGACACCGCGGTTGTACGCCAGCGGATCGTCGATCTGCAGGCGGAAATGCCCGAATTCGTCCGGATAGCGGTTGTTTTCCAAAAGAACCTGCGGCAGAAGCACGCGTCCCATCGCACCGCTTTCCAGAGAATACTCCACATCCACATATTCGCCGAGCACAAGCTCCAGTTCGCTGTCCGGCGGCAGTTCGCGGAACCGGTATTCCCCGACCTGACCTTCGAACATCCGCAGGAATCCGAGGATCCCGCGCAGCGAATCCGGCGAAGTATAGCAGAGTTCGCGGACATTCATCACGCCGTCTTCGCAGCGGAACGTCGCAAGCGCCGCCGGTGTTTCACCGTCGTACCAGACGTACGTCAGATTCTGTGACTTATGCGGCTTGTCGGAATACGCACGCGTCTGCGAACGCCGGAACATTCCGTCATACTTTTCCGCATAAGCGTTGTAAACCGCCAGAAGATCTTCCTTCTTCACCGGTCCGTCCTTGATATACATCTTCGCGGACGTATTCCGCGGGAACTTCGCCAGTGCGGACGCCGGAACCTTGATTTTCATCCGCTTCATCACGCGTTCGTAGCCGTACTGCCGGTAGTAATTATAGGAAAACGGATACAGAAAGCTCGTTGCCCAGCCGCGTTCGGGAGCCTGACGGAAGATCTCGCCGAAAATCGCACGGATCGCACCCATGCGCCGGTATTCCGGAACAGTCGCAACGCCGCCGATCCCCACGGATTTATAGGCCTTTCCGCAGTAAAAACTGTTGAACTCGGGCGTAAAAATCGTAGCGATCAGCGTTTCGCCGTCGTCCAGAAACGCACCGTATACTTCTTCGTCCAGCCCGTCGCCGTCGGATTCTTCCATATCATAGGAAAACGAAAACGCCAGACTCTGGATCGCATCCAGCTTGCCGTTTTCATTCGGCCGCAGTCTCCGTACAATCATAGTATTCTCCTGTCGTTCGTCAGATATTGTCTGATCAAAAAATTATTCAAAATCCCAGCATCGTTCGGCAGCCGCCGTACCCGCCGCACGCGCGGTCGAAAAAGCAAGCTGCAGGTTGTAGCCGCCGGTATAGGCATCCACGTCGATCAGCTCCCCGCAGACAAAGATCCCGGGATGATTTTTCAGTTCCATCGTTTTCGGATGAATTTCCTTCACATCCACGCCGCCGGAAGTCACGATCGCCTCGTCCACGGGACGGAACGCCTTCGGCGTGAGCGTGTATGCCTTCAGAACTTCCCCGAGCTTCAGCCGTTCCGCACGGGTGATCGCCGAAACCTTCTTCCGCGGATCGATCTCAGAGCGTTCGATCACGTACGGGATCAGCTTCTGCGGCAGCAGATCGGACAGCGCGTTGACAAAATCGCGCGCCGTATATTTCGCAAAATCCGAAAGGATCCGCTTGTCCAGCTCATCCGCCGACAGCGCCGGCTTGAAATCGATCGCCAGACGGTACGAATCCACAGGATTCTTCTGCATATTCGAGGATGCGGAGAGAACCAGCGGTCCCGACACGCCGAAATGCGTGAACAGCATCTCGCCCATTTCGGAATACACGGTTTCCTCCCCGTGATACACGGTCAGCGTAACATTTTTCAGCGTCAGCCCGGACAGAGGCGCACAGTCCTCTTCCGTCACGACCGGTACCAGCGAAGGCTTCAGAGGCGTGATCTCCACGCCCAGTTTCCGGAGCATCCGGTGACCGTCCCCGGTCGAGCCGGTCGCGGGATAGGATACCCCGCCGGTCGCCGCGATCACGGAACGGTACATCACCGTTCCCTTCGATTCCTTCACGAGCACACCGCCGTCCACTTCCGTCAGTCCTTCGACCCGGACGCCGTACAGAACCTTCACGCCGTACTCCTTCATCGTCCGGATCAGCGCGTCGGAAATATCCGCCGCCTTATCGGACACCGGGAAAACACGCCGTCCGCGCTCGGTCTTGAGCGGAACACCGGCGTTCTCAAAAAACGCCATCACATCCGCCGGTGTATACCGGCTGATGACGCCGTAAAGAAATTTCGAATTGTTCAGCACCGCGTCGAGCACTTCCCGCACGGTACAGTTGTTGGTGACGTTGCAGCGTCCCTTGCCGGTGATGCGCAGTTTCTTTCCGGCAAACGGATTCCGTTCGTACACCGTCACGGACGCGCCCGTTTCCGCCGCCGCGATGGCAGCCATCATGCCGGCCGCACCGCACCCGATGACGGCAACATCCCGTATTTCCATATTATTTGTCATGTTTGTCCTTCTCACGTGTTTCCGTACTGGTGTACACGTTGTATTCCTTCCAGACATTCTCAAGCCGTTCCAGCGTTTCGGTGATCTCGGCATTCTTTTTCTTGCCGATGGTGGCAATCAGCGCATTGATCAGGCTCATCGGCGCAACCAGAGAGTCGACAAAAGACGCCATTTCGCTCTTGGCGATCAGCGCAACGGACGCGTGTTCCACGATGGGAGAAGAAAGGCTGTCCGTAATGGCAATAACATTCGCGCCGGTCTTGGAAGCGTACTCGGTCGCGTTCACGATCCCCGTCGTATAGCGCGGGAAGCTGATCGCAATGAAGACGTCTTCCTCATGCACCTTCATGAGATGTTCGAAGATCTCGCTGCCGCCGGCAGGACGGATGAGGCGCACATTGTCGAAGAGGAGTCCGAAATAGTAGTTCATGAACTCGGCGAGCGCAGCGGAAGAGCGCATCCCGAGGATATAGATATTCTTGGCGGAAAGGATAAGATCGACGGCCTGCGCGAAGGATTCGCGGTCGACGGTATCCAGCGTCGCCTTGATTTTTTCCGCATCGGTCAGGAGGACATGATCGAGAATCTCGTTTTCCTCCATCCGGAAATTGACCGCCTGCATTCTCTGCACGGTCGTCAGCCGGACGCGCACGGTCTCACGGATTTTCGACTGCAGTCCGGGATATCCGTCGAATCCCATCTCGTTGGCGAAGCGCACAACGGTGGATTCGGACACCCCGACCTCGGCGCCGAGAGCGGAAGCAGTCATATAGGCAGCCTTGTCGTAGTTGTCAATGATGAAGCGGGCGATGAGCCGCTGTCCTTTGGAAAGCTCGGGGATAGAGGCTTCGATCTTCCCAATGAAGTCAAGGCCATGTTTGTTTTCCACGTTAATGTAACCAATCCTTATATCGTCTTTTCCCCGGAGGGAAACTGCAGACTTAATTGGTATATTATACTCTATCTTCCTTCGGAAAGTCAACGGAGATTTTGTAAATAAACGCGTCTGAAAAGCCGACCTTCGGCCGGGAAGGAAGAAAAACGACCTGGCGGTCGATTTTCCATTTTATCGCCTGCGCGGCGGGCGCACAAGAGGACCGGTCGCGGTCCTCTTGTGAATCACCCCGACCAGTTGAGACACTTCGTGTCTCGGGTATCCTCTGGACACCTCGGTGTTATTGCAGCTATGGGGTATGGAATACGAACGAAACGGATATACCGTCCGTATGGGAAGTTGATTCTGGCTAACCGCCGGGGGGTAAGGGTGGTGTTTACTGCTTTATCTGAAGACAACCTCCACCGCTGTTTCTACTGAACGTACGCCTTGGACAAATCTGCACCCAACTTCGTAATTTCCAAACGGTTGCCGCACGAAAACCGCTGTCTTTCCGAGGTCCAAAGGCCGAGGCCCACATACAAAGGTGTCCAGAGGATACTTCCTCTGGCGCGGGTGATTCACAAGAGGGCATCGACGAGTCCGGAGGTTCACGAAGTGAAACTCCATTGTGCAGCCGTCCGCGCAGGACATAAAATCGAAAAAAGCACCGAAACGGTGCCTTTTTCTTCCTTTCAATCCAAACGAACGTTCTATCCCCCGTCCGCAGGACAACCAATTTCCTTATTCCGCCTTCTTCTCGGGAATGATCAGACCGTAGCTTCCCGCGTTCCGTTTGTATACCACGCAGGTTTCGCCCGAATCCGCATCTTCAAACGCGTAGAACGCATGACCGAGGAGGTTCATCTGGAGGATCGCTTCTTCCGGAGTCATCGGCTTCAGAGGGAAGGACTTCACGCGGATGTCAAAATCCCCTTCTTCTTCCACAGGTGCCGCCGTGCTTTCCGCAGCTGCCGCTTCCGCCGCCGCAAACGTCGACTTCATTCTCTTTTCCAGCCGCGTCTTGTTCTTGCGGATCTGTCCTTCGATCACGTCAACGCAGCGGGTCAGCGAGGTTCTGAATTCCGCACTCGTCTCTTCCGCACGGAAGAGAGTTCCCCCAACTGAGATGGTAAGCTCCACGCATTCGTCGTCACGTACCCTCCGGAACGTAACAGCAGCGTCGGCACCCCGCGGGAAGTAGCGGTCAAACTTCGCCAGCTTCTTCTCAACCAGTGCCTTCAGATCATCACGAACGTTTACCTGTCTTGCAATAATAGAGATATTCATGATTCTACCACCTTTTTGAGTATTTACGGTCCGTTCCGGTCTCCCTTCCCTTTCCGCATTTTTATTATACCACATTCCCTATCTCAAAACTATATATATTTTGTGAATTTTTACAGCAAATCAAAACTTTCCGTTCGCTTTCATATGAAATTCCACCATATTTTATTCACCATTCACGTATTCCGCATTTTTCGCCGTTCCCGCACTCTGTCTGTTTTTCGTCTCTCACTGACTGTTCCTCCAGATTTTTACAGTCATGTGCGTGAATATAAGTTTTTTTGTTGATTTATTACAATATTTTCTTATTTAAAATACACACATTTTATGCAGGTAGAAGTTGACACTTTTTTTTCAACGTGATATAATGTGTATTAACGGAATAGCCAGCCGGATAATCGTCGAAACTCATAAACAGTAAACAAACTATTCCGCAGGCACAGAAAAACAGGTATTATCAAAATTCCAAAATTCATATTCCACATAGAATCCCGGCGGACCGGCACATGTCGCCGCATTCCGCGGATCGGAGGACAAAACATGAGAGAAAAATTAAGATGCGTCGTTGTCGGCGCGACAGGCATGGTCGGTCAGCGTTTTCTGACCCTTCTTGAAAACCATCCCTACTTCACGGTAACGGGCGTTGCTGCGAGCAGCCGTTCCGCAGGCATGACCTACGAAGAAGCGGTCGGCAGCCGCTGGAAGATGAGCACACCGATCCCGGAAGCGGTACGCGGCATGGTCGTCATCGACGCTGCACAGATCGAAGAAGTCGGCAAGCTCTGCGATTTCATCTTCTGCGCGGTCGACATGAAGAAGGATGAAATCAAGGCGCTCGAAGAAGCGTACGCAAAGGCAGAAATCCCGGTCATCTCCAACAATTCCGCACACCGCTGGACGAGCGACGTTCCGATGGTGATCCCGGAAATCAACGACAACCACCTCGAAATCATCGCAAGCCAGCGCAAGCGTCTCGGCACGACGAAGGGCTTCATCGCGGTCAAGCCGAACTGCTCCATCCAGAGCTACGTTCCGATGCTGACTCCCCTTCTGAAGTACGGTCTGAACAAGGTTCTCGTTACGACCTATCAGGCGATCTCCGGTGCCGGCAAGAACTTTGAAACCTGGCCGGAAATGGTAGACAACATCATCCCCTACATCGGCGGCGAAGAAGAAAAGAGCGAAACCGAACCCCTCAAGATCTGGGGTGAAGTACGCGGCGGTTCCATCGTTGCACGCAAGGACATCGTGATCTCCACCCAGTGCATCCGCGTTCCCGTAACCGACGGTCACTCCGCGGCAGTCTTCATGTCCTTCGACAATCCGCCTCCGCGTGAAGCCATCCTCGAAGAATGGGCAAGTTTCCGCGGCGTTCCGCAGATCCTCGAACTTCCTTCCGCTCCGAAGCAGTTCATCACCTACTACGAAGAAGACAACCGCCCGCAGATCAAGCTCGACCGTACCCTCTACGGCGGCATGGGCATCTCCGCAGGCCGTCTCCGTCCCGACACCCTCTTCGACTACAAATTCGTCGGTATGTCCCACAACACCCTCCGCGGTGCAGCAGGCGGCGCTGTTCTCATCGCAGAACTCCTCGCTCGTCAGGGCTACCTCGACTAATTCTATCACTCCAAGAGCTGCAGAATCCTTTCTGCGGCTCTTTTTTTGTTGAAATATGGGAAGTGCGAATTGTTTGGAAAGGGGAAACGAAAAAATCCGCACTCACCCCATTGTTAAAGACTGTTAAATTCCGGGAATTCATAACATGTTCATATCCCCGTGCTATAATGCCCGGTAGAAACAAATCTGTACGTGAATTTGATAAAGGAGAAAGAAATTATGGCAAAGAAAAGACTGCTTTGTATGATTCTGTGCGCGCTGATGACGGCGGGAACATTGCTTTCCTGCTCGGAAAACAGCGAAAGCGGGAACGCTGACGCGGCTGCGGGAAGCGAAGTGAGCGCGGCGGAAAACGAAATTGCGGAAGAAGAAATCGCTGTTGAGGAGACCGAACGTGCGAAGGCGGAAGATACGCTGGAGGTCAAGGATTTCGGCGGCCGTGACTACCGCATGATCTCGACCAACCAGGACAGCCGTCATGTCGATATCCTCGCGGAAGAAATGACCGGTGCAACCCTGAACGACCTCGTTTACGGCAGAAATGCAAAGGTTGCCGAACTGTACAACATCAAAATGTCCGCGGAACAGACGGATTACGGCAGCATCAACAATATGGTCAAGGCAGACGCGACCGCCGGCGATATGTCGTATGACCTGTATCTCACGAACTATACCGCGCATCCGCTGGGAACGGGCGGCTATCTGTATAACTTCTATGACCTTCCGGGCGTTGATCTGTCCCAGCAGTGGTGGGACCAGGACGAAGTTGCGGATATGACGATCGCAGGAAACCTCTTCCTCGCCATCGGCGATATTTCCCCGACAGAACTTCTCACCTCCGAATGCATGCTGTTCAACAAGAACCTCTTCGACGACAACGGCATGACCTACCCCTACGAAGACGCGCTCGCGGGCAAGTGGACCTTCGATAAGTATCAGGCTCTCGCTGACGGCAAGACCACCGACCTGAACGGCGACGGCGAAATCAAGGTCGCCGATGACCTGTTCGCGCTGACCTGCTGGAGCGACTACCCGGCAGCCCTTCTCTACGGCGCGGGCGGTGACTTCAGCCACAGCGACGAAACCGGCGCGATCGTCCTCGACCTGGACCAGGAAAAGGCCGTCAACATCTACAACAAGATCTACGCCGCCCTGATCGACACCAACTCCAATTACGAAATCGAGCAGCACGAACGCTCCTTCAAGGTCTTCGAAGAAGGCCGCGCGTACTTCTGCGGCATCACCTTCCAGAAGATCGAAACCTTCCTGCGCGAAATGGAATACGACTTCGGCGTTCTCCCGAATCCGAAGTATGATGAAACCCAGGAACGCTACTCCACCTGCGTCTCCGGCGCCGGCTCCATGGTCGTCGTTCCGAAGTCCTGCACCGATCCCGAATTCGTCGGTACCATGCTCGAAGCCATGGCGACCATCTCCTACGATATGATCACGCCCGACCTCATCGACGTTCTCGCATCCACCAAGAACGTGCGTGACCCGGAATCCTCCGAAATCGTCCAGATGATCATCCGCAGCCGTAACTTCGATACCGCGCGTATGCACGATATCACGGTCGACGGCTATGTCGAAACCCTTCTCCGCGCAAAGTCCACCGATGTTGCCAGCCACTTCGCAAAGAACGAAAAAATCTGGAAGAAGACTCTGGAAAAGCTGAACGAAAACTACGCAAAGCAGAACGAAAATCCGTAACCGGACATATATTTGACCTTCCGAGGGGAACCTTTCATCCGAAAAGGTTCCCCTCGTCCGTTTTCACGCATTCTCCTTCCGCCCTCTCCAGAGAGCGCACCGCACATAAGATCACCGGTGCCGCGATCATCCCGCCGACGCCGCCGATGTGCCAGCCGAGATAGAGGCACGCCAGCGCCGCAAACGGATGGACTCCCGTCATCTTCCCGATCAGCCGGGAGTCGAGGATCTGCCGGATCAGATAGATGATCCCGAGCAGTACAAGCAGCCCGATCCCGTTCCGCCGTTCGCCGTACAGAAACTCCCAGACCGCCCATGGCACTAAAACACCGCCGCATCCGAGCACCGGCAGAACGTCGATCACGGCAACGATCAGCGAAACCGCCAGCGCGTACTTCACGCCGATCACCGACAGCCCCACGGATAATTCGAAAAACGTCACCGTCATGATCGTGAGATACGTCCGCAGATACAGGAACACCGCACCCGATACTTCCGCAAAAATCCGCTTTGTCTTCGGCACCGCCCGCTCCGGCAGGAGTCCGAGCAGACTTTCCGCGATCCCGTCCGGATCTGCCGTCAGATATACAAAAGCGAAGATCCCCACCACGGCGGAAAACACACTTCCCGGCACCGCACCGACGATCCCGCCGAGAAATGCCGCCGCCGAGGATCCCACGGAAGATGCCGCATCCGAAAGCGCCCCCGATATCACACCGTAGACCCGCGACTCCGCATCCACGGCAAACGGCAGAAGATCCAGAAGTCCGCCGAAGAGTTCCGCCGCCTTCTCAGCGTATTCGGGAAGACTGCCGATCATCTCCCAGAGCTGTGCCGCCAGAACTCCGGACAGAAGCGCAAGAGCATACCCCATCCCGAGACAGACCAGCACGGCAAACACCGCGCATCCCTTTTTCTCGGAGACGCGGCATCTCCGGCTGAGGAACACCCCCGCCGGACGGATCAGCCGCGACGCCACATAAGCCGTCAGAAACGGCAGAAGCGCGCCGCCGACGTATTTCACCAGAGCTTCGGTCAGAAAAAGCGCAAGCACCGCTGTCAGGAGAACCTGTGGAAAACCGCGCTGTTTTTTGGTTGGTTCGGTCATGGAAAACCGCCTTATCAGACATTCTTATTCTATAGTATTCCCCGGAATCAAAAATCTTCTCATAATTATTTGACATTGCGGCGGATATCTGCTAAAATAAAGGAAAAGACTGATTGCAAGGAAGGAAACAACGCAATGCTCATCCATTCCTACCCGCATGGCGGCGTTCTTCTGTTCGAACCCGCACCGTTCGCTCTGGACGAAAAATCGCGCGCCGATATTCTTGAAAAATGGGAAGCCGCCAACGAAGACGGCGAAGTGGACGATCTTCTTGCCGAAGCGGAAAAAATCGCAAGTCCCCGTGCGTTCCTGCGCCGTGCCTATGTCACCGCCGCAGACGAAACGGGCGTCGTTCTGACCACCGAAGATACGGACGGTACCCGCTCCTGCCGCATCGACAGCCCCCTGGTCGCGGAAAAGCTCCGTACGGATACGACCGTCGCCGGAACCGTTGCCACCTGCGGCCGCGCTCTATACGATCTGTCCGTCTCCTATGCGGGCGACCCTCTTCTGCGCGAAGTAGCGGAGGACATCTGCCTTGCCTATATGCGCCATATCAGCGTTGCTCTGCACGAATACCTCCGCGAACACATCTACGGAAACGATAAATTCTCCCGTCTCAGCCCCGGTTCCCTCGCTTCGTGGGACATCACCGGACAGGTCCCCCTGTTCGATTTTCTCGGCGAAGGCACCTCCCTTGCCGAAGTCGAACTGACCCCGTCCTACCTCATGATCCCCTACAAATCCGGCTCCGGACTCAGTTTCCCGACGGATTCCCCGTTTGAATCCTGCATGCGCTGTCCCCGTGAAAACTGCCCCAACCGGAGAGCGGAATATCAGGAAGCTTAAAGGATTTTTTTCGGGGAAACCTTTTTTTCGAAAAAGGTTTCCCCGAACCCCTTCCAAAAAACTTCAAACTGTTGTATAGACAAAGTGAGTGCAAACTCTGCATGGTTTGTTTTTGCTTTGGCTGACACATTTTCACTTTATCAAAAATTTTTCTTATATACAGAAAGGATTTTCCCAAATGAAACGACTGATTTCTCTGATTCTTGCACTGCTCGCATCTCTCGGAGCATTGCTCTGTATCCCCGGATGCTCCAAAAACGCGGAGGAAGAAACCGTTCCTGCGGGAGAAACAGGTGAAACCATCATGGTACAGATCGAAATGGACAACGGCGGCATCATCAAGCTGGAACTCTACCCGGACATCGCTCCGATCACCGTTGCAAACTTCGAAAAGCTCGTCAGGGAAGGCTTCTATGACGGCCTGATCTTCCACCGCGTCATCAAGAACTTCATGATCCAGGGCGGTGACCCGACCGGCACCGGCATGGGCGGCGCAAAGGAAAACATCAAGGGCGAATTCGCTTCCAACGGCGTAAAGAACAGCCTCTCCCACACCCGCGGCGTCATCTCCATGGCACGCAGCCAGAAGAAGGACAGCGCTTCTTCCCAGTTCTTTATCTGCCACGCAGACGCGAAGTACCTCGACGGTGACTATGCGGCATTCGGCAAGGTTGTCGAAGGCATGGACGTTGTTGACGAAATCGCAAACGTCAAGACCAACTACAATGACAAGCCCCTCACCGACGTTGTCATGAAGTCCGTCACCATTATCGAAGGCTAAACAGAATCTCATAAAAACAGGACGTTCCGCCACGGACGTCCTGTTTTCGTTTATTTATTGTCATGGATCCAAGCGAGAAGTTCCTCGTATTCCATCGCGCCCGATGCCACACCAAGCCCCGCACGCACCACTTCTTCCGCCGTCGGACGAAGCCGGATCCCGTTGACCTCAAGAAAGGCCATCATCACCAGCATCCCGATCCTCTTGTTTCCGTCCACAAACGCGTGATTGGAAATGAGTGCATACCCGATCCGCGCGCCCTTTTCTTCCTTCGTCGGGTACAGTTCCGCTCCGTCAAAGGTCTGGAACGCAGATTCCAGCGCACTGTCGAGCAGGTCAAGATCCCGGATGTTGGGATCTCCGCCGGTCGCTTCGGTCAGCAGACCGTGCAGTGCCAAAACTTTTTCCTTACTTAATCTGATCATTTCGCAAGCTCCTCAAACGCACGCCGGTACTGCTTCAATATCCGCGCGGCGGCAAAATCGATTTTTTCCTCGTCGGTCATTTCCAGCGAAGTATCGCTTTCCAGATCGACCAGCCGGTATTTCGGCTTGTTGTTCTTGAAAATATACACTTCCCCGTTCTTTTCCGCCATCCGGGCAACCCTTGAAAAATTCTGATTCGCCTCGGAAATGGAAACGATCTTCTTCGTATCGATGTTCATTCTTTCTCTCCTTCCGCCGTTCTGCTTTGATTATACATATATTTTAGGATATTGTCAACCTATTTTCCGCACGCGCAAAATTTATTTTGATGAATATCTAAAAACTGCTTGACAGAAAGTATTTCGATGGATATAATAATACTCAAGAAAGGACGGTGCTGAAAATGACACAGAATTATCTCCCAAAAAATGCGGCAGACTACCCGAAAACCTCCGCCGCACGAACCTTCATGGTCGAAACGGCGATGAAAGCTGCACAGGAATACGAAAAACAGCGCAAAGCCTACCATAAGAGAGACAAAATTCAGAGATACACGCTGGTACTTCACAGACAGATGGCGGAACATTGTGCCTCCATCCCCGATCTCCCGGCCGACCCAGGTCTGTGGCAGGAACAGATCGCACGCCGGGAAGCCATTCTCCGCGAACATCCGCAGATTCTCACGCCGTACGAAGACATGATCGCAGGAATGGATCCGGACGAACGCTGTGCCTTTATTTTGTATGCGTATGCGAACTGGTTTCTGCACCATGCCTTTATCGATCCGTATATCGAAATCCTGGATACAGCAAAGTCCAGCGGAGAGATAGAAAAAATTTTCGATTCCCGAATCAGTCTGGAGACGGTCTATTCCATCTGCCGTGCATGGCGGAAGTGGTGGCAGAAAAAAGGATTTCCCCCGTTCGATACCTGGACTTATGAAGACTCCCCGTGGGAAAATGCCTCCTATCTCCCCAAAGATGCAATGCAGTATCCGCTCACCTCCGCCGCACGGACGTTTATGGTCGAAACGGCAATGAAAACCGCAGACGGATACGCCGAGCAGCTGAAAACCCTCTCCAAGGAAGACAGACTTCAGAAAAAAGTACTGATCATCCAGAAACAGATGTCGGAACACTGCGCCGGTTTTGCGGCAATGGCGTATACCCAGACCACATGGCCGGAACAGATCGCACGCCGTGAGAATATCCTCCGCAATCACACGCAGGTCCTCGTACCGTACGCCGACGTTCTCGCCAATCTCACCGATGAAGACGAAAAATTCGCCTTCATCCTCTACGCGCACACCAACTGGTTCCTGCATAATGCGTTCCTTGACAAGCACCTTGCAAATCTGAACACCGCAAAAGCTGCCGGACAGCCGGAAAAAGCCTTCGAGGACCGCATTATCCTCGGCACGGTCTACGCCATCTGCCGCGAATGGCGGAAATGGTGGCAGGAAAACGGCTCCGCACCGTTTGATTTGTGGACATACGAAGATTCTCCGTGGGAGGACGAATAAACAACACTATCACCGAAAGGAAATCTTATCATGAATACCCACGAAATTCTCATAAAAATGCCCGACGCGGCGGATTATCCGAAGACCATCGAAACCCAGAAGATCCTCGCCGACATCGCCTCCCGCCATGTCGAAGCGATTGCCGCCGATGCCGCCGCTCTCACGCCGGACGACAAGCTGCAGAAAAAAGCTCTCATGATCGCAAAAAACATGGCGCAGCTCTGCCATACCTTTACCTGCTACACCTTCGGCGCGAAAACCGTCAGCGACTATGCCGCCAAACGCATGAAGATCATCCGCGACAATCACTGCACCGACGAAATCGAAGACCGGCTTGCCGTTCTCACTCCCGATGAAACAGGAATGTTCTCCGTCTTCGCCCACGCGACATGGCTCCTTCACGACGCTTTCTTCGACAAGCACACCGCCGATATTTACGAAGCTTACCGGAGCGGCCATCCTGAAAAGGCATTCGATTCCAACATCATTCTCCGCGTTCTCAATGCCGTCTGCCTCGAATGGCACGAATGGTGGCGCGAAAACGGTTCCGTCCCCTTTGAAAAATGGACGTACGATACCCATCCCGCCGATCAGTATACCGCCGAAACGGAAACGGAGGTGTAACCGATGGCTGCAGAAGATATCAGCGCTCTCGCGCTTTTCAAAGCCCTCGGTGACGAATCCCGTCTGCGCATCGTCCAGATCCTGATCCGGGGCGAATCCTACGTGGAACTGCTCGCCAGCCGTCTCGGACTCACGAGCGCGACGGTCAGCCATCACCTCAAAAAACTGGAGGAAGCCGGCCTCGTCGAATGCCACCGGACGCAGTTCTATATGATCTACGCCCTGCGTCACGGCGTTCTGGACAAAACCCTGACCGACCTCATCGCCGAAATCCCGCAGGAAATTGACGACGATACGAAGTACCGCAATTCCGTCATCGAAAATTTCATGCCGTGCGGAATCCTCAAACAGCTTCCCGCCCAGCAGAAAAAACGTGAAATCATCCTCCGCCACATCCTGTCCTCTCTCCCGAAAAAGGACAGCTACACGGAAAAGGAAATCAACGACCACATCAAGCAGTTCCACGAGGACTACTGCTACCTCCGCCGCGAAATGATTGCGTTTGGCATGATGACAAGAGACCACGAAACATATTTTGTGGAAAAGTAATTCTTTTCCACGGAAACCCTTATCAAACAGAAAGACAGACAAAGAAAATGCTGATTTGAAGTTACAGAACGGCTGTAAACTTTACAGAAATTCTGAAACTTCAAATCTGCACAAACTTTGTCTGTCTTTTTGTTTAAAAGCTTTTGAAAAGGGGTTCGGGGAAAAACTTTTCTCGAAAAGTTTTTCCCCGAGGACGTCATTTTATTAATACATACCGCCCATGCCGCCGCCCATGCCGCCCTGGGGAGCTGCTGCTTCCTTTTCGGGCTGGCTTACTACGAGCGCTTCGGTGGTGAGAACGGTGGAAGCTACGGACGCTGCGTTCTGAAGAGCGGAGCGGGTAACCTTCTTCGGGTCAACGATACCCTTTTCCATCATATCGATGTATTCTTCGTTGTAAGCGTCGAAGCCGTAGCCGATCTTGCCGGAGTTACGGATCTTGTCAACAACAACGGAGCCTTCGAAGCCTGCGTTTTCCGCGATCTGACGAACGGGAGCTTCGAGAGCCTTGACTACGATCTGGATACCGGTCTTTTCGTCGCCTTCAGCGGTGTCGAGAAGCTTTGCAACTTCATCGATAACGTTGAGGTAAGCGGTACCGCCGCCTGCTACGATGCCTTCTTCAACTGCTGCGCGGGTAGCGTTGAGAGCGTCTTCGATGCGGAGCTTCTTTTCCTTCATTTCGGTTTCGGTAGCAGCACCAACCTTGATAACTGCAACACCGCCGGAAAGCTTAGCGAGTCTTTCCTGGAGCTTTTCACGGTCGAAATCGGAAGTGGTGGTTTCGATCGCTGCCTTGATCTGGGAAATTCTGCCCTTGATATCTTCGGAGGAACCTGCACCGCCAACGATGATGGTGTTGTCCTTGTTTACCTTAACCTGACGAGCCTGACCGAGCTGAGCGATTTCAGCTTCCTTGATGTCGAGGCCGAGTTCATCGCAGATTACTTCACCGCCGGTGAGGATCGCGATGTCGCGGAGCATTTCCTTACGTCTGTCGCCGAAGCCCGGAGCCTTGACTGCAACGCAGGTGAAGGTGCCGCGGAGCTTGTTGAGAACGAGAGTGGTAAGAGCTTCGCCTTCTACATCTTCAGCGATGATGAGGAGCTTCTTGCCGGACTGAACGATCTGTTCGAGAAGGGGAAGAATGTCCTGTACGTTGGAGATCTTCTTGTCGGTGATAAGAACGAGAGCGTCGTCGAGAACAGCTTCCATCTTATCGGTGTCGGTTGCCATGTAGGGAGAGAGGTAACCGCGGTCGAACTGCATACCTTCAACAACTTCGCTGTAGGTTTCAGCGGACTTGGATTCTTCAACGGTGATAACGCCGTCAGCGGTAACCTTTTCCATAGCGTCAGCGATGAGAGTACCGATTACTTCGTCGCCTGCGGAAATAGTACCAACTCTTGCGATGTCTTCCTTGCCGTTTACGGGCTTGGAGGAAGCGATGAGAGAAGCAACTGCCTTGTCAACAGCCTTCTGGATACCCTTGCGGATAACCATGGGGTTAGCGCCTGCGGTTACGTTCTTCATGCCTTCGTGAATGAATGCCTGCGCGAGAAGGGTTGCGGTGGTAGTGCCGTCACCGGCAGCATCGTTAGTCTTGGTAGCAACTTCTCTTACGAGCTGCGCACCCATGTTTTCGGATGCTTCTTCGAGTTCGATTTCCTTAGCAATGGTAACACCGTCGTTGGTGATGAGGGGAGTGCCGTACTTCTTATCGAGAACTACATTTCTGCCCTTGGGGCCGAGTGTGATTTTAACAGTATCAGCGAGCTTGTCAACGCCTGCGATCAGCGCGTTTCTCGCTTCGATTCCGTAAAGGATATCCTTTGCCATGTGTGTATCTCCTTTTATAAGTGCAAATTATTCGTAATGGGGGACGCGGGCCGCTTTTTTGATGAGTTACAAAGCAACTCGGAAGCTCACGCGAAAAAACTTTTATCATGACGCGTTTTTTGTGCGCCAAATGGAGTCAGCTGATTCCGAAGAAATCCTTACTCAACAATCGCGAGGATGTCGTTCTGCTTAACGATGTTGTATTCAACGCCGTCGCACTTAACTTCGGTACCTGCGTACTTGCTGGTGATAACCTTATCGCCAACCTTTACGGTCATTACAACTTCCTTGCCGTCAACGATTCCGCCG
>JAFYOX010000050.1 GCA_017547755.1 Clostridia bacterium | reverse complement strand
CGGCGTGGGAAATCAGGGTCTCGGCGGCCCCTGATTTCCGTCTCCACCCTTCCTCAGAGATTGGATCGCACACATTTTGTCGGCTGGGATAGTCTAAATGGCTACGCACAGACCCATCAAAAAATCCCCTTTCTATCCCATATCAGCTTCACAATCCGTCAACACCGTATAAAAGTTTTTGCGGAGCTTTTTTCAAAAAGCGACCGTTTCCCCCGTATCCCCTTTCCAAACAATCCGCACTCCCTATATTTTGTCACACAACCTCCCCCACTATCTGACCGGCACCAACCTTGAAGCCTCGCGCATCACACTTTCGCGGACACGAAGAACAGAGGGAGGAGAGACGGAAAGCTTGGTCACACCGGAATCGATGAGGAATTTGGTTTCGCGCACATCGGCGGCGAGTTCGCCGCAGAGACTAACGGGAATGCCTTCGCGGCGTGCGGAGGAACAGACCGTCCGGATGAGGCGGCGGACGCTTTCCGGGAGTGAGCGGGACAGATAGGAAACGGACGGATTTTCGCGGTCGGCGGCGAGCGTGTACTGTATCAGATCGTTGGTGCCGATCGAGAAGAAGTCCGTCATCGGCGCAAGACGGTCGGCGAGAATCGCCGCTGAGGGCGTCTCGATCATGATGCCTACTTTCATCCGCCCGAATGCCGCAGTCTCGGATACCAGAGAATCCTGCGCCGCCTTTGCGATCGCGCGTACTTCGCGGATCTCCTCCGGAAGTACGATCAGCGGGATCATCGCCGACAGATTCCCGAATAAGGACGCACGGTAGAGCGCACGGAACTGCACTTTCAGAAGCTCCGGCTTCGCCAGACATAAGCGTACCGCACGCAGCCCGAGCGCCGGATTCGCTTCCTTCGCTCCGCCCGTCAGATAACCGATCTGCTTGTCCGCTCCCGCATCCAGCGTCCGGATCACACATTCCCTGCCGCCCGTTTTCAGCGCCGCCTGCTTGTAGATCTCAAACTGCTCTTCCTCCGTCGGCGGACTGTTCCGTCCCATGAACAGAAATTCGCTCCGGAATAAGCCGATCCCTTCCGCGTCGCCGCGCATCGCTTCGTCAATATCCGACAGACTCCCCACATTCGCCGTCACCATCACCCGCGTGCCGTCCGACAAAACACAGGTCTTTCCGCGGAACCGCTCCAGACGCTTCCGTTCATCCTCCGCTTCCCGCATCGCTTCCGCATACCGGCTCTCCGTGTGCTCGTCCGGCTCCACGTACAAGACCCCCTCATTCCCGTCCAGCACGACCGGACATCCGTCGCAGTGATCCGGGATCGCCCCGGCTCCGACAATCGCCGGAATGTCCATCGTCCGCGCAAGAATCGCCGTGTGCGACATCGGACTGCCGCCTTCCGTCACAAATCCAAGCACCATTTTCCGATCCAGCATCACCGTCTCCGCCGGTGTCAGATCCGCCGCCGCAATGACCGACGGCTGTGTCAGCCGGATCACATTCTCACATCCGCCGAGAATGTCCGCCACCCGCTCTGCGACCGCGGAAATGTCCGCCGCACGCGCCTTCATGTACTCGTCTTCCATCGCACCGAAAATTTCCGCAAGCGCGTTTCCCGCTTTGCGGACCGCCGTCTCCGCACTGCTGTGCCCGTTCCGGATGAAATTCTCCGCTTCCGCGACAAAATCCTCGTCGGAAAGCATCATCCGGTGGATCTCGAAAATCGCCGCTTCTTTTTCTCCGACTTTTTCCACCGCCTCCGCGTAGAGCTGTACCAGTTCGTCCTCCGCTTTCGCCAGAGCCGCGTGCAGTTTCGCAGTTTCCGACGTCACATCCGTATACGTTTCCTCGCGGATCTCCGTGCGCTCCCGCCGGATGATCTTCAATACCCCCGCCGCAATGCCGCCGGATGCCCCTTTTCCGTAAATCATGTTCATTTTTATCGCCTCCGCCTCACAGTCCCGCTTCCCGCATGATATTGTACAGACACTGTACCGCCTCTTCCTCGTCTTCGCCGGACGCCGTCACCCGCACGGCATCGTGAAATTTCACGCCGAGCCGCATCAGCGCGAACAGCTTTTTCGCATCCGCGGATTCTCCGTCTTTTTCCACCGTGATCTCGGAAATAAAACGCTTCGCACACTGTACGATAATTCCTGCCGGACGTGCGTGAATTCCGTTCCGGTCGGTGATCTGATAGGTAATACTTTTCAAGGGATCTTTTCCTTTCGCAGATAAATTTTCTTCTGAAAACCACGGTATTATTCTTGATAAATTCTCCGCAAATATTCACCTCGTACGGAAATTGCCGCAAAAATCACGGATCCCTCTCCGGCGGTTGACAAGGCGGATGTCTTATATTATAATAAAGGAAGAAAATACATACGATCAGAACAGGATCCCATCCATGAAACACCCGGAATCTTCAAAAAAATACCGCGTTGACGTCACCGATATGAACGAAAACGGCGACGGCTTCGTCCGCATCGACCGCATGGCGGTCTTCATTCCCGGTCTCGTTGCCGGCGATACTGCCGACGTTACGCTCACCGAATCCCGGAAAAATTACGCCGTCGGTCAGTGCGATGCGCTGATCACACCGTCCGAACACCGGATCGCGCCGCAATGCCCGGCCTTCGGAAAATGCGGCGGCTGTACGCTCTGCCATGTAACCTACGAATACGAAAATACCGTGAAGCAGAACTGCGTGAAGTCCGCACTGCGTCGGATGAAGCTCCCGTTCGAGCTCGTCGATGCGACCCGCTTCCTTCCCGCACGCACCGGCTACCGCAACAAGATCGGTCTGCACTACGACAAAAATGCACGCCGGTTCGGCTATGTCTCCCGCGATTCCTACGAAATCCTTCCGTTTGAGAACTGCCTTCTCTGCGGGGACACCATGAGCGAGATCGTCCGCTTCACGAACGACAATATCCGCCTTCTCGATCCACTCGCACCGGACGAACTGTTTCTCCGCCGTTCCCACGACGGCAGGATCACCGTGTCCGTCTATCTTTCCCGGAAAAACGCGGATATCTCCGCTTACCGCGATGCCGTGACCGCCGCATTCCCCGATATCTCGGACGTTCCCGCAGTCACGGCGGACAGTCCGTCGACGGACGCTTCCGTCACCGAAGAATATTTCGGCGTAACGATGCGCTTTGCGTCCGAGGTATTCCGGCAGGTCAATCATGACGCCGCCGAGATCCTCATGCGGCTCGTCTGCGATTTTGCGGCGGAAAAACCTTTCTCCTATGCCGCCGACCTCTACTGCGGTTCGGGAGCCTTCGGACTTGTGCTCGCAAAACAATTCCCGGGAGCACGGTTCTTCGGTCTGGAGATCGACCGCGACGCTATCCGCGCGGCAAACGCCAACGCGGAGATGAACGGACTTTCGAATATCTCCTTTGTCTGTGCGGATGCCGCAACGTTTGACGGAAGAATCCCCGTCGGCGACGGTACGTTCTGTCCGCCGGAATTCGTGGTGGTCGACCCGCCGCGTGCCGGACTGTCGGACAAGATGCGTGACGGACTCATCCGGCTCGCACCGGAACGTCTGGCGTACGTCTCGTGCAATCCGCAGACGATGGCGCGTGACCTCGCGGAACTGGTGTCCGGCGGGTATGAACTCCTGCGCGTCACACCGGTAAATATGTTCCCGATGACCAAGCACTGCGAATGTGTGGCGATTTTAACGAGGTGACCCCATGAATACGCCCATCCACATCCGCGAAGAGCGCCTCACTCCCGAAGAATACATCGATTTTCTGAAACGCACCGATCTCGGCTCGCAGTATCCGAAGGAACGCTTTGCCGAACGGATCGAAAAACTCGTCCGAAACGCCTCCGTCAGCCTTGCCGCACGGACGGAAGACGGATTCCTCGTCGGCGTTCTGTTCGGGCTGACCGATTTCGCCTACTGGCTCTACGTGACCGACCTCGGCGTTGACCGGAACTACACCCGACAGGGCATCGGCAGACGGCTGATGAAAGCCGCGCATGAACTTGCCGGCGGCGAACGTGACATTGCAGTCTACCTGATCGCCAACGAAAACGCCGTCCCCTTCTACGAAAACATCGGCATGAAAAAAGCCGATGACGTCATGCAGTACAACAAAATCGACTGGACGGAATTCACCGTCGAATAAAATCTATGAATCCCTATATCAAAAATCTCAACCGCATCGAATTTCTCATCACGCTCGCCTGCACCGGACGGTGCATCCACTGCTCGGAAGGCGACCATGACGGCTGTCACACCGCCATTGACGCGGACGCGGCGGTTTCCCTCGTCGCAAAGGTGGCGGAAAATTACAATATTCAGTCGCTGATGACCTTCGGCGGCGAACCCATGCTGCATCCCGAAACCGTGTACGCCATCCACCGTGCCGCAAAAGACGCCGGGATCCCGAAGCGTCAGCTCATCACCAACGGCTTTTTCAGCCGTGACGAACGAAAGATCCGCACCGCCGCGGAAATGCTGGTCGAATGCGGCGTGAACGACCTTCTCCTCTCCGCAGATGCGTTCCATCAGGAGACGATCCCGCTTGCTCCGGTCAAGACCTTTGCCTCCGCTGTAATGGAAGCCGGCGGTGCCATCCGCATCAGTCCCGCATGGCTCGTGAGCCGGGATGCAAACAATCCGTACAACAAAAAAACGCACGAAATCCTCGCGCATTTCACGGCGATGGGCATTCCGGAAGGAAGCGGCAATGTGATCTTCCCGTCCGGGAACGCGCTGAAATACCTCGCGGATTATTTTGATCCGGACAATCTTCCGGTCAATCCGTACGAGGAATCCCCCGAAGACGTCCGCACGGTCAGCGTCGATCCCGACGGAAGCGTGCTCGGAGGAAACATTTACGACACGGATATTCTCACGCTGATCGAACGGTATACGCCTCCGGTCGGGTGAACGAAAAATAAAAGTGAGGTGCATTTTATGTTAACCGACTTCCGAACCACCCTCAAAACCGCAAAAATGCCGATCCGCAAGCCCCTGCGCAAGCTGGGAACGCTTGACATCGGCGTTGTGGAAACCACGCCCATCGTATGGAACGGCCGTCTGCTCCGCTTCGAATGGGTACGCAACTCCGGCTGGGGAACGACCGAACGTCCGGTCGGCTGTTACCGTTTTGTGGACATGACGGACGAATCCGCCCTTCCGGAATTCGCGGATGACCACTCCTTCGGCTGCTGCATTGCCGAAAACGGCGCGATGTTCGTCCACGGAACCCGCGGAGGCGGCGGAGGAACCATTCTCGACACCTTCGTCTCCCGCGACCTTGTGAACTGGGAGACCTCCGTTGCTCTGGAATTCCCGTCGGATATCTCCCTGTTCAACACCTCCGTCTGCAAGGCTCCCGACCGCTACATCATGGCGATCGAGATCGGCGGCTCGAACCCTGCCGTCGGCAAGGGATTCACCTGCGTCTTCGCGGAATCGCAGGATCTGATCCACTGGACGCTCCTGCCGATGGACGAATTCAGCTACTCCCGTGACTACTATTCCGCCTGCCCGGTGATCCGCTATTACGACGGTTACTACTACATCATCTACCTCGAAAGCGCGCCGCACCACCGCTGGCTCCCGTACATCGTCCGCAGCCGTGACCTGCGTGAATACGAACTCGGCGTGACCAATCCGATCATGTATCCGTCCCCGGAAGACAAAAACGTCCTCTTCCCGGAAAAATTCACGCCCGATCAGCTCGATTTCATCGCAAACGCCGTTGACTGCAACAACAGCGACGTCGACCTCTGCGATTTCAACGGAAAAACCGTCATTCTCTACAGCTGGGGCAACCAGTACGGCAAAGAATTCCTCGCCCTCGCCGAATACGACGACACCGAAGAAGAATTCCTGAAGTCTTTTTTTGAATGATAATTTTCAGGGAGGAAACTTTTTGAAAAAAGTTTCCTCCCTGAGACCCACCTTCAAAAACTTTCGGACAAAGGTATAAACTAAGAAAGTGCAGATCTGAAGCTTCCGAACGGCTGTATGTTTTACAGCAGTTCTGTTTCTCCAAATCTGCACTTTCTTTCTATATATTCTTGTCCGAAAGTTTTTGAAGAGGGGTCCGGGGAGTGACTTTTTTTCAAAAAATCACTCCCCGGCAAACTCAGATCTTATACTTTTCCGCATATTCCGCGTGGAGGTGATCGTATTCTGCGTCACCTGCCTTGACAGCGCGGAGGGATTCGTGGAGGTTCATGTTGCCCATGGCGATGTCGATGACACAGCCGGCAATGTTGGAGCAGTGGTCGGAGGTACGCTGCATCGCCGTAAGGAGGTCGGTCCAGATAAAGCCCGCTTCGATGGTGCATTCGCCGCGCTGGAGACGCATGATGTGGCTGACGCGGAGCGCTTCCTTGAGGGAATCGATGACCTGTTCCAGCGGTTCGACCTTCTGCGCGGATTCCATATCGTCCTTTGTGAACGCTTCGAGCGTCAGATCGACGATCTCGCGGATCGCGTGCGTCAGAACTTCCAGTTCATGGCTGGCGGAAGGAGACCATACGATGCCCTTTTCCTGCATTTCTTCCGCCGCTTTCATGATTTCCTTTGAGTGGTCGGAAATGCGTTCAAAGTCCCCGATGATGCGGAGCAGTTTTGCCGCTTCGCTGCTGTCATGCCCGGACAGGCTTCCGCTCAGCTTGACCAGATACGTGCCGAGAATGTCTTCATAATGGTCGCATCGGTCTTCGCATTCGGTGACCGAATCCGCAAGCGTCTTGTTGTAGCTCGTTATGGACATCAGCGCATCTTTCATACCGTGAGAAGCGATCTTCGCCATTTCGCCCGTAACCACGGAACAGCGTTCCAGAGCGATCGGAGGCGTTGCGAGAAGACGTTCGTCGAGTTCCGCAACCTGTTCCTTCTTCGCCGGTTCGCGGATAAGGGTATATGCGATCTTTTCCAGCAGACCGGACATGGGAAGCAGGAGAGCCGTGCAGAGAATGTTGAAGATGGAGTGACAGACTGCAATGCCGAAACCTTCCGCCGCCGTATCCAGAAAGATCGGATGAACCAGCGCATCCACCAGACTGAATACCGCCAGCCATGCCGCCGTACCGATAACGTTAAAGCTGAGATGTACAAACGCCGCACGCTTGGCGTTCCGCGTTGCACCGACGGAAGACAGAAGTGCGGTCACACAGGTACCGATGTTCTGCCCCATGATGATCGGGATCGCCGCACCGTAGGAAACCTGCCCGGTCGACGCAAGCGCCTGAAGAATACCGACGGATGCGGAGCTGGACTGGATGATCCCCGTCAGGACCGCACCGGCAAGCACGCCGAGAACCGGATTCTTGAAGAGAATGAACATATTCTGGAACCATGCCACTTCTCTGAGTCCGGAAACCGCATCGGACATGGTGTCCATCCCGAACATCAGGACCGCGAAGCCGAGCAGGATCGTCCCCGTATCCCGGCGCTTCTGTTCGCCGCCCATCATGTAGAGGATAATGCCGATCAGCGCAAGGATCGGCGTGAACGAAGTCGGCTTGAAAAGCTGAACGAAAATATTGCTGCTTTCAATGCCGCTTAAGCTGAGGATCCACGCCGTTACCGTCGTACCGACGTTGGCGCCCATGATGACGTTGATCGCCTGCCGGAGCGTCATCAGCCCGGAGTTTACAAAGCCGACGACCATGACCGTCGTTGCGGAGGAACTCTGGATGACCGCCGTAACGCCCAGCCCCGTCAGAAAGCCCGCCGCCTTGTTCGACGTCAGACGTCCCAGAAGCAGACGCAGGCTGTCGCCTGCACGGCGTTCCAGAGACTCGCCCATCTGGTTCATCCCGAACAGGAACAGGCACAGCCCGCCGATCATCGTCAATACATCAAAAATTGTCATAAATAAGATGCTCTTCTTTCCATGTTTTTCACCCGGGAAGTCGTTTTCCGCGGATGTCTGTGATCTTATTTTATCAGCCGTTCGTCAAGTCTGTTACCGGATTCATGTTAAATCTTCGTAAAACCCGATTTGCCGCGCAATTTTACAAATTAATTCATATTTCTTTTCAGAAAATATACAATTCACGTTGACAGTCTTCCGCCGGCGTGCTATAATTTTACATCCCGTCACTGTTTTTACATTTTACAACAGAAAGAAAGTGAGGTATTTATGGATTTCAGAAAGGTGTTCGACCGGATTCCGGAAGAATTTGACCGCTGGAGACCGCGCTACTGTCAGGCATTGTTCGACGATGTGACCGCGGCTGCCGGTCTTGCTCCCGGAAAAACGGTTCTGGAAATCGGCCCGGGCACGGGACAGGCAACCGAACCGATTCTGAAAACGGGATGCGACTACACCGCCATCGAACTCGGCGAGCATCTCACAGCGTTTATGCGGGAAAAATTTGACCGTTACAAAAATTTCTCCATCGTAAACGATGACTTTGAAACCCACGATTTCGGAAAAGAGACGTTTGATCTGGTATACTCTGCCGCGGCAATTCAGTGGATACCGGAAAAAACCGCGTTTTCGAAAACCTACGAAATGCTGAAGCCGGGCGGCGTTCTTGCCATGTTCCTGACCCGTTCGGAATATCAGAGTTCCGATCCGGCACTGTACGACCGGATCCATGAGGTCTATTCGGAGTATTTCCACCCGGAACAGAATTATACCTGCCGTCTCGCGTACGAAAACGCGCAGGATTACGGATTCACTCCCCTTGAACGGCGCGAATATCACGCACAGCGGATCCTCACCGCCGACGAATATGCGGCATTTTCCGCAACGCACTGTGACCACATCGTTCTGGAGGAACCGTACCGGACGAAATTTTTCGACGGACTCCGCAAAGCCGTCCGCGATGCGGGAGACCGGATCGTTTTCAACGACACGTTCGTCCTGTATCTGACAAGAAAACCGTAACCGGCAAAAACAACAAAATGGTGACAATTTTATGATCGAACTGCACAATATTTCAAAGACCTTCCGCGTCGCACGCCGGAATTCCGGCTTCGGCGAAGCGGTCAAAGCATTGTTCAAGCGCGAATATACCGAAATCCACGCGCTGTCCGACGTTTCGTTCCGCATCAATGACGGCGAAATGGTCGGCTACATCGGCCCGAACGGCGCCGGAAAAAGCAGCACCATCAAAATCATGAGCGGAATTCTCACCCCCGATGCGGGCGAATGCACCATAAACGGATTGACCCCGTGGAAAAACCGTGCGGCGCATGCCGCAAACATCGGGGTCGTCTTCGGTCAGCGTTCACAGCTCTGGTGGGATGTGCCCGTCATCGACTCTTTCGAACTGCTGAAGGATGTCTACCGCATTTCCGCACCCGTGTACCGTGATTCCCTCGACGAACTGGTGACTCTGCTCGACCTGTCCGAGATCGTCCGTACACCGGCGCGCCAGCTTTCCCTCGGTCAGCGGATGCGGTGCGAGATCGCCGCTTCCCTGCTCCACCGTCCGTCGGTGCTCTTTCTCGACGAACCGACCATCGGTCTGGACGCCGTATCGAAGATCGCCGTCCGGGAATTCATCAAGAAAATCAACCGCGAACGGGGAACCACCGTCATCCTGACCACGCACGATATGCAGGACATCGAAGCTCTCACCGAGCGTATCCTGCTGATCGGCACGGGACGGATCCTGCTCGACGGCTCCCTCTCCGAGCTGAAATCGAAAAGCTCCTCCGTCCGCCGCATGAACCTGCAGTTTACCGACGGCACCCTGCCGCCGCTCGACGGCGTGACGGTGCAGAGCTGTGAAAACGGACACGCCGTCTGCTCCGTCAACACGGACATTCTCTCCGTTTCCCGCGCCATCGAGGTGTTTTCCTCTGCCGTATCCATCACCGACCTTTCCGTCGAAGGAACCACCGCGGAAGAGCTGATCGTATCACTCTACAAGGAGTTCGATATATGAAAAAGTATCTGACGTATTTCCGCATCCGGTTCATCGGCGGACTGCAGTACCGCGCAGCGGCACTGGCAGGAATCTCAACGCAGTTTGCGTGGGGATTTCTGTACATCCTGCTGTACTCCGCGTTCTGCCGCGCCGATCCGGAAGCGTTTCCGATGGAATTTTCCCAGCTTGCGTCGTATGTCTGGCTGCAGCAGGCATTTCTTGCGCTGTTCATGAACTGGTATTACGACAGCGACATTCTCAGCATGATCTCCGACGGATCGATCGCCTACGAACTGGTGCGTCCGCTGGATATTTACACTCTGTGGTTCACAAAAACGGTGGCGGCGCGCGTATCGAAAGCCGTCCTGCGGTGCTTCCCGATCCTGATCGTGGCGTCGCTTCTTCCCGATCCGTACGGACTGACCCTGCCGCCCACACCGCTGCACGCGGTCATGTTCGTTCTGACCATGGTCCTCGGGATGTTCGTCGTGACGGCATTTTCCATGCTGATCTACTGCGCGTGCTTCTACACCGTCAATGCAACAGGCGTACGCATGGTCGCGCAGAGCATCGCGGATTTTCTCTCGGGCAGTGAACTGCCCCTTCCGTTCATGCCGGCGGCAATGCGCCGCGTGATCGAAATGACGCCGTTCGGCGTCATGCAGAATCTGCCGTTCCGCATTTACAGCGGAAGCATCACGGGAGACGAAATGTGGTTTCTCACGGGGATGCAGCTGTTCTGGACGTTCATTCTGATCGGCGGCGGATGGCTGTGGATGCGTGCGGCACTGAAAAAAGTCGTGGTACAGGGAGGATGAGCCGATGAAACTGTATTTCCGCTATTTTATGATCCAGCTCCGGAGCCAGATGCAGTACAAGGTCTCCTTCTTTTTCACGCTTCTCGGACAGCTTCTCACGTCCTTTTCGGCGTTTCTCGGAATTTTCTTCCTCATGCAGCGCTTCCACGCGGTGGAAGGCTTCACGATGAACGAAGTGATGCTCTGCTTTGCGGCGGTGCTGATGGCATTTTCGACCGCGGAATGCTTTGCGCGCGGCTTCGACCGGTTCGCACCGATGCTCGGCAACGGGGAATTCGACCGGATCATGGTCCGTCCGCGGGGTCTGATCCTGCAGGTGCTCGGCTCCAAGATCGAGTTCACCCGACTCGGACGTTTTTTCCAGGCACTTGTCATGTTCTGCGTCATCATCCCGACCTGCGGCGTCGTGTGGACATGGGATAAGATCCTGACGCTCGTTCTGATGATCCTCGGCGGCACGGTCGTCTTCACGGGACTGTTCATCATCTACGCATCGGTCTGCTTCTTTACGACGGAAGGTCTGGAATTCATGAATATCTTCACGGACGGCGGCCGTCAGTTCGGCGCGTATCCGTTCTCGATCTACGGGGACGGGATCCTGCGCTTCTGCACCTTCGTGGTTCCGCTCGCGCTGTGCCAGTATTACCCTCTGCTCTACCTGACCGGACGGGTCGATACCTTCGGCTATGCGCTTCTCCCGCTCCTTTCCGCCGTCTTCCTGATCCCCTGCCTGCTCCTGTGGAAACTGGGCATCCATCACTACAAATCGACCGGCTCATAATAAAAAAACTCAGGGAGAACCTTTGACGTAAGGTTCTCCCTGAACAATTTTAACCGATGTAAGTTCCGAACATATGGATAACGAGCATGTCTTCGTCCTGGTCGAGGCCGTGGCTGCCGTTTTTGCCGTCGATTTCGTGACAGCCGTGGTCGGGGCAGTAGCCGTAGAAGGTATTATGTCCCTTCCAGTGGGTGCGGACGGCGTCCACGAGAGCGGCGAAATCGTCCGAATTGCGCTTCAGTTCGGCGAGAGCTTCCGCGCTTTCGGGCGCACACTTGTGCATGGTGGAGTCGTAGTTGCCGTTGTAGACGACGATGAGGTCGTGTTCATCCGCCGCGATGAGTTCGAGCGCCTTGGCGTTGACTTCGTCGATGGTATCGTAGATGAAGTAATCGAGTTCGCGTTCGAGGAAGATCTTCGCAATGCTGCAGTCGCTTTCCGCAACGATCGCGCACTTCTTTCCGGCACGGATGGCGGCATCAAACAGGGTATCGGTCGTCAGAACCGGCTTCGTATACTTGCGGATGCCGTGGATCTCCGGCATCGCGCCGGTATACATGGACGCGAAGCACACGGGCGTGACCGACGGCATCACGGATTCCGCGGGAATCTGGAGGTCGGTGTTCATCACAGCGGGGATAAACAGATCGGTGTACTTCGGATACAGCCACAGCGCAACGGCGTCGGGATTGTACATCAGCACGCGGTCGAAGGTCGCGGTTCCTTCCGGCAGGGCACGTCTTGCGTTTTCCAGAACAAGTTCGTTCGCTTCTTCGGCGCACGCCGGTTTTTCGAAGCCCATCAGCGCGGCAACGGTCGCCGCTGTCCGGGTAATACGATATTTGCTGTACATAGGTAGTCTCCTTTGCGTTTTTTCTTCCATTATACTATGATACCGGCGCGATTGCAAGAGGGGATTTTCCGGGTACCTTCCCGAAATCCGGGATTTTATAACTTCCACATCCATTGATTCTCCGTGTGGTTTGGGATATACTATAGTCACAGAGGAATTCCGCTGATCGATCAAATTTCTATCCACAATCCGAACGGAGGTTGTATTTTATGAGTCTTGCAGAAAATATTGCGAAATACCGGAACGCGGCAGGAGAAACGCAGGGACAGCTTGCGGAACTGCTCGGCGTATCGAACCGGACGGTATCCAAATGGGAAAACGCGGAAGGCGAACCGGATGTCACAGCGATGATGAAGATCGCGGCGCATTACGGCGCAACGCTCGACGAACTGTGCGGATTTGAAGCTGTACCGTCCAAAAATAACGCGGCACCCGCGCCGAACGAAGCCGCTCTGCGTGCGTTTTCCGGAGCGTTCGACGTACTGAAGCGTCTGCGTGCCGACATATGCGAAGGGGAAGACGGATTTGTTCCGCCGAGCCTGCTGAAAGAAGATTATCAGGAATCCGGATGCCGCGCAACCGGCGTGTTCACCAGCCGGATATTCTCCCTCTTTGTCAATTCACCGGAAAACAATCTGTCCCTCAATCTTCTCCGAAACAGCGAAAATTTCGGATGGCTCGATACCATGTCGGAGAATTTCTCCGTTCTGCTCGGATTCCTTGCCGATCCCGACATCCGGAAGCTGCTGATAGTCCTTCTGACCGAAACGTTCCCGTTCTACTTTACCTCCGAATATGCGGCGGAAGCAGCGGGAATTCCGGAAGAAAAAGCAGAAGCCTTTCTGAAATACACTACTCATTCACAGGAAGTGGAACTGCTGGAAGGCCGTCAGCAGATTTACTGGGGAATCCAGAGCCGGAAACTCGGACTGTATCTGGCAATCCTGAGCTGTGCATACGAAACCTTCGGAAACGGCGATACCTTCGAAATCTACAACGCGAATTATCAGCCGATTTTCGTGAAAGAACAGGAGGTCTAAGTGATGACATTTTCCGAAAATATCAAAAAATTCCGTACCCTGCGCGGACTGACGCAGGAAGAACTGGCGTCCAAGGTCGGTGTGAGCGGTCAGGCGGTCTCGAAATGGGAGACCAACGACACCCTTCCCGACACGTCGATCCTGCCGGACATCGCGGACGCGCTGGATATCTCCATCGATCTGCTGTTCGGACACAAATACACCTCCGCCGAAGCGGTCATGCCGGCGCTGTTCGATTATATCACGGCAGGGGATCCCGCAAAATCCTTCGACCGCCGGACGTACGACGTGATCACGGCGGCGTACAAGGCGTCAACATGGCGTGACTGCGGGGATGAACCGTGGTGGAACTGGATGCCGAAGGATCCGATGTGCCGGATCCATCTGAATACGGACGAGCTGAACGGCGTCATGTTCGAACATCCCGACTTTTCCCTCTGCACGACCGTTCCCGAACCGAAGGACGGCTGCGGTCTCTATATCAACGAGCGTTCCTCCGCGTACCTCGCCGCACTCGCCGATCCGGACATTCTGTCCTGCATCGTCACGATGCTGAAACGCACGCCGGAACGTCCCGAAAAATGCGAACTCGCCGTTCTTCTCCGTGACGCGGGAATTGACACGGCAAAGGAAGACGAACTTTACGGAAAGCTGAAAAATCTCGGGCGGCTCTTCCACTTCGCGGAAGTCGAGATCAACGGACAGTCCCGCCGGCTTCTTTCCGTCAGTCCCGAAAACGCCGTCTATTTTCTCGGCATTTACGCCAATGCGTACGCCGCATCGTACCGCGGCGAAATCATCACCGGATGCGACGGCTGTGACCGTACCGCGCCGCTGATGCGGTAAATCCATCTCAAAAATGCACCGTACCCTTTCTGCGGTGCATTTTTTGCGCTGTTTTTTCGTATAACGCTGTACATCTTCGGAATAAAATGGTATAATAATCCTAAAAGTATATCACGCAAAGGAAGCCTATGCCGAAATCGTTCCGCATCCCCCTATGGATCGCCGTCGTTCTCTGGATGGCGCTGATTTTTTCCTTCTCCATGGAAACGGCCGCCGAATCGTCCGAATCGTCCGGCGGATTCATCCGCTCTCTTCTCGAAATCTTCGAAGATGATTTTCTCTCGCTTTCCTATGACGATCAGCACGCGAAAATCGAATCGCTCTCGTATATCGTCCGGAAATCCGCGCATTTCTGCATTTTCGGAATGCTCGGCATCCTCGTCACGTCCGCCGTATCCACCTACGGTCTGTCCGTAAAGAAAACCTCTCTGTTTTCGCTCGGTATCTGTGCGCTGTACGCCGTTTCCGATGAAGTCCATCAGTATTTCGTTCCCGGACGTGCGTGCATGCTCCGCGATATGCTGATCGACACCTGCGGCGCCGCCTGCGGAGTCGCGGCGGTTTCCTTCCTTATTTATATAGTCCGTAAACACCGAAAAATATGATCCTTCAAAGGAGGTTTTATCCATGGCTTTTCTGGAAGTCAAATTCTTCTCCGACGTTCTCGGAATGTGCATGTCCATGAACGTCATTCTCCCGCAGAACGCCGACAAGCCCTACCCGACGCTCTATCTGCTCCACGGTATGTCCGACGACCACTCCACATGGTCCCGCCAGACGTCCATTGAACGCTACGCCGAATACGAAGGCATCGCCATCGTCATGCCCACGACCTATCTCGGCTGGTACACCGACATGAAGCTCGGCGGAAAATACCGTACCTTCGTGGGCGAAGAACTGCCGAAAATCTGCCGTTCCTTCTTCCCGATGATGTCCCACAAACGCGAGGACACCTACCTCGCCGGCAACTCGATGGGCGGCTACGGTTCCGCAGCCATCGCGCTGACCTATCCCGACACGTTCTCCGTGGCGGCTCCGCTGTCCGGTGCGTTCGACCCGAAGTGGCTCTACAATCCCGACCATCCGGAAAACACCTATTTTGCCGACATTTTCGGCGATATCAAGGATTTCGACGGCTCCGAAAACGACCTCTGGCACCTTGCGAAGACCGTAAAGGAAGCCGGCGGCAATCTGCCGAAGTTCTTTATGTGGTGCGGCACGGAAGACTTCCTCTTCTCCGCAAACACGGCGTTCCGCGATCATCTCGTATCCCTCGGCTACGACCTGACCTACACGCAGACGCCCGGCAACCACTCGTGGTACTACTGGGACCGCGAAATTCAGTCCGTCCTCCGCTACATCAGAGAATACCGCAAGGCAAGAAAGGAGATCTGACATGGCACTCATTCACGCCTCTTTACGTTCCAATGCGCTCGGACGCGGTGTGTCGTGCGACATCATCCTTCCGCAGAAATCGAGCAAGCTGATCGGCATGGAAACCGCCGAAAACGATAACGTCAAGGTCCTCTGGCTCCTTCACGGGATGTCCGACGACTGCACCATCTGGCAGAGACGCACCTCCATCGAACGCTACGTCGCTCCGTACGGCATGGCCGTCGTCATGCCCGACGTGGAACTGTCGTCCTACACCAACCTCGCACACGGCGGGAAGTTCTACGACTACATCGCAAAGGAACTTCCGCAGACCCTTGCCTCCATGTTCGGCTTCTCGACCGCCAGAGAAGACAACTTCATCGCCGGTCTTTCGATGGGCGGCGCGGGCTGCATGAAGATCGGTCTGGCGAACCCGGACAAGTATGCGGCGATCGGCTGTCTCTCCGCAGGTGCGCTGAATTCTCCGCTTCCGGTGGCAACGCACGCGCTGGACCCGGAAAAACAGTATTATTCCTACATCCGTTTCGACGGACGCGAACTGGAAGGTACCGAAGAAGACGTCTTCGGCAATGCGAAGAAGATCGTTGACGAAGGACTTCCCTGCCCGCGCATCTACCATTCGACCGGCGCGGACGACTTCCTTCTCGGCGCGGCACATCAGACCCGCGACTTCTTCCAGTCCATCGAAGGCAATCCCTTCGACTACACCTACGAAGAAGACCCGGGCGCACATACCTGGGAATACTGGGATCTGCACATCCAGAGATTTCTGGAATTCATCAACAGATAAACGGAATATCCGCGGTGAGAATCTTTTCCGAAAGATTCTCACCGTATTTTTTTGAAAGTTCCCAAATATGCACGTTCGCCTCAACAAAATGACTATTTTATAGCCCATTTAAATAGTTATAATTCACAAAAGAGATTCCAACATTTCATACAGAAAAGCAATGGAAAAATATCCGATAGCATGGTATACTATAAATTACAATATTTTGTACCTGTGTTAAAAATATAGAAGGAGTATATCCTATGAAAAAGAAGATGCTTACGCTCGTTCTGGCACTTCTGATGCTCGGTCAGACCGTTCTGGTCGGCTGCTCGGAAGGTACCGAGAACGCGGAAACCACAGCAGCACCGACAGCTTCCGGTGAAATCGTCGCCGAAGAAGCAGTGGTGGAAGAAACCGAAATCACCCGTGAAAATACCCCGGACGATCTGCCGGAACTCGACTACAACGGCGCAAACATGATGGTCCTCGCACGTACCAAGGCATGGTTCACCGGTGAAATGTTCGTTGAAGAACTCAACGGCGAAGTCGTCAACGACGCAGTTTATGACCGCGACCTCTCCGTCGAAGAACGTCTGAACGTTGTCATCGACTACACGCTGAACGACTCCACCAACACTCTCATCAACAACAACGTTACCGCCGGCAACGATGAATTCCAGCTTCACGTCGGCAGTGCAGTCGACACCGTTCAGTACGGCGTCAACGGCAACTATTACAACCTCCTCGGCGAATATCCGGAATATCTGAATCTCGACCAGCCGTGGTGGAGCCAGTATTACACCAAGCAGAGCTCGATCATGGGCTGTGCATTCTTCGCAACCGGCGACCTGTTCACTTCCCTGACCAAGCTTTCCTTCGTTATGTATGCAAATATGCAGATGCTCGAAGACTACGGCTTCGGCAGTCCGTATGAACTGGTACGTGAAGGTACCTGGACGTTCGACACCATGATGGATATGGCATCCCAGGTATATCTGGACGCGAACGGCAACGGCGCGAAGGACCAGAACGACGTCTTCGGTTATTCCATGGGCGGTGAAATCGGTCTCGACGTTTACTGGAGTGCTTTCGACCTCACCATCTGCCAGAAGGATGAAAACGACGTTCCCACGTTCGGCGTGGATATCGACAAGATGTCTTCCGTCATCGAAAAGCTGTACCCGCACTACATGGACAACCAGGCAGTCTTTACTCCCGCCAACAACGGTGACGCGGAACAGGATGTCATCGCGCAGATGCTTGCGGACGACCGTATGATGTTCTCCCCGCTCCGTATCATGCACACCGAGCAGATCCGTGAAATGGAAAGCGACTATGCACTTCTTCCGCTTCCGAAGTGGGACGAAAATCAGCAGAACTACTACACCTTCGTACACGACCAGTACTCCATCGGCGGTATCCCGGTTTCCGTCAACGATCCTTCGATGGTCTCCGCCGTTATGGAAGCAATGGCAGCCGAATCCTACCGTTATGTAACTCCGGCGTACTATGACCTCGTTCTGAACGGCAAGTACATCCGTGACCCCGACACTGCGGAAATGCTCGATATCGCTATGGACGGCATCAACATCGACTTCGGCTGGATTCACACCTACAGCCTGAACTCCTGCTCGCAGAACCTGCTCCGTCACGTTCTTTACACCAACAAGAGCAACAGCTTCACCTCCGTGTATGCGAAGGGTGAAAAAGCCTATAAGAAAGTCATGGACCGACTCATCGAAAAGATCGAAAAGATCAAGGACGACCATTGATTTCCGCAGATATCCAAAAAAATCCGAGGGGAACTATTTCAAAAGTTCCCCTCTTTCCTTTGCGGATCGTACAGACTTTGTCCCGTGTAAATTCTTGACAAGCGGTGCAGACTGTGGTATAATAATCTTATGCGGGTATGGCGGAACTGGCAGACGCGACGGATTTAGGATCCGTTGGGCAACCGTGCAGGTTCAAGTCCTGTTACCCGCAGTTTT
>JAFYOX010000049.1 GCA_017547755.1 Clostridia bacterium | reverse complement strand
TGGCATACGCGAAACAGGAAAGTGCCAGACACGATTCGTAGACGGGGATATGTCCCCCCGGCGTATAGATTCCGCCGTCCGTCTGGACCGCGCGCAGAACGTAGTCGGTTCCGCGCCTGACCGTCGGGTCGTCCGGAGAATATCCCGCGCGGAGCAGACCGAGAAGAACGACCAGACTTGTGCCGATCCCTTTTTCGGTCGTCCAGCCGCCGCATTCTTCCTGATTACGGCGGAGATATTCCGCGCCGAACGCGGTCATTTCAAGACGTGTCTTCTCCCATGCCGCGCGATCCTCCTGCGTCGGTTCCCCCGTAACGACAATCTCACCGCCGTCGGCGGCGCAAAGCGCTGAACCGGCGGAAGAAACCGCACAGAGGAGCACTGCGGCAAACGCATAGGAAAGAAAACGGATTCTCACAAAGGACCTTTCTGTTCTCAGAGAGTGTTCGGTTCGTGCCCTTTCCGGCTGGCGGCGCGCAGGAGCGCCTTTTTGTCAACCGTATCGTTTACAAACCGCACGCTCCCGTCCATCATCCCGAACATCACCCCGCCGGGATGATGGCTTGAAAAAGAGCCGGTGCTGTAGAATGTCTTGTACTGATCGTGATTTTCGTCATTCTGGTCTTTGATCGCGTTCAGTTCCCATTCGACGTTCTTCGAGCTGACGTAGATCACCGGACCGCCCATGAAATAGTAGCCGCCCCGGACCCAGGCGAAATATCCTTCATAATCCCTGTGGGCGATCTCGCCGATTCCGAGCGTATTTGAAAGGCCGTCGGTGATGTCGCCGAACTTCACACCCTTGTTCTCGAAGAACACGCCGTTATCGGCACAGGGACCGCCGCTCATCTCCTGCCCGTAGAAGCTGATGCTGTTATCCTCTTTCGTGCGGGCGAGGTGATACTCGGTTGACTCGTTTTTCTTGCCGACCGCGCCGGAAATTCCGTAGTAGTGGGCAGTAATACATTCGAGCTCCTGCCCGTACTGTTTCATGCTCGACTCTTCATTCGAACAGCTCGGGCACAGGAACGCGGGCACGCGCACTTTCGCCAGGCCTTCGGTCCCGTCATAGTCCCCGTCCCCCTCATCCTCCTTGTAGTCCTTTTTAAAGTCGATCTGCGTGTAAATGCTCCCCTGCTCCATATAAGGAAGGACCTTGGTCAGAATCCCATAGCCTTCGCTCGTCCGCTTGGCCGCGTCGAGTTTGCATTCCGGCGGAAGTTCGCCGTACGTATCGTGGAACGAATGGAATGCCAGGACAATCTGCTTGACATTGTTCGAGCATTTCATGCGCCGCGCCGCTTCCCGCGCAGCCTGTACCGCCGGTAAAAGAAGACCGATCAAGATCCCGATGATGGCGATCACCACCAGAAGCTCAACCAGGGTAAAACCGGACTTTCGTCCGAAACAGTTCGATATGCGATTCATTGCGTCTTTTCCAACTCTTCTGCTTTTCTTCCCGAAAAAATGCCCCGTTCCGTCCCGCCGTCATGGCGGAACACGGCAGCGGTCAGCGGAGCAGACAGACGCTCTGTCTCTCTTCCGGCACGCGGGAACGTATCG
>JAFYOX010000004.1 GCA_017547755.1 Clostridia bacterium | reverse complement strand
GGGTATAGAATACGAACGAGACGCTTATACCGTCCGTATGGGAAGTCGATTCTGGCTGACCGCCGGGGGCTAAGGGTGGCGATTACTGCTCTTTCCAATGAAAGGATAACTTCCACCGCTGTTTCTACTGAACGTACGATTTGGACAGATTTGTACCCAACTTTGTAACTTCCAAACAGTCTGCCGTGTGAAAACCGCTGTCTGTCCGAGCGCTCAAGCGCGAGTCACACAAACGTCGGGGTATCCAAAGGGGTGTCCCCTTTGGTCGCCGAGATTCCAAAGAGGCTCGCGACCGAGCCTCTTTGGCGCCCGTCCCGCGCAGGGACATTAAATCCAAGAAAAACGACCGCAGGGAGTTTTTCATCCTTATAATCACGAGCGATTTGCAATTACATAATCTCTGTCAGGAGGATAAAAATATGAAGAAATCCACTCTCCACCTTCATCCGGCGTTCACCGTCGGCGATGTCGACCCCCGCATCTTCGGGTCGTTCATCGAGCACCTCGGCCGCGCCGTGTACCACGGCATCTACGAACCCGGTCATCCGACGGCGGATGACGAGGGCTTCCGCGGCGACGTCATCGATATGGTGAAGAAGCTCGGCGTGCCGATCATCCGTTATCCCGGCGGGAACTTCGTTTCCGGCTATAAGTGGGAAGACGGTACCGGCGACAAGTCGAAGCGTCCGCGCAGACTCGAACTGGCATGGGGCGTGACCGAAACGAACGAAGTCGGCATCGACGAGTTCCAGAGCTGGTGCAGAAAGGCGGATTCGCAGGTAATGATGGCGGTCAACCTCGGCACGCGCGGTCCCGAAGAAGCGCGTCAGCTGGTGGAATACTGCAACCATCCGGGCGGAACCGAATACTCCGACCGGCGTCGTGCGAACGGTTTTGAAGAACCGTTCGGCATCAAGGTATGGTGCCTCGGCAACGAAATGGACGGCCCGTGGCAGATGGGCGCAAAGACTGCGACGGAATACGGCCGTGTTGCGGCGGAAGCGGCGAAGCTGATGAAGTGGACGGACCCGTCCATTGAGCTGGTTGCGTGCGGCTCGTCCAACTACAGCATGTGCGGCGAATGGGAAGAAGAAGTTCTCCGCCACGTATACGATCACGTGGACTACCTCTCTCTGCACAACTACTACGGCAATCCGTCGAACGACACGCCGTCCTTCCTCGCGTGCAACCTTGAAATGGACACGTTCATCCAGACGGTCTGCGGCATTGCGGACTACGTGAAGAAGATCAAGCGTTCCCGCAAGACGATGTATCTGTCCTTCGACGAATGGAACGTATGGTTCCACAGCCACGGCGCACCGTTTGAAAAGTGGTCCATCGCACCGCCGCAGCTGGAAGACATCTACAATTTCGAAGACGCACTCGTTGTCGGCTGTCTGATGATGACCCTGCTCCGTCACTGCGACCGCGTAAAGATGGCGTGCCTTGCGCAGCTCGTGAACGTCATTGCGCCGATCATGACGGAAAACGCCGAAAACGGCGGCAGATGCTGGGCGCAGACGATCTTCTATCCGTTCATGTACATGTCCCAGTACGGACGCGGCAAGGTTCTCGACACCCGCGTGGAATGCGAAACCTACTCCACCGACCGCGTAAAGAATGTTCCCTACGTGGAATCCCTCGCAGTCCTGCACGAAGACACGAACGAACTCGACATCTTCGCGGTCAACCGCTCCCTCGAAGAAGCCAGCGAATTCACCTTCGATCTCTCCGCCTTCACCGGAAAACCGGAAATCATCGAGCACGTCGTTCTCTATCACGACGACCTGAAGGCGATCAACACTGCTGAAAATCCGGACAACGTCGTCCCGGAAGCTTCCGGTGACGCTTCCGCTAACGGCACCGCGATCAAGGCAACTCTCGGCAAGCAGTCCTGGAACATGATCCGCGTGAAGCTCTGATTACAAAATATTGTTTTGGCGAAATTTCTTGAGGGGAACTTTTTCAAAAGTTCCCCTCAAACTCCCTTCAAAACTTTTTAATCTGTTACAGCGGTTTTGTGCTGTGCGGATTTTTTG
>JAFYOX010000048.1 GCA_017547755.1 Clostridia bacterium | reverse complement strand
GCCAGAATCGACTTCCCATACGGACGGTATAAGCGTCTCGTTCGTATTCTATACCCCACAGCTGAAATATAACATCAGCCCAAAGGGCTTCCGGAGACCCCCAGGGTCTCCCCCAGCCGGTATTCACAAAGGGGCGGCGCCTGAGCCCCTTTGTGCGCTGCGCCGCGCAGGCGCATAATTCAAGAAAAACGACCCGCAGGGTCGTTTTTCCACCTTCCGCGACGAAGTCGCGTCCCCCTCAGATGTCGGCTACCGCCAGATACTCCGCCCCGTGTTCGGCGATGTACTTCTTGCGCCCTGCAAGATCATCCCCGAGCATCAGTTCAAACATCCGTGCCGTCGCCGCCGCATCCGCCGGTGTCACCCGGATCAGACGCCGCGACGCCGGATTCATCGTCGTCTTCGACATCATCTGCGCTTCGTTTTCACCGAGACCCTTCGATCTCTGCAGCGTGTATTTCGTCTTCGCTGCTTCCAGTTTCCTGATGATTTCCGCCTTTTCCGGCTCGTTGTACGCAAACAGCGGTTCACCCTTCGCCGGCGTGATCTCGTACAGCGGCGACTCCGCAATGTAGACGCGCCCTTCCTTCAGAAGCGTCGGGAGAAGCCGGTAGAACATCGTCAGCAGAAGCGTGCGGATCTGGAATCCGTCTTCGTCGGCATCCGTACAGATGATGATCTTCGACCAGCGCAGATTCGCCATGTCAAACGGTACCATGTCCGCCTTGTTCTTCGTCTGGATCTCCACGCCGCATCCGATCACGCGCAGCAGATCCACGACAATATCATTCTTAAAAATACGGTCGTACGTCGCCTTCATGCAGTTCAGCGTCTTGCCGCGGACCGGAATGATCGCCTGGAATTCCGCATCACGCGCCATCTTGCACGACGTCATCGCGGAATCCCCTTCTACGATGAACAGTTCGCGGACCTCCGGATCCTTCGATCGGCATGCCACAAACTTTTCCACGCGGCTTGCCACATCCGTGGACGACGCCAGCTTCTTCTTGAGATTCAGACGGGTCGATTCCGCCTGTTCGCGCGAACGCTTGTTGACCAGCACCTGCGCGCAGATCTTGTCCGCATCCATGGGATTTTCCGCGAAGAAATATTCGAGCTGCTCCTTCAGGAAATCCGTCATCGCCTCCGCAATGAATGCGTTGGTGATCGCCTTTTTCGTCTGGTTCGCGTAGGACGCCTGCGTGGAGAAGCCGTTGGACACGAGGACCAGACAGTCCTCAACGTCCTGGAACGTGATCTTCGCTTCATTTTTATTATATTTTCCCGCCGCCTTCAGCCGCTTGTCGATGGCATAGACAAACGCCGTCTTCACCGCGCGTTCCGGAGAACCGCCGTGTTCAAGGAAACTGGAATTGTGATAGTACTCGAGCATATGCACGGTCTTGGAGATCGTGAAGGCTACATCCACGATGAACTTGTAGTCCTTCATGTCCTCGCGGTCGCGGCCCTTCGTTTCCAGATGGAACTGCGCGATCTTCGTTTCCGCCGTATCGCCGGTCACTTCCGCGATATAGTCCGCGATGCCGTTTTCGTAGAAGAATTCTTCGGTCTCGAAATACTGTTCCGGCTTGTCGGACTTCTTCGATCTCTTCGCGGGAGCTTCCTCCGTTACCGGCGGCTTTTCAACTTCCCAGCGGAAGACAAAACGGATGCCGGGGTTGGCGACCGCCTGCCGCTTGAGCATATCGGAAAAATATTCGCGCGGGATGTCGATCTCGGTGAAAACTTCAAGGTCGGGACGCCACCGCTGGACGGTACCCGTCCGCTTTTCCTTCCGTTCGAGCGGACGCACCATCAGTTCGGTCACGGGTTCGCCCTTTTCGAAATGGATCTCGGACACATTCGTTCCGTCGTACGACCGTACTTCGAAAAATTCGCTCGAATACTGGGTCGCACAGGCGCCGAGCCCGTTCAGCCCGAGAGAATACTGGTACGCCGCGTCGTCGGAGTTGTTGTCGTATTTGCCGCCGGCGTAGAGTTCGCAGTAGACGAGCTCCCAGTTCCAGCGCTGTTCGGCTTCGTTCCAGCCGACGGGGATCCCGCGGCCGAAGTCTTCAATCTCGATGGACTTGTCGCGGTATGCGGTAATATGGATAACGCTTCCGAAACCTTCCTTCGCTTCGTCAACGGAGTTCGAGAGGATTTCGAAAACGGAATGTTCACAGCCTTCCAGACCATCGGAGCCGAAAATAACGGCAGGGCGTTTCCGGACGCGGTCGGGTCCTTTGAGGGACGTAATGGATTGATTATTATATTGTTCTTTCTTCTTCATAAAATCTCGTTTCGGTCTGAATCTTTCGTTCTGCTAAAAGGAAGAAAAATGACCATCGGTCATTTTTTCGATATTGTATATCTGAAATCTTTTTTATTATACGGTTATACTGCTGTCTTCTCTTTGCCCTTCGCTGAAAAAGCAATCCGCCCGAAGGGGTGCAGGATGCGGGAGATTCATAAGAGGTCTCATGCCGGAGACCTCTTATGCGCCGCCGCGTGCATTGGCATAAATTTTGAAAAAAGCACCTGCGGTGCTTTTTTCTTTCGTTACACCGGAACGGTGTCCTTACTTCAGGGGAATGATCGGTGCGCCGCCGGATGCGGAAGTGATTTCCGCTACAAGCAGAGTCGCACGGCTCATCATGGTGGTTACAAGGGCAGGGCATGCCTTGCGGAATTCGTTTGCTACGTCGATGGTCTTCCAGTCGATTTCATCGCGGGTGCCCGGATTGAAGACGAGCATGACTGCAAAGGATACGGAAAGGGAGAACGGTCCTTCGGGATCGAACTTCAGGGTACGGTTGTAGGTAACCTTTACGCCTGCATTGCCGACAACCTGTGCGATGATGGTGTCCTTACCGTTGAGCTTGACCTGACCGTTCGGCTGTACCGGATGTACTTCGTAGTTTACGTTTTCCAGAACGATGCGGCGTTCTGCGAGGAAGTAACGGTTGAAGTCAAAGCCTTCGGGAGTTTCGTACTTCTTCGTGGACGCGGACGTTACGGTCTGGGTTTCCACTTCGTTTTCCGCGGTTTCCGCTGCGGTGTTTTCGATCGGATTTTCGTTTTCGTTTTCGTTCTTCTTGTTCTTACCGAAAATAGGCATTGGTGTGTTCCTCGTGTTTTCTTATGATATTTTTATTTAAATATAAAATTTAAATCGCAACTGATAATTATGCGCCGACGCTGTCTTTTTCCATCATTTTCAGGATCGTCCAGCCGTTTTCCTCGCGGAAAGCCGCGATCAGACCGTCGGATACCTGAGAAATGTAGTCATACGTGAACTGCAGGACGATGTTTCCTTCCGTGTCGATCATGCCGACCCGGCCGTCTTCGGTCGTCAGGGTCGCCAGCCCGCATACAAACGGCGTCGCCGCCGTGTAGATCGGCTGCGCGATCCATTCGCCCGTGTAGTCGATGAAGCCGTACCGTCCGTCCTTCGAGAGAAGGATCATGCCGTCGGAATAGCCTTCCAGCGTATAGCCCGCCGGGAGTTCGTATTCCGTTCCGTCCGTACGGATCAGGATCTGTTCGTCCTTCATCGTGCGTACTCTGCGGACATACGCCCAGTTGTACGCGTCGATCACCTGCCGGCGGACTCTGGTCAGCCCGTGATCGAAGTAGAAGAAGCCGATGTTCTCGATGCCGTCCGTCAGCGGGAGAACCAGGTTCTCGTATACGTCGCGGCCGTGTTCGTTGAAGTAATACTTCCACGTATCAAACACGCGGTTTCCGTTTTCGTCAATGAAAAACAGACCGCCGCGGTTCTTTGCCGTCGTGACTGCCGCACGGTTTTCCGTGAATGCGTACGCGTTCGTGTAATCGTATCCCGTCACCATGCCGACGCCGCGCATGACGTACGCAAAGCGTCCCGTCACGCCGTTTTTGTCGGTAGTGATCCCCGTATCGGACTTCCCGTAGGATGCCGGGTAGTCAAATTTCAGCCCGCGGTCTTCCTCGACGGGATCGTAATCCGCGGCGATGAAGTTCTGACCGTCCGTATCCAGATAGAAGTAGACCGTTCCGCCTTCTTCCGCCACGGAATCACGGACGAACAGAGGACGGTCGTACCGGTCACGCACATAAGCGGGAGAGTAGACCTTGTCGTCCACGATGCTCAGCGGCGTCGCGTCGGATGCGATCATCGAAAGATTCAGCTTGTTGTCAAGCAGGATGTACCCCATGTAGAGTTCCACTGCCGGACGCTGTTCGCGTTCCTTCGTTTCGGTCACGAACCATTCGCCGTCATCGTCGGGCGAGGTGACCGTTTCCTTCACGACCTGACGCTTGCGGTACGAAAATTCCTCCGGCAGCTTGAAGGAGAACGTCATCTTGCCGAGTACGGTCTCGCCGGGAACGAACGTTCCCGTCACAACCTTCGGAATCAGATCTTCCTCGGGAATTTCCGCCGGTTCGGGCGTTTCTTCGCCTTCCGCAGATTCCGGTTCCGGAATCACGGGACTCGGTGGAACAAAATTCAGACCGGCTTCGGAATAGGAGATCCCGGACGCATAGTATCCGTCTTCCTCCAGTTCCGCCACGGTGTCGCCGCCGTTTTTCGAATTGGTCAGCAGCTTGTCGGGGAGACGATCATCCGTATAGACGCTCTTTACGGACTTGGTTTCATAATAAAGGTAATCTTCCGGCAGACCGGACGATGCCTCCGGACGTCCGGAAGCCGATGTGCCGGACAGGGAATCCGTCGGTTCATCGCCGGAAATCAGGGATTCCTCGTCGTCGAACAGACCGGACGGATCGAAAAATGCCGACGGCCCGTTCTGACTCGTGATCGGTGCATCATCGAAGATTTCTCCGAGAACTTTGTAGCGGTCAAGGAATGAAAAATCATAGTAACCCAGAAAATACAGCAGTACCAGCATGGCTGCGCCGAACACAAGCACGGCCGCAAGAAGCCGCAGGAGCTGTTTTTTGAACTTCTGGAAAAAATACTTCACGGATAATACGCCTTTCTGTGGGACAGAGCCGAAAAATTAAGGATAAGGAATAGGTTCAGTCGATCTCAATGAGTCGCGCAACGCGATCCCCTGCGCCGCCGGTCACATACTGCATCCGTCCGAAATACGGAGTTTCGTGGCTGAAGTGCAGATGGCCCGCAAAAATCGCACGGATCATCGGTTCGTTTGCAATATAGTCTGCCGCTTCGGCAGTGATCTCATCCGGACACTGCTGACGGAAGCGGTGGTCGTCGTAATCGCTCATCATTTCCGCCGGAGTACCGGCGAAATACGCGATCTGTACGCCCTGCACCTTGCGGCGGTAGTTGTAGAACTCGTCGGTGTGCATCGGATTGTGCATGAAAAGCAGAATCGGCAGACCGCGCTTTACTTCCGCCTTCAGTGCGTCGAGCTGTTCCTGCTCGAAACGATAGTAGGAATTGTCGATCGCAACCAGATTGATGCCGTTTTCCACGCGGGAACAGAAACGGATGTCGTTCTTGAACGCCGCCTGTACGCGGTCAAGGCTCTGATCGCGGTACGCCTTGTCTTCCCACGCTTCGCCGACGTACTGGCTGAATTCGTGGTTGCCGGCCGCAAAGAAGCAGTCGTTTTCGTCGGTGAATTTCTTCGCCGCATCAATGTTCGCTGCGGATACAAAGTCGAGCAGGTCGCCGGTGTGCACGAGAAGCGCATCCAGTTCCTTCGCCTTTTCAATGCTCCATGCAAGTGCGTCTTCGCCGTCACCGAAAACGTTTTTCCGTGCTTCGGCGAGCTTGTTCTTGCGTTCGTTGTCCCGTTCGTCCGCGAGACAGAGGTGCGTATCCGAAATATGCAGCAGACGGAACGGCTTTTCCGCTCCGAGCGATAATTTTGTAATACGTAAGTCTTCCATAATAACTCCGTTATTATAGCTAAGAGCTAAGAGTGAATAGTGAATAACTATGTAAAAACGCCCGTCAGCCGGACAGCCGTAAAATCCATCCCAACTATCAGTTATTCACTCTTAGTTTTTAGTTCTTAGTTACTTGTGGTATTTGCTTCCCGCATTGATCTCCGACGCGCGGTAGAGCTGCTCGAGAAGCATCACGCGGAAAAGTTCATGGGGAAACGTCATTTTTGAAACCGACAGACGAAGGTCTGCACGGCGTTTGAGGGATTCGTCAAGACCGTGGGACGAGCCGATCAGGAAGCAGACTTCCGAAACGCCCGACGCCGCGAAATTTTCCATTTTCACGGCAAGCTCTTCGGAGGAAAGCTCCTTTCCTTCGACGCACATCGCCACAACGGCGGCACGCGGAGGAATGGATTCCGCAATGCGGACGGCTTCCCGCTCCAGTGCGCGAGCAATATCGCCGTCGGTGGGATCCTTCGGAAGAGGTTCCGGCTTCGGTTCGATGACCGTCACGGAATACGCGCGGGACATCCGCTTCAGATAGTCCTCGCACGCCGTGCGGAAATAGTCCACGGTGAGTTTTCCCATCGCGATGATACGGATCTTCAGCATGGCACGTCTCCTTTATTTGAGGAAGGTCAGTTCGATGTAGTTGATCCCGATCGTGATGACCATCGGGAGAAGGATGTACATCAGGCTGCGCGCCTTTTTCCGGCGTTCGGGCTGTTTTGCGAGGAAATCCCGCTTCCGGTCATCCGGCCAGCTGTCGGGGAGATCCTCCCATGTCCGGTCCACGTCGTTGACCGTGAAGCCGTTGAGACAGAAGAACGCGAGGAAGACCCCTGCCGCGCCGAGCATATAGAGGGAAGTGCCGATGTAGTAGATCGCCATGATCCCGGTACGTCCGGCCAGCAGGATGATGAGCCGCAGGAGGACGTAGAACAGGACAAAATTCAGGAACAGAAGCCCCAGTTTCCGGAGAGCATCCTGTGGTTTTTTCATGTACGGAGTACCTTTCGTAAATATAGACTGCACGCCGTCAGCCCAAAAGCTTTGATCCAACTTTCTCGAAAGTTGGCAGGTTCCAAGGACAGCGTCCTTGGTCGCGGACCGCAGTCCGCGAAACACCCGGGCGTGAGAAGCGATTCTTCTCTTTTTGGTACTTTTTCTCTTCTTTCTTGAAGAAGAGAAAAAGTACACGTAAAGATTGGTATTCTATATTTCAGCTCAGCAGATCTTGCATGCGCCGTTCTTACGGACGCTCAGGATGTGGGTAGCACCCGCACCGAATACGCCGTCCATCTTCGCTGCGAATTCCGCAGTCTTTTCGTTCGGGATGAACGCCTGAATGGTACCTGCGAAACCGCCGCCGTGAACTCTGCACGCACCGCCTGCTTCCGCAACCACACGTTCAGCGATGCAGAGAGCAAGGGAAAGACCCTGTTCCTGTACGTTCTTGGTGGTGTATACGTTCTGGAGGAACTTGAAGCTGCTGTTGCCGGAAGCGGTAACACCTGCGAGGAAGCCTGCAGTGTCGCCTGCCTTGAGGGCGTCAACCTGACCTGCAACGCGTTCGTTTTCCGCGAAGAAGTGGTATGCTCTCATGATCGCACGGTCGCCGAGTTCTTCACGGAGAGCCGCACCGTTTTCCGCGAGTGCCTTGTCCAGCGCGCAGCGGCAGGTCTTGCGGAGTACCGGAACGCCGAGCTTTGCAGCAACGGACTTCATTTCCGCAGGAACGGACGCGTAGTCTTCGTTGAGGTCTGCATGGTTGCCGCCGGTGTTTACGATGCAGAGGCTGTAGCCTGCTGCGGTAAGGTCGAAGTCAAGCTTTTCAATGATCGGGTTGGTCGGATCTTCGAAGTCGATGGTGATGAAGCCGCCGACCGCACACGCGGTCTGGTCCATCAGGCCGCAGGGCTTGCCGAAGTACTTGTTTTCCGCAAACTGTGCCATCTTTGCGATTTCCACGTTGGAAACCTTGCCGTCGTTGTAGAGATAGTTGAGGATGTTGCCGACCATAACTTCAAACGCCGCGGAAGAGCTGATGCCGGAGCCCTTGAGAACGTTGGAAGTGGTGTATGCGTCAAAGCCGCCGATCGCATAGCCTGCGTCAAGGAATGCCTTTTCCATACCTGCGATGATCGCCGCAGAGGTGAAGAACTTGGATTCGTCAGGGGTTTCCACAGCTGCCGGAGCAACTACGTCTTCCGGGAATCCTTCGCTCTTGATGCGGATCACGCCGTCGTCGGTCTTCTTGACAACTGCAAGGATGTCGAGGTTCACGCTTGCCGCGATAACGCGGCCGAAGTTGTGGTCGGTATGGTTGCCGGAGATTTCGCTTCTGCCGCCGACGGAGTAGAGAGAAATATCGCCGTCGCCGTAAAGATTTACGAATTCGTCCGCAGCCTTCGCATAGCGTTCGCGCTGACCGGGAATCTTGTCTGCCGGAACGGAGAGACCGTCGGTAAGAGCGGCGTCGATGCCGCCGGCGAGGATCTTATTCTTAAGTTCGGAAATAGTCATGACAGATGCCTTTCTTTTTATGTAAGGAATTGATTTTCACATGGGTATCAATTATATTATACCATAAATCCGCCATTAGGCAAGCATTATAATGTTAAAATTTATTTTTTGCATACCCCGGAGACAGAAAAATTCCCCTGTACAGGGGAATTTTTCCTTTCTTTCGTTTCCGGATCCCGGATTATTCGCACAGTCCCTTGAATGCGTTCCACGCCGCAATGTGCGCGTCGTCTGCTTCGGGAGTGATATTCTGGATCATTTCCATGTCTTCCCGGTCAAGTTCCGCAGGAAGGGTCAGGAAGCCGCGGTATTCTTCCGCAATGTATTCTTCGGACGCCGTTGCCGTGCAGTAGTATCCGAGGTATTCGTAGCACTTCGCACCGCGTTCCGGATCAAGAATAAATTCGATGAACTTGTGTGCCGCGTCCGCGTTCGGTGCCTTGGAGGGTACGAACATCGCCATGATACCGAAGCCGATGCCTTCTTCCGGATATACGATCTCCAGCGAAGGATCGGTCATCTTCGCCATCGTTACCTGCGAGGTGTACATGACCGCCGCGTCGATCTCACCGGAGATCAGGTCGTCCTGAATGTAGTCGTCCTTGATGAGACGGATGTTCGGCGCGAGTTCATTCAGCTTTTCCCCTGCCGCCGTGATGTCCGCGGTCTCGGTCGTGTTGTAGCTCTTGCCGAGAACCTTCAGCGCCATGCCGCCTATAACGCGGTAGTTCGAGATGATGCCCACGGAATCCGCAAGCCCCGCATCCCACAGATCCGCGTAGCCCTTGATTTCCGCGTCCACATTCGCGGGATTGTATACGATCGTCTGTACGCCCGCGCCGTAAGGAACGGTGTACGCGTCGGTCGGGTCATAGAACTGTCCCTGATAGAGCGGATTTACGTTGCCGATCGAGGGGATCTTCGCCTTGTCGAGCGGCTGTACCAGACCTTCCGCAATGGCGGTCTCGATGATGTAGTCGTCCGCAATAACGAGGTCGTAGTCGCCGCCTTCGGCTGCCTGCAGCTTCATGAGCATGGTTTCGTCGTAGTCGAAGTTGACGTAGTTGATATCGATGCCGGTGGTTTCTTCAAATTCCGCAAGAACTTCTTCCGGGAACATTCCTTCCCATGTAAAGAGGTTGAGCGTGCCGTTTTTGCCGGCACCGGAGCCGCCGCACGCGGTCAGGGAACCGGCAAGCATAAGAGATGCGAGAACAAGCGCAAGTTTTTTCATGTGGTATTTCCTCCTGTTTGATATTATTTTATGAATATTTCCGATGGATCTTCTTTATGATCCCCGCGATCGCCAGACACAATACGGATACCGCGAGCATGATCGTGCACAGCGCGTTGATCTTCGGCGACAGCCCCGTCTTGATCTGCGTGTAGACCTTGATCGGGAGCGTGTTGACCGATACGCCGGTCACGAAAATACTGATGATGACGTCGTCAAAGCTCATCGCAAACGACAGGAACATCCCCGAGATCACCGCCGGGGAAAGCATCGGCAGGGTCACGGTGAAGAACGCCGTCAGACGTCCGGCCCCGAGGTCACGCGCCGCTTCGACGGCGGACAGATCGAGATTTTCCAGCGCCGCCGCCACTTCCGTGTAGATATACGGAATACAGAATGCGGTATGCGCGATGATGAGCGTGAGCATCCCGAACGGAAGCCCCAGCAGGGAGAAGAACGCCAGAAAGACCATCCCGAGAACGATCTCCGGAATGATCAGCGGCAGAAGCGCGAGTTTTTCCACCCAGTGCCTGAGCGGGAGCTTCGATTTCGCCATGCCGAGCGCCGCCGACGTTGCGATCACCGCCGCAAGAACGGACGAGGTCACACCGAGAAAAACGGAATTTCCGAGTGCTTCGAGGATCGAGTCGTCGCGGAAAAGCTCCGCGTACCATTTGAGGGAAAAGCCGTCCCATTTCGACGACAGCTTGCTTTCGTTGAACGAATAGACCGCCACGACGAGGATCGGCAGATACGTCAGTACCGTCATGACGATGGGGTAGATGAGCGCGCGTTTCCGGAGTTTTTTCATGTCACGCACCCCGTTTCTTTTTCATAAGCAGTCCGCAGACCACGCCGGTCAGGAGCATCAGAGCCACCGACAGCGCCGCCGCAAACGGCTGATTGTGCGCCCGCATGAGCTGTTCCTCGATCAGACTGCCGATTAAGACAACCTTGTTTCCGCCGAGGATCGACGCGATGAAGAACAGTCCCATCGACGGGATGAACGTGAGGATGATCCCCGTTTTCAGCCCGGGCAGGGTCAGCGGAAGCGTCACGGTCAGAAAGGCGCGGATCTTTCCGGCACCGAGATCACGTGCGGCTTCCACCAGCGTAAGGTCGAGTTTTTCCGCCACCTGATAGACCGACAGGAACATAAAAGGAAGCAGAACATAGATCATCCCAACGACGACCGCCGGATAGGTGTACAGAAACTTCAGCGGCTCTTCCGTGATCCCGAGCGCCATCAGCGCCTTGTCGAGCAGACCGTTTGCGCGGAAGATGATGATCCAGCCGCACAGCCGTAGAAGTGAATTGACAAAATAGGGGATCATCTGCGCCGTCCGGAAGAAATGCGCGTATCTGTCCGGCAGAAGTGCCGCACCGAGACCGAACGGATACCCGAAAAGGATCACGGCGGCGGTGGAAATTCCGGCGAGCTTCAGGGATTCGAGAAAGGTCGCGAAATAAACTTCATTGAAAATACTGCGGTAATTTTCCAGCGTGAAAGCATTCGTGAAGCCGAATCCGTCGCGGGTCATGAACGAGAGCACGAGCATATACACGAGCGGTCCGGCGACGAATACGAGGGAAAACAGATACATCGGAAGCACCGCAAGAGTCGCGGTACGCTGATTTTTGCGGGTCATGCCGTGCCTCCCTCATCGTTTTCGCAGAGAACGGCGGCAGAAGCGGGGATCTCGAACCGGATCGTATCGCCGGTCTTCACGGACGTATCGAGACCGTAGCGCACGGCGGTAAGCAGAGTTCCGCCGCAGCCGAAAGTGATCCGCATGACGCCGCCGGCAAAACTGATGTCGGAAACGACCCCGGAAAAGCGTCCGGCGTCGGAAATCACGATCTGTTCACCGCGGAGCGCGGCGGGTACGGATTCGCCGTTCCCGTATTCCCTGGAGATACACCCTCTCCGGACGGTCAGCGGCAGTCCTTCAAAGGTGACTTCGGCGGCATCGCCGGTCATTTTCCCGAACGTGCAGGGAAGAATGTTGGCTTCACCGACGAAACGTGCGGCGTAAACGGTCTTCGGACTGTCGTAGATTTCCGCGGGAGTCCCGATCTGCAGGAACTGCCCGTTTTTCATGACCGCGATGCGGTCGGACATATTGAGGGCTTCTTCCTGGTCGTGGGTGATATAGATAAAGGTGATCCCGAGGGATTTCTGCAGATTCTTGAGTTCCGTCTGCATCTGACGGCGGAGATTGAGGTCGAGCGCGCCGAGCGGCTCGTCGAGAAGAAGGACGCGCGGCCGACCGACGATGGCACGGGCAATGGCGATGCGCTGCTTCTGACCGCCGGAAAGAGCGGACGGATAGCGGCGTTCGCAGCCCGTCATGCGGACGAGTTCGAGCGCTTCGGAGACCCGGCGGACAAGTTCGGCTTTGGAAATCTTCGTCTTTGCGATCCGCAGGGGATAGGCGACATTCTCGAAAACGGTCATATGAGGAAAGAGCGCATAGCTCTGGAAAACGGTATTGACTTCCCGCAGATTCGGTTCGGCGGCGGTAACGTCGCGGCCGTCGAGGATCACCTGTCCGGCATCGGTCTCTTCGAGTCCGCAGATGATCCGGAGAAGGGTGGTTTTCCCGCAGCCGGAGGAACCGAGGACGGTGAGGAACTCACCGCGGGCAACGGAGAAGGAGAGATTCCGTATCACGGAAGTCTCACCGAAGGATTTGGAGATCCCGCGGATCTCCAGAATATTGGAAACATCGTCCATACGGACAAACCTTCCTTTACGATAGGATTATTTTTCTATATGTTACCATAGAATTGGCGGGATGTCAATTCTTAAAAATATCTAAAAGGATTTTAATTTTTGAAAAGGGAACGCGACTTCGTCGCGGAAGGTGGAAAAACGACCTGTCGGTCGTTTTTCTTGGATTAATGTCCTACGCGGACGGCGCACAAAGGGGCTCAGGCGCCGCCCCTTTGTGAATACCGGCTGGGAGACCCATAGGGTCTCCGGAAGCCCTTCGGGCGGATTGTTATATTGCAGTTGTAGGGTATAGAATACAAACGAGACGGATGTACCGTCCGTATGGGAAGTCGATTCTGGCTGACCGCCGGGGGTTGGGGGTGACGTTCTCCGCTTTATCTGAAGGTAACGTCCACCGCTGTTTGTACTGAACGTACGCTTTGGACAGCTCTGCACCCAACTTTGTAACTTCCAAACAGTCTGCCGCATGAAAACCGCTGTCTGTCCGAGCGCTCAAGCGCGAGTCCCACATACGCAGGAGAATCCAAGGGGGAACCCCCTTGGTCGGGGTGATTCACAAGAGGGCTCCGACGAGTCCTCTTGTGCGCCGTCCGCGCAGGACATTAATCCAAGAAAAACGACCGCCAGGGAGTTTTTCTTCCTTCCGACCGAAGGTCGGCCCCACAGGTACACCTCATCCCCCTTGACAAGGGGTCAGCAAATATGGTAATATTTTAGTACCGACTAACGGAATACATTATAGCAAAGGAAAACATCATGGGAAAGATTACCTTTATGGGCGCCGGCAGCACCGTCTTCGCAAAGAACGTCCTCGGCGACTGCATGCTCACCCCCGCTCTCCGTGACTTCGAACTGTCTCTCTATGACATCGACGCGGAACGTCTCGAAGAATCCTATATCATGATCGACGCTCTCAACAAGAACATCAACGAAGGCAGAGCAAAGATCACCAAGCACCTCGGTATCCCGAACCGTAAGGAAGCACTCCGCGGCGCAAACTTCGTCGTTGACGCGATCCAGGTCGGCGGCTACGAACCCTGCACCGTCACCGACTTCGAAATTCCGAAGAAGTACGGCCTCCGTCAGACCATCGCGGATACCCTCGGCATCGGCGGTATCTTCCGCGCACTCCGTACCATCCCCGTTCTCGAAGGCTTCGCCGAAGATATGGACGCTGTCTGCCCGAACGCATGGTTCCTCAACTACACCAACCCGATGGCAATGCTCGCAGGCTATATGCAGCGCTATACCCCCATCAAGACCGTCGGTCTCTGCCACAGCGTTCAGGTCTGCGCACGCGGCCTTCTGAACGAACTCGGCATGGAATATAAGGAACCCATCCGTGAACGCATCGCAGGTATCAACCACATGGGCTGGCTCCTCGAAATCGAAGACGCGGACGGCAATGACCTCTATCCCGAAATCCGCCGCCGTGCCATCGCCAAGCTCGAAGAAGAACTCGCAAAGGGCGACTCCAAGTTCGGCGACCTCACCCGTTTCGAATACATCCGCCGCTTCGGTTACTACTGCACCGAATCCAGCGAACACAACGCTGAATACAACAACTTCTTCATCAAGTCCAAGTATCCGGAACTCATCCAGAAGTACAACATTCCGCTCGACGAATATCCGCGCCGCTGCGTAAACCAGATCGCCGGCTGGAAGAACGACCGCGAAAAGTACCTCAAGGGCGACGTAAGCCACAACAGAACCCACGAATATGCGTCCTACATCATGGAAGCAATGGTTACCGACAAGCCGTATAAGATCGGCGGCAACGTCATCAACAACGGCCTCATCCCGAACCTTCCCGCAGAAGCCTGCGTCGAAGTAGCCTGCCTCGTCAACAAGTACGGCATCCAGCCGACCCAGCAGCCGCCGCTTCCGCTCGCTCTCGCTGCCATGAACATGACCAACATCAACGCACAGCTCCTCACCATCGAAGCCGCTGTGACCAAGAAGAAGGAATACATCTATCAGGCAGCAATGCTCGAACCCCATACCTCCGCGGAACTCTCCATCGACGACATCGTAGCTCTCTGCGACGACCTCATCGAAGCTCACAAGGGCTGGCTCCCGGAATACAAATAAGATAAAGATTCTTGGGGAAACCTTTTTTGAGGAAAAAGGTTTCCCCAAACCCTTTCCAAAAACCTTTTCAAACAAAAAGATTGACAAGGTTGGGTGCGGATTGTTTGTGAATGGATTTTTTACTCCCCGTTCCGGGGAGTTTTTCCGTATATGAAAGATTCCGTTGACAGAAGAATCCTTTTATGTTATACTTTACGTATAAAAATAAAGGGATTTTTTCTCTTTTTGTTGGAGGTATTTTATGAAACGCCGCGTACTTTCCCTTCTTCTCGTGCTCCTTCTCGCCGGAGGAATGATTTCCTGCAGCGAAACCACGAATACCGATCCTTCGGCAGCTCCCGCAGACAACACCGCGGTTCCTTCCGCAGAGGAAACCGAACCGGAGGAACCCGAAGACCCCAACGCCCATCTGTACGAAGACCTTCCGGCCGGGGATTTTGAAGGCCGTTCCTTCAGCATCCTCACGCCGATCCACTCCGAAAGCGACTTCATCGGCGAAGTGGACGGCGACGTCATCTCCGAAGCGGTCTACCGCCGGAATCTCAAGGTGGAAGAAGACCTGAATATCACGATCGTTCCGATCAGCGAAGCCGGACTCTGGGGCGATCAGGACGGCTACATCAATAAAATCAAGGTTTCCGTCATGGCGGCGGACGACTCCTATCAGCTCATCAGCGGCTATGCCGCGTATATCACGTCCATTGCGTCCGAAGGCGTTCTCTCCAACTGGAACGATGTGGCGGACGTGAACTTCGAAAAGCCGTGGTGGAACCAGGACATCGTCTACGAAATGGACGTTGCCGGAAAGCTGTTCTATGTCACGGGCGATCTGTCCATGACCTCGCTCGACTATCTGTTCTGCCTGTTCTTCAACAAGGATCTGATGTCCGACTTCGGATTCGAAGCACCGTATGAGATCGTCAAGGAAGGCGCGTGGACGTTTGACGTCATGACGTCCTACGTGGAACCGGTGAACATCGACGTCAACGGGGACGGCAAGATGACGATCGACGATATGTACGGCTATTCCTCCGACATGACCAACTTTATCAGCGCGTATCAGGCGGCGTTCGACGCGGACATCACCGTAAAGGACGACAACGGCCTGCCGGTACTCGCCATCACGGAAGAATCGTTCGTGGACAAATTCACGACGATGTACACCTTCCTCGTGGATTCCCCGAGCGTATTCCTGTCCGGCACGGAAGGCGACTACACGGACGACCTGAACCGCGAGGCGACCAAGCTCTTTGCGGAAGGACGCGCTCTGTTTGAAGCACAGCTTCTCGGCAGCTCCGCCGCACTCCGCAACGTGGAAATCGATTTCGGTATTCTCCCGTACCCGAAGTATACGGAAGATCAGGCGAATTACATGACGACCGCATGGGACGCCTACAACCTCTTCTGCATCCCGCTGACCGCGGATCTGGACTTTGTCGGAAAGATCACCGAATACATGGCGGCGTATTCCTTTGACATCGTGCTTCCCGCATTCTATGACAAGGCGCTGATCTCCAAGTACGCACGCGACACGGAAAGCGCGGACATGATCGAAATCATCCGCGAAAGCGCAACGTACAATTTCGGTCAGGTGAATTCCATCCACTGCTCGAGCTGCGGACACATCTACCGTGACCTTGTCAGCGCGAAGAACCCGAACATCGCCTCCAAGGTCGCAAGCTCCCTCAAGCCCATGACCAAATCCCTCGAACGCTTCATCGAAAAATCGTATATCGATGTCCCGTAAAACGGTATAAAAACTCCCCATTCCGGGGAGTTTTTCCGTATTCTCTGTTTGACTCCTTTTCCGGATTCCCGTATAATGAGAATGCGATCGCAAAAGTCTATGTTTTGGAGGTATTTTATGAACCTTACCGAAAAAATCCGCGCTCTCCGTGAAAACGCGGAATGGACGCAGGCGGAACTCGCCGAACGGGTCGGCGTATCCGAAAAAGTCGTGTCCAAATGGGAATGCGGCGAAACCAAGCCGTCCGCGGAAATCCTGCCCGCACTGGCAGACGCCTTCGGATGCACCATCGATACCCTCTTTGACCATCCGCATGACCTGCGCGGCGACCTGCTGAACTCCGTACGGGAGTATATCCGTGACACCGATCCGGCAGACGTTTTCGACCGGATGCAGGAAATCGTATCCTATATGGCGTTCGGCGCAAATATCCGTCAGAGCGAAGACGGCGGATGGTACACACCGACCGTCATGCAGGAAATCATCGGCGAATGGCAGGAACTGATCGACAGCGACGATCCCCGGCCGCAGATTTTCACGGAAAATTCCCCGTCGGATGAGACGGAAATGCTCACGAACATCCGCAATGACCGGCTGAAATTCACCGTTCTTCAGCAGTATCCGGGAGATATGTTTGAAAAAATCCTTGACCGATACGGCGATTACCGGCATATCTTCGAGTTTCTCGCCATGCCCGGAGCCGATTCCCTGCTGAAAGCGGCGTACAGCGGAACGCTTCCGGAAGACGTCACCGCGGACTATGCCTGCGAACTGACCGGCGCGGCTCCCGAAACCGTCGCGGCGTTCTTCCGTCTGACACAGGCACAGGAACGGATTGCCGTCATCAAAGGGCAGGAAGTCACGATATACCGCTGGTGCTGGTACACGGGAACGAATCTCCGTGCGGTCATCGCGGCGGCGTATATGATCACGGAAAAATGGGGAGGGCACCGATGAGTAATTTTGCGGAAAATCTCAGAACCCTGCGGAAATCCGCCGGACTGACCCAGACCGACCTCGCGGAAAAGCTGTTTACCTCTCCGCAGACCATCTCCCGCTGGGAAAGCGGCGACGGCGAACCCTCGCTCGATCTGCTGATTTCCCTCGCGGAAATCCTTGATGTAAGCACAGACCGCCTCATCTCCGGGAAATCCGTCCCGGAACCGGAACTGTTTGACGGCATCGCGCAGTATATCGCCGATATGCCCGCCGAAACCGCCGACCGTGACGGCTTCCGCCTGTTCCGGCAGATCCTGAACGGCTTCTGCCGCCGGTATTTTCCGGACAGCAGTACCGCCGGAGAACATCCGACGTACTCCACGCTTCACGCGGGAAATCTGCGCGGATTCTACGCCGACCGTGACGACACGCCGCGAATGTTTGCCATGTACGACAGTCTTTCCGGCGAATCCGACGCCGTCGCACAGGCAGATCTTACAGAAATTTTCGCCGCCCTCTCCGATGAAACGGTCATCCGCGCCGTGCTGAAGATGTACGAAATCCCGTACAACCGGATGTACGATGCCGAATCGCTCGCGGACATCCTGACCGTTCCGGAAACGGAAATCGCCAAAGTGATCGAATCCCTGAAAACGCTCGGTCAGCTTGCGGAATCGGCCATCCCGTACAACGGCGGAACCGTGACCGTCTACACCCGCGCAGGCAAGCAAAACGTCCGGATGCTTCTCTCCCTGACCCGTCTTCTCTGCCGCTGCGGCACGGACGGAAATATGTAATAAAACGTGAGTTCGACGGTATTCCACAGCAAACGCTGCACCCGCAGAGGCGGCCATTGCCCGTCCGTAAAATTTATCCAAACGAATTTTTCCGGAAGAAAGGCAGAATTGGGTACTGCCTTTCCGAAATACAGTTTTCTTCATATTTGTCCGACGAACGTGCAGTGGCCGCCCCTGCGGGTGCAGAAATCCGCCGGACGCACGTAAAAATCCAAAAAAATACGGCTGAATCGCATACACAAACGATTTCAGCCGTACCTTGTTTCTGTTACAGTATAAAGTTTTTTGGACGGGGGTCCTGGGGAGACCTTTTTGCAAAAAGGTCTCCCCAGGAAAACTTCATTTCGTCGCTTCCAGCGCGCGGATCTTGTCGCGCAGGTATGCGGCTTCTTCGAAGCGGAGTTCCTTTGCCGCCTGCTGCATTTCCTCGCGCAGACGTTCGAGTTCCGACGCTTTCGTTTCGCCGGTGACGGGCGCGGCGGTATCCGCTTTTTTGCGTCCGCGCTTCTTTCTGACGTTTCCGTCCGCATCCCCGACGGTGCCGTCAGCGGAAATTTTGATGAGTCCCGCGATCTTTTTCTCGATCGTCTTCGGGATGATGTTGTGTTCGAGGTTGTACGCCATCTGGATCGTGCGGCGGCGTTCGGTTTCCGTGAGTGCCGCATCCATGGACGCCGTGATCTTGTCCGCGTACAGGATGACCTTACCTTCCGCATTTCTCGCCGCGCGGCCGATCATCTGGATCAGCGAACGCGAACTGCGGAATAAGCCTTCCTTATCCGCGTCAAGGATCGCAACGAGCGTGACTTCCGGCAGGTCGATCCCTTCACGGAGAAGGTTGATCCCGACAAGAACGTCGAACAGACCCATGCGGAGGTTGCGCAGAAGCTCCGTACGCTCCATGGTGTCGATGTTGTGGTGGATATACTTCACGCGGATCCCTCTCTCGTCAAGGAATTCCGTGAGGTCTTCCGCCATTTTTTTCGTCAGCGTGGTGACAAGCACGCGTTCGCTCTTCTTCACCCGTTCGCGGATCTCGATCAAAAGGTCGTCGATCTGCGTTTCCACGGGACGGACTTCCACCACCGGATCCACCAGTCCCGTCGGACGGATGATCTGCTCGACCACCTGTTCGGCGTGCTCGGTTTCGTAATCCGCCGGGGTTGCCGAGACCATGACCACCTGATTCAGCTTGCTTTCGAATTCCGCAAACGTCAGCGGACGGTTGTCATACGCGGACGGCAGACGGAAGCCGTAGTCGATCAGGTTCTGCTTGCGCGCACGGTCGCCGCCGCTCATACCGCCGACCTGCGGGATCGTGACATGGCTTTCGTCGATGAACATGATGTAGTCATCGGGGAAGTAATCGAGCAGGGTGTACGGTGTGGAACCGGGATCGCGTCCGGCAAAAATGCGGGAGTAGTTTTCGACCCCGGAGCAGAAGCCGACTTCGCGGAGCATTTCGAGGTCGTAACGGGTACGTTCCTCGATGCGCTGGGCTTCGAGCAGCTTGTTCTGCGAGCGGAACCATTCCACGCGCTCTTCCATTTCAGTCTCGATCTCCTCAAAGGCACGTTCGCGCATGGCGGGATCGACCACGTAGTGCGTCGCCGGATAGATGGGCGCGTAGGTGAGATATTCGATCACCTGACCGGTCACGGGATTGAATTCCGACAGACGGTCGATCTCGTCGCCGAAGAATTCGACACGGACCGCGCGGTCGGAAAAGCCTGCCGGGAAAATTTCAAGCGTATCGCCGCGTACGCGGAATTTGTCGCGGATGAACTGCACGTCGTTGCGTTCGTAGCTGATCGCAACGAGCTTCGCCATGAGTTCGCGCATGGAAATTTCGAGTCCCGGACGGAGTCCGACGACCTGTCCGGCGTATTCTTCCGGCGGACCCAGGCTGTAGATGCACGATACGCTCGCCACGATGATGACGTCGCGGCGTTCAAACAGCGCGGAGGTCGCGCTGTGGCGGAGCTTGTCGATCTCATCGTTGATGGAGGAGTCCTTTTCGATGTACATATCCTTTCCGGGAACATACGCTTCCGGCTGGTAGTAATCGTAGTAGGAGACGAAATACTCGACGGCGTTTTCGGGAAAAAATTCGCGGAACTCACAGCAGAGCTGTGCCGCGAGGGTCTTGTTGTGCGAGAGAATGATCGCCGGACGGTTCAGATTCGCGATGACATTTGCCATCGTGAACGTCTTCCCGGAGCCGGTGACGCCGAGCAGGGTCTGGTATTTCATCCCGGCTTCGATCCCGGCGGTCAGTTTTTCGATCGCTTCCGGCTGGTCGCCGGTCGGCTTGTAGGGGGAGACAAGTTTGAAGGGTTTGTTTTTCATTTTTATTGAAAGAAAGTCATTGGGGGAAAACTTTTCCGCAAAAAAGTTTTCCCCAAGATGTTTTAAATATTTCTCAGCTCATTCGGAAGTCGATTTCCTGCGGGATCGGGTACTTTTCGAATACTTCCGCATCCGTAATATCCGCGCCGTCACGCTGTTCGTCGCGGGCGATGATCTTGCGGTAGAGTTCTGCCCAAATCGCAGACGTGGAGACTTCGCCTTCCTGAATGTCCGAAACTTCCGGCTTGGAATTCATGATCGCCGCCGCGTCTTCGAGACGTCCGGTTTTGGTCAGGCTGCGTGCGTAGAACAGCGCAACACGGCCGTTGGACTTGTACGTATCGCCGCAGGATTCGATCAGCGCGATGATGTCTTCGTCCGTGCCGAACGCCTGCATATAGCGGATCGCGTCGATGATGAGACGGACATAGCCTCTGCCGCCCAGATCGACCGCACGTCTCATGAATACGATGCCGTACTTCTTCCATTCTTCGCCGCGGTGTGCCGCATCTGCCGCGTAGATCCACGCGAGCGTACGGAACGCGATCGGGTTTTCCTTTGCCTTCACGGACTTTTCAAATGCCATGCGCGCCGCGTCAAACGACTTCGCTTCATAGTATGCGCAGCCGAGCTGGAGCCATGTATACCAGTCTTTGTCTTCGACCTGTTCGAGAGCGGTGATGAAGCGTCCGCCCGCACAGTATTCGAGAACGGTGTCTTCGGTCAGGCAGGCACAGCGTTCCGGAAGACGTCCGGTTTCAAGAAGGGTGAGGAAGTCTTCTTCCGGCTTGCCGTATACGGATTCGACCGGGAATACGGAGAGATTGCTGAGTCTCCAGTTTTCCACGCCCGCTTTTTTGCGCGAAAGTTCTTCGAGAGCACCCCAGCCGGAGCCGTAGGAAATGATCTCTTCCGCTTCCGCGGGAGTAAAGTATGCGTCGGAATCGCAGACGGCGGCAATACGTCCGTCGTTCACGATCTGATCTTCAACGTAGCGGTTCGCTGCGCCGTAGTCTTCGCCGTGGATGATCGCCGGATCCCCGGAGGAAGCCGCATAGCCTTCCGTCCATTCGATGATCTCGCCGTCCTTCATCGGGCGCTGTTCGGACTGCGAGTGGAGAAGACCCGCCTGCAGTTCCGCGTAGCAGCGGTCGTCGTGGGACAGCCAGCGGTTCCAGTTGCGGCCGCCTGCCTTCTGCGTACCCCAGACGAACAGCTTGCGTCCCAGTTCGTTGTCGGTCGAGAACTGGACGAAGCCCTTGCCTTCGCCGTTGTAGTAGGACATGAAGCGGTGACGGTTTTCTTCGAGACGGTAGAAATAGTCGTAGGCGTGGTCGTGATTTGCGGGATAGTAGGCATCCTTCGGTACTTCGGGCGCTTCGACCATCGGCTTGCCGTCTCTCCAGGGATAATTATAGTAGGTCGTTGCCGGAACGATCACGCGGCTGTCGGGCGTTTCGAGGTACGCGCCGTTCGACCACCAGTAAACGTAGGTATCCTTGCCGGAGAGGTTTTCGATGGTAACGCGGACAAGGAGATTGTCCTTTGCAAGGGTCGCCTGCACGGTATAGACGATGCCGCGCTTGCGTTCGTATTCGTACATTTTGAGGGTTTCGCCGCCGGCCGCGTTCTTGTAGCGGGCGATGAAGAGCGGCGAGCAGGTGAAGGGATGGTGACCGATGATGCCGATGTTCCATTCGACGCCGCCGGAGAACCACGCATTGCGGAGCGCGAGATTGGCGGGCTGGAAGACGTTGTTGCGGAAGAGAAGTTCGCGGTCTTCCGTCTTGGAAATGAGCGACCAGAGGCGTCCGCCGAGTTCGGTGGAGAATTCGGCGCGGAGGTATTCGTTTTCGAGAACGGCGGTCTTGAGTCCGCGTTCGGTCAGCTTGCGGTCGTAGCCGTCCTGCATGGTATACGGGAGCATACAGTGAATGCGTCCCTGATGGACCCACGCGGTCTCATCGGGGCGGAGATTTGCCGCGGGATCGGGAATGGCCTTCAGCGAAGGAACCGGGTAGGTGTAATCTGCCTTGACGTCCGGCAGGACGTTGGGGATGCCGAGGTTGGCGGCGGGGAGCCGCATTTCGGTGAATTTCAGCATATTGGGAATCCTTTCGTACAGATTTTATGGTTAAGGCTATTATACAATACTTCTGCGCAATACGCAAGGGGAAAAGGAGCCGACCTTCGGTCGGATAGGAAGAAAACCGCCTGCAGGCGGTTTTCAAGATTAATGCCCCTGCGCGGGGCGGCGCCAAAGAGGCTCGATTGCGAGCCTCTCTGGACTCTCGGCAACCAAGGGGGTTCCCCCTTGGATTCTCCTGCGTATGTGTGACTCGCGCTTGAGCGCTCGGACAGACAGCGGTTTTCACGCGGCTGACCGTTCGGAAGTTACGGAGTTGGGTGCAAACTTGTCCAAAACGTACGTTCAGCAGAAACAGCGGTAAAGGGTATCTTCAGATAAAGCAGTAAACGCCACCCCCAGCCCCCGGCGGTCAGCCAGAATCAACTTCCCATACGGACGGTATATCCGTTTCGTTCGTATTCCATACCCCACAACTGAACTCCACCTGAGGTGTCCAGAGGATACCTCCTCTGGTCGGGGTGATTCACAAGAGGGCCACGACTGGTCCTCTTGTGCGCCGTCCGCGCAGGACATAAAATAGAAAAAAGCACCGTTCCGGTGCTTTTTTCTTCCTTTCACGCCGAAGGCGTGCCTTATCTCATCAGTTGCCGTTGAGAAGGTTGGTTGCGAAGGATTCGTATACTCTGTCGAGCATCTTGTTCGCACCCTTTTCGATCTTCTTGTAGTTGGAAGCAAAGTCGGTCTGCTTGGATCCGAGAGGAGTAAGGAATGCGGTTGCAAGCATGTAGTTGCCGAGAAGAGTGTTGTAGGTTACTGCGAACGGAGAAGTGATGGTGTCGTGGATGAGGTCGATCATCTTCGCGTCGTCCTGACCGTCAACGTACTTGACCTTCAGAGCGTTTTCATACCACTGCGGGATAACCTGCTTGTTGGTTTCGCGGCAGAGAACTTCGAGACAGGTGTGTACGAATTCATCGCTGGACGGCGGGAGAGTGGAAAGGATCGCACCGACTTCGGTGGAGTCGTGGAGAGAAGTTACATAGTTTTCCTGGGTTTCGTCGAGCTTCGGATAAGGAATGATACCTACACCGAATTCGATGTCACGGAGGTTTTCAAGGTCGCCGAGACGGTTGTAACCCATGATTACGGTCTGGCTGTTTGCGAATACCTGACGGAGACCTGCGGAGGTGTAGTCTGCAATGCTGGTCAGAGTACCGTTGTTCCAGTACATCTTGTTGAGCTGTTCGAGAACCTTTACGGAACGTTCGTTGTTGTAGCAGTAAGCAATGCCTTCTTCGGTACGTTCAACGTATTCAACGCCGGTACCGACGAGTGCCGGGATCGCGGAACCCCAGGTACCGATACAGGTGTAGCCGAAGAGGTCGCCTTCGGTCATCTGACCGTCACCGTTGGTGTCGCGGGCAACCGTTTCACAGATGGATACCATGTTGTCGATCGTCCACTTGCCGTCGAATACCATTTCGTTGATGTATTCGGTGGAGCCGTAGTTGTCGTTCAGAATGGATTCGTTTGCGAACAGAGCGTGTGCGGATGCGAGACAGTCGGTGAAGTAATCGCCGAGAAGCATGTACATACCGCCTTCGATGAACTGAAGGTCACGCATTGCGTCGCCGTACCAGTATTCCTTCGAAAGGTCGAGAACGGTGCTGTTGTAGATATTGCGGAGGTAACCGTCGGATGCGAGGATCGCAAGCTGATAAATGTCGTTGGAGATGATGTCGTATTCATCGGCGCCTGCAAGAGCAAGGTTCTTGAGGTTGGTGGATACGTCGCCGAAACCGTAGTCGGATTCGGTGAATACGAGGTTGATGCCGAGGAGTTCGCTTACCATGAGGTTACGTGCGTAAACTGCGTCGTTTACGATTTCACCGTTGGTTTCGCCGAGACCGCGGATGAACTTGTCGGAGTTGGTGGAGTCGCTGGTGTAGATGGAGGTGAGCACGCGGAAGTCACGGCCGCCGAAATCCACGTCTTCAAACGGGTCGGGTTCCACGATTTCTTCCGGAACTTCTTCAACAGCTCCCGCAGTGGGATTTTCGGTCGCGGTGGTTTCTTCACCGGAGGTCTGCTCGGAGCAGGATGCGAACGTCGGCACCAGCATCAGCAGAGCAAGAACAAGAGCAAGGGTCTTCTTCATGATGTTTCTCCTTGTAGAATTTTTATATTTTTCGCTGCGCACGGAAAGATCCCGGACGCACTTTTTAATATAACAAAAAGTATAGCACATTCCATGCCGTACGTCAAGAGTATGCGAACAGTTTGTTAATCAGTATTTAATAACTGTGGTTATTTTTGCTTTTTCCGTCTGCAGTTCGCAAAAAGGGGCTGTCGCAATAAGCCCCACAAAAACGAAAAACGACCGGGTTATCCGAAAAGGATAGCCCGGTCGCTGCTTTCGTGGTATAATAAAGTTGCAGCAAAACCATACCGGAAAGCAGGTACAGTATAACACAATG
>JAFYOX010000047.1 GCA_017547755.1 Clostridia bacterium | reverse complement strand
TGTAGAAGTATTTCTTCATTTCGCACGAAATCGAGGTTATCCCATCCGGCGTGGGAAGTCAGGGTCTCGGTGGTCCCTGACTTCCGTCTCCACCCTTCCTCAGGCTTTGGATCGCTCACATTTTGTCGGCTGGGATATCCTATATGTCAACGCACAGACCCATCAAAAATCCCTTTTTCACAAACCCATATCAACCCAACAAACCGGCTACCACAGATTGAAGTTTTTGCGGAGCTTTTTTCAAAAAGCGACCGTATCCCCCGTCTCCCCATTCCTCCACCCCAGCACTCTCTCCCCACTATAGACAGAAAACCGCACCGGCGAGAGAGCCGATGCGGTCGAGGGATTATTTCATGTACTTGGCGCGGTTTTCAGCGAGGATGCGGTCGCGTTCCCAGTCCCAGATGCGAGCGAAGGCCTGGTTGGTCTTGGCGCGGACGAGGTAGGGATTTTCTGCGGAGTAGTCGTTGGAGATGCTGCCGAAGTAGCCCCAGGCAATGATGGTGCGGGCACCGGCATCGTAAGCGGCTTCGGTCGCCTGAACGATTTCTTCTTCCATGCCGCGGGGAGTGTTGTAGGTCTGAATCCAGATGTTGTGATCCTTGCCGAACTGTTCGGCAACTTCGAGATTGCGGCGGGTTCCGTTGTAGACGAATTCGTACGGATTCACGCCGGAATAGCCCCAGTAGGGGTCGCTGCCGATGTTGTCAAGCGTCGGGATCGAACCGAGACGGCCGATCGATTCGAGATTGATGCCGATGTTGTCGCCGAGCATGACGCAGACCGTGTTCCTGATGCCCTTGGACGCCGCGTAGGAACAGATGTCTTCGAAATATTCCACGATCGTCGCCGTGCGGAATTCTTCCGCATCCGCATCCATCGTTTCCGGCATCGGACGTCCGAACATCGCTTCAAATTTCGCGCGGCAGACCGGACACGTGCAGGAGTATACGCCGTCCTTGCCCATCGGAAGATGCGGCTCGTCCCAGAAAATCGTCTTGCCGCCGATGTAGTCCACCGTGTCGATCCATTCCTTCACAAATGCACGGAAGGACGGCGCGTTCAGACACGCACGCGTCGGCGCCATTTCGCCGTTCGAGTAAATCTGATGCGCTTCCGGATGCAGCGCGAGGAAGTGCGACTTGTCACCGGGAGGGCCGCCGAGACCCCAGTTGTCTACCCAGACTTCCAGTCCCGCTTCCTTCGAAATTTCTACCATGTCCTTCATGACACGGCAGTGACGGTCCCAGTCCGTGTGCGAAAACATGTGTACGACCAGATTCATGTGATTGTCCGCCATGTCACGCAGGTCGGCCTGCGCATGGTGAAGCATACGGTTGCCGTGATATGCGGCACCGGTCAGTAATTTCTGCATAATTTTCTCCTTATTATATATAGGGTTTCCCCAACGATCCTTCTTATCTCCAGAACAGCGGAATGTCCTTCCATACGCCGCCTTCCATAGCCGCTTCGTGTGCGATGAGTCCGGGAACGGACATGTCCATCGCACGGACAACGTCGATCGCGGGCTTGGTGTCGTATACGATGGAATCAAGGAAATCGCGGACAAGGTAGTATTCGCTCGTACCGTGACCGCCGAGCTTCGCTTCCGCAGGCGCATTTTTATCCGTCGTGCAGACTTCCATCGGAACGCACGCATTGTCTTCGCCTTCGATGTACTTCAGACCGGTGTTGTCGTAACCGGTACGTCCGGTTTCCAGACAGCCCTTCGTGCCGTAGACCGAGTATGCACACAGCCACGTCTTGCGCGTCGCAACGGACGAACGCAGAACCTTGATCGTCGCGCCCTTCTTCGTGCGGAACAGACCGACCTGGATGTCGATGAATCCGTCGCCCGCATGCGGAACGATCGTCGCCTTGTTCCCGGACGCCGTGCAGCTCACAATGTAGTCGTCGGGCATCATCTGCAGGATCGGACCAAGGCTGTGCGAACAGTAGTGCAGCGGTGCACGGTTCACACGCCATTTTTCCGCGCCGGTTTCCGCGTCGATGATGAGATTGCGGATCTCGTGGACGTAGTCCGCTTCCGCGTAATAGATGTCGCCGAGCTTGCCTTCGTCCGCCATCTTCTTCCAGTCCAGCGCAAACGCCATGTAGCAGCAGTTTTCCGCCATCATGTACTTCTGCTTCGGATGTGCCTTGACGGTATTGAAAATCCGTTCACAGCCTTCGAGCGTCGATGCGGCGGTGACTTCCGAGAGAACGTGACAGCCGTTTTCCATCGCGGAAACGACCTGATCGGCGTGGTACGGCATAGGCGTGCCCAGTACCACGATGTCGAGGTCATCATTGATGAAATCTTCGTACCGCGTGAAGAGATGCCGGTCGTCAAGCCCGAAATCGCGGCCGTATCCGGCGAGCTTGTTTTCGTCGAAGTCGCAGAGTGCGGTGACTTCCGTCAGCGGATTCACGCTGAAAAGATTCCCGTACGCGGTGCCGCGTCCGATGCCGACGAGACCGACCTTCAGTTTTCTGTCCATAGAATACCTCCGTGGATGAATTGATGTTATCTACATTTTATACGAAATACCTCTCTTTTGCAATAGGTTTGTGAAAAATCGCACACTGCCCGTACGCTTTCTGCGGATTTATTTCATAAAACCATCATTTTCTATTGACAGATTATGTCGGAATATGGTATACTGAATCGGCATCAGAAGCGAACTTCCCCGGATGACTCGGTCGGTAAGGTCGGTGCACAGATTGGTCTTACCCTGCGGTAAGGCTTTTTTCATGCGGAGAAGCGCCTCGTCAAATAACATTTTCCGGAGGTTTTATGAAACTCGTCTATCAGCCCGGCGACAAGCCGAAATTCGGTCAGATGATCGTTCTGGCGATCCAGCAGCTCCTTGCGATCATGGCGGCAACCCTCGTTGTTCCCGTAATCGTCGGCAACGAAATGAGCCCTGCCGCTGCACTCTTCGGTGCAGGCTGCGGTACGCTCGTCTATGTTCTCTTCACCAAGCGCAAGAGCCCCGTTTTCCTCGGTTCCTCGTTCGCCTTCATCAATTCCATGTTCGCCGCCTTTGCAGGTGCAGCATCCATCGCGCTCGGCTACCTCGGTATGCTCATCGGTGCGATCATGGCAGGTCTCGTTTATGTCATCATTGCTCTTGTTGTCAAGAAAGTCGGCGTAAACTGGATCAATAAGCTCATGCCCCCCGTTGTTATCGGTCCCACCGTTGCCATCATCGGTCTTTCCCTCGCAGGAAACGCAGTCGGTGACGCACAGGCCGGCGAAGTATACGTGGAAGGCGCAATGGCGGCAAGCCCGCTCGTCTGCGTACTCTGCGCGATCGTAACTCTCTTCGCGACCATCCTCGCTTCCACCTTCGGCAAGAAGACCGCCAAGCTCATTCCGTTCATCATCGGTATCGGCGCAGGCTATGCGGTATCCGCTCTCTTCACGATCATCGGCATCGCTGCCGGCGTCGACGCGCTGAAGATCATCGACTTCTCCTACTTCTCCAACCTTCTCGTTGACGGCAAGGTTGCCCTCTCCACCTTCTTCGCGGTTCCTTCGTTCACTTTCATCAAGGCATTCGGCGCGTTCGGCGAACTCTCCGGTCAGTACATCGGTACCATCGCCGCAGCGTATATCCCCGTAGCCTTCGTTGTATTCGCAGAACACATTGCGGACCACAAGAACATCTCCTCCATCATCGAACATGATCTCCTCGAAGATCCGGGTCTCTCCCGTACCCTTCTCGGTGACGGTGTCGGCTCCATGGTCGGTGCGTTCTTCGGCGGCTGCCCGAACACCACCTACGGCGAATCCGTCGCATGTGTAGCGATCACCGGCAACGCGTCCGTTGCAACCATCATCACCGCGGCAATCGGCGCCCTGCTGATCGCGTTCCTCTCCCCGTTCGTTGCGATCGTTGACTCCATCCCGCCGTGCGTCATGGGCGGTATCTGCATCGCACTCTACGGCTTCATCTCCGTATCCGGTCTCAAGATGATCAAGAATGTTGACCTCGAACAGAACCGCAACCTGTTCGTTGTCTCCACCATCTTCATCTGCGGTATCGGCGGTCTCACCCTCACCTTCGGTCAGATCACCATCACTGCGATCGCAACCGCACTTATCCTCGGCATCATCGTCAACGCAATGCTCTCCAAGGCAGATCAGAAATAAAATTTTCCAGACCAAAAAAGACAAAGTTTTCAGCAAACTTTGTCTTTTTCTTTTATACGATATTGTTCAGATGAACGCAGAAAACCGCGCCACCCATTCCTCTTTCAGCATCGAGTACCGGACGCTGTCCGTCAGATGACGGCTGTACCGCCGCAGAGTTCCTTCGTATGTGAAACCGCATTTTTCGATCACGCGGCGCGATGCATGGTTATCCGGATAATGACAGATCGCGACCGCGCTCATGTCAAGGATATCAAACGCATGGCGGAGAACGGCGATTGCCGCTTCGGTCGCAAATCCCTGCCCTTTTTCCGATGCGGCGACAACAAATTCCATTTCGCGGTAGCGTTCGTCACGGCCGCAGTCCTCCAGAACGATCCAGCCGACCGCCGTTTCGGTGTCACGCCGTACGATCGCCCACGTATCGTCGAAATTTTTCCATACGGCAATATCCGATTCCGCCTGTTCCCGGGAGGCATACACTTCCCATCCCGCCGCTTTCACTTCCGGATTTCTGCCGATTTCATACAGTGCGTCCGCGTCCGTCTCCCGCCATCTCCGCAGAAGCAGACGTTTCGTGAGGATTTCCATCATTCTTTCCCTTTTTTACAAAATCACGCCGGCTTCGAACAGCTTTCCCTCGTACGTGCGGAGATATTCCTCTTTCGTACCGCAGAAACGCGGTTCATCCCCGGGACTCAGATGCAGGATGTGCGTTGCCAGACGGAAAACCGCTGCCGCATCGTCGCACACCATTACCACCGGCATCCCGACCATGCAGATCGTCTCGATCAGCCCATACATTTCCTCAGCCGCGTTTCTGTCCAGTCCGTGGACCGGATCGTCCAGAAGGAGCAGTTTTTTTGCCGCGCACAGAGCGCGTGCAAGCAGAACTTTCTGCTGCATCCCGCCGGAAAGCTCGGAAAATTTCCGTTTTTCAATGTCCGCGATGCCTACAAGATGCAGGCGTTCCGACATGATCTGCCGGTCGTGCTTTGTGAAAAACGGCAGTTTTCCCCGACGGAGACATCCGGCAAGCACCACATCGCGGACACGGGTGGTCATATGCGGATCCCGTGCCTGCGGCAGACAGCCGATATCGTCCTTTGTCACGCCGTCGGCGTAGGTCATTTTCCCTTCCATGACAGGGACCGTTCCGAGCATCACACGCAGGATCGTGCTTCGTCCGCTGCCGCTTCCGCCGATAATGCCGAGGCATTCGCCTTCATGCAGCGTAAAATTCAGATTACGGCAGACCGCACGGCCATCGTGACCGAGTACGGCCTGCTCAAAAGTCAGGATCGGAGACGCCATTTCATTCGTCTCCCTTTTTATAAACAACGTTCGCGATCACACCGGTACCGGAAGAACGTCCGTCGCCGTTAACGTTGTCAAACGTGACCGCACGGATGTACGGTGTAATGTCGTCCGGTTCCGCTCCGTTCACGCGGATGTTCTTCAGTTCCACTGTTCCGACTTCGCAGCTGACATACGGATCGAACACTTCCATCGTACCGCCGTCTATGACGCACGACTTCGGACCTACGCAGAACAGATAGGAGTATGGGAACTGCTCCCGATACAGCTTCAGATTGATGTTTTCAAAGAACAGATGGCCGATGTTCGCGCCGAATTCAAAGCCCGCAAACGCGCCGCGCACAGGATCGGAATTGATATATTCCCCGAACCAGTCTAAAGGATAGTCAAGATCGATGTCGATGTCCTCGAAGAAGAGATAATCGCCGCTGCCGGGACCGCCGCGTTCCGGTTCTCCGCCGTCGATCTTATAGCGGGGCGTCTGATAATACAGCTTGAACGTCTTGATACCGCGGACGTTCTTAATGATCGTGTCATACAGTCCGCAGTCCACGGAAGAACCGTCGTCGTAATAGTAAACACCCGGCTCGATGCGGATCGCCTTGTAGCCGCTGTCCTTCGAAAGTTCGAGATTTTCACAGAGAACCGTCTTCGTCGGACCGAAGTCAACGGACGAGTTCTGCCAGTCGTACATATTCAACGCGACAAGGTCATCCCCGACCTGTCCGCGGACATTGGTCACGGAAACCCTCTCGGTGTTCCCGTTGAGATGCAGACCGTCCGCATAGCATTCTTCAAAGGTAATATCGTCGATATGCATATTCGTGATATCGCCCGTCTGAACGGCAAATCCGCCGCAGTGCGCGAAGGTCATATTCCGCAGGGTCAGACCGTCCATGTTGTTGAAGAACATACAGGTCGATACGCCGTAGTAACTGCGGTTTTCGTCAAACATCCCCGAACGTCCATAACCTCTGCGGCGTTCGAGAGATTCTTCCCAGCGTCCGCCGATGATGGCGATGTTGCGGTCGCGGCATTCCGATACGATCGGCGCATGGGTACCGTCCACGGTATGCACATTACGGAACATGATCGTCAGAATTCCCTTTTTCAGCCGAATCACCGCGCCTTCATCCGCAGTGATGCGGCGGTCGGACGGGATCCGGATGGGACGGTCGATGTAGTAGACCTCATCCGATGCGGGGATGCGGAGAATTTCGTTTTCATCCAGTGCCTTCTGGAACGCATCCGACCAGACGGTGATCGGAACATCGTCCTGCACATCCGCTCTCGCAAGAGAACGGTATTCTTCCAGAGACGCTTCCTTCGTCAGACGTTCCTGTGCGGCACGGTTTTCCCGTTTCATCTGTTCCAGAACCGCATAGATCTGTTCTTTTCTCGGATTCATAATACCCTCCGTGTTGATTTATTTTCTGGTGCGTTTTGCAAAATTGGCATTTGCGCACGCTTTTTTATAAATTTCTTCCGTCGCAAAGCTGAGTTTCGTCACCGCGTCGCGCCTGGTCAGATAGAGCCAGTAGCTTTCGTCCGCGGTGGAGATATCCACACAGTCCCCGCGTCCGCGGTAGTCGTATTCGATGTGCATGCTGTACAGTTCCAGCGGCGGCTTTTCGACGACGGTATCTTCGCCGTATGCCTTACATTCGATCCGTGTTCCTTCGGGCGTCTGGATCAGCTTGCCCATGCCGTGATCGTAGAATTTCGTCCAGCTCGGCAGGGTCTTGACGCGCACGTCGTCTTCAAAATAATACGTGCCGTCTTCGATCTCTTTCCGTACGCATTCTCTTTCCCATTTGCTCCAGTCGGGAATATGCGGAAATTCCGTTTCGCCTTCGAGGGCTTCCAGCTGACCGTATTCGTTCTGGCGCCAGCGCTTTCCGCATTTTTCACACCACAGCTCGCATCCGCCGGAATTCATATGGCCTTCCTCGCCGCATGCCGCGCATTTGTACAGGAGGCAGTGCAGACCGTTCGTCCGGTCGGGATGGTCGATGACCACTTTGTTCTCAAGCTGCCAACGGTAATCGTCGTATTCGAACGCCTCGCGGATGCGCGCCATGACTTCCTCGGCGGAGAGGGACTTGATCTCCTCCGGCTTCACGATCGGGAACATATCGGCTTCCACGGCAATTCCCTTGTTTTTGTGACTCCAGTGCGGAGAAGTCACAAAGTTTCCGCGGATCTTCAGCATGGCAACGGGAACGTTCATCATCCGCACCAGACCGCCGAGCGAATCGGGCAGGAAGGACGTACATCCGTCCAGAGAATAGCGCGTTTCCGGAAACAGCGTGAAGATCGTCTTCAGTTCATGGAGACAGTACTTCATATTGCGGATGAGGTTGATGTCCGTGACGAATTTCCGCTTGCCGAGCACGCCGAGATGGCGCATCAGCGGCTCCGTATATTCGTTGAAGCCTTCGAGCGTCATGACGTTGTTGACCGGATAGGGATGCGTCGCCTTCAGCATCAGATTGAGGTCGACAAGCGAAGCGTGATTCACCAGAAGGAGATACGGCTTCCCTTCCAGCTCCTTCATATCCTCGCTTTTGCGGATCACCGCGCCTCTCTTTTTGAGGTCGGGGAAACTGATCACGTATTTTGCGACATACATCAGAAAATAGGGTTTGTGCGGCTTCTTCTTGAAATCGAACCGCCGGACGTTCTGTCTGGTAACCATAACGGAAAACTCCTTGAAATGTCTTGAAATAATTCTTTATGTCTGTTGATTTATTATAGCATATTTCCGGAAAAAAGTACATAAAAAATACAAAAACCGCCGTACAGCGGTTTTTGTACATCCTATTTATTCCAGCGGAAAGGTCACCGTGATCGATGTCCCTTCGCCGGGTTTGCTGTTTACTCCGATCTCCGCACCGTGGATCTGTGCGGCGTGCTTGACGATCGACAGTCCGAGTCCCGTACCGCCGACTTCTTTCGAATGGCTCTTGTCCACGCGGTAGAACCGCTCAAAAATCCGCGGCTGATGCTCCGGCGGAATGCCGATGCCCGTATCCGCAACCGTCAGGACCGCCTCTTTCTCACGGCGGCTCACGTCGACCTTCACCGTACCTCCGGCACGGTTGTATTTGATCGCGTTGTCACAGAGATTGTAGATGATCCCGCTGATCAGCTGAGGAAATCCGCAGATCTCCGTCGGATTTCCGGTCAGCAGGAAGGCAACCTCCGCATCCCGTGCCGTCTGCTGAAGGCTGTTCACCGTCCGTCCGGCAAGCATGTAAAGATCGACCGGCTCGCGCCTGCTGTCGTCCGCGCCTTCGTCCAGCCGCGACAGCCCGATGATATCGTCGACCAGACGGATCATACGCTGGGCTTCCGTGTAAATCTGCCCGAGGAACTGCGCTTCGTCCTCCGGACGGACAAGTCCGCTGGACAGAAGTTCCGCACAGCCGGAAATGGAATGCAGCGGTGTTTTCAGTTCATGCGAAACGTTCGCGGTGAATTCACGGCGCATCTGCTCCGCTTTTTCCTTTTCCGTTACGTCAAACATCAGGATCACGTAGCCGGTAAGGACATAATCCGAATCCGGCAGGGTGGAATCCACAGGATTGATGTCCACCTGATACCGCAGACCGTCGATTTCCAGAATTTTTTCCGCCCGCAGTCCGCATTGTGCCGACCGGAGCAATTCCTGCATCTCGGTTGACCGGTTGACAGTCAGGATATCCTGCCCCGTACAGCTTCCGATGGGCTTCAGGAGAGAGCGTGCGGAATTGTTGATACTGAGAATCCGTCCTTTTGCGTCGAGAAGGATGAGTCCGTCCTTCATATTGTCCGTGACGGCGGCAAATTCATTCTGACGGCGCCGGAGTTCCGCGGACTGCGCGCGCAGCTGCTTCTGCTGTTCCTCCAACCGGTGCAGAAGCGGCGACAGTTCCTCGTATCCCTCGTTTTCAAGAGGACGGCTGAGGTCAAGGACATTGAGATCGGCGATGATCTTCCGGGAAGTTCCGGCGGCAAGCCACATCGACAGCGCCGCCGCACAGCCGGCGATGAGCAGGATCGGCTGCAGAAGTCCGAAAATCAGGACAAAAACGGAAGGATGTTCCTCGGACAGACGCAGAACAGTGCCGTCGCTCATCCGCTGTGCGGCATAGGAATATTTCTTCATGAGGGTATCCGAAAAACGGGTACTTGTTCCGGAACCGTCACGGAGTGCCTCCGCGATCTCCTTCCGCTCCGTTTCTATGTGATTTTCCATGTTCTGCAGGTCGACCGCGCTGTCGTACAGGATCGTTCCGTCGGCGGCGATCCACGTGATCCGCAGATTTTCGGTCTCGAGACCGCGGAAGTATTCCTCGCCGAGAAGCTCCAGTCCCTGCGCGGCAAGTTCGGTCTCCGCACGCAGCTGACGCAGCTGAACTCCGGTGAAATAGTCGTACAGCGCCCCCATGATCAGCAGCATCGAAGCCGCAAACACCGCAAGCGCTGTCAGCATGACAGCGGTAAAGATCCGCCGGGTCATGCGCGGCTTCCCTTTCCGTCGTTCTTCATGAAACGGTATCCTACGCCGCGCACGGTTTCAATATAATCGCCGCACTGCCGGAGTTTGGTACGGAGCGTCGCAATGTGGACATCCACCGTCCGGGTCTCGCCGACATAATCGGATTCCCAGATCACCGAAAGGATCCGGTCGCGGGAAAAGACCTGGCCGGGATTTTCCATCAGAAGTTTCAGAAGTTCGTATTCCTTGAGCGTCAGCGCGGCACGTTCGCCGCCCACACGGACGGTGTGTTCGGCGCAGTTCATCTCCAGTTCGCCGACCGTCCGGACATTTCCCGGATTCTGCGGCGCCGTACGCCGGAGGACCGCCCGGACTCTGGACACCATCTCCATCATTCCGAACGGTTTTGCAAGATAATCGTCCGCTCCCGCATCCAGTCCGACCACTTTGTCGTATTCCGTTCCTTTCGCGGTCGCCATGATGACCGGCAGAGAGGCGGTCGCCGGCTGCGCACGCAGTTTTGCCAGGATCGAAAGCCCGTCTTCTCCTGGCAGCATGATATCGAGGATCACAAGGTCGGGCATCCGTTTTTCCGCTGCCGCCCGGAACGCCTCTCCGTCCGGAAAGCCTTTCGCTTCAAATCCGGATGCGTTCAATGTATATACCATCATATTACAGATCCCGTTGTCGTCTTCCACACAATAGATCAGCATAATCCATCTCCCCTGTTTTTTCTTTCATGATAGCATATCCCCCGGATTTTTTCAACGGAACTTATGTAAAATCGGTGTAAAAGGTACACTGCAAGCAAAACAGGGGAATCTTCCTTCCGGAAAGATTCCCCTGCAGAACGCAGATATTTATGGTTTTCTTTATCGTACGCCGAACAGAAGTTCGCTGTAGTTCGGGAACGGCCAGTTCTTCGCGGAGGTGATATGTTCCGCTTCATCCACTGCGGAACGGAGTTCCGCCATTTTCGTGATGACCTTGTCCTTGAAGGTAAACGCCTGATTGGTCACATCGGTGATCGTGTCCGCACGGTCAAGTTCTTCTTCAAGTTCGCGGACGCTGCGGGAAATTGCCGCAGTCAGCGCGGAAAGCTTCTTCACGGTTTCCAGTTCGTAGGAAAGATCAACGCCGTCGAACAGTGCCTTTTTCGCGTTTCCTGCTTCGGCTACATCCTTTGCGAACGCAGTAATCGCGGGCAGGAAGTGCTTGTAGACCATATCCACCATCGTTGCCGCTTCGATACGGATCGTCTTGCAGTAATTTTCAAGGATGATTTCGTAGCGGGAACGCATTTCCTTTTCGGTGTAAACGCGGTGCGTCCGGAACAGACGGACGTTTTTCGCAGAAAGGAAGTACGGCAGAGCATCCGGCGTGGTACGCAGATTCAGGAGACCGCGTTCTTCGGTTGCTTCGCGGATCCACGCGTCGTCGTAACCGTTGCCGTTGAAAATGATGCGCTTGTGCTTCTGGATCGTACCGCGGATAAGCTGGTTCAGCTCGGTACGGAAATCTTCCGACTTTTCGAGAATGTCCGCAAACTGACGCAGGGATTCCGCAACTGCCGTGTTCAGCACGACGTTGCAGTCCGCGATGGAGTTGGACGAGCCGACCATACGGAATTCAAACTTGTTCCCCGTGAAGGCGAACGGCGAAGTACGGTTGCGGTCGGTGTTGTCCTTCGGCAGACGGGGCAGGACGTCCACGCCGAGCTTGAGCTGGGTGGATTCCTTCGGGTCATAATGCGTATCGGTTTCGAGTGCGTCGATCACGGCGGACAGTTCGTCGCCGAGGAAGATGGAAATAACAGCCGGAGGAGCTTCGTGCGCGCCGAGACGGTGGTCGTTGCCGGCGGTTGCCGCACTGATGCGGAGAAGATCCTGATATTCATCGACCGCCTTGATGACGGCGCAGAGGAACAGGAGGAACTGTGCGTTTTCATAAGGAGTTTCGCCGGGAGTCAGCAGATTCATGCCGGTATCGGTTGCGATGGACCAGTTGTTGTGCTTCCCGGAACCGGTAACACCCATAAACGGCTTTTCGTGGAGCAGGCAGACAAGGCCGTGATTCTTCGCAGTCTTCTGCATGATCTCCATCGTGAGCTGGTTGTGGTCGGTCGCAATGTTTGCCTGGCTGTAGATCGGCGCAAGTTCATGCTGTGCGGGAGCGGCTTCGTTGTGCTCGGTCTTCGCAAGAACGCCGAGTTTCCAGAGTTCCGAATCCAGGTCACGCATGAATGCCTGTACGCGAGGCTTGATCGCACCGAAATAGTGGTCGTCCAGCTCCTGACATTTCGGCGGCTTCGCGCCGAACAGGGTACGTCCGGTAAAAATCAGGTCGGGACGCGCGTCGTACATTTCCTGCGGGATCAGGAAGTATTCCTGTTCCGGACCGACGCAGGCGCGGACGCACTTCACGCGGGTATAGGGATCGAACAGCTTCAGAATGCGCAGGGACTGCACATTGATCGCTTCCATGGAACGGAGGAGAGGGGTTTTCTTGTCGAGAGCCTCGCCGCCGTAGGAACAGAATGCGGTCGGAATGCAGAGCGTGTTATCCTTGATGAATGCGTAGGAAGTCGGGTCCCATGCGGTATAGCCGCGGGCTTCAAAGGTTGCGCGCAGGCCCCCGGACGGGAAGCTGGACGCATCGGGTTCCCCGCGGACAAGTTCCTTCCCGGAGAATTCCATGATGATCTTGCCGCCCTCGATGGGAGAGATAAAGCTGTCGTGCTTTTCGGCAGTCACGCCGGTCAGCGGCTGGAACCAGTGGGTATAGTGGGTGCAGCCCTTCTCGATCGCCCAGTCCTTCATGGCATTGGCAACGATGTTGGCTACATTTATATCAAGCGTGCTGTACTCGTCGATGGTCTTTTTGAGGGATTTATAGGTCTCTTTCGGGAGACGTTCGCGCATGGCGGAATCATCGAATGCGAGGCAGCCGAAATAGTCGGAAACAATAGGCATAATCTTTGTCTTTCTCCTTCATTTCACAAAAAAAGCGGCGGGATACGGGCAGAAAGCGCCGTTTTCGTCCAGATCGCCGAGGATAATTATACACGCGGCTGTCGTGAAAGTCAATTGTTTTCATGGAATATTTTGACGCACGGTGAAGTTTTGGAGAACATTACAAGGAGATTTTTCCAAACCGCCTGCGGATTGTGGAATATTCAGAGAGTCCTTTCCGGAGTAACGTCCTTCCGGAAAAAATCCAAAAAGCATCCTTCTGTTCAGAAAAACTCAGCACATCTTGAATAAAAATAAAAGAATTTGCGATTTTTCATGGATTTTTCACGCATATTATGGTATAATTATTCCGCAATATTTCCAAACTCACGGAGCATTGACTTCTTATGAAAAAATATCTTGTCCTCGAAAACGGAAAAATCTTCGAAGGTGAATCCTTCGGCGCCGACGGCGACGTCTCCGCAGAACTCGTCTTTTCCACCGCAATGGTCGGCTACGTCGGAACGCTCACCGATCCGTGCTATGCCGGACAGGCGGTCTGCATGACCTTCCCCGTCATCGGCAATTCCGGCGTCAACGAAGCCGACCGGCTGTCCGACAATATAACGCCCGCCGCACTTATCGTGCGCGAATACTGCGATGAGCCATCGAATTTCCGCAGCGAAGAAACGCTGGACGCCTTTCTGAAAAAGCACGGCGTTCCGGGTATTTCCGGCATCGACACCCGTCAGCTGACGAAAATCCTGCGCGAAAACGGATCCATGAACGGCAGGATCACCGCCGATCCGGCTTCCGTCGATCCGGAAGAGCTGAAAAATCACCGTACATCCGGACTTGTCGGACGTGTTTCCGCAAAGAACGTCCGTCTGGAAACGGCGGCGGAAGCACAGTACAAAATCGCTCTGCTCGATCTCGGCGTGACGTCGGATATTCCTGCGGAACTGAACCGCCTCGGCTGCGACGTCTATGTTCTGCCGCACAACACCTCCGCCGAAGCCGTTCTCGCGCTTGCTCCGGACGGGATCTTCGTTTCCGGCGGTCCCGGCAGTCCGTACGATTGTGATTGTCCGGAAATTGTATCCGTACTGAAATCTCTTCTTGACTCGGGAATCCCCATGATGGCAGTCGGTCTCGGACATCAGCTCCTCGCCATCGCGTGCGGCATGACGGCAGAAAAGCTCCCGCACGGACACCGCGGCAGCAATCTGCCCGTCCGCGATACCGCATCGGGACATCTGTACATCACCGCGCAGAACCACGGCTGGAGCGTTGCCGCCGCGAATGAAGCGGCAGAGGTCACCTTCCTTCATGCGGGCGACGGCTCCGTGGAAGGTCTGGAATACAAAAATATCCCTGCATTTTCCGTCCAGTTCACTCCCGATACCGACGAAATTGCCGCCGGAACGGGGTTCCTCTATCAGAAATTCCTTCAGAAAATGACAAAATAAAAAATCCTGTGGGAAGGAAACCGTTTTTCCTTCCCACAGGCAATTTTTACAGGGGTCTATGGAAGCCGTTGCCGATAATTTCGCTGGAGTTGCTGATGGCAATGAAGGCGGACGGCTCGTTGATACGGATGAAATTCCGGAGTTCGATGGCCTGCGAACGGCTCATGATGGTGATGATGACGGTCTTCTCTTCCTTTTTATAACCGCCGATCGCCTTGTAGGTGGTGACCCCGCGTTTGAGCTGATGGAGAATAAACTCGGAGATCGGCTCCGGATCGCTGCAGATGATGGTGAACACCTTGCAGAGGTTGATATTTTCGATCACGCTGTCAATGACGAGCGACTTCGCCAGAAGACCGCAGACCGAATACAACCCCGTTTCGGCATCAAAGATGAAGAATGCGGAGATCGCAACCGCCACATCGGCAAGCATCAGCGTCGTGGTGATGTTCATTTTCGTATACTTCGTCATGATCATCGCAATGATGTCCGTTCCGCCGCTCGACGCGTTCATATTGAAGAATACCGCCGATGCGATCGCAGGTACCACCACTGCGAAGATCAGTTCAAGCAGCGGTTCGTCGGTCAGCGGCTCCGTCATCGGAAAGAAGCGTTCCGCCAGACTCAGCGTCCCGGACAAAAGCATCGTGACATAGATCGTCTTGATCCCGAAACTGCGGCCGAGGATCACAAGCCCGAGGATCAGCAGTCCGACATTCATGACCGTCGTCACGCCGGATGCGGAAATCGGAAACAGCGCCGACAGAATGACCGCGAACCCCGTTACCCCGCCGAACGAAAAATGGTTCGGGAAGCGGAACAGGTATATCCCCGCCGCCATGATCAGCGTCGCACACGTCAGAACGACATATTCCCCTATGACTGTCCGCAGTTTCGATTGCTTTTCCATTTTCCGCAGTTTTCTCCGTCTATGTTCAAAATCAGTTTACAAAAAGAATAGCACAAATTCCGGAAATTGTCAAGAGTTGTACAATATTGTTTTTCGGTATTCCCCGTCTTGCATCCGCACGGCGTATGTGCTATAATAAACAGGCATTTCAACAATCTTCAAAGGTGTACATCAGCATATGAATACAACAACGGAATATATCCGCACCGCGCCGCGCCGCCAGGTGTTCGCGCAGGGTCTGCGGGACGGTATTCCCATCGCACTGGGATATTTTGCCGTGTCCTTCTCCCTGGGGATCGCCGCACGGAACGCCGGACTGTCCGCATGGCAGGGCTTTCTGTTCAGCCTGCTCATCAATGCGTCCGCCGGGGAATACGTCGGCTTCACGATCATCGCCATCGGCGGAACCTACCTCGAAATGGCGCTCATGACCTTCATCGCCAACGCACGCTACCTGCTCATGAGCTGTGCGCTCAGCCAGAAATTCCATCCCGGAACAAAGCTCATCCACCGGCTTGCCGTCGGATACTACATCACCGACGAGCTGTTCGGCATCGCCATCGCCCGCGACGGATTCCTCGATCCCTATTATTCGTACGGAGCCATCTCGGCTGCGTCACCGGCATGGGCACTCGGCACCATGTTCGGCGTCATCATGGGAAATATGCTCCCCGTCCGTGTTGTCAGCGCACTCAGCGTTGCCCTGTACGGAATGTTCATCGCCATCATCATCCCGCCGTCGCGGAAAAACCGCGTGGTCGCGGCGTTTGTCCTCATCAGTTTTGTGTGCAGCTGGGGCGTAAAATTCATCCCCGTTCTGTCGTCTCTTTCGGGAGGCACGATGACCATTCTGCTGACGGTCCTCATCTCCGCCGCCGCAGCGATCCTCTTCCCTGTCCGTACCAACGAAGAAAAGGAGGACGAAGTTCATGACGCATAACGTCTATCTCTACCTTCTCGTCATCGTCGCCGTGACCTACGCGATCCGCGTTCTCCCGCTGACGCTGATCCGGAAGCCGATCAAAAGCCGGTTCATCCAGTCGTTCCTGTACTACGTCCCGTATGTCACCCTCGCCGTAATGACTTTCCCTGCCATCACGGAAGCCACGCAGTCCCCCATCGCCGGACTCGCAGCCCTGATCATCGGGATCGTCCTGTCATGGTTCGGCGGAAGCCTGTTTCAGGTCGCAGCCGCCTGCTGCGGTGTGGTCTTTCTGCTGGAACTGATCCTCATCTGAAAATCATCCTGACAAACAGAAAAGCAGTCCTTCCGGAATTCCGGAAGGACTGCCTTTTGTTTTTCTGAAAAATTATTCCGCAGGAACAAACGATACAACGATCGCACCGGGACCTGCGTGGGTTCCGATAACGCAGCCGAGCTGACCGATGGTGAGCTGATTGATATGATCGCCGTAGATGTCCTTGCTGTCGTTGAGATAGCTCTGGACGGTACCGTCGTTGAGGTCACCCGCATAGGTGATGACAACGGGCATGGAGAAATCGATGCCGCCGACGGCACGGATGTTGTCATTCATCATCTTGTGGCTCATCTTGATACCGCGCGCCTTGCCGACGGTTTCGATCTTGCCTTCGCCGTCGAGGGTAAGGATGGGCATGATGTTCAGAACGCCGCCGATCGCCGCAGAGGTCTTGGAGATACGGCCGCCGCGCTTGAGGTATTCGAGAGTTTCCACACGGACGAACAGACGCGCCTTCTTGCGGATCACATCGAGTTCGGCGAAAATTTCCGCTGCGGTTTTGCCGGCTTCACGGAGCTTGAGAGCATGGGCAAGAAGAACCTGTTCGCCTGCGGTAGCGGAAAGGCTGTCCACAACGAACACACGTCCGGGATAATCGTTCGCCGCGATCACCGCGCTCTGATAGGTACCGGACAGTGCGCCGGAGATCGTGATGACCAGAACATCGTCGCCGGCTCCCACCGCTTCTTCAAACATTGCCGCAAATTCTGCAACGTTGACCTGACTGGTGCGCGCCGCTTCCTTGTTGGCTTCCAGTTTTGCATAGAATTCATCCGGGTGGATGTCGATACCGTCACGGTATTCCGTACCCGCCAGGATGGTTCTCAGGGGAGCAAAGCCGAGGTTATGCTGTTCCGCAAAAGCAGTGGTGATGTCCGAAGCGGAGTCCATAATAATTTTTACGCTCATATTTATAATTCCTTTTTATTGATAGTTTTCTATGTTAACAGTTGCCAACTGACAACAATTGAATGTATCATACCATATCTCCGCACGGATTGCAATACCTTTTTGAAAAAAAGAAAAAATTTCCCGTAAAAAACGGGAACCCAGAGCCGTGCGGGAAATGTACGGCTCTGGGTTTGAGGTTACAGATATTTTTCGCGGATGTATTTTTCGAGAACTTCTTCGTAGTCAATGTAGTCCGCAATTGCCTTCACTGCTTTCATCCCACCTTGTCTGAGGGCATCTGCGGCAATTTCATTCAGCACATCTTCGTCAATATAATCGGCGACCTGTCTGATTCCAGGAATTCCTTCTTTCTGATAAATATCCTTTGCCAGCTCCGTCCATGCATCCTCGGAAATATAGTCGCGCCACTCCCAAATGACACTCACACCGCCCTGTTCATACCGTTTCTGTGCCATTTCGTCCACGACATCTTCGTCCACATATTCAAGCAGCTTTTTGATCACTTCATCCTCACCGTCTTCTACGGCGCGTCGGAACAGCTCGGCACAAAAATCCTCCGAGAGATACTCCAGTACTTCAAAAATATCCGTCCAGTCGATTTTCTTTCCCATTTCATCCACCACCTTTTCAATCTGTGAGGGTTTCAGAAGCGGCACGGCTTCCACCAGTTCCTCCGCCGTCGCGTCGTTGAAATCTCCGTTAATCAATAAATTCTTAATCACCGCCGAATTCTTCCCGAGGATATCGTCAATGGAAATCTCCAGAATCTCTGACAGTTCCGGCAGTTTCGAGATATCCGGCATACTCATCCCGCGCTCCCAGTTGGAAACCGCCTGATAACTGATGCTCATCGCGTCCGCAAGTTCCATTTGGGTCATATTCTTCGCCTTGCGCGCCTTGGCGATCGCTTTTCCGCTGTACTGCATATCAAACATACTTACATCCTTTCTGCGTCACCTTCCCCGTGACTGCGAGTTCAGTATACCAGAATCCCCCGAAAATGTACACAAAGCCGTAATTGAGTCCGGTTTTCAGCAAACTCAATTTCCGCTTGAAACAAAAAATCCCGCATAAAACGGGAAATCTGCACAGACTCTGTCTGTCTATCCAGTATAAAAGTTTTTGAGGATGGGTTCGGGAAGGAACTTTTTTCAAAAAGTTCCTTCCCGATAAACCATATTGCCTTAAATCTTAACTTCTTCGTGAGCTGCTGCGCTTCTGTAGATACCGTCGAGCATTCTCTGAACGGTAACGGCGTCGTCGATCGGGGAGATCGGGGTCTTGCCTTCGTTTACGCATTCGATGAAGTGGCGGATTTCTTCTACGAAGTAGTTGTTGCCCTTAACTTCCGGCTTGAGGTCAGCGAGGTAGCCTTCTGCGTCTTCGGTGTAGATGGTAAGAGGATCGAAGGTGCAGCCCGCCTTGGAGCCGAAGAGCTGGGTGGTAGCGGATTCGGGACCGTTGATCGCCCATGCGATTTCAGCCATCATGGTCTTGCCGCCTTCGAAGCGGAAGAATACGGTTGCGGAGTCTTCGGTATCGAACACGCCGTTGCCCTTGCCGAACGGCTGCCATCTGGAGATACCCTTGGTCTGGAAGTCACCGATGCGGTAAGAGGTTTCTGCGGATACGGAGATCGGCTTCGGTCTGTCCATGAGGTACCAGGTACGGTCAATCGCGTGTACGCCGATGTCGAGAACGGGGCCGCCGCCTGCGAGTTCCTTATCGGTGAACCAGCCGCCGGGAGTACCTCTGCGGCGAACGTAAAGGGTCTTTGCAGCGTAGATTTCGCCAAATACGCCTTCAGCGTAGAGTTCGCGAACCTTCTGCTGTTCAGCGCCGTAACGGGTTACAACTGCGAGCATGAACTGAACGCCTGCTTCCTTGACAGCCTTTTCCATTGCGAGACCCTGTTCGAGGGTAGCAGCGAGAGGCTTTTCGCAGAGGATGTTCTTGCCTGCCTTTGCAGCAGCGATACATACCGGAGCGTGTGCTGCGGTCCAGGTGCAGATGTCGATGTAGTCAACGTCTACGTTTGCCATGAGTTCTTCAACGGATGCAAAGTAGTGCGGAATGCCGTACTTTTCTGCAGCTGCCTGTGCGCGTTCCGGAACGATGTCCGCGATCGCTACAACTTCTACGATATCGGTGAGTTCCTGATATGCCGGAAGGTGTGCGGAGGTCGCAATATTACCCGCGCCAATAATACCAACTCTCAGTTTCTTAGCCATTTTTTCTACCATTTCCCTTCTTCGGGAAATCCTTTCTTGACTGATTTTAACGTAAGGTGACGCTTTCTGTCCCCTCTTTTTTGTCGGTTTCATTGTATCACAACCGGACGGGATTGTCAAGGGAATGGGGATAAAATGTGGGAAGTGCGAAGGTGGAGGATAGGGGAATACGGGGGATACGGTCGCTTTTTGAAAAAAGCTCCGCAAAAACTTTTATACGGTGTTGACGGTTTGTGTAGTCGATATGGGTTTGAAAAAGAATTTTTGATGGGGCTGTGCGCTGACATTTCGTTGGTCCCAGTTGACAGGGGTGGAGCGATCCAAATTCTATGTAGTAGTGGAGACGGAAATCAGGGCATTCGCTCCCTGATTTCCCACGCCGGCTTTAGATACGGGGATATCGTGCGTCACGTTAGAATTCAGCTACATTTTATCAGTATCCGCACTCCTTGGCTGCCGCCGTTCGTGCTTTGCGTCAGTTAAAACTGTATGTCAGCCTACCAAACTAACGAAAAGCGCGGACGGCGGCATAGCCAAGCCGCGCGGAAGATGACAAAATGTAGAAGGATATCT
>JAFYOX010000046.1 GCA_017547755.1 Clostridia bacterium | reverse complement strand
GTTCCGACCGAATACTACGAAGTTGCATTCGGCGATCCCGACATCAAGCGCGAAGGTAAGGATGTTACCATCCTGACCATCGGTGCAACCCTGTACCGTGCTCTTGAAGCAGCGAAGAAGCTCGAAGCTGACTACGGCATCTCCGCAGAAGTTATCGACGCTCGTTCCCTCGTTCCGTTCAACTACGAAAAGGTTATCGAATCCGTCAAGAAGACCGGTAAGATCGTTATCGTAGGCGACGCAGTTGACCGCGGCTCCATGATGCGTGACATGGCTTCCAACATCACCGAAATGGCATTCGACTACCTCGACGCTCCGCCCGCAGTATACGGCTCCAGAAACTGGATCACTCCCGCATTCGAACTGGAAAAGTACTACTTCCCGCAGGCTGACGGTATCATCGACGTTATCTGTGAAAAGCTCATGCCCATCCCGGGTCATGTAACCACCTACAACGAAACCGAACTCGAACACATCGAACGCTCCAAGAAGGGTCTGTAATTCTATAGAGATATAGTTTCCGGGGAAAAACTTTTCGAGAAAAGTTTTTCCCCGGACCCCTTTTCAAAAGCTTTTGAAAAGGATAAAAAAAGGATTTGTACGCGGACATTTTGTCGGCGGCAAATCCTTTTTTGCTATTGACGGACACGGCGGTTTTCGGTATAATGGGGGTAACAAATATACGCTCCCAGGAGGTATTTATGAACGAACGAATTCTGGCGATCGAGCCTTACGGCGCGACATTCTATGAAAACCGCGAACGCCCGCTGAATGTGCGGATGGCGATGGCGTCGCGTGAGGCGGCAAAGCACTGCTCCGTCTGGATCGACACGAAAAACTACATCGGCTACACGGCTTCCGGCTGTTCCACGTCGGGGATGACGTACAATTTCGGCAGCGGCGTGGCGGTAAACGAAGGAAAATTCCACGAAAATGCGGAAAAGTTCCCGGAATTTGCGGCGGAACTGAACGAGATCCGTGAATACGTGAAGGATTTCAACACCGGTTCGCTGATCGGCGCGCATCAGGACCGCTATCAGCGTGAGCTTGCGTCCACGGCGGCGTGCTGGGGCGGCGGCTGGGCAGGTCACTCCAATCCGGACTACGACCGTCTTCTGCATCTCGGTACGAAGGGTCTCCGTGCGATGATCGCGGAATACCGTGCGAAAAACGCCGGCAAGGATGATTTCTACGACGGATGCGACATTTTCATGGATGCGCTCGACACGCTCGGCGAACGTCTGAAGGCATGTGCGCTTGATCTCGCGGAACAGACCGACGCCCCGGCAGCTAAGGCGGAACTTTTGAAAATGGCGGACGTTTATTCCGTGATCCCGCAGAATCCGGCATACAATATGCAGTCGGCGATTTTGATGTTCTGGCTGGTCTTCACGTTTGACGGCATCGACTCGCCCGGCAGACTCGACCAGTTCTTCGAAGATTTCTGGAACATGGACGATGCGGACAATGCGTTCCTCCAGCTCGAACGTCTCTGGCAGGCGTTCCACGACACGCGGACGTGGAATCTCTGCATCTGCGGTTCCGACGAACACTGGAACGACAAGACCAACGCCGTTTCCTACGCAGTGCTTGATCTCGCGGAAAAATACAAGTATCAGACGCCGAACATTACCCTGCGCGTACACCGCAACACGCCCGAAAAGATCTGGCAGCGGATCGCGGAAGTTCTCGCAACGGGGATCGGCATGCCCGCGCTGTACAACGACGAAGTCATGTGTCCGGCGCTCGAAAAGATGGGCATCCCGGCAGTCCACAGCCATCTGTACTGCATGAACGGATGCAATCAGGTCGACATCATGGGCAAGTCGCACATGGGTCTCGAAGACGGCGAAGTCAACTTCGGGAAGTGTCTGGAATTCGCGCTGTACGACGGTTTTGACGTCATGTCCGGCCGTCAGGTGAGCGTTCACACCGGTGAAGCGGACAAGTTCACCTCGTTCGAAGAACTGATGGAAGCGCTGTTCTGGCAGGTCGATCATGTCACGGACGTTTCGGTCTCGCTGTCGAACTCCTCGCAGATGACCTACGCGCGCTATTCTCCTTCCCCGCTCCGTTCGTGCCTGCTGGAAGGATGCCTTGAAAAAGGACGCGACTACAAGAACGGCGGACCGCTGTACGGCGACGGTCAGATCCTCTCCGAAGGGATGCCGGACTGCGTGGACTCCCTTGCGGCGATCAAAAAGTTTATTTTCGACGAAAAGCACTGGACGATGGCACAGCTCATCGACGCGCTGAAGAAGAATTTCGAAGGTTACGAAGATATGCGGATGGTACTGATGTCCGCACCGAAGTTCGGCAACGACGATCCGTACGTCGACAGCATCATGAAGGAACTGTCCGACCACTGGTTCGCATACCTCAAGACCAAGCGGACGTTCCGCGGCGGCAAGTTTGCCGGCGGATGCAGTACGTTCAGCCGTGCGGCGAACAACGGCCGTGCTTGCGGCGCTCTGCCGAACGGACATCTCTCCGGAGACCCGATGTTCTCCGACTGCATCGGTGCAGTTCCCGGTCAGGACAGAAACGGTCCGACGGCGGCGGTAAAATCCGCGCTCGTTTACGACCAGACGGAAGTCACGAGCGGATTTGTCTTCCAGCTCCGCTTCGACAAGAAGCTGTTTGCGACGGAAAAAGGCATGGATTCCTTCATCCATCTCGCAAAGGCATACTTCGCAGGCGGCGGTCAGCAGCTTTCGGTCAACGTTCTGTCGGCAGACGATCTGCTTGAAGCGCAGAAGCATCCGGAACAGTACGGTGACCTGATCGTACGCGTCGGCGGCTACAGCGATTATTTCGTAAGACTGTCGAAGGATCTGCAGGACAACGTCATCGCAAGAACGAATTATTGAGAATAAAATTAAATGGGATGGACTGAAAAGAGTCCATCCCATTTGCTTTCTTTCGCTTTATGCTTCAAACGTATGATAGCCCGAACCGACCGTCGTCACCTTGCCGCCGAAATCCACTTCGGCAGTCACACCGAACGGAATATCGACGAACAGTCTCGTCTTGCCGTAGCGTTTCGACCAACGGACGGAAATGTCGCCCTTCACGGTATCGACCACGGCGTGTGCGGATTCCAGCTGCGTCGGAATGTACGGCTTGATGCGGACCTTGTCGTACCCCGGTGCCGTCGGAACGATGCCGGCGATGTATGCGTAGAAGAAGTATCCTGCCGCACCGTACATCGGATGATTGTGGGAATTCATGCCGGGATTCTTCTTGAGTTCGAAGCGTTCCCAGATCGTCGTCGCTTCATGCTGGATCATGTAGCCGAAGGACGGATAGGTTTCATTTGTCATCAGCTTCCATGCGTCGTCGACATAGCCGTATCTCGCAAGCATATCGAGGAGATACCGCGTGCAGAGGTTGCCCGTCGTGAAGCGGAAATTCCGTTCGCGCAGATCGCGGCACATGACAGCGGCGGCTTTTTGTTCGTAATCGCCGGGAATGAGACCGAGCCAGAGCGCAAACGCCTGTGCGCCCTGCGATCCGCTGCCGACCGTTGCCGTTTCGGGATGCCACCACTTCGTAAGGAACGCCTTGCCGACCTTGATCGCAAGGTCGATGTACTTGAACGCGTCATCGGTACGATGGAGGTAACGCGCCATCTTGGCAAGAGCCTTGCAGTTGAAGTAGGAGTAGCCGGTGGACATCAGGATGCCGTCGGTCTCCTTGTTTGCCGCGTTTTCTTCCGCCGCGCAGGCATATTCCGGAGCCGCCCAGTCGCCGTAGTAGCTGTACTTGACGATGTAATTTTCACTTTGGGAAAGGAGGAAATCCTCCCATGCGGCAAAGCGGTCGTATGCTTCACGGAGAATTTCGAGATTTCCGGTGTGCATATACGCCTGCATTCCGGCAATGAGGAAGGACGAACAGACGGGATCCGCCGGAAGTCCGCCGAAAACGAACGGACAGCAGCAGGTGAATTCGCCGTGTTCGCGCTGTTCCGCCATGATGTCGCGGACGATCTTCGGGAACATGCGGCCGATATCGAAATTGTACGGAGTTTCTTCGAAACGGACGGTCGCGTCGTTCATCCAGCCCATGCGTTCGTCGCGCTGCGGACAATCGGTGAGGATGGAGTGCATATTGTCCATCTCGGTCATGACGATGTTTTCCTGGATTTTGTTCGCCAGCGCGCTTCCGCAGCGGAAGAAACTTCCGTTTTTGATGTCCGTGCAGAACATAACGGCGGTGATATCGCGCTTGTCGAGGGACTTCACGCCGGTGACTTCGGCATAGCGGAATCCGTGATAGGTGAACTGCGGCTGCCAGAGGAACAGATCGCGGGAATCCCCGGATGCGATATAGGTATCGGTGCAGAGGGCATCTCGGAGCGGCGCAGTATAGAGACTGCCGTCTTCGTCGAGCTCTTCGGCATGGCAGATTCGGATGGTCTGTCCCATGGTGAGATCTTCCGGAAGAACCATCCGGACAACGCCGGAGATATTCTGCCCGAAATCAACGACGAAACGATCTTCGGACGGCTGTGTGATCTCGATCGCGGGATATTCTTTCTGTACGCGGATCGGTTCGAGAACCATCGGACGGAGAGCTCCGCCGGGAGCATCGGTGATTTTCGAGGAAACAAAGCCGCGTGCGTCGCCGGTATTCCAGTTCGGGTCGGATTTCGCCGCGTCGTAGGTCTCCCCGTTAAAGATGGAGGAAGCGGCAATCGCACCGAATTTGCACTGCCATGCACCGTCCGTTGCGATGATCTCACTGGTTCCGTCGGTATAATTGAGCTTCAGCATTGCCCAGAGGACGGGTTCTCCGGCAAATTCAATCTTCCGTCCGCCGACGGCGTTTTCGACAAGCGGTGTGGTATTGTTCCGCCAGCCGTCCGCGACCGTAATGCCGATGGTGTTATGGATCCCCGTAAACAGGCGGGCAATGTCGGGATACACCACATAATACGCGGTTTTCGCGTAATTCGAATGTGCGGGATCGAGAAGCGCGTCGTCCGCTTCGATGCCGTTGATCGTCACGGCGTGATATCCGTAGCCGGCGGCATACAGGCACGCGGATTCGACTTCCCCGGCGAGATCGAAATCGCGGCGGAAATAGATCGCACGTCCGTCGTTCGGCTCGGCGGAGGTGATCCAGTTTCCCGCGAATTCGTCTTCCGTAAGGACACCGTTCACGAACGAAGTGACGAACGGACGGGATTCTTCGCCGGCACTTCCCGTGACGGTGATGCTGACATCGATGCGGGTACCATGCGGGAGCTTTGTTCCCGCATATTTCAGGGACTGCGCGGGCTTTTTTACAATGCCGCTGTCCCAGTAAACGGTTTTGTCATCAAAAACGGTCACGCGGACGGCTTTCTGGAGGTCATTTTTCTTATCGGAGCGGACAGCCCACGAGAATGTGGGGGTGTCGGTATCGGTGATGCACTTCCGGCTTCCTTCGCCGATTTTCGCACCGTCGAGATATACTGCGGTAACCTGGATCATGGTACTTCCCTTTCTATGCGGTTCAGATGAGATGATTTTCGTAAAAATAACGGATGCCTGCACCGACATCGGCAGGCGTATGCGCGTCGGATGCGGTGCGGATGGGAACGCCGTGCCTCTTCATGGCGGCATACAGCGCGGGATCCATCCCGGCTTCCGCGGAGGTCCGGCGGGAGATGCCGCTGTTCTGCTCCGCGTACATTCCGGCGGACGCCAGCGCGGCGGCGAGAGTGTCATACGATTCCTCCAATGGGAAGGACGGCCTGTGTCCGAACAATTTCACGGAATCGGGGTGTGCGATGCCGTCAAACAGTCCGCATTCCGCAAGAGCGATGGAATGTTCGAAAAAACGGCGGTACGCACGGTCGGTATCCACACCCTGCCAGAGATCCGGCGTGTGATCGAACGCGAAATTATCGATAAAATGGACGCTTCCGACCGTAAAATCGAGCGGCATCCGTTCGATCAGACGTGCAATAGCGTCAGTCTGTTCCGGAAGGAAGCAGATCTCAAGCCCGAAACGGAGCGTGATCCCGTAATCCCGCGGCCGCAAGTCTTCGATCAGCCGGAAATATTCGTCGAGAGTATGCTTCCCCGCTTTGCGGGACAGCCAGCGGTCGATAAAGTCCGACGAATGCCGGAGATCATCGTACAGCGGCGCAAATTCGCGGAACAGATAGGAGTGGTCGAGCAGGCACAGCTCCGTGATGCCGGCATTTTTTGCGGCAGTCACGAATTCTTCCGCCCATGCGGCGGTGTACGGGCCTCGCTCGAGGTGAACGTGAGCGTCGGTCATGGAGATTCCTTTCCGGGCATTTTCTTTCCTTATTATTATAACACAGTTTTCCGAAAAATCAATGAAAAAAGCCCATTCCGCAGAATGAGCTTTTTCGTTTTCCCTATGGCACAGGAAATTTATTTACGGATTCACGCCGTCGTTGTTGTCGGGATTTTCCGGCTGTTCGGGTTCTTCCGGAGTTTCCGGGTTCTCCGGCTGTTCCGGCTGCTCGGGAGTTTCCGGTTCTTCCGGCTGATCCGGCTGTTCCGGCTGATCCGGCTGATCCGGAGTTTCGGTCACTTCATAGGTGAAGTTCACCGCAAAGGACTTGCTGCCGATCCTGAAGGTGAGCTTGTATTCGCCGTTTTCGAGGACGGTGGTTTCCGCGAGGGTCACTTCGATGGTATTGTCCGTACCGAAAGCGATCACGCTGCCGGTAAGGTCCGCTTTTTTGCCGTCGCGGTCGGTCAGTTCGCTGATAGTCAGACGGCTGTCCGCGAAGTTTGCAAGGTCAAAATCCGGGGTCACGGTGATCTTCTGACCGTTTGCGGAAGCGGTGAATTCCGGTGCATCGGCTTCCAGAATGAAGGTGATCTGGCCCTTGTCGGCGATGAATTCGACGTTCTTCATATAGAGATCCGCAAGTTTGACTTCTTCCGCCTTGAAAGTACCGTTGTCGTTCACAATACGGATGACCTTCATGCCTGCCGCATGGGTGAAGGTGGAGCCGTCGATGGATACGGTACCGGAGGTGTAGCCGGTCACAAAGCCGGTCACAACGTGTTCGGACTTGTCTTCGGTGATCGTTTCGTCGCTGCCGCAGCGGTAATCTTCGCCGACGGTGAGGTCATCGGACTTCGAAAGTCTGGTTTCGATCTTGTTTGTGGCAAAGTTGTAGACGATATATTCGACATACGCTCTGCCGTCTTCATATACGAGACCGTTTTCCGCGAGGATGCGTACGAATTCCGCGTTGAGGTCATAATTGCCGAGTTCACCGTCGCTGATGTAGAGATAACGGAGAGTTTCCACGGAGCCGACTTCGTTATTGAAGACCGCCGCGACGTATGCGCCGTCGTTCACATGGATGCTGGATTCGTATTTGCCGGTTCTCTGCAGGATGGTGCCGCCGTCATTCACAAGGATAACGGTATCCTTGTCGGTGACAAAGCGGATGCTGTCAAGTCCCTTGACGGATGCGATGCTTTCTGCGTCACCGCGGGAGATCGTGTAGTAATTGCTTCCGCCGAGTTCGATGGCGGTATTGGCGGCAGATTCGATCAGGTAAGCGATCTCATCAAGGCCGTTCTGGTTCTGGACGAATTCATTCTTGCCGGAGAGGACAATGCCGTCTTCGGTTTCGGGTGCGATCAGCTTATATTCGCCGCCGGATTTGGTGTAACGGTAGATTCTGCCCGCTTCCGCGTCGGCGTTCTTCACGTAGATGTTCTGTTCCTTACCGTCAACGAACGCGGTGAGGACGTAGCGGAAGCTGCCGTCTTCGTAGATGCGGTGTGCGTCGTCCAGTGCGACGAGATATTCGCTGGAGTCGGACAGGGTCACGCCTTCCGCAACCGCAACGACCGCACCGTTGTGGATGACTGCGGTGACGTTCGAGCCGAGTTCGAGCTTGTTCCGGATGGAGTCCGCGGTAATGCCGGCGGTCTTGTTGCCGAGGCTGTAGGAATCGTCGCCGATGCGGACGCTGGACGCGGTAATACGCTTGACGGTGCCGCTTACGGTATCAAGAACTTCCGCGATGTGAAGTTCCGCAGTCTTTTCGTTGTAGTAGTAGAGAACGTGGTCGTCATCTTCCGCGTCGGCTTCGTTGACAATGTTGAGGTCGTCCGCCTTTTCGCCGTCCGCGAGATTGATGCCGCCGTCCTTGTCGGTTTCAAGGATGTCCATTTCGAAGACGCGGATCAGACCGCGCTTTGCGGTTTCTTCCCCGTTGTCGGAGAAGAGCGTGATGCGGTAGAATCCGAGAAGATCGGAAAGTTCGTCAAGGTCTTCGATGACTTCCAGTCTGCCGTTGTCGTCGTAGGCGTGCAGGATGAGTTCGTTGTTGTTGGTGGAAAGTTCGTCGGAATACTCTTCGACGAGAGTGTACTTCACGCCGCCGATCTCCACGGTATCACGGTCGGTGTCGACTTTCGCGGTATCGAAGGATTTCGCGTCGCTCATCGGAACCGCGGAAAGGACGGAATGCTTGCCGTTCGTACTGCTGTAGATCACGCGGTAAGCGCGGCCGAGATGATCGTTTTCCGCGCCGGAGAGATCCATCTGCTCAAACGGAACGGTCATATAGAAGGTTTTGTCGTCGTCGCCGGTCCCGCGCAGGGTGACATGGTCGTTCTTGACGGTGGTGTCCCCGTCGATGGAATAGTCGTTGGTGGAAACGAGGATCGCGTCGGTCATGCTGTAATCGAAGACTTCTTCGATGATGGAGGTGGATTCGTAGTAGACATTGCCGTTCGCGGTCGTTTTGCCGATGAGGTATTCCGCGGTAAGCGCATTGTACAGGATCACCGCCGTTTCGGCACGGGTGAGGGTCTCTTCATAGCCGATGTCTTCGAGACCGCGGTCAAGTCCGAGCTTGATCGCCGCGTTGATGTACGACCACGGATAATTGTCGTTCATCTTGTCGCTGTCCTGACCGAGCGCACGGACGAGCATGGTCATGGCGTCCTGCTTGGTGATCCCCTTCGTGGGTTCGAAGGTTGTCTTCGACGTGCCGCGGAGGTAGCCTGCCGCGTTCGCCCAGGAGATCGCGCCGTGATAGTACGGTTCGTAAAGGTCGGTGAATCCGGTGGTGTTGACGCGTCCGGCGTCGTCACGGCCGAGCATCAGGCGGAACAGGAACGCCGCCATCTGTTCGCGGGTGACGAGTTCGTCCGGAGAAAATTCTCCGTCGGCGGTTCCTTTGATCACGCCGATGTCGGATAAAATGGAGATTTCAGTCTTTGCCTTGTGGTCGGAGTCAACGTCGTCATAAGTTTTCGCAAAGGTCATCGTACCGCTTCCGGCGACCATCAGTGCCGCCAGAGAGGTACTCAGAATCTTGTTCGTACGATGATTCATGGTATCCTCCGTTTTAGTAGGTATATCAGCCGGCGGAGCGTTCTTTCGTCCGCCGCGAGGATATGATATCACACGGAGGTGCGGATTGCAATGGTTTTTATGCAAATGCAATAAAACTGTAATATAAATTCATTTTTATTTCATATATTTTGATATTTCAGGCATCCGAAGAAGAATCTTCCGTCGTTTCAGTCTTCCTTGCCCTGCAGGTTCCGTCGCCTTCTGCTTTGAGGATCCGTTCGACCACGGCGAGATAACGCGGATGATTCCGGATCGGGTCGAACCAGCTCGAACGGAATCCTTCCCGCGGAATATTCTGTCCGGTCAGGCAGCTGTACTCCCAGTGCTGAAGAATTCCCAGCGAAAAATGTTCAAACGGCGCTTTGATATGTTTGAACTCCCGGTTCGGACGATAGGAAATACTGACTTCCGGCGGAATATCACTGTCGGTCATGGTACACCGGGACCGTTTCGCCGTGATTTCCGCAAGTTCCGGCGATTTGCAGGTGAGTGTCGGCCAGTCCCGGCTGCCGCACTTCTGACATTTTATCGGACTGTCCGGAAAATCGTGCGCCTTCTCGATCAGCGAAGTGCAGTCTTCGAGAACGGTCAGCGCAAGGTCATGTTCCCCGCAGGCGGACAACTGTGCCGCGTAGAAAAAGCCGAGTTCCATCCGCACGGTGTACCACAAATCAAGTTCGCCGTCCCCGGAAACGGGATGCTTTTCGTCCGGATCGACACCGTTGAAATCGTGGAGCATCCGCAGTTTTCGGCGGCTCCGTTCCGCGCAGACAAACGGATCGAGTTCCGGAACGTCTGGAAGATCATCTTCCACTTCCTTCGGGACAACACCATGCCACGCAGGATCCCATTTTTTGTACCATACCAGACGATCCCGATGGAAATACTCATACATTGTCTGCATTTTATGGACTGCACGGGTGAATTTGTATGCTTCATCGTCTTCTTTTGCTATAGCCCGCTTCATGAACATCCCGTTGATGGTCAGATCGTGATTTTCGGGAATGCTGTGTTCCTCGACCAGACGTTCAAAATGCTCGTCGTCTTCCAGCTCGATCATGATTTCGATCAGCGTCATCTTTGCCCATTGCTGCGTTCCGTGCTTCAGATATTCCCCCACCAGAAGACGGAGTTCCTCCATAAATTTCGGGGATTCGTTCAGTTTATGATGAGAAGCGGCATAATGGAGCGGGAAAAAGATCTGGTCGAATTCGTCGAGATATTCGTAGCGGAGCAGTCGCATGAGCGATACGATCTCGTCGATGTCACCGCTTTCCAGCGTCTTACGGAACTTTTCCTGCATTTCCTGACGCGGCAGTTTCTGATTTTCATCTCCATAGCCGATCAGTTCGTCCATCGTGACGGAAAACAGCCGCGCCATCGTCGGCAGATGCTCCATGTCGGGATAGCCGTTTCCGCTTTCCCACCGGCTGACGGACTGATACGATACGCCGAGACGGTCGGCAAGCTGCTCCTGCGTCCAGTCGATGCGCTTGCGGAATTTGCGTATATTTTCACCGAGATTGAGTTTCATGTCGGATTCCTCCCTGTTTTTGATGGATTCAGTATAGCACAGGAACAGGCAAAAAACAAGCGCGCCGTTTCTGCATAAAAACTCCCGGAAAACGAGAGTTTCCCGGGAGTTTCAAAGGATTTACTGGAATTTTTCGAGCATACGGTCGAGGGTCTTGCCGATCATCTTCTGGTTGCTTGCCCATTTGGACGCGACGTCGCGGTCCTTGGTCATGGTCATGTAGATGAGCGTGTTGGAGAAATTGCCCGGGTCATAGATCTGACCGAGGTCGTAGATACGGTTTGCAAAAATGAGGTCGAGCATTTCCGCACTTTCCTGGTCACGCGCAACCTTGCCCTTGAGGTTGATTTCGTAATATTCGGGGAGAAGCACCTTACGGGATTCGGCGGACATCAGTTCGATGAAGTAACCGGTCGCTTCGGGGTCATAATTGGACTGCGGGATGCAGGTGACGGTGCCGACGTAGGGGTTGACGGAGATCTTGTAGCCGCCCTGCGCCTGATCGTACATCGGGATCGGGAGGATACCGAAATCGATGTCCATGGAACGGAGGTTTTCGACGTCCGCCAGACGGATCCACATCAGAAGCGCATGATTCTGTTCGTACATCTTGACCATTTCAAGCGTCCAGTCCAGACCGGAGCTTTCCCAGCGTGCCATAACATGCATGCAGTAGTCGTCCTGATATACCAGATCGAAAATACGGTCGAGAACATCGACGCCCTTGTCGGTCATCAGCGTCATTTCGGGGATATCGTCCGCATTCTTCGTGGCGCAGAGAACGCCGAAGCCGTTGAGAAAGCTGGTCAGCGTATCGCGCTGATACAGAAGACCGTACAGGTCGTTTTCGGTACGGGTGCCGTCGCCGTCGAGGTCGGAAGAAACGGAAGTTACCATGGCGGTCATGGTATCAAAATCCCACTTGTTGTCCTTGACGAGCTGATAGAAATCGCCGTAGGTGTCGGCAAGCTGATAGTCGGTATAGAGTTCCTTATTGAAAACCATTGCGGTGGTCGCCTGTTCGTCCATCAGGGTCAGGTCGGTCGCCGCACCGTAGAGCTTATGGTTGATGGAAAGCTCCTTGACGGAGTTCTGGTCGTACCACGGCTTCGTGAGATCCATCGAAGAAACGCCGCCGAGTTCAACGTAATAACCGGACTGCGCGTGGGACGCGAAGGTACGGAGGTGAACGGTCGCAAGGTCGATGCTCTGGTCGTTGGCGTTGATATAGGTCGGCAGTTCGCCGGACAGATTCAGCGTCTTCAGCGAAACGATGGAGCAGTCGTAATTTTCGGAAATGGCGGTATTGCGGGTATAAACGGCGTCGTTGATGGCTTCGCCGGTCATTTCGTCCGCACCGATGTCGATCTGCGACCATACGGAAAGGCTGTAGTCGTTGTTGATGATGGTGAAGGTATGTCCGTCAAAGGAATATCCTTCGGGAATGTCGGGAAGAATTTCCGGTTCGGTTTCTTCGATGATCTCTTCGGCGGGTGCATTCTCATCCGCTGCGACTTCTGCAGGAGCGGCGGAAGAAGAATCAGCATTTTCTGCGGGAGCGTCCGAGCAGGCGGTCAGCGCGGAAGCAAGCATCAGCAGAGCGAGGAGAAGGGACAGTTTTTTCTTCATGGCTGTGGTCTCCATTCATTTTTCGGTCATTTTGATTGGATAATTTATCCTGTTAATTATTATTATACAGGAGACCGGGCGATCTGTCAAGCCTCAGAAACCGTTTTTTCCCACTTCAGCTTCCCTGCTTTGCTGTTTCCGATGCAAATTCCGGCAGTTCCAGCGCCCATTCGTACAGTTCCTTCATGGTTTCGAGAATCCGCCGCGCTTTCTCGAAAAACTGATTTTCAAAAGCACTCGTGACCGGATGAATCTTCTCGATCACAAGCCGCGGGTTCGGGGCGTGTGTATTCTGCATTGCCTCAAAATCGGGCGGCAGGGACGGCAGAGTGATCCCTTCCTCAAACATGATATAGCTTCTCACAAAATTGCCGCTTTCATAATATCCCTTTTCGCTGTTTGTATCGATAAACAGCCAGTCAGCCAGCGGGTGTCCGGAACAGCAGAATCGTGTGGTGTAGCCTTTCTGATTCAGTACCTGTATCGCCGGTGCGATCCATTCATCAAGTTCTATAAAGCCTTCCGGTTTGATACACTGGTCGTTGTGGTATAGCCGGAGCGTTTCTTTGTGCATAACTGCCATGGCGTTATGTCACCTCCTTATATTGGGTTGATTACAGTATATCATATCATCTGCGGATTTGCAATAACGCAGTCGTGGAGAAAAACTCACGGAATCCGTGAGTTTTCGGTCAGTATCTTTCGCGGTCTCCGAAAAATATTGACAATTTTCACCCGTGAAAATGCAGAAAAAGGTTGATAATTCGGGAGAAATCTTGTATAATAGGCATAATGTGAATTTTATTTTCCCGAAAGGACTATTTTATCATGACTGCTGAACAGATTATGAAAATCTTCCGCGACACCGCGTACGTACACACCGGTGGTTCCGCCGAAGAACTCCAGGCGGCAAACTATCTCAAGGACTGCTGTGCCGCTCTCGGTCTCGAAGCGCATCTCGAAACCTTCGAAGTACAGATGGCTACCATGAAGACCGCAAAGCTCTACGCCGACGGCGTGGAAGTGGAATGCAAGGGTTATCTCAACTCCGGTTCCCACGAAGTGGAAGCTCCCCTGTACTACATGCCTTCCAACGACAAGGTTTCCATCTCCCAGGTCAAGGGCAAGATCGTTCTGCTCGACTCCGGCATGGGCGCATGGACCTACAAGGATCTCTGCGAAAACGGCGCAGTCGGCTTCATCACCTACGACGGCAACACGAATTACGTCGACTGGGACATCGACCAGAAGGAACTCCGTTCCTTTGTACGCGCGGACAATCCGCAGATTCCCGGCGTGAACATCAACGCGAAGAACGCAGTCAAGCTCGTGGAAAACGACGTGAAGACCGTCAAGATCGTTCTTGATCAGGACGAATACGTCGGCGAATCCCGCAACGTTGTCATGGATATGCCCGGCGAAATCGACGAAATCATCGTCTGCACCGCGCACTACGACACCACTTCTCTCTCCAACGGCGCGTACGACAATATGTCCGGCTGTATCGGTCTTCTCGGTCTCGCGGAATACTTCCTCAGCCATCCGCACCGCTACGGTTTCCGCTTCATCTTCTGCGGAAGCGAAGAACGCGGTCTTCTCGGCTCCAAGGCGTATGTTGCGGCACATGAAGAAGAACTGAAGAACATCGTCTTCAACATCAACATCGACATGATCGGCTCCATCATGGGCAGATTCATCGCATGCTGCACCTCCGAAAACGAACTCGTCGGCTACGTCAACTACCTCGGTCTCGAAAAGGGCTTCCAGGTTGCTCCGTATCAGGACGTTTACTCCAGCGACTCCACCCCGTTCGCGGACAAGGGTATCCCGGCGATCTCCTTTGCACGTGCCGCAGGTGGTCCCGTTGCGACGATCCACAATTCCTACGACACCATCAAGCTCATGAAGGGCGAACACATGGTAAAGGACATCGACTTCATCTGCGCATTCGCTGACCGCATGGCAAACGCTGTCCGCTGCCCCGTCAAGCGCGAAATGCCCGACAACATGAAGGACAAGCTCGACCGTTATCTGCTCAGAAAGAGATAAAATCAAGTTTTCTTGGGGAAACCTTTTTTAAGGAAAAAGGTTTCCCCAACCCCCTTCTAAAAACCTTTTTATACTGAAAAAATACAGGAGATGCTCCGGATCTGGAGTATCTCCTGTGTTTTATGGGGTGATTTCTTTGTTCAGCGGGATGATCTGGGGGCTTTCGTAGGTGCGTTTGTCGGGTGTAAGGCCGGTGAGCTCCGCTTCATCGAGGGAAGCGTTGCTGACACCGGGGGATTTGAGATCGTGGAGACCGTCCGCGGTATAGCGTTCGATGGTGACGGCGTCTTCCGTGATCTGAAAGACGGTCATGGACAGGTCGGTCTCCGCGCCTTTGTTGACGTCGTGGTAATAGCCGGTGTATCCGGCGTTGAGGTAGGTGAACGCGAGTGTTTCTTCGCGGTAATCCTTATGGCTCGACTGTGCGATGCAGATGGTATCCCCTGCGGCGAGGTAGACCGCGGTGCCGCCGAGGTAGTCGTCCCAGCCGTTCGAATGGTTATGACCGAAGAGGTAAAAAATATTCAGTCCGGCTTCGGCGGCGGGATTGATGACGTCGAAGATAAAATTGGCGTAGCGGGCGTCGTTCTGGAGGTAGGTGCGCATGCTGTAATGCAGCGGCAGATGCGCCAGAATGAAGATTGGTTTGGTATATTGCTGTTCGATTTTTTCGTCAAGGTAGGTTTTCAGACGTTCGGAAACATCGATGACCGGCTGTTTTTTGTTGTTGTACCACATATAATCGTCGTTGCGGATCACAAAAACGCCGAAATCATCGGTATCGTTCGCTCCGCTCGGCGCCAGACCGGGCGTATCGGAGGGGTCATGATTCCCTTGTACGACGATAAAATCCTCGATCTCCAGACCGCGGAATTCGCGCTGCACCGCTTTCCGGAGGGTATACAGTCCGGGAACGGAGCCGTCGAAATCCCAGTTGTAATCGCCGCAGAAAAAGGCACCGTCGGCGTGATCGTATCCGGCATCGCGGATCTCGCCGAGAATGGCTTTGACCGACTTCACGGCGGTTTCGTGACCGGACGAGTGCTGAAGGTCACTGCACGCAAGGAAGACAAGCGCATCTTCGGAAACTTTCGGTTCCGGCTGAAACAGTTCGGTGATCACCTCGATCGGAGTTTTTGCGGCAGTTTCGGCTGTGGTCTCGACAGCAGGATTCCCCGCGGTACGGTCGGAATGACAGGAAGTCAGGCAGAGTACGGCGAGAAGTGCGGCTGAAAATCGTTTGAATTTCATGGAAGTTCCTCCTTGGTGGGGGAATTTTTTAGTTTTCGGTAAGTTCGCGGGTCTCGATCAGGGCATGAAGACGTGCAAGTGCGGCTTTGAAACGGGGCTCTTCGCGGATGGGATCGAGCCAACGGGGATCAAACAGTTCAAATCCGGCATTGTCCGGATCAAAATAACCGCAGTATCCGGACGGATCGAACAGCCCGTAGTGTTCGCCGTAAAAATAACCCGCTTCACTGCAAAGAGCATAATAGCTGTACTCCCCGTCATCCGTGAGCAGACCGAAGCGCTCTTCGTGACCGCGCACCGGCATCCAGAAGCTGTCCGTTTTCGGGGAAAAGACATCCATGGCCGGAGAGGTACAGGTAAGTTTCTGGCCTTCGGGAGCGGACATGACCTTTTCAAAGAGAGAGATCCAGTCTTCCATGACCGTCAGTGCGCGCTCCGTCTCGCCGCATCCGGCACAATATGCGGTATACATTGCTCCGATGAGAAGACGGAAATCGACAAACAGGTCGAGAGAGCCGTCGCCGGTCACGGGATGCTTCGGATCGGGCGTGATATTGCACAGCGAATGAAGGAGATTCAGACGCACTTCGCTGATGTACTTGCAGTATTCCGCGGAATAACTTCCTTTTTCTCCGCGGTTCGCCCATGTATCGCGTTCGAGACAGAGCTTTTCGATCAGTTCATACAGCTGTACCTGCCGCAGTTTTTCAAGTTTGTCCGTTTCCTTCCGGAATCCGTAACGGCGGCGCAGAAGTGCATCTCCGGACAGGTCGATCGCCGTTGCATTCCGTTTCAGGAATTCGGTGATATGTTCCTCATCCTCCAGTTCCGCCATCTGCTGAATAAACACGCATTTTGCAAAATTATTGCTGCTGTGCATCTGCACATCGTCAAAAATTATCCGCATTTCCTCCATCACGGCGGGCAGTCTGTACGCGCCGCTGTTCCGGAGATCATCGAAATAATAGGAATCGTTACGGAAAAATTCGCTGTAATCGCGGCGCATCTCGCGGAGAACTGCGGTGATCGCGGCTTCGTCTTTCTCTTCCGCATATACGGCATTTCTCAGTCTTTTCTTGATTTCTTCGAAATTCTTCTGTTTTTCCTCATCGCTCATCCCGAGCAAAGCATCCACGGTCACGGAAAAGATCCGCGCCAGCGCGGGCAGAAGTTCCATGTCGGGGTAGGTTGTCCCGTTTTCCCAGCGGCTGACCGACTGGAACGAAACGCCGAGCTGTTCGGCAAGCTGTTCCTGCGTCATGTCCATCGCACGGCGGAAGGTACGGATATTGTCACCAAGGCTTAATTTCATTCGGATAAATCCTCGTTTTTCTGAAAAATTGCCGCCGGCCAGCGGTCTTTCCCGGTGACTTCAGTATACCGCAGGATCTGCGGAAATTCCATAACGCATTTTGTGAGAATTTTTCCCGGAAAGTGAGAATTTATCCGGCGTGGCGGTCGGCGTGGATCTGCTTGGTCATTTCCACCACGGAACGGACAAACGCGTTGTCCTCATCTGTACCGTCGTGAAGGTCGGTCATGATCACAAGGAGATAGGGATGTTCGTCGTAGATGATCGCCATGTCGTGGTAGGAATCGATGTCCCATCCGTATTTATGCGGTACGGTCCCGTCCGGGAAAGCGGCGCAGATCATGACTTTGTGCTTGGATTTCATCATATTTTCCTTCATGAATGCTGCCCAGCGGCTGTCTGTTCCGAAGAAATTGTAGATCTCCTTCATGAATTTCAGGCAGTCGTTTACGGAAAGATCCATGAAATCCGAGGAAGTCCCCTGAATTCCGAGCTGTCCGACAAGACTGTAGAACGTCGAGAAACCGAACCGATCCATGATCTGGTTCAGCGCAACATTGTCGCTCCACAGAAGAACGTAGGCAAACAGTTCCCTCCATGTCATCTGCGTTCCGGCAGGCAGCGCCTTGATTTCCCCGGACCCTTCCTGCATCATCGTTTCCGGATCGAACGTCCACATTTCGTCGAGATTGTATTTTTCTTCCCCTTCGCGGTAAAGAATATTCCCTTCCGCGTCGCGTTCCGCCGTTTTTTCGAATTCGGCAACTTCCAGAAGAACGGAATAGATGTACGGCGCCTTGATGAGGCTCGCGGAATAGTAGACGGTATCGGCGTTATACGTGATAGTTTCCCCGGTCGTCAGATCGTAATACCCGAATGCGGTGAACTGTGCCGGTGCCTGATACAGCGAACCGGCGGAATTGCGGTACCATTTCAGCGGTACGCCATACTGGAGAAGGCGCATCAGCTCCTCTTCATTGGCTTCACCGGACGGTATGTAAGCGGGAACCTCCGGTGCCGGTGCCGGAATAGGTACGGTCACCGGTTCGGGTGTCGGCTCCGGTTCCGGAAGAATTTCCGGTTGCGGAAGAATTTCCGGTTCCGGAAGGGGTTCCGGTTCCGGGGACTGTACGGGAGTTTCCTGCTTCGGTTCCGTCTTTGCGTTCACAGCCTGTACTGCGGCGGCGGTCCGCAGACGGTAAATATCGGCTTCCAGCTGGGCGATCGATTCTTCCAGTTCCGCGATCTCCACGCTCAGCTCATCTTTTTCTTCTACAGCGTCGTCATACCGGCTGATCTGCCGGTCCAGACGCTTTTCCAGCGATGTAATCCGGCGGCTTTTGGTTTCCAGATCCTTCACGGCGGCGGTCAGTTCCGCTTCCTTTGCCGCCAGTTCACCAGCGATGCCGTCCATATCGGCGATAAGTTCCTTATAATCCGTATGCAGTTCGGTGTAATCCGACTGAAGGTCGCTGTGCTTCTCCTGCAGATCGCTGTGCTCGTCATACAATTCGGTATAGTCGCTCTGTACATCGGATACCTCGCCTTCCAGCGCTTCGATCTGCCGGGTAAGTTCGGCGATCTCCGCTTCCAGATCCACGACGTCGGACGAAAGCGCCTCCACCTGGTCCGAGGCTTCGGCGTGTTCCGCGGATTTTTCACGGTAAAAATGTGCCGTCACAAGAAGGATCGCCAGAACAGCGATCAATGCCAGCCAGACGGCAGTGGTTACAAATCTGAATTTTTTCTGCTTTTCCATGATTTTGTTTCTCTTTCCGGATGTTTTATCAGTTTCCGCTTGCGGAGCAAGTCGGGGAAACCCTTTGTTTCAAAAAGGTTTCCCCGACAAAAATGATTCTTTTATCAACCCTCGCCGTCACTGTAGAAAATGACTTCCTGCGGGTAGCGAAGTCCGAGTTCTCCGTGCGCAATTTCGGCGACATATTCGTCGTCGAACGGCTTCGCAATATCGGCTTCCAGTTCGCTGATGTAGTTCTGCATTTCTTCCACTTCACCGCGCAGAACGGCGGCCTGCGATTTCTTTTCGTTATTGTCAAGCCGCAGAACAACCAGACTGATCACACAACCGATCGTGAAAATCAGCAGGAGAAAGCGAACAAACATATTTTGAGTCAAAAATTTCATACGATCTACCTTTTATTTTCCCTGCAATACAATATCTTTTCTGAATTTCCGGCAGATATTCCGCATACACAGCCTCCGCATTCCGCGGCACAGCAGTTCTGCGGCACGTCCCGCCGTATGACGGTACAGAAATCCGGCGGATTTCCGCAGAATCCTCAGAAGTAGCCGCACCGGCTTAACGATCGTCCAAAGCACGATCCGCCGCAGAAAGCGTACGATCGCTTCCGAAAACGCCATCACCAGCCGTCCGGCGGTCCGATGCCATACGGCATACCCCGCAAGAACGGACAGAAGTACAAACAGCCGGAATTTTCCGCTCATCTGCCAGTACTGGAAAACCGAAAATACCGCCGTCACCGTAAGCATATACGCCGCATCTCCGAGAAAAAACAGAAGAAACGACGCCAAACCGCGTTTTTCCGGGCATTTTTCCTCATCCGACAGCGCATACGACGCGATCCCGCACAGAATATGGGTTATTCTTATTATATCGTATAATCCGCCGAAAATCAACCCTAAAACGAAAGAATATGCCGCAGTCTGAAGCTGTTTTCCGATAAAGAGTTCCATAAACGTCCGCCTTCCGCCGCATTACCGGAACAGCTTCGCAAGGATGCCCTTTTTTCCGTCCGCGTCCGGTCTGGTATAGTAGTAAAAGCTGTCGAATTCTCCGTTGATTTTCAGCGTCCCCTGTTCGTTATGGAAGCTCTCGATTTTCAGATTCTTCCCTTCCACCGCGATCATTCCCAGTTCGGACACGGCCGTGATCTGTTCGTCCGTGAAACTTTCCACTTCCCGGATCCCCGTCAGTTCCATCCGTCTGCGTGAAAAAAGGCATACATTCTGCCCGTTCTGCTCCATCATCCAACCTCCGAAATTCGTTTTTGTTGGATTATATGCAGAACGGCGAAAAGATATGCCTCTTTGCGTCCGTTTTCTCAGCTGATCACTTCGTACATGGATGCGGCGTCCGCCTTTGCGGCATGCTCGCGGACATCGACCACGCGGATCTTCAGCGTGCGTTCGCCGTAGGTGACGGCAATGATGTCGCCTTCCTTGACGTCGTACGATGCTTTCGCGCGCTTGCCGTTTACTTCAACGTGTTCGGTATCGCAGGCTTCGTTTGCGACCGTGCGGCGCTTGATGATACGTGCTACTTTCAGAAATTTGTCAAGTCTCATATTTTTATGCCTCCGTGGTTTCGGGGTAGTTCTTTATAAATTCGTCGGTCAGGATCCCCACGTCCTTTTCGGTATCCGTCTTGCTCATGACGGCGGATACGAAAATAATGTCGTTCAGGATCGTCTGTTTTTCTTCGTCGGTTTCCGCTGCGGCAAGTTTTGCCGTGAGCTCCTGCAGTTTTGCGGTCAGCTCCGCATCGGTGCCGAAATCATAATTGTACTTGCGCGCTTTTTTCGCGATTTTCTGCACGCGCATGAGCGTCGGAAGCTGTTTCGGAACCGCTTCCATCGACTGACGTGCCGTCTTGCGGCTCTTTTCTTCCTTTTTGATTTTGTCCCAGTTGTCGAGGACTTCGCCCGTGCCCGAAACTTCCACGGTTCCGAAAACGTGCGGATGGCGGACGATCATCTTTTCGCAGATGTCATGTACGACTTCCTCGACGGTAAAGCGTCCTTCCTCTTCCTCGATGCGGCTGTGGAACATCACCTGAAACATGACATCCCCCAGTTCTTCTCTGAGAAGTTCCGGATCGCTGTTGTCAATGGCTTCGATGACTTCGTAGGTCTCTTCGATGATGTCCGCGCGGATGGACGCATGGGTCTGTTCGCGGTCCCACGGACAGCCGCCTTCACTGCGGAGAACTTCCACCAGTTCGCGGAGAGAGTTGAAATCATGCTTTGCTTCGTTTTTCAGTTTGTTTTTTAATTCATCCGTTCGGCTCATGGTCTTGTTTTTTTGCTCCTGTTACAATGGTTTTGATTTCGTCTATGGTTATGTTTCCCGACAGAAGAAGAATTGCGGCATATACGGCGGCTCCGGCGAAAATCGCGGAAAAACACGCGGATTTTGCCGAAAATACCGCAAGAAGACCGTTGACGGCAGATGCTGTCACGGCGCACGCAAATCCTGCGGCGGCGGGAAGAAGAAAAATTTTCGAAAAATCCGGACAGATCCCCGTACATTTTACGACAAACGCAAAATTGATGACCGTCACGGTAAGGTAACACAGAAATGTGGATATGGGCGCACCCGCGATCCCGATGTGCCGCAGCAGGATCACGTTCGATACGCATTTCACCGCCGCGCCGCACAGCATGGAGATCACCGGCTTCCGTTCTTCGCCGCAGCTCTGCAGGATCGAATTCGTGACCGCAAGAATGCAGACGAAAAGAGACGACGGTGCGAGCAGCATCAGAAGCGGTGAGGCGAGATGTGCGGATTCGGGTCTGTAAAAAATGCAGAGCACGGGATCGGCAAGCACGGTCAGTCCGAGCGCGCACGGCATTCCGATCAGAACGGCGGCGCGCAGAGCAGCTTCCGCCGCGTCCGCGGCTTTTCGCCGGTCACCGGACGACAGTGCGGCGGCGGCGACGGGAACCAGAGAATACGCGATCGGATACACAAACACCGGCGGCAGATTGAACATCGGCACGGCAAGCGAAGTATAGTTGCCGAACAGTGCCGCCGCTTCTTCCTCCGCCATTCCGGCATTCTGCAGGACACGCTGGATGAGCGCGGTATCGATCATGTTTGTAAGGCTCATTACCGAAGCGCTGACTGTGATCGGCAGTGAAATTTTCAGAAAACGCCGCAGGATCTCTTTCCGCGGGACCCGTTCATTGCGGATCTCAAGAGGATCCGGCAGAAGATCACGGTCGCCGCGCAGGAACTTTGCGATCAGCAGATACACCATCCCGGCAAGTGAGCCGAGCGTCAAGCCGGACACGGCATACGCCGCAATGACGGGAACGGTGTATCCCATCCGGATGGCGTATCCGGCGGCGGAAATGCCGATTACCAGCTTCCCGACTGCTTCGATCAGCTGGGATACTGCGGTCGGCAGAAGATTTCCGCATCCCTGAAAGTAGCCGCGCATGGCACTGGACACACAGATGAACAGCATGGTCGGCGCGGCGGCGGCAACGGACAGCGCGGACTTCTCGGAACGGATCAGTTCCGCAAGTTCGCCGGATGCAAAAAACATCAGGAGGAACACGCCGAGTCCGCCGGCGGCAAACAGCGCCAGCGCGGTCCGGTAGATCGTTTTTGCGGCGGTGATGTTCCCTGCCGCGCGTTTTTCCGACACCATGACCGCCAGTGCGACGGGCAGACCGGACGTCGAAAGCATATAAAAGAACGTGTAGATCGAGTAGGCGGAGTTGAAATACCCCATACCCGTGTCACCGACGATGTAGTTCATCGGGATCTTGAAGAGAAGCCCCGTGACCTTCACGAGCAGATTCGACACGGTGAGGATCATCACACCCGAAAATAACGAGCGTTTGCCGTTCCGATGTTTTGTGATTCCGTTCTTTTCCCAACGTCCGTTCCGTCTCCGGCTGGTTTCCGTCACGCCGACCTCCGGGCATGGTTATCCGATGAATTCCCGGAAAACCGAATTCTGCGGAATCCTGCGGCCGTCAAACGGAAGCTCCGGCAGAGCGGTGAGTTTTTCCGTCAGCCGGTCGGCAGACGGACGATGCACGCTTTCCGCGGGAACCTGTGCCAGAAGAGGCAGAGCGTACTCCCTGAGGACAAACAATTCGTACGGCAGGAACGAATTCAGATAAAAATCACAGTTCCCCGCGTTCGGGAAAATGTTTTTCTCTTCGTTCCGGCGGACGCCGTCCCATAAATGGAAGCTGAACTCCGGCGTCGCGCCGCGGAAATTGTAGTCGCGGACGATCCGTCGGAGAAGGCGCACTTCATGCCGGTCAAATGATACCCCGTTGACTTCCGCATCGTCGGTCACGGAGATGAAAATGCTCCGGTACTCACCAAGACGCGCAGTAACTTCCGGATAGACCGCCTGGATTCCTTCAATAACATATATATCCAGCGGATCGGGAAGATATTCGTGATATCCGACGCGGCGGGTGGCGGTAAAATCGTATTTCGGGACAAGGACGCTCTCGCGGTCACGGAGACGTCGCAGAAAAACGTCCAGATAATCAAGATCGATCGCCTCTACGGAATCGTAATCCGGCGGCGCAAGATCCACGCGGTTGCGGTCGCCTTTCCGCCGGTCGAGGAAGAAATCATCCACCGAAATCACCACCGCATGATGTCCGGACGCGCCGATCTGTTCGATCAGGCGGTCGGCGGTCGTCGTTTTGCCGGAACAGGTCGGTCCGGAAAGTGCGATGGTCCGGAGACCGTCGTCTGCCAGAACGGCGCTCACCACGCTGTCCAGACGGGTACGGAAATCCGTTTCGCACTCTGTCATGAACCGTTCGGCTTCGGCGGATGTATGAATTTGCAGATTATATTGTTTCATGAGTTTCCCTTTTCCAGATTCAAAGTTTATGAAAAGAGATTCAGGGAAAACGTTTCCCTGAGGTTTCCACTTTTACTTACCGAAAAACTCAAGTGCGGACTGTTTCAGAAGGTCGCGGCGGTGCTGTCCGGTCTCGCCGTCGTGATCGCGGAGATATTCGTAAGGATATTTCGGTTCGGCGACCCGTTCGATGCGGACGCCGTTTTCCGTCGGGAGAGAGACAAATTTCGTCATCGCGGAGGCTCCGGCGGCAAAAATGCTGTGGACTTCCTCCATCATGTAGACGTTATAAAGCCCCTCGTGCCCTTCTTTGGCATATCCGACGTTTTCAAGATTGCCGACCGTGTTCTTCTGGCGGTACATATAGTACGGCAGATAGCCGGATTCCGGCAGGACGGTCTGGGAATAATCCACGCTCGCGGCGGCAATGTCACCGCTGCGGTCGAAGACGCCTTCGGAACGCAGTTCCGCCGAACGCTTCACGCTGAACGTGTGGACGGTGATATTCTCGGGAGCGAGATCAACGATCCGGTCGATCGTACTGCGGAAGGAGTCCACAGTATCGTTCGGAAGTCCGGCGATGAGGTCGACGTTGATGTTTTTGATGCCGCTTGCCTTCGCCGTTTCATACGCGCGGAAGAACATTTCCGTGTCGTGCGCACGACCGATGCTTCTCAGAACCTCATCGTTGAGGGACTGCGGATTGACGCTGATCCGGTCAACGCCGTATCGCGCAAGCGTCGTCAGCTTGTCGGCGGTGATGGTGTCCGGACGTCCCGCTTCCACGGTGAATTCACGTACATCGGTCACGTGTTCCCGGATCTTCGAGAGCAGGAATGCGAGCTGATCGGGCGTGAGGATCGTCGGTGTTCCCCCGCCGATGTAGATCGTTGCGACGTTCATGTCCAGTTCGCGGATCGTCGAGAAGATATTGTCGATATCTCTGGCAAGCGCGGTGAGATAGTCGGGGATCAGCTTCAGCAGATTCGGCGAGGTGTACGATACGAACGAGCAGTATGCACACCGCGTCGGGCAGAACGGGATCCCGACGTACACGCTGCATTCACGCCGTGCGTCATCGGTCGCAAGTTTCGCTTCGGATGCGGCAACGGCGGCGGCAAGCTTCGACTTTTTCTTCGTGACGAAGTATTCCTCCGCGATCACAGCGGCGGCTTCTTCGGGGGTATATCCGCGCTCGAACAGTTCCGACGCAACTTTCGCCGGACGGACACCGGTGAGAATGCCCCACGGCGGTGTATATCCGGTGAATTTCGCTCCGGCTTTCAGCAGGGCTTCGCCGGAAGAGAGCTTGCGGACATGGTCGCGGTCATCGGATCTGTTCCAGAGCACTTCCGCGCCGTCGGAAACGGACGTTTCTCCCTGCGCGATGGTGACAGAAGAGCGGACACCGTCGGCGTTTTCGTCCATATCGAGGGTCAGAACGACGGTGTCGGGGGTAATTTCTTCGTTTTCCGGGAATTTTGCCCCCGGAAAGAAGATCATGGCAATGGTCTGGACGTAATATGGCTTTACGTTTCCGTTTACTTTTACGATCATAGTTTACTGTCTCTTGGGCTGTTTCAGAACTTCGGAGTCCATCGGAATGGTGCAGGGGCCGTCGTTGGTGATGGATACCTTCATGTCCGCACCGAACTCACCGTGCGTGGTGTCCGGGATTTCCTTTGCGATCAGCGCGGTAAAATATTCGAACAGACGCTTGGCTTCGGCGGGTGCGGCGGACTGCATGTAATCGGGACGGTTGCCCTTGCGGTAGGAAGCGAGAAGCGTGAAGTTCGGGACGACCATCACGCCGCCGCCGATATCGGCTACGGATAAATTCATTTTATCGTTTTCGTCGGCAAAAATGCGCATTTTCACAATTTTAGCCGCCAGAAGATCCGCATCTTCTTCGGTGTCGCCCTGCGCAACGCCGAGCAGGATCATCAGACCCTTCCCGCACTGTGCAACGGTTTCTCCGTCAATAACAACTTTCCCTTCGGAAATTCTCTGTAAAATCGCTTTCATTTTCCTGTTCTTTCTGTATCTTTTAAATCTCAACTTTCATGCCGTCGTAGGACATGAGGAAGCCGTGGTCAGCGGCCATTTTTTCGAAATCCGCCTGCGGACATACGTTTCCGTTCGGGATGAAACCGTTGTGGGAGAAGTGATGGACGATGAACTGCGTGTTTTCGTCCGCGGTTCCGTTGTCGATGAGGATCTGACGCATCCGGATGTCCGCCTTGATGCCCATATGGTTGCGGTCGTTTTCGTCGCCGAGCAGGACGTTCGTACAGTCGAGGCTGATGAGGTCACAGCGCTTCCCCTTCAGGAATTCGACCGTTTCTTCCGGGAACAGACCGGTATCGTGCGCGTAGAGGAAGGTCTTGCCCGTCGCGTTTTCGACGATGAACATCATCCGGCATTCCTGATTCTTGTCGTGATCCGCCGGAAGCATGGTGACAGTCACACCCGCCGCCGTTTCGATGGGTTCGAACGACTTCGCATAGTCGAATGCAAGACCGTGCGATTCGCCGTGACCGTCGGCGGCACCCGGAACGTAGCCGTTCAGCTTGGCGCCGGTGCTGAGGTTGCCGTAAACGTGCAGCTTGCCGGGCTGGGTACGCTTGCAGTATACGGGTTCTCTGCGGGTGGAAAGTTCATAGGGAGTGAAATGGTCCTCGTGGGAGTGGGTGACAACGATGTCTTCGACCTGCGAAAGATCAACGCCCGCTTTCGCCGCACCGTGGTAGATGTCCGGCGGAAAATCGACGAGAAGTTTATCATTGACGCAGATTCCCGCACGTCCGCGGAATTCCTTCCCCATATTTTTGCGTGCGGCGTCACAGATCGCGCATTGGCAGAACAGCGCGGGAAGTCCTTCGGATGCGGCGGTGCCGATGTAAGTAATTTTCATGAATTATTCCTCCTCTTCAAACGGGATATAGGTTTCCCATTCGTCCTGGTCGTGTTCTTCGACGTCAACGGTACCCTCTCCGTGGAAGGCGTGGCTTTCCGGAACGTGATAGAACGAACGGATCGTACCGTCGTCTTCGAATTCCAGTTCGCGCCATCCCCAGAAGGAATCGGCAGGATTCTTCACGCCGGTATAGCTGTAGTTGCCGGTCTGGAGGATCGGCTTGCCGCCGGTGCGTTCGTCGCCCGGAATGACATTCGACAGATGGGTATGACCGTGCACCAGCGCAACGATCTGTTCGTTTTCCGCTAAAAGATCGCGGAATTCTTCGCTTTCCGACGCGGGATCAAAGTGATGCGCGCAGAGGAACACGAGATATTCCGGATACTGTTCAAGAACATACTTCACCATTTCACAGTTCGACTGCGTAGGCGTACCGTCACTGTGTTCGGACGGATCGAGGTTTCCTGCGAAATTATCGAGAAGGACGAACACCGCGTTGCCGCCTTCGATGAGGAACGCGCGGGGACAGCCGGTGATCTCCATCCATTTTTCGTTTCCGTACTGCTCGTGATTGCCCGGGATGATGTATGCCGGTGCGGGCAGACGCTTCATATAATTCTTTACAAAGTGGTCGGTGTTGGATACGGGCGGCGTGCGGAGGTACGAACCGCCTTCGTTCCACATCCAGAAGTCAAGGGAGACGTCCCCGAGAATGATGAACAGGTCGGCGGGATGGGTCTTCTGACGTTCCCTGATGTCGCGGAGCATCTTTTCCATACGGTCGGCGGTTTTGGTGCCGTACCAGTCGATGTGGCAGTCGTGTACATCGGAAAGAAAAGCAATACGTTCAATAACCATTATGAAAATCCTCTCGAGATGGTGTGTACATGGCTGATCGCCTTCAGGCGGGACATGATCGAGTTGAAATGTTCTACATTTTTACAGCCGACAGTCAGATTGATGATGATGTCGGTGTCGTCGCTCTTCTGCGTGTTGATGGACAGGAGAGAGACCTTCATGTCGGCAAGGCAGGTCGTAATGTTGGCGAGAAGCATGATGTCCTTTTCGGCGTGGATCTGGAGCATTGCTTCAAACAGAGCCTTGTTCTGTCCGGATGCGGAAAGCGTTTCGCTGTCCCATTCGGCACTGAGCCAGCGGTCGGCGTTGTCGGGATTCTTCCGGCTTTCGATAACGTTCGGACAGTCGTGCTTATGGATGGAAACGCCGTAGCCCTTGGTGACGAAGCCGATGACGCGGTCGCCGGGCAGCGGATTGCAGCACTTCGCAAACTTGACTTCACATCCGTATTCGCCGTCGATGATGATGCCGCTGTTGGAGCGGATCTTCTTGGTTTTCTGGGTCTGGATCTGCTCGGTTTCAGTGATCGGATTTTCCTCGTCGGGCTTGACGATGCGTTCGTATTCGTCCTTGAGCTTTGCCAGCACCTTCGTCATCGCAATACCGTTGAAGCCGATGGCGTTGAGAAGGTCCTCGGGGATCGCCATGCCGAGACGGCGCGCGGTCGCGTTGATGATTTCGGTCTTCTGTTCTTCGGTCGGCTTGACGCGGAACTTTCCGAGTTCCTTTTCCAGTTCGGCGAGACCGATTTTGATGTTTTCGGGACGCTTTTCCTTCTTGAACCACTGACGGATCTTCGCGCGTGCTTCGCTCGTCTTGACGATCTTCAGCCAGTCGCGGCTCGGACCCTTGGACGAGGAGGACGTCAGGATCTCAATGATTTCCCCGGTCTGCGGCACACGGTCGATCGGCGAGATCATACCGTTGATCTTCGCGCCGACCATCTTGTTGCCGACTTCGGAGTGGATCGCATAGGCAAAGTCGATCAGCGTGGAGTTCTGCGGAAGCGCGATGACGTCGCCCTTCGGGGTAAAGACGAAGGTTTCGTCGCTGAAAATGTCGATCTTCAGCGCACGCATGAAGTCTTCGTTGTCGATCGCACCGTCTTCGGTGTCGATCAGGCGGGAGATCCACGAGAGCTTCTGGTCGATCTCTTCCTTGCTGCTTGCGCCGGATTTGTACTTCCAGTGCGCCGCGATCCCGTATTCGGCGATGTGGTGCATTTCTCTGGTACGGATCTGTACTTCGAACGGGATACCGTCGCGTCCGATGACCGTGGTATGGAGGGACTGGTACATATTCGTCTTCGGCGTGGAGATGTAGTCCTTGAAGCGGCCGGGGATCGACTTGAACATTTCGTGGATGATGCCGAGCGCGGTATAGCATTCCAGTTCGGTATCCACGATGATGCGGATCGCGTAGAAGTCGTAGATCTCATCAAAGCTCTTGTTCTGCTTGAACATCTTGCGGTAGATGGAATAAACCGTCTTTACGCGTCCTTCGAGGGTGAAATTGATATGATATTCGTCCAGTTTTTCGGAAACGATCGCACGGGTATTTTCGATGAAGTTCTGGTTCAGCCCGTACTTCCGTTCGATATCGCCGGAAACTTCCGCATATCCGATCGGGTCGAGATAGGACAGCGCGAGGTTTTCCAGTTCCTGCTTGATGCGCTGCATACCGAGACGGTGCGCGAGCGGCGCGTACACGTGCATGGTTTCGAGCGCGGTGGTGCGGCGCTTGGCATCCTTCTTGACGCCGAGCGTGCGCATATTGTGCAGACGGTCACACAGCTTGATGAAAATGACACGGATGTCCTTGGACATGGCAAGAAGCATTTTGCGGATGTTTTCCATGTTCGCTTCTTCCTTGTCCTCGACGTTGATGACCTTCATCTTGGTCAGACCGTCAACGAGCATCGCCACTTCTTCGCCGAAGCGGGTGGAAATGATATCAAGGTTGGTTTTGTCGGGGCAGTCTTCCACGGTATCGTGAAGGAACGCCGCACAGATGGAGTCGGTGTCCAGTCCGAGCGTGGTCACGATCTCCGCAACGGCGATCGGATGGGAGATGTACGGTTCCCCGCTCACGCGGAACTGTCCTTCGTGCAGTGCCTTGGCGTACAGGTAGGCGCGCTCGATCTTTTCAACGTCGTAATGTTTCTCGCTTTTTTCGAGAACGGTCAGAATTTTTTCAATACCGGCGTATTCGCCGCGTTCGGTTTTGTCTTCGTTATTCATAACAGTCTGCGTCTTTCTTCCGGCGGTTTCATACGACGCCGAAGTCGTTTTTCAGTTTCCGGTAGATGCCGGAACGGTCGAGATTAGTCTTGGTCTGGGTCGGGATGTATCGGAAAGCGTATATTTCATGCTCCTCGTTTTCTTCTGCGGCTTCCACACCGAGAAGCTGCAGTTCGCGGAGCGTGAGAAGAATGAATTTCAGTTTGATGTAGTTCATGGGAGTTCCGCCGGTGCGCAGGAGATGGAGAAGCGCACGCATGCTGAAAATCTCATGTTCGAGACGGAGTTCCCGCTTGAGAAGATTGTATACCGTGCCGAATTCCTCACGGGTCGGGACGATATCGAATGCTGTACGGCGTCCGAACGGGAGTTCGGCGGGAGCTCTGCCGCTCCACAGTCCACGGAACAGCGCGATATCCTCGTTTTCTGCGGTAAACTGCGTTTCCGTCAGCCGGATATCCCGGACGACCAGCTGGATCGATCGCTGATTCTGGAATTCGTTGATATCGAGCGTGAACAGGACATCCGCAAAGTCCCCGGAATAGAGGTCAATGTCCGTGAGTGTCTGCCGGAAGCACATGGCGCTGACGACCGTATTGCCGATCCGGAGGTTCAGACGGGTATGTTTGCCTCCGCCGACAAGGACGGTATCGCAGATCTGGACATTCCGGAGAACGAATACCGGCGGCGGATTGGAGACACCGTAAGGCTCGAGATAATACAGCTCGTGTGCCTGCTCCATGGTGATATCGTTCGGATAAAGTTCGCAGTCCGCTTCGAGGGACGGCTGCATATCCGTTTCCGCAAGGTGTTCTCTGGCATAATCGCACAGACGGCGGCGGAATTCGGGAAGGTCTTCCCGGCGGATAGTCAGTCCGGCCGCCAGTTCGTGACCGCCGTACTTGACGAGGAGATCTGCACAGGAGCCGAGTGCTTCGACAAGATTCAGTCCCTTGACGCTGCGTCCCGAACCTTTGCCGAGATTTCCGTCTTCTCCGCCCTCTCCGCTTCCTTCGAAGGAAATGAGGATGGACGGGCATCCGTATTTTTCCGTGATACGGGATGCGACGATCCCGATGATCCCGTGGTGCCACGTTTCGTTTTCCAGAACAATGACGGGATCGTGTTCGAAATCGTGGTCGGCTGCAATCTGCGCGTAGGCTTCTTCGATGATCTTGTTTTCCTCCGCCTGCCGTTCATGGTTGATATCGCACAGACGGCGTGCGATGGGAGCGGCGGTCGGACAGTCCTTCGCAAGGAAGAGTTCCACGGCGATCGACGCGTCGCGGATCCGTCCGGCGGCGTTGATGCGCGGCGCGATGGTATAGCCGATAAACGAGGCGGTGATCTTCTTTTTGGTATTGTACTTCGATTCGGTGCGGGTCGCCTCGATCAGTTCGATCAGACCGGGGCGGTCCGTGGAGTCAATGAGCTGCAGACCGTAGCTGACGATCAGGCGGTTTTCGTCCCGGATGGGCATGACGTCCGCAACGGTACCGATGGCAACGAGGTCACAGTATGCCGCGGAGACCCTCTTGACACAGTCGGTCATGGTATCCTCGGGACTGCGTACGGCTTCCAGTGCACAGAGCACCTTGAAAACCACGCCGACGCCCGCGAGTTCCTTGAACGGGTACGGACAGTCGGGACGTCTCGGATTGACGACCGCGACCGCATCGGGGATCTCGGTATGGCATTCGTGATGGTCGGTGACGACCAGTTCCATGCCGAGGTCACGGATGAGTCCCGCTTCCGCGACGGCGGTGATGCCGGTATCCACGGTGATGATCAGCCGGCAGCCTTCGTCGGCAAGCCGGCGGACGGCGCATTCGGACATCCCGTAACCCTCGCCGGAGCGGCAGGGGATATAATAGGAAACGTCCGCGCCGATGTTCTGAAGGTAGAGGTACAGGATACTGACGGAGGTCACGCCGTCAACGTCGTAGTCGCCGAAAATGACGATTTTTTCCCCTTCCTCCACGGCTTCGAGGATCCGGTAGACTGCGCTGTCCATATCCGCCATTTCAAACGGATCGTGAAGCTGTTCGGTTTCTTTGAGAAGAAAGCTCCGTGCGTCCGAGGGTGTCTGACAGCCGCGGTTCACGAGAAGCTGTGCGGTGGGAAGACGGATGCCGAGTTCATGGGAGATCTGCTGTACGATCGGGCTGCCGCTCATCTGTTCACGGGATGCCGCGACGACCCATTTGTTCTTATAGCGCATTAGTATTCTCTTTCTTTATATTTAAATTTTTTATTATCATCCTCAGTCATACAGTTTGAAAAAGTCTTCTCTCGGAAGGATATACTGGTAGTCGGTGATGGGGGTACCGTTCTTGACCCATGCGTTTTCGAAAATTTTGTACGGACGGAAGCCGACTTTCTCGCAGACGCGCTTTGATTTGCTGTTTCCCTCGGAATATCCGCAGAGAATATTGTCAAATCCGATGCCGTAAAGATAACGGCAGACGCAGATCACGGCTTCCTTCATATATTCGTTCCCCCAGTATGTCGGGTGGAGATTGTAGGCAAGTTCAATGGAATTCTGTTCCCGGTCGACGCGGTCGGCAACAAGATTCCCGACGGGAGTCCCGTCTTTCAGGAAAAGGATCCAGTCGAAAACATCCTCTTCCTCGTCGGCGTAGGTATCATAGCCCTCGAGCGCCGCGGGATCCTGCTTCACAAAGGCAAATTCGCCGCAGATATCGCGGAGTTTCCGGAAATCGTATTCGTAGACCTTCACATAATCGTCGAAGGAACCGCGCTTCAGGACCAGGCGGTCGGTTGTCAGTTCGGGCGTAATGTATTTCATGGTTCCTCCTCAGAGCCCGTTATTTTCCGGGCGTTCCACGATGTCGGCGATCACGATATCGGGCAGGGATTTCTTTTTGGAGCGTTCGACCGCGGAGATTCCGGCAAACGAAAGGACAAATCCCACAGCCGCGGCGATCACTCCGGCAGTTCCGGAGGCAAAAACCGCTTCCGCGAGAAAATAAAAGACCGCACTCACGACAATCGGCATCAGGAACACAAGCGCGGCATACCCGAGCACAGTCGTACTCCCGGTCTCCACCTCCACGATGTCGCCTGCCTTTGCGCCGATCCTGTTCTGCGCAGTTGTTTTCATCTTCTTCCCGCTGCCCGCAATCAGCCCGGACAGCTCACAATGATGCTCACAGCCGCCGTTCTTCTGACATCCGTCACACATCGACGACCGGCTGACCTCAATTTCCGCAATCTTCCCTTCCGTTCGAATCACAACCGCACGCTGCCGCATAGGTACTCCTTAGAAAAAATAGTTTCTCGGGGAAAACTTTTTCGAGAAAAAGTTTTCCCCGACCAGCTCCGTTGGTCGGAACCGGACCCCTTTCAAAAAGCTTTATACTATGAAAAGGGATTTTGGATAACTGAACTTTATAGTACAAACGATCTGCACTTACTTCGTCAGTACAATAGTCCGAAAGTTTTTTGGGAATCCATTAAACCCTGTATTCCGAAATGATCTTTGCCGCGATGCGGATGCCGTCAACAGCGGCAGAGACGATACCTCCGGCGTATCCTGCGCCTTCGCCGCACGGATAGACGCCGGGATGACCGGGTGCGGTCAGGCTTTCGCCGCGCAGGATACGGACAGGAGCGGATGTTCTTGTTTCCACGCCGGTCAGGGGGACGTCGGGGCTGTCGTAGCCCCTGATCTTACGTCCGAAGTCCGTGAGACCCTTTTTGAGAAGATCGGTAACGAACGGCGGGAAAATATCATGGAAGTCGCACGGGGTCACCTTTGCGTCACGGTAGGTCGGGACGATCCGGGAATAATTCGTGCCTTTTGTGCCATTCAGAAGGTCACCGACGGTCTGCATGGGCGCGGTATAGTCCGATCCGGCGGTACGGTAGGCACACCGTTCGAGATTCCGCTGGAATTCGATGGCACCGGCCGGGGTTCCGCCGCAGTCTTCCGGCTTGACGGAAACGCAGACGGCGGCATTCGCGTTGCGGCCGTCACGGGCACGGGTGCTCATGCCGTTGGTAACGACACCGAACTCTTCGCTTGCCGACGGAACGACCGTTCCGCCGGGACACATACAGAAGGTATAACAGCCACGGTCGCCTTCCCGGTAGGAAAGCTGATATTCGCCGTGACCGAGCGTTTTGTCTCCGGCATGGCTGCCGAACAGCGCATAGTCAATGTCTTCCTGCAGATGTTCGGCACGGACACCGACGGAAAACGGCTTGGGCTCGATGAGATACCCTTTCGAGAGAAGTTCCGCGTACGTATCGCGCGCGCTGTGACCGGTTGCGAGAATGAGAACGCTGTACGGAACGACCGTTCCTCCCGCCGTAACGGTCTTTGCGGTAATATCGCTGACTTTGGTCTTATAGTGGATCTCGCCGCCGAGGGACGTGATCACACGGTCGGCTTCCTTCACGACGTCCCGGAGAATATCCGTTCCGATGTGGGGCTTTGCCTTGTATTCGATGTCGTCGGGCGCACCGAGCTCCCGGAGCTTCCGCAGAACCCATGCAATGGCAGGGTCGCCGATGCGTGTGGTGAGCTTGCCGTCGGAGAAGGTGCCTGCACCTCCGGCACCGAACTGGATGTTCGTGCCGGGATCGAGGATCCCCTCTCTCGTGAAGCGTTCGACCGCCGCGACACGTTCATCCACGTCCGCACCGCGTTCAAAAATGATCGGCCGGAAACCGTTTTCCGCCAGAACCAGTCCGGCAAACATCCCCGCAGGACCGAATCCGACGATCACCGGACGGTGCTCCATCGGTGTTGTACCGTGCGTAAGGTTCAGTTCGGGTTCCGTAAAGCGTTTGATATCGGGATCACTTTCCAGTTTTGCGAGAACCGACGGCTTCACGTCCAGTTCAGCATATACGGTATAGACAAATGCAAGTTCCGCACGCTTGCGTGCATCGATGGATTTCTTGGCAATCTGAAGATTCTGCGGAGCCGCGCCGGTTTTCCGGTTCAGGAAGGATGCCGCCTTATGGATGGCTGCCTCGTCGGGATTGTCCTTCGGACGGTAGGGTACGCGGATATTTCCAATGGTAATTTTCTGATATTCTTTCATAATTCGGCTGTCAGTTTTCGAATGTTACGTCAATTTCGTAGATTCCGGTTTCAAAGACCCCTTCGGCGTACGCGGAGTCGATCACCACTTCGGCGCGGACTTTGATGGTACCGGTATTGGTTTCGGAATACGGGCTCATGTTCAGACGGAGAATGATATCTTCCGGCGCGATCTGCGTGATCTGTTCGAGAGGGCCGCAGAGAGTCACCGTTACGGGAGAGTGATCCCAGGTATAGGACACGCCGTCCTTGCCGCCCGTATCCTCGATATTCTTTCCGGGAACGGTAAGTTCGCGGGTCTTGAGGGATTCGTTCATGACGGCGGTAACTTCCACCGTACTGACGCCGCACGAAACGCCGCTTGCCAGATCAAGACGCACGGTCTGATCGTAGATATCCCCGGAGAACTCGGTCTTTTCGTCGATGATAATGGGTTCGAGGAGGTTTCCGGCGTCGATGACGGCGGGATCCCCGGTGACATCGATCGTGGACGGATTCACGATCACGGTCGTATTGTCCGCGTTCAGGAATCCGTAGCGGAAGAATACTTCCACGGGAACGGTTGCACGTTTGTAGACAGGAACCGTGACCGCCACTTCGCGCGGATAATATTCGATGTACGGGCTGATGATCTGTTCACCCTTCTTGTCCAGAAGAAGGACTTCCTCAGTCATGGAAACGGTACCGCCGACACCGGTCAGGTCAAGGCTGATCACTGCCCGGTCGATGGTCTCAAGCACCTTGGAGGGTCCTTTGACCGTTACCTTATCCACGGGGAACTCGACCACGCCGGTATAGCAGTTCGGCGGGAGATTGGTGTTTTCACGGACTTCGGTAAGATCGACCGCCGTCTGTCCGGCTTTGTCGAAGTAAACGGAAATGGTATCCTGCGACATTCCGACGAGCTTGCATCCCGCGGGAACATCCACATTGATGCGGACATCGTAGCGGCTGCCGCCCTCGTCAATGACGCTGACATCGGCGGTGGCGACGATGTCCTTTTCCGACAGTTTGGAGACGACACTCTTCTTGCCGGAGAACGTAACGTCGATCATAGTGCCGTAGCCGTTGTAGATAGCAAGCCCCTTTTCGGAGACAAGCCGGTCGGTGTTGGTAAGGTTGACGATGATATGAGAGAACGTCTGCTCATACTCGGGGCTTTCGACCTGCATGACATAGATCCACAGGCAGAACGCCGCAACAACACAGAGGATCTTGACGATCAGCTCGGTATGCGGTTCGCGGCGGAGAACTTCTTCCCCGTCAGCGGAAGCCGCGGCTTTTCTGTTATTCTTTATATTCATGTTCGGATTTCTTTTATCAGACATAGAAGGTTCCTTCCGGATGAATGAAAATCATGGAACGTTTTTCTCTGGATTTCGTTATCTGCGGAATTCGTCTTTTTCCTTTTCCGCTTCGGTGTCCCGGCTGCCCTTTGCGTGACCGATGAAGCCGAATTTGCGGTTCGGCCGGTCGGCGTCGGTCATCAGATACGCACGGAGGAACTCGGTGAGTGTTTCTCTGGTGTAGCCGCGCTGGAGATTTCCTTCGACTGCCGTGGAAATGGTCCCGGTCTCTTCGGAAACGATCACGACAACGGCATCACTGTTTTCACTGACGCCGATACCTGCCCGGTGACGGGTACCGAGGTCCTTGATAATATCGGGATTATTGGAAACGGGAAGAACGCATCCGCCGGCATGGAGACGTGCATTTCGGATGATGAGCGCGCCGTCATGGAGCGGCGCCTTGTTGAAGAAAATGTTCTTGATGAGGAACGCGGTGGGAGCTGCGTCGATGACGGTCCCGGACGGCACCATATCGCCGAGCTTGGTCGTGCGTTCGAAAACGATGAGCGCACCGGTCTTATCCTCGGAGAAATCCCCCACGGCGGAAACAACCTCGTCGATCATGGTCTGCACCGAGGCGGTATCCTTCGACTCCCCAGAAATGCCTTTGAGACCCTTGAGCGGCTGCGCGCCGACCTTTTCGAGCATGGAACGGATCTCCGGCTGGAAAAGGATGACCAGCGTGATCAGCCCGACTTCAAAGATGTTCTGCATGATATACTGCATAACATACATATCGGCAAGCTGGCTGATAAACTGGATGATGAACAGCAGTACGATCCCGAGCGCAAGTTTCCCTGCGCGGCGTTCACGGACAAACTTAAACAGATAATACAGCAGGACCGACACGCAGGCAATGTCGATGATGTCCGCCAGGGAGATCATCCGCACAATCCGCACAACGTCGGCAATCTGCTCCGACAAGGTTAAAAGCAATACGTTCACAATGGTTGTTTCCCTTTCCGTTCTTCTTTATTATTATATTATAACATATCCCGCAGTATTTTTCCAACCCCTTTTTGATATTTTTGCGAAAAATATATGGAGAAAAGGCAGTTGTACGTTTTCCGCCGGGCAAAACGCATATTCCCCTCAAAAAGCGGCCGTTTTCTCTGCACCGGAGGTACACGAACCTTTCCCTCATACAAAATCCACAAGAACATCCGGTATATATTGTACAAAAATAATGCAATTCACTCTTTATTTTCTTCGAAATTGATGATATAATAATGTGTCAGTATTTATCGACAGGAGGAATATACGGATGATTCTGACCGGAAATCCGAAACTGAATATTATCTGCGGACACTACGGAAGCGGAAAGACGAATGTTGCGGTGAATCTTGCGCTGGACCTGCGGAAACGTGCGAAGGATCTGCACATACTGGCGGCGGACTTGGACATTGTGAATCCGTATTTCCGGACGGCGGACGCCGCGGAGATCCTGCGGAAAGCGGACGTTGAGCCGCTGATCCCGGAATTTGCGAACACCAATGTGGATATTCCCTCGCTGCCGCCGAAAATGATGGGGCTGATGCGCGGCGACTATGCCGATGCCGTCTCGATCCTGGACGTCGGCGGAGATGACGGCGCGGTGGTGCTCGGGATGTACGGCGCTTCCATCCGGAAGACCGGGTACGATATGTACTACATCATCAATATGTACCGTCCGCTGACAGCGGACCCGGAGGATGTTTATCTCTGTATGCGCGATATCGAGGCCGTATCCGGTCTGACGTGCACGAAGATCATCAACAACTCCTCGCTGGGTGCCGAAACGACTGCCGCGGATATCGCCGACAGCGTCGAATATGCCCGCGAATGCTCCAGGCGCTGCGGACTCCCGCTCGTCTGCCACACGTACTGCCCCGAATACGCTCCCGATACGCCGGATGTCTTCCGGGAACGCGGATTCGGTGAAGAACCGCTCTTCGCCATCGAAAACGTGACGAAGCGTCTGTTCTGACAGCAAAAAACATCCGGGGAGTGCTTTTTTGCAGGAGTTTTCCCCGTTATATCACCAATATGGAGGATACCATGAATAAAGTTACATTCAATATCGAACGGTGCAAGGGCTGCGGCCTCTGCGTCGAAGCATGCCCGAAGAAGATTCTCGTGCTCGACGAAACCGTGCTCAACAGCAAGGGTTATCATCCCGCAAAGATGACCGAGCAGGAAAAGTGCATTGCCTGCGCTATGTGCGCCATGATGTGCCCCGACTGCGTTATCAAGGTTGAAAAGGAATAATTTTGGAGGTTTCTAATGGCTAAGAAAGTTTTAATGAAGGGCAACGAAGCCATCGCCGAAGCGGCGATCTCTGCCGGTTGTCTCCATTTCTTCGGTTATCCGATCACCCCTCAGACCGAAATTTCGGAATATATGGCAAAGCGCATGCCCAAGGTCGGCGGTCTCTGCCTGCAGGCGGAAAGTGAAGTTGCCGCCATCAATATGCTCATGGGCGCCGCTGCGACCGGTTCCCGTGCAATGACGTCTTCCTCTTCCCCCGGGATCGCGCTCAAGAGCGAAGGCATCTCCTACATCGCCGGATGCGACCTGCCCTGCCTCATCGTCAACGTACAGCGCGGCGGCCCGGGTCTCGGCGGTATCCAGCCGTCCCAGTCCGACTACTATCAGGCGACCCGCGGCGTCGGTCACGGCGACCTCCGTCTGATCGTTCTCGCTCCCTCTTCCGTTCAGGAAATGGCATCCCTCACCGCAGAAGCGTTTGACCTTGCGGATATCTACCGTATGCCCGCTATGCTTCTCGCGGACGGCGCTCTCGGTCAGATGATGGAACCCGTAGACTTTGAAGCGTTCCCGAAGCGCGAAACTCCCGAAAAGACCTGGGCAACCAACGGTATGGGAGGCAAGCGCGCAAGAAACATCGTCAACTCCCTCTACATCGACCCGAATGTCCTTGAAAATACCGTACTCGAACGTTACGAACGCTATGCGCTCCTCGAAGAAAACGAAGTCAAGTACGAAGAATACATGACCGACGACGCGGACATCGTCCTCGTTGCCTTCGGTATCACCGCGCGTATCTGCAAGAGCGCGATAGGTGAACTCCGTGAAGCCGGTCTCAAGGTCGGTCTTCTCCGTCCCATCACCCTCTGGCCGTTCCCGAAGAAGATCCTCGGCGAACTCGCAGACAAGACGAAGGCATTCCTCTCCGTCGAAATGTCCATGGGTCAGATGGTCGACGACGTACGACTCGCTGTCAACGGCAAGAAGCCCGTTCACTTCTTCGGACGCACCGGCGGCGTTATCCCGTCCGTTGAAGAAGTTATCGCGGAAACCAAAAAGCTCGCCGAAACTCTGTAAATTATTTTCCGAATTATAGATTTGCACCCAACCTCATCCAATCCCCTGTTTGAATAAGGTTTGGAAAGGGGTATGGTTCCGACTTGCTAAAGCAAGTCGGGAAAACCTTTTCCTTAAAAAGGTTTCCCCAAGAAAAAGAAAGGATATAACATGAAAACTGTATTTGATAGACCGCAGGCGCTGGCAGATGTGCCGCTGCACTACTGCCCCGGCTGCACACACGGGATCGTTCATCGTCTCGTTGCGGAAGTAATCGATGAGCTGGGTCTGCAGGAATCCACTGTCGGCGTTGCTCCCGTCGGATGTTCCGTATTCGCATACAACTACTTCGACTGCGACATGATCCAGGCGGCACACGGCCGTGCTCCGGCCGTTGCGACCGGCGTCAAGAGAACCCATCCCGAACTGAACGTATTCACCTACCAGGGCGACGGTGACCTTGCGGCGATCGGTACCGCAGAAACCGTTCACGCGGCGACCCGCGGTGAAAACATCACCGTTATCTTCATCAACAACTGTATCTACGGTATGACCGGCGGTCAGATGGCTCCCACCACCCTTCCGGGTCAGGTAACCACCACCTCTCCGTACGGCAGAAGCCGCAAGATCCAAGGCAGCCCCATCCGTGTCTGCGAAATGCTCGCAACCCTTGACGGCGTAGCGCTCGCAGCCCGCGTTTCCGTTGACTGCCCGAAGAACGTCATCGCCGCTAAGAAGGCGATCAAGAAGGCGTTCCAGAACCAGATCGACGGCAAGGGCTTCTCCATCGTTGAAGTTCTCTCCACCTGCCCGACCAACTGGGGTCTCTCTCCGACGGACGCTCTTCAGTGGCTCCGCGACAACATGATGCCTTACTACCCGCTCGGCACCTACAAGGATACCGAAGCTGTAAAGGATGGTGAATAAGATGACTACGACTATGATTTTCGCCGGTTCCGGCGGTCAGGGTATCCAGTTCTCCGGCAAGCAGATGGCAAAGACCGGTATGTACATGGACAAGAATGTAACCTTCCTTCCCTCTTACGGTCCCGAAATGCGCGGCGGTACTTCCAACTGCACCGTCATCGTTTCCGATGAAGAAATCGGTTCCCCGAGCGTATCGAATCCCGACCTTCTCATCGCCATGAACCTCCCGTCCTACGACAAGTTCGAACCGAAGGTAAAGGCAGGCGGCATCATTTTCTGCGACTCCACCCTCGTTGACAAGAAGACCGAACGCACCGACATCAAGGCGGTCTACATCCCCGCAACCGGTCTCGCAAACGAAAACGGTCTCGGCGGCTTCGCAAACGTCATCATCCTCGGCAAGATCCTCAAGGAAACCGGTATCTTCGATTACGAAGCATTCACGAACTTCCTCGTATCCAGCATCCCCGCGACCAAGGCGGCGCTGATCGAAAAGAACAAGAAGGCTCTCGAACTCGGCTATACTTACGAAGGCTAATGAAAATAAAAACGTCCGAAGGCTTTTTCGGGCGTTTTTTGCTGTTTTTCCGGAAATATATATGGAATTCAATGAAAAATTACAGGAATTAAGAAAACGGAAAGGTCTCACGCAGGAACAGCTCGCGGAGTCGCTCTATGTGTCGCGGACAGCCGTCTCCAAATGGGAGTCCGGCAGAGGATACCCGAACATCGATTCGCTGAAGCGGGTCGCGGAATTTTTTTCCGTGACGATCGACGACCTTCTGTCGGACAGCGATACCCCCGCCGAAGAAGAAAAAACAGAACCGGAATCCCCTCCGTTCCGCCGGCGGACCTTTGCTCTGCTGGATCTGAGCGCCGTGCTGCTTCTTTTTCTGCCGTTCTTCGGGCAGGTTTCCGGCGAAGGGATCCGCGGCGTCTCCCTGCTCACGCTGACCGGAATCTCGCCGCTGATCCACGGAGTCTATTTCGGCGTCCTCGCCGGAATGACTGCCGCAGGGGTACTGATGTTTCTCTCTCCGTCCGACCATGTTCCCGTCCGGCTCTCGCTTTCGCTGAATGCCGCCGGGATGCTTGTTTTCATCCTCAGTCCCCAGCCTTATGCCGCCGCGTTTCTGTTCCTTCTGCTGGCGGTCAAGGCGTTTTTCCTCATAAAAAAGCCGTGACACGCTTCGTATCACGGCTGTGACGGCGCGTTTCTTGCGTTTTCCGCCGACTCCCCGTACAATGGTTCCGGGCGCAAGCCGAATTTCCATTGATACAAGAGGGGGGAACTCTGAAATTGAAAACGAAAAAACAAACAAAATTCTGTCTCGCCGCCGGTCTTCTCGCGGCGTTTGCAGTCTGGACAGCCGCCGTCCGGTTCATGGATGTTCAGGCGATCGGACCGGAGGGATCCGCCGTCGGATTCGCCGCGCTGAACGGATTTGTACACCGTCTCACCGGTGTCCGGATGTCCCTTTATACCGTCACGGACTGGCTCGGTCTGATCCCGCTCGGCGTTGTTTTTTGCTTTGCCGTGCTCGGGCTCACACAGTGGATCCGCCGGAAAAGCCTGCGGTCGGTCGATCACGACATCCTTCTCCTCGGCGGATTTTACCTGCTTGTGATGGCGTTCTACGGTTTCTTCGAGATCTTCGCCGTCAACTTCCGTCCGGTTCTGATCGAAGGGATACTGGAAGTCTCCTATCCGTCGTCCACCACCATGCTTGCACTTTGCGTGATGCCGACCGCCGCCATGCAGTTTCGCTGCCGCATACGCAACCGCGTTTTCCGTCAATGTTCGGTTACGGCGATCGCGCTTTTTACCGCCTTTATGGTCATCGGCAGACTCCTGTCGGGCGTACACTGGTTTTCCGATATCGTCGGTGGAATTCTGCTCAGCGCCGGACTCGTCCTGCTGTATTCCGCCGTCAGCGGGCTTGATTAACGAAAGAAGCCGTGTATTTTTTCGATACACGGCCTTTTTCGTTTTTTAGTCATCTGCCGAAATACGGTTATTCCTGATAAAACTCCTCTTCTACCCGAGCGCACAGCCAGTGATATACCGGCAGGTGCAGTTCCTGCACACGGTAGGTCTCCGTATCGCCGACGTGGATGATGCAGTCCGCCAGCGCGTCCAGCGCGCAGGGCTTTGCGCCGGTGAGGGCGATCACCTTCACACCGATCATCTTTGCGATCTTCGCGGCGTTCACGACGTTCTTCGAGTTGCCGGAGGTGCTGATGGCAATCAGGATATCATCCGTTCTGCCGAGCGCGAAGAGGGTCTGAGCGTACATCATGGATGCATCAACATCGTTCGCAAAAGCGGTCAGGAGTGCCGACTGCGAGTGAAGCGATACCGCCGGAAGTCCGCACTGGAGATTGTCCGCGAGAAATTCCGCCTGTTCCGGATACGCTTCCGCAAGCTTCGCGCGGAATTCCGCATTCACGGGACGCTTCTTCAGGAATCCCTTCATCAGCTCGCCGACGATGTGATCCGCATCCGCCGCACTGCCGCCGTTGCCGCAGGTGTACAGCGCGTGACCGTTCTTATAAGCGTCGATCAGCATTGCCGCCGCATTTTCGACAGCTGCCGCGCATCCGGCAAGTCCCGGATATCTGGAAGTAAGTTCATGGATCGTTTCCATATTTCGTTTCATACCTTCACTTTCTTATTTTATACATCTGCCTATTTTCGCTTGAAGCAGTATTTATTCCCCGACCGACTGCGCCAGAGCGAGAGCCGCCTTGTCGCCGAGATCTTCGGCGAGCGCCGCAGGAACGACGCGGACGGCTTCGTAGGAGATCGGGAGGCATTCCGCACGCATGATCTCGTCCATACGGTCACGGAGAAGATGCGCCGACCGCTGGAAGATCGAGCCGATCACGATCACCTCGGGATTGAGGATGTCGACGAGGATCGACAGACCATATCCGAGCATTTCCGCGCAGAGGCCGTATACTTCGAGCGCAGTTTCATCCCCGGCATCCGCCGCTTCCGCGATGCTCTTTGCCGTTACGGATTCCAGTTCGTCAAACGAACGGCAGTAGGCGGTCGTTTTGCCTGCCTGCAGTTTTTCGACAACTGCCGTTTTCCCAAGCTGGGCAATACCGCCGCCGCTTGCGAAGCCTTCGAACGATCCGCGCTTGCCGTAGCCGACCGGTCCGAACCGGTCGAGACGGATATGGCCGACTTCTCCGGCGTTTCCGTTTGCGCCGTTGTAGATCTTACCGTCGATGATGATCCCCGCGCCAAGGCCCGTACCAAAGGTCAGGAAGACCATGTTCTTCGAGCCCTGCCCTGCACCGTAACGCCATTCCGCAAGCGCGCAGGCATTCGCGTCGTTGCACAGAACTGCAGGAAGTCCCAGACGCTCTTTTACCATCCGTACGATCTCAATGTGATCCCAGCCCGGCAGATTCGGCGGCGAAAGGATCACGCCTTCGTCAGGATCGAGCGGACCGCCGCAGCTGATCCCTACCGAAACCGGATGATATTCCGCCGCATAACTTTCGGCAATTGCAAAAATCTGTTCCAGCGTTTCGTTTACCGTCGTAGTGGCAATTTTCGTTTTCGCGAGAATCTTTCCCGCTTCATCCCCGATGACCACCGCGCATTTCGTTCCGCCGATGTCAAATCCCATGTAATACATCATGTCTGTCCTCTGATCTGCATTATTTTCGGCTTTCGCCTAAATCGAAGTTTTCCATGCACCGCAGGTGCACTTCCCTTCCTTTTGATTAATATTATAGCCGTACGGTGCGGTTTGTCAAGATTGATTCGGCAATTTTTCCGTTTTTCCGCCGCGATGCCTTGAAAAAGATATACAGATATGCTATACTTGTGACAACTTATTTATGAAAGGATGTTTTCATGAACAACAAGCCTTATATCGACCGGACATACCAGAAGTTCGACTCCGTCATGAACCTCTATGCCCGTTATCTCCTGAAAAAAACAGCGAAAACCGATGCTGTTCTCGCACTCGAAACCGCTGAACACCTCCGTCTCCCGCCGGATGATGCGGCGATGACCGAAATTCAGCCCGGTTACGTCTGGGGTGCCGAATATTCCAATATCTGGCTCAAGACCAGCTTCACCGTTCCTGCGGAAGCGGACGGCGAGATCCTCTGTGCGATCCCCGACGTGAACGCCGTTGAAATCCTCTGCTTCAAGAACGGCAAGCCTGCCGGCATCATCAACTCCAAGAACCGTTTCCTCGGCGGTGACCATTCCTTCATGTTTGTGGACGCTGCCGCAAAGGCCGGCGAAACCATCGATCTCGCGTTCGAATGCTACGCGGGTCATTTCTGCGCGGGCACTCAGCCGTACGAAAACTACGGACGCGATGAAGACACCTCCGACTACAAGCGCACGTACGGCGGCATCCGCTTCTGCGTGATCGACAAGGTCGTCCGTGATTACCTCTTCGATGTAGCGACCGTTCTCCAGATGGCACGTCTTCCCGGCGAAAACTTCCTCGCAATGAAGGCTCACGAAGCCCTGATCGCGGCATTCCCCTACCTCATTCAGGATCCCCAGCAGGCTTCCGACGAAGAAATCCGCGAATCCTGCGCGATCATGAGCGAAAAGCTTGCTCCCGCTCTGGAAAAGTCCCACGGCGACCCGTCCCGCGGTAAGATCGGCGTGATCGGTCACTCCCACATGGATACCGCGTGGCTCTGGCCCGTATCCGAAACCATCCGCAAGTGCGCAAGAACCTACTCTCAGGCACTTACGCTGATGGAAATGTACCCCGAATACACCTTCATGCAGTCCTCCGCGCTCCATCTCGACTGGATGCGTGAATATTATCCCGACATTTTCGAAGGCATCAAGCAGCGCGTTGCCGAAGGCAGATACGAGCCCAACGGCGGCGTCTGGGTCGAATGCGACTGCAACATCACCGGCGGCGAAGCTATGGTCCGTCAGTTCCTGTACGGTCAGCGCTTCACGGAAAAGTACCTCGGCTACCGCTCCGACTCCTTCTGGCTCCCGGATACCTTCGGCTACAACGCGGCGATCCCGCAGATCATGCAGGGCTCCGGCGTCAAGTACTTCTACACCACAAAAATGAGCTGGAACGACCTCAACGTCTTCCCTGCTGACACCTTCCGCTGGCGCGGTGTGGACGGCTCCGAAGTCATTACCCACCTCAACCGGATGCACCTGATCCCCGACGTTTCCACGCTGATGGGTGCGGTCGGCGAGATCCGCGACAAGAAGTCCAACAATCAGAGACTCGCGGCATACGGCTTCGGTGACGGCGGCGGCGGTCCGACCTACGGTATGCTCGAATTCCTCAAGAGAACCACCGATGTGGAAGGTCTCCCGGAAGTACGTCCGACCACCGCATCCGCGTATATGCAGACGCTGGAAGAACGCCGCGAAAAGCTTCCCGTTTACGACGGTGAACTTTACCTCGAATTCCACCGCGGTACGCTGACCCAGATGCACAACATCAAGAAGAACAACCGTCTCGCGGAAACCGCGCTGAAGACGATGGAACTCATGAACGTTCTCTCGAACGAAGAAGTCAACGCGCGCCGCGACGATCTGTACAAGATCCTTCTCAAGAACCAGTTCCACGATATCCTGCCGGGTACTTCCATCCCGAAGGTCAACGAAACCGCATACGCCGAAATGGGCGCTCTTCTCGCGGAAACCGCAAAGATCACCGGCGCTTATGCCGCAAAGATGACCGAAGCGGCGGACGGCAAGATCTCCGTTTACAACCCGCTGTCCTTCGACCGTGCGGGCGTTATCGAATTTGACGGCGAGATCGGCATCGCAGGCAAGCCCGCGCAGGTCTACACCGACTTCGACGGCAACAAGAAGACCGCCGTACAGGCCATTGTTCCCGCAATGGGCACGCTCACCTTCGATGTTACCGAACCGGCTTCCGCCGACCGTGCCTTCAAGACCTTTGAAACCGAAGACGGCGTCCTCACCACGCCTTACTACAAGGTCAGGTTCGACGAAAACGGCTATATCTCCTCTCTCGTTGACATCCGCGTGAACCGCGAAATCAAGCGCGACGGCGGCGCTTCCCTCGGTACCCTCTGGCTTGCCGAAGATATGCCGACCGCGTACGACAACTGGGAAATCGAAGATGACGTCTTCCTCAAGATGAAGGCGGTCACCGACCTCGTTTCCAGCGAAGTCGTTTCCGACGGAGCGGTCGAATACCGTATCCGCAACACCTACAGGATCGGCCGTGCAACGACTGCCGTTGTGGACATCGTCTTCTACGCAGGCGACCCGCGCATCGATTATCAGATGAAGCTCGACTGGAACGAACGCCGTCACCTGCTCAAGGCGGGATTTGACGTGAACATCCGTGCGACCACCGTGAAGAACGAAATCCAGTTCGGTCACGTGGAACGTCCGACCACGAGAAACACCTCCCTCGAAGCGGCGAAGTTCGAAGTCTGCAACCACAAGTGGTCCGACCTTTCCGAAAACCGCTACGGCGTTGCCATCCTCAACGACTGCAAGTACGGTATTTCCGCGGAAGGCTCCGATATGCGCCTGACGCTCCACAAGGGCGGCTGCCGCCCGGATACCTCCGGCGACAAGGGCGTTCACACCATGACCTACTCCCTGCTCCCGCACGTCGGCGCGTTCTCCGCGGACAATGTCGTTCAGCCGGCATATGTTCTGAATACGCCCGTTGTCAAGGCTGACGGCGTGATGAACGCTCCGAAGCTCTTCTCCGTTTCCGCACCGAACGTGATCTGCGAAGCAGTCAAGAACGCGGAAGACATCGCAAACGCATACGTCATCCGTCTCTACGAATGCGAACGCAACCTCACCAACTGCACGATCGCCCTGAACGGCGCAAAGAACGTATGGCGCACGAACCTCCTCGAAGAAAAGCAGGAAGAACTCACCATCGAAAACGGCGCAGTATCGCTGACCGTCAAGCCCTTCGAAATCGTAACTCTTCTTGTAGAAAGATAAATTGATCGGAGAAGGAAAAAATATGGAATACAAAACCGAACTGCACTGCCACAGCCGTGACGCGTCGGGATGCTCGAGCGAATCGGCGGAAGGGATCGTGCGGAAGTATCTGGAGGCCGGCTACACGACGGTCTGCCTGACGAACCATTTCTGTCCGGATTCGAAGGATGACGACGACACGGCATGGGAAGCGAAAGTGGACAAGCTGTACCGCGCGTACGACATTCTGACGGAAGCGGCGGACGGACATCTGACGATCCTCATGGGCATGGAACTGCGCTTCTCGCAGAATTCGAACGACTATCTGGTGTTCGGATTTGACCGGGACTATCTGATGACGCACCGCGACATTCACCGCATGGGCATCGGAAATTACATCAAAATGGCACGTGAGGACGGTCTGCTGACGATCCAGGCGCATCCGTTCCGCACCGGCATGACCGTTACCGACCCGCGCCGTGTGGACGGCATCGAAGTCTTCAACGGACATCCGGGACACAATTCGCACAACGACATTGCCGAACTGTGGGCATCGCAGGCAGGTGTCATCAAGACTTCCGGCACCGACCACCACAATCCGGATCATCTTCCGGACGGCGGTCTGATCACCGATGAACCGATTTGTACCGCAGAACAGCTGATCGGCGTTCTGAAATCGGGAAATTACACCCTGATCCGCAGCTGAATCCATAAAAAAATCGCGGAAATCCTTCGTAAAAAAAGGATTTCCGCGCTTTCTTTTTGTCACGATTCCAGCTGTCTGCCGAGAAATCCGGCGGCGGTCTGGATGAGCTTGGCTTCGAGATCGGGCGCAATGGGCTTGGCGTCACTGTCCGGATCGGTAACGGAGGCGACACAGCCGGTGAGGTCGCCCTCGGTGATGATCGGCATGAGGCAGCGGATGGTCAGACTGCCGCCGTCGGTCAGAAGGACGGGCTCGTCGCCCGCCGTATAGAACTGACGGTTTTCTACGATTTTTTCGGCTTCTGCGGTCAGTTTGCGGTCGGTGTACTCTCTTTTGGGGATACCGGCACACGCGATGACGGCATCGCGGTCGCAGATCACGACGGAAATGCCGCAGGTTTTCGCGAGAGTTTCAGCGTACTGCGCGGCAAACTGCGCAAGTTCGCCGATGGGAGAGTACTTTTTGAAGATGACTTCGCCTTCACGGTCGGTGTAAATTTCGAGGGGGTCGCCTTCGCGGATGCGCATGGTGCGGCGGATCTCCTTGGGGATCACGACGCGGCCGAGGTCATCGATGCGGCGGACAATGCCGGTTGCTTTCATATGGTTCTTTCTCCTTTTGCATACATTTTTGCCTGCGCGTTTATTGTCTGCAATTTCCGGAAGATTATACGGACGCCGCGGCGTTCGGAAGTTGGTGGTTTCTGGATATCGCCGGAAAACACGCGGGAAATCCGACATTGATTCTGAAGTATGGTCATTGATTTATTTTCGGAAAACTGATATAATAAAATATCTTCTTTATGATTCAAAGGAGGTTTCCTCCATAAAATGGAATATATTCTCAAACATTTCGATACTTCGCTGTTCCGCTTCACGGCCAATGCAAACTCCGCTGAACCGGAGTACCAGATCACGTGGATCAACGAAGCGGGAAGGGAACTTCTCCCCAAAGATATGGATACTATAACGGAAGCAGAAATCGACCGCTGGATCCGCCATCGTACGATCCCGAAAAACCGTGCTTTTGTCCATGATTTGTTGGCAAAATGCGGTCTGAATATCAATCGTCCGATGAGCATCGTTGCGGTCTGCAAAGGTCTTTCTCTGAACGACTGCTATGATGCTTGCGGAAGAGAAAAGTTCACGATGTATGAGCAGTACCGTGAAGGCAAGATCACTGCCGGTGAATACCTGACCGGCAAAGATGAACTTGCAAAAAAACAAGCCGCCCTGAAAGAGCAGCTTGATGAATGCGAAGCTCAGTATGAAGCAAATCACCAGAAGAGCCTCGCTGCAGCAGAACAGCAGCAGACAGCAAGCCGGATGACAGGTCTGTCTGATGACAAACTCAGAGAGCATCTGTATGATGCAGTCGAACGCATCCTTGTTCACGACGCCGAGAGCATCGAAATCATCTGGAAGTTCGACGATGGGGAAACGGTGCGGGATGAGGGAGAATCTTTCGCAGTGAGGTGTGACGGCGACGCCGACGGTTTTCTGTAAATTTTTCATTCGTTTTCCTCACTGCTCATTTCCGTTGATTTTGTTTTTAATTTCTGCGCCTTCCGGATTCCTTCCGTACAGAGTTCCAGATTGTCGCTGATAATTGCGAGACACCGGTAAAATTCCGTCCGTTCTTCTTCGGTCAGATCCACGCAAATCTCATCCAGAACACAATTAATCTTCTCAGAGATCTTTCTGCCCGCTTCCATGCCTTTTCCGGTCAGAAGAAGCGCACTTTTGTATCTCTTGCCGGATCCGGTTTCGCAGACGATGTACCCGTTCTCTTCCAGAAACTCAAGACCGCGGGAAATGGTCGCCTTATCCTCTTCGCAAAGCTCGCAGAGCTCGGTAGCGGTCAGGGATTCCGCGGAATACAGATAATACAGGCAGGTGACGTGCACACTGCGGAGCCCGTACTCCGCCATCTCCTGATTCTTGATTTTTTGATGTTTCTGCTGATCTTGGCGATCAGAACCGTAAATGTCTGAAAACGTTCTTTCATTTTACCTCCTCCAACTTGTTGAGATTTCAACAAGCACCGCGATAGTATAACAGAAACTTGTTGGGATGCCAACAAGTTTCTAAAAATTGAATACAAAAATATATATTTTTTAAAATGAAGGATATCCCATGGCTCTCCCCGGGAAGCTGATCGAACCGGATCCGTTCATAATACAGCTCCCCTGCATTCACTCTGCCTCAGAAGTATTCTCCCACGAATACGTCCGGTCAAATTCGTTCTTCGCCACGAAATTGAAATCGGCATTCGTGATTTTTCCGTGTTCGTCCCGTTTCACCTGATAGAATACGATCACTGCGTCGCGCGCGGCGGAAAGCGTCGTTCCCCAGAGAGGTGCGCTGAAATACTTTTCCTCGTCTTTTTCGTCGATCACAAGCCCGCGTTCGGCAATCAGATAAGCGATCTCCGGAACCATTCCGTCTTCCGCCGTCCATGCGTCGAGCGGCTTCGGGATCTGTTCGTAGGTATCCCCTTCGATCCGCCGGTGATTCGCTGCAAAAAATGCCTTATCGTTCGGATACGGCCAGCCGTCCGAGCTGAGCTTGATATAATCTCCGACCGCCGCAATCTCGCCGCTGCCGTTTTTGACTTCCAGCGAGAAGACTTCGTAGTTTCCGTCCGGCATACGGCGGAGTTTTCCTTCCTCAAGAAGGCGCATTTCCGTTTCAGAACCGTCTCCGAGGCGGTATGCTGTAAGGATCTTCCCCTGATTTTTGATTGCTTTTCTCATGAAATTCCTCCCGTATTTCCATATGCGGAATGGTTGACACTGCGTTATACGTCTCAATTCAATCTGATTATACACGAATCACCGGAATCTGTCAATTCCATTCCCGGGAAATTTACGGCTGCAGCTGCCGCAAAAATATTTTTCAGACACAGGATTTTCCCGGAATTGCAGCCGCTCTCTTGTAATTTCCCGGAATCTGTGGTATAATGTCCACATTCAGAATTATCGTGTGCCGATAATCGTTTTTATTTATACATTCACAAAAAGGAGAACTACAATGATCCGAGTACTTGTATGGTGCGAACACGAACAGGACCGTCTTCAGGACGATGTCAAGGCGGCATATCCCGAATATATGCACAATGCGATCGCAGATTTTCTGCGAGAAGACCCGAACCTTACCGTAAAGACCGCTACCCTTCAGGACGATCCCGAAACCTGCGGCATCACGGATGAAGTCCTTGCCGACACGGACGTTATCCTCTGGTGGGGTCACGTCAAGCATCACGCCGTTCCCGATGCGGTCGCGGCAAAGGTCCAGAAGTTCGTTCTGAACGGCGGCGGCTTCATTCCGCTCCACTCTGCGCATTTCTGCAAGCCCTTTATCCGTCTGATGGGCACGACCTGCGGTCTGAGCGTAGACGGCTTCGGCAAGCACGTCATCAACTGCGTCCGTCCCGGTCATCCGATCACCAGGGGCGTTCCCGAAGAATTCTCTCTTCCCGTGGAAGAACGCTTCATCGAATTCTATGACATTCCCCAGCCCGACGAACTCATCTACGTCACCGGCTACGAAACCGGCAGAGTTTTCCGCTCCGGCTGTGCTTATTTCCGCGGCAGAGGCAAGGTCTTCTACTTCCAGCCCGGTCACGAAACCAATCCCACCTACCGCGACAAGAACATCCAGACCGTCATCCGCAATGCGGTCTACTGGGCAGCACCCTGCAAAGACTGAGAAGCTGACAGCTTAAATCACAAAACGCACAGGCATCCGTAGCCTGTGCGTTTCTGTTATTTCCGTAGATTTTCCGTTATTTGTCCGCTTTTGCGCGCGGGAAGCAGGAGATCCGCAGAGCCGTGCATCCGTATGGGATCAGCGTCAGCGGCATTTCCTCATCGACGTACGCATAGCCGTTTTCCACGTACGGATCGAGCGTTTTCTGCGGATACGGCGCGTAGGAATACGGCGCGCGGTATCCGGTCAGAGACAGCGTGACCGGCGGATCTTCCCACGGATAGCCGGTTTTTCCGTTGTCCGTGACGCGGATGTCCGCAGGATCCAAAGCTTCGGACAGCGCGGCGTTCCACGTGATCAGACGGCGGCGCATGCCCATATCGTCGTAAACATCCAGCCCGGACGGCGGAATCACGGGATGCACCTGATACCACTGCCATCCTTCCGGAAGCGGCGTCGCCGGATGTCCGGGATAACCCTGCCATACTTCCGGTACGGGCAGCGAGAACAGAAGCGGTCCGCGGAAAACGGACAGCGGATACATCCGCAGACGGTCGTCGTCCCGCATCCGACAGATCCGCGGACGCATCGGGAACGTCAGAACAAACACGTCTCCCGGCACGAACCGGTGATCAACGGACGCATAGCCTTCGTTTTCCGTTTCCGCCGGACGTCCGTTGAGAACGGCGGCAGGATCGTCACACCAATCCGGAATGCGGAAACGGCAGGACAGCGGTTCGGGAGATCCAGCATCCGCATCGGCTTCAAACCGGAACGTCAGCGTTTCCCGGAAGGGATAATCAGTCTCGAGCGTGATCTTCATTCCACGATACCGGACAACGCACGGCGCATAGACGGAAAAATACAGTCCCTCTCCGTCGGTCAGCGCGGCATTGCGCAGAAATTCCGGCAGAACGCGCACGGAATTGACCGGACAGCAGGCAACCGGCACGCACGGCGCGTACACCTGATGTCCTTCGTTCGCATACGAGGATGCCGCCGTCGCCATGACCTGATTCGGCGAGGTCAGATACGCGATGGCACGTTCGTCCTTTTTCCGCGCACCTTCGGCACAGTTGTACACGGTCTGCTCCATATCGTCCGCGAAGCACGGCATCCCCGTGATCATCGCAAGATTGGCAAGGGACTTGCTGTACATCGTGACGGCACAGTATTCCGTCTCGACGACTGCCCCAACCGGTGCAAGATATTCGGATTCGCAGGTGATGCCTCCGTTCGGAAGGATCACCTTTTCTTTTGCCTTTCTCCAGGCGTTCAGGCTGGCTTCCAGATACCGTTCGTCCCCGTCACAGGCGTAAATCAGTGCGGGACGGTCGATCTGGTTGGCATACAGCGCGCCGTGGGTGGAGTTGTAGTGCAGTTCCGGAGACAGCATGGCGGAAAGCGACGCGTCGAACAGGTCGTTTTTCTCCATGAAATCGTAATAATCGTAGCAGAAATCGAGCAGACGGCGGTCGCCGGTCAGCTGATACACGCGCGCCATGCACTCCGTGATCGTGATGCCGGCATACCGGGTCTTCCGGTCGCCTGCCCAGTTTTCGCAGAACCAGAGCAGGCATCCGTGTACCGCTTCGAGCACATCCGCACGCGCGGTCGCGTCGTAATAGGCAAGCAGGGCGTTCATCCCGCAGGACGATCCCCACGCATTGTAATCGTCATAGAAATCGTCGCCGTCGCGGTAGGTGCCGAGATAGCCGTCTTCCCTGCGGTTGTCAAGAACAGCGGCGACCCATTCGTCCGCTTTCCGGATCATTCCGGAATCCCCGGACGTGAACGCCAGTTCAATGAAGCCCCACCAGTAATTTCCGGAGATCTCCGCACCCCATCCGGCGCAGCGTTCCTTTCCCCAGCCCTCGTAGGTTTCCCGTGTGGTGTACGGCGTTGCGATCATCCCCGGCTCCAGTTCGTGCAGGTGTCCGCCCATGCCTTCGACATTGCGGCGGAGCTGTTCGGCAAGCCATCCAGCCGCCCGGACATCGCCGAGCGGAAGACGGTGAAGTTTCTGTCGGTCCGCGTTGTTCATCCCGTTTTCCTCCTGATTTCCGATTCTTTCTGATTCTGTATTCCGTATTCTGACCGTTTCAGGCTCTCATGCCGTCCGCGGAAATGCGGAAGGTCGCAATGCCGTACGGCGGAACCTCTGCTTCCGTGACCGCTTCGCCGGTCGGCTGTTCCAGCGGATCGCAGGGGACGGCGGGTGCGGCAAAGACAAGGGTCTCCGGATGTCCGGTGCCGAGATAGTGCACGATGAAGCCGTTTCCGTCTTCCGCGCCTTTGAGCGCGAGCATGGGCAGATTGTCCGGCAGACGCAGGAACGATGCCTGTGCGGGAAGACTTCCCTTCTTTTCTGCGGCAAACAGCGCCGGGTATTCCGTGTTCAGCGCCATACCGCGGCGGTAGGCGTCCATCGGATCGGCATCTGCGGCAAGCGTGAAGCGGAATTCGTGTTCGGATGTGTCGATCGCACCCGTGATGCCGAAGCCGCAGCAGAGCTGGGTCGGCGTACGCAGAAGCGCGGCGGTCAGATGATTGCCTGCGTACCGGTGAAGCGCGTGCGCCGGGGTCCCGTTGTTGCACAGGGTCACGCGGTAATCACCCATGTCGGCGGAAACATATCGGAGCGCCGCCCATTCGTCGGAGTAGCCGAGCTGCTGATCCAGTACGTTCACGTATCCGCGGCGGACCGTGCCGAGCGGGATTTCATAATCGAGCATTTCGTCCGCCGGAGCGTGAGGAAGAACCACGTGCGTGGAGAGACGGATGTCGCGCGCATCCAGAGATGTGCGGATCTTCACGTCCAGTTCACGGGAAGTATCCGCCAGCGTGAATTCCGCGCACCAGTCGAGCATACGGATCTGCTTTTCCGCGCGGGCATACTTCACATAAATCCGCGCGATCTGCACGCCATCCCGCTTTTCGTACGTTGTCCGGCGGGAGAATTCCGCCGCCGGAAGCATATTTTCAGGATAATCCGCGATGTCCGCGCGTTCTTCGTACTGGATGGTGTTTGTGCGTCCCCACGGATGTCCGGCATCGTCGGAGAGCCACGGCGCAAACGTGCCTTCCACGGCAAGAACGCGGTCCTTTGCCTTGTCGTACACTTCCGTCACGGAGTGTTCGCCGAAGGTCACGCGGAGATGATCGTTTTCCATGACGAATCCGCGGCGCATTTCCTTCGGTACGGGAGCTTCGCATTCGTCGGAGTCCGGAAGGAACCGCAGGACGGCATACCCGAATGCGGGCAGCGATCCGATGAATTCGACGAGAGCTTCCGTATATCCCGGAGCCGTCGAATGCTTCACGGACAGAACGGGGTACACGCTTCCGTCGGGCGCAAGGACGCTTCCGCCGGTCACATAACGGTCACAGCACACCGTTCCGGTGAGCCGCACGTTCTTCACTTCAAATTCCAGCGGATTGAACACGATGAACGGAATTCCTTCACCGCCTGCAATCTCCGCTTTTTCTATCAGTTTTTTCGCGGATTTCTGCACGATGCGCGCCGCCGATGCGCGGATCTGCCGTCCGGTCTCCATCAGTTCCGCATATGCGTCATCGCTGTGGGACGCCGGAATGGCATCGTGGAAATGCAGGAATGCCAGCCTGATCCAGTTCTTTTCAAGCGTGCGCGCCGGATACGGTATACCTTCCAGAACTGCCGCTGCGGCAAGACGTTCCGCAGAACGCAGTGCGGCTTCACAGCGGCGGCTTTCCTGCTTGATCTTGATTCTTGTCGTATAACATCCTGCCGCCACGGGATTTCCTTCGACCCGTTCGTCGATCTGATCGTCGGGTGCATGATCCACATTTTCGATGAGTTCGCGGTTATACATCAGTGACAGCGATTCAACGTCCGTGAAGACCAGTTCATAGCCGGTCCCATCGGCGATGCGGCGCAGAGCATCCACGGCACCTTCGGCAGCCATTGCCTCTTCACCGGCGAAATACAGCATAAAATCGCCGGTTTCCTTCTGCAGACGATCCTTCAGGGACACAAAACCGCCCGGAACGTTGTCCGGCTGAGGATTGAGATAGATCCCGCTTCCTTCACACGCGGGACAGCCGTCGCCCTTGCAGATCGTGCAGACGCGGCACTTGAGACAGTCGTCATAGCCGTCTTCCGGAAGCGGAAGCGCGGCATATGCGGTATCCAGAGCGATCGTTTTTCCGGAAAGACCGCGCCAGTAGGGCTTATGCCGGCGGAAAACGCGGTGGAAAGTGAGGAGTCCGGGATAACCGAGCTGGCGGAAAAGTTCGGGAAGGTTCGCGGAAAGTCCGAAGGTGTCGGGACAGTCGGCGAGCCGCGGCTGATAATCAAACGTATTTTTCAGCCAGAGACGGGAGTACAGGTGATTGCGGATGATGCTTTCGCCGTCGGGAAGGTTGTAATCCACGACGGATTCACCGCCGCCGTGGACGGTCAGACGTCCGTCGGCAAGCCATTCCCGGACTTCGTCCATGCAGTCGGGGTTGCGGTCGAGGTATTCGCGGAGAGAAACGGTCTGTTCCAGCGAATACGATCCGCCGCTTCGGATAAAATCAAATCCGCGGTCGATCTGCCGTTCCTGCAGTTCGCCGTAGGGTGTGACCTTCCATCCGTCGGTGTTTCCGGCGGTGTAGCGCGGTCTGCGCCACGTGAGGTCGAGATGGTTCTTGTAATGCACATAAAGTCGGGGCATTCTGTCCTCCTGTAAATCGGGATCCCTCACCATTCCGCTTCGACACGCTTGGCGAAGAGGGTATCATGGTTGATTCGGGTGTAGAATTTGCTGCGGATGCGGTCGTAATCGGTGAGCTGCAGACCGAGGAGCCACATCAGTTTGGTGATGGTGGCTTCGAAGGTCATATCGTAGGCTTCGATGAGCTTGAAATCCTGCTTGACCTTTTTGCCGACCTCGTAAACGCTCATATTGCTTCCTTCGTTGGCGACCTGCGTGGTCATGACGACAAATTTGCCGTGATCCGCCCATTTTTCCATTTCGGCATAGAACACATCGAGCAGGCTCTGCGGGATCCCGCCGACGCCGAAGCTTTCGATGACGATGCAGTCGTAATGCGCGAAGAGATAGGACAGGATGTCCGGCTTCATGCCGGGGATGAGCTTGAGCGTGCAGACACTCTCGCGCATATCGTAATAGAAATGCACGTCCCCCTGAATCGGGATTTCCGGCAGGTAACGGACGATCATGCCGTCCTGAATGACCGCCGGAAAGGGATAATTGAGGCTGGAGAACGCATTGAAGCTCTTGGCGCGTTCCTTTCTGGCGCGGGTGCCGACGATAACTTTGCCGTCAAACACGATGTTGACGTTCTGGGAACCGTCGTCCGCGGCATAGATGAAGCTGTCGAGCAGATTCGACTTCGCGTCGGTGACGTCCATGTTGATCGGCTTCTGCGCGCCCGTGACAACGATCGGTTTCGCGGAATTCTGGATCATATACGACAGCGCGGCGGCGGTGTACGCCAGCGTATCCGTGCCGTGGCAGATCACAAATCCATCATATTTATAATAATTCTCCTCCACGGCGCGGACCATGAGCTTCCAATGCTCCGGCGTCACATTCGTGCTGTCCAGATTGCATACCTGCAGGGTCTGCACCTCGCAGACCTCCTTCACCGCCGGAATGTACGACAGAATATCCGACGGGGTCAGCCCCGGCGCCAGTCCGTCCTCCGTCTGCCGGGACGCAATCGTCCCACCCGTCCCGATCATCAGTATCTTCTTCATTCTTCCCTGCTCCTTCATTTTTTCTCTGGAAATAGTATAACAAACTCTTCCCGAAAAATCAAGTAGGAGTTCATTGGGGAACGTTTGAGGAAACGCTTGGAAGAAACTTTTCTCCAAAATCACTCCCCAATAAACTCTGCACAAAAAATCTGCGGAAATGTATTGAAAAAATCGACAATGTGCAGTAAAATAGAGCCAGAGAAAACCTTGGGAACGAGAAAAGGAAAAGGAGAATGCGTATGGAAATGAAGGAGACGATTCTTGGAACACGTGCGTATCGGGAGAAGATGATCGCGGATCCTTACCGGCCGGGGTATCATTTTGCGATCCCGGACGATCTGGGGATCCCGGGGGATCCGAACGGGGCGTTTTACGCGGACGGACGGTATCATCTGATGTACCTGTACCGGAACAGCGGCAGCGGCGGCTTCCACTGGGGACATATGTCCAGCGCGGATCTGCTCCATTGGCGGCATCACAAAGACGCGCTGACCACGCAGGACGGGGACGGCGGATGCTTCAGCGGCGGTGCGTTTGTTGACGAAGACGGAACGGCATACCTCACATTCTGGAAATTTGCCGCAGTCGATCCGGCGAAAGACCGCAGCGGGATCGCGATGGCGTATGCGAAGCCGCCGTATGATGACTGGTACCGGATGGAGCCGATCGCCATCAACGGCACCGAATGGGGGATCCTCGAACTCGAAATCGACGGAAAGACCGACTATATCGGCAACGCAGACCCCAGCAACATCTGGAAAAAGGACGGCTGGTACTATATGCAGACCGGCAATCTCTGCGTGCTGAACAAATACGGCCGTGCGGAAGACTCCGACGAACGCCTGCGCGGCGACTGGACCGATCTCTTCCGTTCGAAGGATCTGAAAACCTGGGAATATCTCCACCGGTTCTACAAAAATCCGCACGCCGGCGAAGACTGGCCCGATGCGACCGAAGACGATATGTGTCCGAGTTTCCTGCCCCTTCCGGACCGCGAGCAGGACGGCGTATTCACGGACAAATGGCTTCAGCTCTTCATCGCGCACAACAAGGGCGCGCAGTACTACGTCGGTTCTCTTTCCGGCGACGGCGAGACCTTCCTTCCCGAACAGCACGGACGCATGAGCTGGCGGGACAATACCTGCTTCGCACCGGAAGCTCTCATCGACGACCGGAACCGCCAGATCGCATGGTTCTGGCTCACCGACAACCTCGACAACGATTTCGACCGCTTCGGATGGAGCGGCGTATACAGCCTTCCCCGGACGCTCTGGCTCGAAAACGGCGTGCTCCATACCGCACCTGTCCGTGAACTCGAACGCCTGCAGTACAATCCGCAGCACTGGTGCGGAAATACCGACGTTCTGCCGGTCAAAAACGGGGAATCTTTCCGCCTGACCGCCGTATTTGAAGCCGGATCTGCAGAATCCTGCGGCTTTGCGGTCCGTTGCAGTGCGGACGGTACGCAGGAGACCCGTATCTATGCCGATCCCGCATCCGGAAAACTGGTCATGGATACCACCGACAGCGGTACGGAAGGACGGCGCATCCGCGAAGAAGCACCGTTTGCTCTGGCGTCGGGAGAACCGCTCGTCCTCGACATTTTCGCAGACAAATCCGTGGTGGAAGTCTTTGCAAACCAGCGTCAGGCGATCTGCCGCCGGGTCTATCCGACCGCAGAAGACGCGACAGGCGTAAAAGTTATCGGCGGCAGGCATCTGATCAAAGCGGACGCATGGGAAATGATGCCGTCCAATCCGTACTGAGCGAAAAACAGCGGATATACAGAAACAGACACAAACAGGGAGGATAATTCCATGAAAGAAATTATCGGCAATGCAGTAGAAAAATACCGCGAACTTATTCTGGAAGCGGAGCGCTTCATCTGGAAGCATCCCGAAACCGGGTTCCGTGAAACCGTGACGTCGGGCTACATGGAAGAAAAATTCCGCGAACTCGGCTATAACAACCTCGTCCTTGCCGACGGCATCACCGGGTTCTATACCGTGATCGATACCGGACGTCCGGGTCCGGAAGTCCTCGTTCTCGGCGAACTTGACTCCATCATCTGTCCCGGCCATCCGGACGCAGACCCCGTGACGGGTGCCGTCCATTCCTGCGGACACAACGCACAGTGCGCGGCACTTCTCGGCGTGGCGGCGGCACTGAAGGAACCCGGCATTCTCGACGGAATGAGCGGTCGGATCCGTCTCTGCGCCGTTCCGGCGGAAGAACTGCTCGAAATCGAATTCCGCACCCAGCTGAAAGCGGACGGAAAGATCAGGTATTTCGGCGGCAAGACGGAATTCATGCACCGCGGCTATTTCGACGGCGTCGATCTGGCGTTCATGGTGCATACCTCCGGCAGTTATTCCATCGGCAGAGGCTCCATCGGCTGTATGTCGAAGAAGATCATCTACAAGGGCAAGGCAGCTCATGCGGGCGGCAGTCCGTGGTCCGGACGGAACGCGCTGTATGCGGCGACCTGCGGCATCAACGCCGTCAATGCCATCCGTGAGACCTTCGCTGAGCCGGACATCATCCGCGTGCATCCGATCATCACGCACGGCGGCGATATGGTCAACGCGATCCCCGCGACGGTCACGCTGGAAAGCTACGTCCGCGGCAGCAGTTTCGAAGCAATCAAAAAGGCGAACCAGAAGGTCAACCGCGCTCTGACCGGTGCGGCGCTGTCCCTCGGCACGAACATCGAGATCATCGACGCACCCGGCTACGGTCCGCACCGGAACGACACCGGCATGATGAAGCTCGCGGAAGACGCGGCAAAACTTGCGATCCCGGATTATCCGATGAACGTGAACGAACACGTCGGCTCCGGCAGCACCGACATGGGCGACCTGTCCGCCGTCATGCCCATCGTCCATCCGTACTGCGGCGGCTGCAAAGGTACCGGTCACGGCAGTGACTACGAGATCGCCGATCCCGTGGCGGCGTGCGTCGACTGCGCGAAGTGGCAGGTCGGCATGCTGTATCTTCTCCTGAAGGACGGCGCGGAACGTGCAAAGACCATCGTTGAAGAATTCAAGCCGGCATATCCGTCCTTCCGGGAATATCTCGACTATATCGACGGACTGAACTGCGAAGGCGACCGCATCGAGTACCGCGACGACGGCACGGCGGTTGTAAAATGCTGAAAACAGTGATAAGATAAATTTTTGAAATTCACATAAGGAGGACTCTCATGAATACTTTGCAAATCGGGTTTGCAAGAGCCGATATCCGTCCGCCGAACGGACTGTTTATCTCGGGCTATTATTCCGAACGTCTCGGTCAGGGATGCCTCGATGATCTGAAGGGCAGCGTTCTGGCTTTCACGGACGGTGAACGCACCGCTGTGGTGTTCACCATCGACGTCATCGGCATCGACCAGGAATTCGGGGATGAACTGCGCAAGATGATCGCACAGCGCACCGGTCTCCCGTATGAGGCGGTGTACTATGCCTGCACGCACACGCATACCGCGCCTGCCATCAGCAGTGACCTCTACCCCATCGATCCCGCATTCAACAGCATCCTGTTCCGCCAGCTTGCCGACGCAGCCGTACTGGCGATCGCTGACATGAGCGACGCGGATGTCTTCACCGCGCGCGGAAAAGTGGAAGATATCTCCTTCATCCGCCGCTTCAGGATGAAGAACGGTAAGACGCAGACCAATCCTCCGCACGGCAGTCCCGACATCGACCATCCGATCTCCACCCCCGACGAAACCCTTCAGCTCGTCCGCATCGTGCGCGAAGGCAAGGACGACCTCGTCATCATCAATTTCCAGGTACATCCGGACGTTGTCAGCGGATCGTACTACTCTTCCGACTGGCCGGGATGGGTACGCCGCTCGTTCGAAGGCGCCGTTCCCGGAACGAAGTGCCTCTTCTTCAACGGTGCGCAGGGCGACACCAACCACTTCAATCCGTTAAGCGGAATCCCGCGCCGCAGCGGCTACGATCACGCCCGTCACATGGGTCTTTGCATCGCCGGCGAAGCGATGAAGCTCTACACCTACGCGGAAAAATCCGAAGGAAACACCGTCGGATTCGCGCAGTATAATCTGGAAGTTCCCGCAAACCGCGGTACGGCGGAAGACCTTGAGATCGCCGAAAAATACATCGCGCTCCACGAAGCCGGACGGGAAAGCGAAATCCCGTATACCGGCATGGAATATGTCACCGTTGTTGCGCGTGCATACCGCGTCAAGCGGCTCGAACACGGCCCGGATTCCTTCACGCTGTATCTCAACGCCGTCCGTTTCGGGGACGTGGTCTTCTCCGGTATCCCCGGCGAACCGTTCACGGACATCGGACGCGGCATCAAGGAAGGCTCCCCGTTCGGCATGACGATCGTCACCTGCTGTTCGAACGGCTATGAAGGCTATTATCCGATGCAGTCCGCGTACGACGAAGGCGGCTACGAAGCCAACAGTTCGAAATTCTGCTCCGGCATCGCGGAACGGATCATCGAAGGCTCCGTACAGAATCTGAAATCCATTTACTGAGAAAACGGAGGATCCTCCCATGAAACTTGCAACGACCACCGGGGATTTCTCCGGCTACGCCTCCACGCAGATGGAATCCATGCAGTACATCCGCGAAGCCGGATTCCGCTTCATGGACTATAATTTCGGCTCCGATTACTCCCGCAGAGACGGATTTTTCGCCGCAGACTGGCAGGATCACCTCGAACAGGTGAAGCGCAAAGCGGATGAACTCGGCGCACAGTTCATTCAGGCGCATTCCCCGATGGGCAGACCTCTCGCGGACGAAAGCGGTGAGTTCACCGCAGATACCGCGCGCTGTGTGGAAGCCTGCGGACTGCTCGGCATCAAAAACATCGTCATCCACTCCGGCTACCTCCACGGCATCTCGAAGGAAGAAACGTTCGAGCGGAACAAAATCTTCTACGAAAAGCTCTTCCCGACCGCGGAAAAATACGGAGTCAACATCCTCGTCGAAAACTTCAACAAAATGTGCGTGGACGGCATGTACTGGATCGACAACGCCGCCGACCAGCGCGCGATGATCGATTACGTGGATCATCCGCTGTTCCACGGATGCTGGGATGCCGGTCACGGCAATATGCAGGAAATGTCCCAGGACGAAAGCCTGCGCATCCTCGGTGAGCACGTCTATGCCCTGCACATCCAGGACAACCACGGCGATCACGACTCCCATCTCGTTCCCTTCTGCGGTTCGCTGAACATGGACGCCGTCATGCACGGTCTGATGGACATCGGCTACAAGGGTTACTTCACCTTCGAAGCGGGCAGTCCCTTCACCGCCGCAAACAAGCGCCGTCCCTTCGAAAAGGACACCCGTCTCGCACGTGCCCCTCTCGGACTGCGCATCGCCTCGGAAAAACTCCTCTACGAAATCGGCCGATACACCCTCGAAGCGTACGATTGTTTTGAGGAATGATGTTTTCGCGGGAGGAAACTTTTTGAAAAAAGTTTCCTCCCGCACCCACCTTCAAAAACTTTTGAACGAAAAGAAAAGACATAGTGACTGCAAATTTGAAGTAACAGGATTTTGTATAGCTGACAAAATCGCATTCCTTCAAATCTGCAC